>NZ_JAPKMY010000002.1:0-724235 GCF_026344175.1 Acinetobacter nematophilus
AGTTTTTCTCTTATTTGCATGGGGTGGAGAAGCAATTTTTAATCGGTATTTAAATGTAAGGTTTGAATCATTTCTAATTTTTGGTGGCCTGATTTTTCTGGTAATTGGATATAGATATGTATTTCAGGGTGCCGATACCATTGGTGAAATGCGAGGAGCGCCTGAACATTTGGCTGGAACTGTCGCTATGCCTTTTATGATTGGACCAGGAACAATTAGTGCAGCTGTAGTGACAGGCATGAGCATGTCTCTTTTAGAGGCCGCTATAGTGATCGCTTTAGTACTAATTCTGAGTTGTAGTGTTTTGATAGCAATGAAATTTTCTCATGATCATTTACGTTATAGTCATGCTAAATATATTGATCGCTATTTTGATATTGTAGGAAGATTAGCCGCTTTATTAATTGGAACTATCGCAGTCGATATGATTGTCAACGGTGTGACACGTTTGATTGACAAAGTTTGATAAAAGTAAAAAGTCACAGCCAAAATAGTATGGCTGTGACCAAAAAATTAAGAAGCTAATTTCGCTTCGTTCTGATGAATATGATTCTTTCGGATTGAATACCAACAAATTAATGATCCAAAAGTAACCGTTAACGCACCGTACCAAAAATTGATTGTTAAATCGGAGTTCAAAACGAAAGCTGAAAATGCCGATGAAAAAATTGGAGAAAAATAAGAAAGCATAATCAAAATGGGCATATTGCCTTTGATAATACCAATATTCCACGCTAGATAACCCATTGAGAAAAAAACAGCATTGATAAAGACAAATAGATAGCCGTTCATTCCATGCGAATGAGGTAAGTGGAAACCCTGAGTAGAGATAGTAAGTATCCATAAGGCTATAGCTGTTAAGATAAAATAAAGTGAAACGGCGTTAGTTCCATTACTTTGCTTTTTTGTGTAGATACAATAAACAGCCCAAAGAATAGCTGCTAAAAAAATGAGTAAATAACTTATTGGGTTTTTTGAAAAGTTATCAATGAAGTTTAGATTTGGATGATAGTTAATTATAACTATACCTGCAAAACTTACAATCACTCCTAATATTGTCATTAAGTTTACTTTTTCTTCTTTTAATATCGCCAACATAATAATAATGAGAGTTGGCCACATATTAAAAATAATATTCATCTCAATCGATTTTTCTGATGAATTTGCTAGAGTAATTGAAAAGGCAAAACACAATTCAAAAACAACGAAAAGCAAGCTAGATAGAATAAGAAACTTCTTTGAAACCTTTTTTAAATCGGGTAGGCCATATGTTAAGAATAAAATAATAGCACTGATGGTGTATACGTAAGTCACTGTATAGATAGGACCAAAACTTTCTGTAGAAAGCCTGAGTAAGCCAACTAAAGTGGACCAAAGTAATAAAGCTGAAACACCGATTAAGGTTGAGATTTGACGGCTCATACGATAGACCCGATTAAAAAATTAATCATAATTTTTAAATGGGAAATTTAATAGTTATTTAAGAACGATAAATAATCATGAATTAATGACTTTTTATCATTATTAAAAATAGGTAATAAAAATAGTTGAAATATATTTTTTATAATTTAAATATTAGTTTTATTTTCTTTTAAGTGTAATAAGCATCACACCAAAAATATTAAGAAAACAACCTAGCCACTGGATTGTATTTAAATGCTCATTTAAAAGAAATACTGAAAATAGAATAGTAACAATTGGGCTAATGGATGAAATAATAGCGGATTGTGTTGCACCTACGTACTCTATACTCAATATTAATAGGAGGGTGGGTAGAACCGTAACAAATAAACCTAAACAGATTCCATACCAAATAACTTGTATAGGTAAAGAGGTAAGTAACAGTATAGGATGACTGGTTACCATTAGAAAATGTATAAGTGTGCCAATACAAGCAGCAGATAAAGATAGTCCCGTTAAGTTCCATGAACCAAATTTTTTGATTAATGGTGGGGTAAGTAAGAGATAGCAAGCAAAAGAAACAGCACTAGCAAACACTAAGCTTGCTCCAAACCAGAAGTTATGTTGGTCTGAGAGAGTTTTTTGCTCTTGAAGCATAACAATGACTGTTCCACCATAACTTAAGATAAGTGCAAATATCGTTTTTGAACTTAATTTTTGCTTGAGGATAAAACTCGATGCTAAAACAGTCATGGTCGGATATAAGAATAAAATAATTCGTTCTAGTGACGCCGTAATAAACATAAGGCCATAGAAATCGAGCCAGCTAGAAATGTAATAGCCTAACAAGCCCACAGAAAGTAAATATAGAATATCTTTTAGCTTGATATTCTGATTTTGATGGCGGCAAAACCAACAGATAACTAAAAAGAAGGGTAGAGCAATTCCCATACGAATAGCCATTAGGGTAATAGCATCTAATGATGGAGTAAGGCTATATGCCTGTTTAATAAAAATTGCTTTACTGCTAAATAGGAATGCAGAGATAAATGCAAACAAGGCACCAAGTTGAATTAAAGAAATATTGAGCTTCATGGAACCTTGCTGCATGAATAAAGAGTGTTTTTGGAGATGTTTTAAGCTTCTGAATTTTCTTTAGAAGCTGAAATTTTATAGTAAGCAACATCGTATTCGGCTTTCTTGTAAGCCTCATAAGAAGCTTTGCTAATAATTACTGCAGATTCCCGACCTCTGCGAGTAATTTCTACTGGATGCCCAGCAACAGCTTGATCCATAATCATAGTAAGTTGTGCTCTGACATTTGAATAGTTCCACTGTTTCATTTGTATTCTCCCTGACTAAAACATGTTCAAGATAGGTGAAATGTACAGTTCGCTTCAATGGATTTATTTTCAATCTATGATGAGTTTTAATCATATATTGAAGCGACTTTTCCTTTTGATTAGAAATTTAGATAAAGACTCAAAACAAAACACTCTCAGTTTTCAACAAGAGAGTATTTTGCTTTTTATTCAGTAAGTTGGAGTTAGTGAAAAATTTCACTCATTGATTTTCCTTTAGTTTCAGGCATAAATAAGAAAGTAATTATTGTTGCTATTAAACACACCCCAGCAGCGATCCAAACGGCCAGTGCAGCTCCATGCGCAGCAACAAACATAGGCATTAAAAATACACCTATAGCTGCACCTATACGAGACATCGCAGCGGCAAAGCCTGTGCCTGAACAACTTATTTCAGGGCGTAACACTTCTCCTGGAATAACTGAGATCATGCTAGCAGTTACGGCGTTCGCAAATGCAAAAACTAAGAAACCAATAAGAATCCAAGTAGGATGGTCTGCTGCAAGAGCTACAACCGCTAATGCAATTGTACAAATGAGAATTGGAAGAATAGCCATTTTACGTCGTGAAACACGTTCAATTAACACAACAGCTAATAATGTACCGAATACTGCGAATGTATTAAGAAATAATCCACCTTTAATTCCATCTTGCAAACCTAATTTTTCTAAAATTAGAGGAATGAAAACACCAATTGCATAATAAGGAGCCGAAGTTCCAATAAAATATATTGAAACTAATACTGTGCTTTTAATATTTTTAGATTTAAATAAATCAAAGAAATTTGTAGCTTGACCAATATTGTCATGCTTCTGATTTAAAATATCCTGCCTATCTTCTTCATTAAAATATTCTTGAGCAATTTTAGTTGCTTCTTTTTTACGCCCCTTACTCATTAACCAACGTGGTGATTCTGGTATACCTCGACGCATAAGTAATATAATTAATGAAGGAATTGCACTAATTCCTAAAATGACATTCCAAGATGCAATTTTTTGGTCAAGCATAATATAACCAATAGCATATGAAATTAGATATCCGATAAACCAAGCTGTTTCAGTTAAGATTAATAATTTACCTCGTATACGAGCTGGAGCAAATTCTGCCAACATTGGCCATCCAACCGCATATTCAATTCCTATTGCAACACCCATAAAAAAGCGGGCAATGAAAAGTGTATATGGATCGGATGCAAAAAATTGCCCGATTGAACAAATTAAAAATATAAAAAGATCAAGCATAAACATAGGCTTACGACCAAATCGATCAGAAAAATATCCTCCGATTGGTGCACCGAAAAAAATGCCAACTAAAGACGCAGCACCAATTAAGCCTTGCCAAGTCATGGACAGTTGTAAATCGGCTGTAATTGATGGCATTAATGATCCTAAGTAACCTAGAACAAAACCATCAATAAACATTCCACCAGCCATAAGCCAAGCAAGCTTTATCATAAAACGGCGTGCTTTTTGATCTTGGGTAATCAGTCTATTTTGAGAAATTATCTGTTCCTGATTCATTGATACGCTCCTTGTGTATCTTCCTTCACGTACTTAAATACGTTTTTAATTTCCTGATTTATTGAGAGATATAGTGCTAATTAGACATATACCTCGTATTTACCTAAAAGCTTTGACCACTCTGTAATCCGATTACTTTGCTAAAATTTGGTCAATAAAGGCCTAATACTCATAAGAAATGAGTAGTGGAAAAAATATGCAGGTTTAAATTTTGGCTTAAAATTGAGAATAATATGGCTGTAGTATTTTTATAAAACAGCCATAAATATCAAAGCCCTATTTGGGTTTTAAGAGAAGGATTAGTTACCCCAAACCGCCACAGGAGCACCTAATAAATCTTGATCGACTGTGATACCTAGACCAGGCTTTTGGGGTACGATTACACCACCATCAATAATTGGTGCATCAAACTCAGCTGTTTGAATACTTACCATGCCACGTGTATCTAAAAGACAACGTAGGTTTTTCTCTGGAATTGTTGCTCCCATGTGTAAAATTGACGCAAATACAATATCTGAACCTACAGTATCTTGAACGCTTAGAGATAGACCAGCCGCAATTCCAATATCACGGTGTCGACGAGCACAAGTTAAACCCCCAACTTTAGAAATTTTTAAGCCAAGGCCATCACCAACATCATGATTAATTACATGAATGGCATCTTCTTCGTGTTGGAGTAATTCGTCAATGAAGATGGGTACAGGGCAACGCTGACGCAATGATTGGGTTTCACGCCATGTACTACATGGTGCTTCAAGCACGAAGTCTAGACCTGCAGGTAATAAACGTAAGACTCTTAGAGCCATTTCAGGCGTTAGACCGCCATTTGCATCAACAATAAAAAATTCACCTGGCTTTTGGTCCGCTAAACTTGCTTTAATGCGTTCAGCATCTAGAACTGGTCCACCTTCGCTATCAACAGAACCAATTTTTACAGAGTGACCTAAATAACCCATTTCCCGGTGCTTTGCTACATTTTCACGCATTGCATCTGGTGTATCAGCATGAATAGAAGAGATTACAGGTAATCTACGACCAGTTGAACCACCTAATAACTCACATACAGGTAAATTTACTGATTTACCAAATAGATCCCAACAAGCAAGATCAATTGCAGATTTAGCGTGGTTATGACCGACAAGTGCACTATCCATGGCCTCATTAATACGATCAACTTGGCGCGGATCTTTACCTAGTAAGTGAGGAGCAATTTCCGCAATACCTGCACGTGCACCAAGTGCATGAGAAGCAATCCATGTTGAACCGAATGGTGTACTTTCTCCCCAACCTTCTAAACCATTATCTGCAATGACTCTTACAATTGAGGCATCGAAACTACGATATTGACGGCCACCTGAAAGGTGATATACGCCACCAGAATAAGGTAAGTCGATTTGGTAGAGCTCAATACGTTTAATTTTCATGAATATATCCTTGTCTTTAAGACTACGTATTCTTGATGTCACTTATGCTGTCTTTACAAATTAGACAGATACATAAGTAACATCATCATTTAAAAAATGACTTATGCTTCAACAGCCGGAACAGTTAACACCAGCTTGCCGAGATGTTTTTTGCTTAAAAACTCTTCTTGAGCTTTGGCAATTTCGCTTAATGGGAAAGTCTTAGCAACTAAAGGACGAATCTCATTTTTCTCAATGTAAGAAATTAGGTTTGTAAATACTTCATCTTCTTGGAAAGTACAGCCCATTAAAGTCAAATCATTTAAATAAACGGTACGAAGGTCGATTTGTGAAATAGGACCTGCGATGGCACCTGCGTTAGCGTAGCGGCCACCTTTACGTAAAACTTCTAATAATGAAGGCCATTGAGGACCACCAATTAAATCAATAACGACATCAATTGATTCTTTACCTAACTCTTTAACCAAGTCAGCATTACGGTCAATCACACGATCTGCACCACATGCTAAAACTTCATCTGCTTTTGATGATGAGCACAGAGCAATAACTTGTGCACCACGGCGTTTTGCAAGCTGAACAGCAGCAGATCCTACGCCACCAGATGCGCCAGTAATTAATACAGTTTCTGCACCTAATCCAATTCGATGCAGCATATTTTCAGCAGTTGAATAAGAGCATGGAATAGAGGCTAATTCTTCATCTGACCAATCTGAATCTACTTTATAAGCTTCAGCAGATTTAACAGTAGCGAACTGTGCAAAACCACCATTACACTCACTACCAAAAGTCCAACACTCATAAGGACGGTAATCAACATAAGCACGTAACATCGTACGAACAATAACGCGTTCACCAATACGTGAAGGATCTACATTTTTACCTACTGCAACGATTTTACCGCAGCAGTCTGCCCCTTGAATAAAAGGAAATTGAAGTGGAGTACCTGACCAAGAAGCATCATCATCATTAATGCTTTCTAGACCCTTAGCACCACCTGTATTCGTAGCTTGTTCATTAGTTTTTGAATACCAGCCAATACGCGTATTAATATCAGTATTATTCACACCTGCAGCTGATACTTGAATTAGTACTTCATCATCTGCTGGTGTAGGGACAGTTACATCAGTACGATATTCAAGTTGGTCAAGACCACCGTGTCCATTTAATAGCACAGCATGCATTTTTGTAGGCAGTACCATGAGTTTCTCCTAGTGAAATAAGGGGTGGGTAGTAGATGCTAACAATTGAAGGGCTAGAGCATTTGCTCTTTGAATGGCTGCTTTTCCCCCTATGATGGGTGCCAAAGCAGTAGCACCTTCGATAATGAAAATTAGAATTTCAGCTTTTTCTGTAAACTGATCTGGAAATTCTTTTTCAAAGATTTTTTTAAAAAGTTCAAAAGTACGTTGTTTATGCAATAAAACACGCTGCTCAATTTCTGCATTCTTATAGCTAAATTCAGCGAGTGCACGAAGAAATAAACAACCATTGCTACTTTCAAGTGTGAACCACTTTTCAAGTTCTGAAATAATCAGCGACCATAGTGGAGCATTAAACTTATATTCATCTAACTTTTGTTCAAGTTGCTTTAAAAAACGTATTTCACGTTGTTCTAAGACTGCTAAAACAAGATCTTCTTTTGAGTGAAAATGACGATAAAGCGTACGTGGAGTTACGCTAGCTTCTTTAACAATTTGATCGATTCCAGTGCTATGAAAACCTTGTAGATCAAAAAGTCTTTCTGCTGTTTTAAGAATGTCATCAACTTTGCTCATAGGTAGAACGAGGTATAGTGAACGTTATACATACATTAGAAATTTTAACTTGTACTTTCAAAGGATATATTTGAATGAATCCATGAGAAAAACTCATTAATATTTTTAATTTGTTTAAGCGACCACCCACTTAGAGAAATACCTCAAACAAAAAACAATAATTCTGTTGCTGCAACATAAATATATCGCGCCGCCAAATTGGAATATTAATCTTCGATGGACGTTATAAATAAATATGAAATAAAGGGGAGGTGAAAAAATGTACTAGTAGATCATAGTAACCTTTTAGAATTCAGCTCTTATGTTCCACTAGTACAGTCATTTAATTACCTAATTTTTCAAGGAAATTTTCAATAAGAAATGTCACTCTGTCTGGGGCTTCAGTTTGTGGAAAATGATTAACATTATTTAAAATCTCTAATTGTGATCCAGAAATCATTTTTTGTAATTCTGTAGCACATGGGTTAGCAGGTGTAACTACATCGTTAGCGCCTTGAATAATTAGAACAGGAACCTGTATTTCATCGTAGCGTTTTTGAGGATCATAATTTGCTAAAGCATATGCATTTGCTAATAAAGAAAAGCGTGACCATTTTGCAGCTTCTAAGCAAATATCAGGTGTTAAGCCAAATGCTTGAAAGAATCCAACACTTTTTATTGAAGTTGATACGCCGTCAAAAAGTGTATCTGCTGTTTCACCTAACTCTTTAAATTGAGTACCAGAAAGATGTGTTCCTGTATATATAATGCTTTTTACTTTCTCCGGATATTTTAAAGTAAATGCTGTAGCAATATTTCCACCCATAGAATGAGTAATTAAAGTGACAGGATCAGTAATCTCTGTAGCATCTAAAATAGCTTTAAGATCTTCTGCATGAATTTCAATACTATACATATCCATATGCTCAGGTTTACCAGAGCGTCCGTAACCACGATTATCATGAGTAATACATCTATATCGACTTTTTAGCGTATCAATTTGATTATGCCAAATATCAGCAATACCCATATACCCCGATATAAAGACTAAATTTTCACCTTTGCCCTGATCTTCATAGTAAATTTCAGTACCATCTTGAGCATGAACGAAAGCCATAATATTTCTCCAAATAATTAAAAATGGTTTAATTACATATTGAAAAGGAATATACATGTGTACTTTTGCAGTAAGAATAGTTATAAGTGCAGAATAGCTGTGCATAAATGCAGAGGTAAGTTGTTGTGTTGAAATGGGATCAATTACGAATTATTTTAGCTATCAGTCGAGAAGGTTCATTTTCAAAAGCTGCGAAAACGCTTGAGATCGACCATACGACTGTATCAAGACACTTAGATAGTCTCGAAAAAGAGTTAGGTATCTTGTTTAATCGTAGAACAAATGGAGTTTTTCCAACGCTATTGGGTTTAGAAACAATTGCTATAGCAGAGAAAATTGAAGCAGAAATTAATAGTCTTTTACGACATAGAGATAGCACAGAATTACAATTGACCGGCACAGTTAGGTTAACAACAACTCCTTTTTTCTCCGCAAATTTATTTGCTCCAGCTTTAAATGATTTTTTTGAAACTCACCCCGGGTTAAAAGTAGAACTCATAGGGGATAATCAGAATTTAGACCTTTCGCGAAGGGAAGCAGATGTAGCTGTACGATTTTCAAGACCAACAAATAAAAGATTAGTTATTCGTTCATTAGGAAGAATTGCTTTCGCTTTTTATGCATTAAAAACAGATCTAAGATCATTCGAAGCACAATCTTTTCTAAGTTATGATGAAGCATCTGCACATTATTCTCTGCAGAAATATATCGATAAAGTAGTGTCTGAAGAAAAAATCATACTTCGATCAAACTCAACACAAGTCTTACTTGAATCAACCTATACAGGAGCAGGATGCACGCTTTTACCATGCTTTATAGGAGATACTAATTCAAGACTTAGACGTGTTCCTGGTCCAAATGCTATGGAAATAATGACCTTATGGTTAACTTATCACGAAGATTTAAGAAATAGTTCAAAATTACAGGCGGTTATAGAGTTCATTGATCAAATAATAGCAAAACATCGTTCGGGATTTATTCCCCATGACTTTCCTTTTGAAATAGAATAAAAATACTTCTTTTTTAAAATGTATGAAATTATTAAAACTATCAATGTAACCTCTGGAATATTTAACCTTTTCACTTTTCTCAACGGTTACCCCCTGAAAGTCTTGCCTCATAAGGCTGTAACCTCAGTAACCTTTGTAACCTCTAAAATTTAACTGATTCTTAAATTAGAGAGAAGATAGGGATTGATAGAAAGCCAAAGCAAGGACAGTAGGAATATTTTTGTATCATAGCTTGTATCATTTGAATTTATAATTTATTAAACATTTATTTATCAATAGATTGTGATTTTGTTTGGTATTGGATATAAAAAACCTACCAAATTCCTAATATCATATAAACTTGTATAGTTTTATATGAATGCTAAAACCCTAAATTATAATGATTTAGGGTTTTTTTATGCCGTTTTATACCCTTATATCAATGCATACACTAATGAATTTCTTGTATCATGATTTTCTAACTGAACTCATGATATAAGCTTATGTCCAGAGATGAGTTGGTCTTAATAGATTGATTTTATAACCCTAACTTCTTCAACATTGCATCAGCAACCATAAGGTCTAAATGAGCACCTCCACCATTCTTGAAAACAGTGATATCCTTTTGATTTCTAAAATTTTCAGAACTACTATTTACCAGCCTATAGAGGTCACCTCGAATATGATCTCGTGATATTTTTCCATTCACAATAGGAATCACAATTTCTCCAATATTCCATGTAGTTTCAAGATTATCTACATAGAGCTGTGAAGATGCGATTAATTGATCATCAGCTTCACGCATTTCGGGAGTAAAAGCACCAATCAAGTCAATATGAGTTCCTGAACGAATCCAGTCTCCTTTTAAAATTGGTTGTTGTGCCATAGTCGCTGCAGAAACAATATCAGCAGTTGATAAAGTCAACTGTAAATCTGAGGCAGCAACAACAGGCGCAGATAATCCCTCTAGTCTTTTAGCGAGTGCTTGAGATTGATTTAAACGGCGAGACCAAATTGATATTTTTTTAAGTTTGGGAAATAAAGCACTGTAGGCATGTGCAAGATTGTGAGCAACGCGACCTGCTCCAATGATTACTAGATGCTTACTATCGGGACGAGCGAGTAGAGTAGCCCCTAATACAGAATCAGCAGCAGTTTTCAGATCGGTAATAATGTGGCTATCAACTAAGCCGCGTAAGATACCATTTTCAGAAGAATAAACGATGACTACGCCATGAGTATTCGGAAGTCCTATACTTGTATTTCCATTGAAGACAGACTCAGCTTTTATTCCATAGCCCAATCCTTCAATTCTTGCCATGCGATTTAACAACATGCCATCTTTAGGACCTATGAGTGAGTCGTGCAGAGTTGCTTTGGGTTTTTCATGACCTAAGCGTAGTGCCTCAATAGCTTCATGCCAACTTAGAATATTTTTAGCTTGATCGTAGTTTAAAAAATTCATTAGACCTTATATTCCCTCAATAATGGAAAATGTTCTTTCCATTGCCTCTAGTGCAAGATCCTTAGCTTTTTGGTACTTTTCACTGTAATAGCAATCTTGAGCAATTTGGTAAGAAGGGAACTCAAAAATAAGTACTCGTGCTTTTTGAGGGCCTTCTACAAAGTCAGAAGAGTTAGTGCCACCAATAATTTGAGCATTAAACTCATTTGCTATTTCAGTCCAAGCATTTGCATATTTTTGCATAGAGATGTGGTCAGTAATTTCCTGACACTCGATAATCCAATATCCTTTAGGTGCTTGCATTTTTTATTCCTTTTATAAAATTATTTCTATTCAGGCTTTTTCGACTCAGAGGGGAATCTCGCTTCAAACTCAGCCTTTTTATATGCTTCATATGACTCTTTACTAATAATGACAGCCGATCCTCTGCCTCTACGGGTAATTTCTACAGGATGTCCGCCAATAGCTTTATCCATAAGCATAGAAAGCTGTGCTCTGGCATTAGAATAATTCATGCTATCCATAAAAACTCCATATTTGGTGACTTACCACAGCTATTGACCCATATTAAAAAAGATTAAAGTATCAAAACATCATTCTAAAAATAGAAATATAAAAAAAAGGTCAATTTGTCTCATAAAAATGATGAAGCAAAAAACAAATATGAAGAATATGACATAGATGGAAAAATGAGGGGTTAGAATATTTTTACTTTAATTAATTTGTTTATATATATGATTTTTATTTATAATTTTTTTATAAAAATACATTTTTTAATAAAATTCATTTGTCGACTTTTAATGGAATGTCTATTTTGTCCTAAAAATTGCCCATTTTTTTATATGCAAGACATGTAAATGAGATCAAAAATAATAAGAAAAGGACGCTAGGAATTTATCATGGAAAGAATAGGTTCAACACCGGCTGATGACAATGGATGTGCTTGGTTCCACTTAAGCACAAATCGAATACCGAAATCTCCACTGAGTGGAAGAATAGAGGCTGATTGGGTCATTGTAGGGGCCGGGTTTACAGGTTTATCGGCTGCTAGACAACTTGCCTTGAATTTTCCTAATGATCACATTGTTCTTGTGGAGGCACAAGAGGTTGGGTATGGAGCTTCTGGAAGAAACTCAGGTTTTATGATCGATCTTCCTCATGATATTGGAGCCGCAGATTATATCGGCGATATCAAAACCGCAGGCATGCACTTAAAGCTCAATCTTGCTGCTCAGAATATTATTAAAAGGTTAGTTGCTGATTACAACATTGATTGTCAACTTGAGCCAGCGGGCAAGTATCAAGCTGCTGTCGAAAAGAGAGGTCTAGCAGTTCTTGAAGCGTATAAAAGTGGTTTAGAAAAGCTTGGTCAGGCGTGTGAAATTATTGAGGAACAAGATATTCCAGCTCATTTAGGTACGCATTTTTATAAAAAGGCACTCTACACACCAGGGACCTTGTTAGTACAGCCAGCGGCAGTGGTAAAAGGTTTAGCCAATAACTTACCGAGTAATGTGACTTTATATGAGTATACGGCGATTACATCTGTTGAATATGGAAAGAAAATTCAATTGCAAACAGATCAAGGTTCAATCATTGCGAATAAACTTATATTAACAAACAATGCATTTGCTTCCCAATTTGGCTTTTTAAAAGGTCGCTTACTTCCTATTTTTACCTATGCCAGCATGACTCGTGTGCTGACAGAAGAAGAGCAATTAGCTTTAGGTGGGAAAAGAACCTGGGGCATTATTCCAGCAGATCCGTTTGGGAGTACATTGCGTCGCACACCGGACAACCGGCTATTAGTGCGTAATAGTTTTAGTTTTAATACTGACGGACGTAGTAAACCTCATCTTTTACCTCGTGTAGCGCAAAGACAAAGACAGTCATTTGAAAATAGATTTCCAATGTTACCTCAAGTTGAATTTGAATATACATGGGGTGGATCTATGTGTTTATCCAGAAACCATGAATCATTCTTTGGCGAATTAGCACCTAATGTTTATGGGGCACTTTGTTGGAATGGATTAGGGACAACCAAAGGGACTATTGCAGGAACATTATTAGCAGATTGGCTTTCAGGTGAAAGAAATGAACTTATCGATTTCTTGATTTCATCACCGGGACCTAATGCGAATCCACCTCAACCATTTTTATCAATTGGCGTAAACCTTAACTTAATGACAGGGCAATACCGAGCAGGAAAGGAAAGTTAGGTTTTTAAATATCAGTTACGACTTGTTAGATCATTATATTAATGGTCTTGGAAGATTATTTTTGAAGAAAGCTGTTAAGGGATAGATAACAGTTTTATACCGTGTAGGTAAAGGAGTTTATATGCGTAATAAAATACCTTTAGAGGAAGTTCCTTTAAATAAATTTCATAAAAAGCTCACCATTTATTCAGCAGGCGGTCCATTTTTAGATGGATATGTTCTGAGTATTATTGGTGTAGTAATGCTTCAGATTTCTTCAGCGTTACATCTCACCTTATTATGGGAAGGGTTAGTCGCGGCATCCGCACTTGTTGGTATTTTCTTTGGTGGATTTCTGGGGGGGTGGCTTACTGATAAAATTGGCCGTAAATTACTTTATATTTTAAATTTAGTCATTATTGTTGGCTTATCAGTTGCACAATTCTGGGTAGAAACAGCACTAATGCTGGTTGTATTACGTTTCCTGATTGGTGCCGCAGTGGGAGCAGATTGTCCTATTGCTACTTCTTTATTAGCAGAATTCTTACCACGTAAAAATCGTGGTCCTAGGCTTTCAGCTTTAGTAACAGCATGGTTCTTAGGCGCAGCGGCAGCTTATATTATTGGTGAGTTGATTTTGTCTGTGATTGGAACCGATGCTTGGCGTTGGGTACTTGCGAGTGCACTTATTCCTGGCATTTTATTCTTAGTTGGACGCTTAGGTACACCTGAGTCAGCAAGATGGTTAATTAGTCAGGGACGCACAGCTGAAGCAGATAAAATTATTAAGAAAATTTACGGTAATGAATACTCTGTAAATGATTTACCAGAACAACAAGTTGATGAGAAGAATAAAGTTTCTATTACATCTTTGTTTCACTCTGGCTATGGTAAACGTACTCTATTTGTTGGGCTTTTTTGGACTTGTTCAATCATTCCCTTATTCGCTATTTATGCATTCGCGCCAAAAGTTATGTTGGCTTTGAAATTAACGGGTGAAATGGCGAAATGGGGAGCTGTCGCAATTACAGTTTTATTCTGTGTTGGTTGTACTGTTGCTACGCTGACGATTAATACCGTAGGCCGTAAGAGAATGTTGTCACATAGCTTCTTTTGGTCTGGTTTAATGTTACTTTTGCTCGGACTTTTCCCAAGCGCATCTCCTGTAATTATTCTGATTTTATTTGGTGGTTATGCAGTATTTATTGGTGGCGCTCAAGTCATGCAATATGTTTATCCAAATGAATTATTTCCCACAGAAGTTCGGGCTACTGCAGTAGGATTAGGCACTTCATTATCACGGATCGGTGCAGCTGCAGGCACTTATTTTGTACCTTTGTCTCTGGCACATTGGGGGATCGGTACCACAATGTTGATTGCAGCAGCAATTAGCTTGGTTGGATTATGGGTAACTCGAGCATGGGCTCCGGATATTGATGTTGTAGATTTACATCAAGCAGCATCTCTAAGTAAGAACTAAGTTATTTAATCTAAATTACCTTATTTAAAATCTATAAAACAAAAAGTTAGCTTCTTAAAGGAAGAGGCTAGTAGAGATTTTTTGTCCGCAAAATTTGAATAAGGTGAATTTTGCTTGAAATAAGGCAGATATTCCCATGAAAAATAAGATTCCTTTAGAGGATATTCCTTTAAATTCCTACCATAAAAAACTGACCTTCTACTCCTCGGGTGGTCCATTCCTAGATGGTTATGTATTGAGTATTGTCGGGGTCGTAATGATGCAAATGACAGATGCATTATCGCTTACGACTTTTTGGCAAGGAATGATCGCTGCTTCTGCATTAATTGGCGTATTTCTAGGTGGGTTTTTAGGTGGATGGATTACTGACAAGTATGGTCGAAAAGTTCTTTACTTAGTTGACCTTATCGCAATTATTGGCTTTTCAGCTGCTCAATTTTGGGTTGAATCAGCATTTATGCTTTTCATTTGGCGATTATTAATTGGTGTCGCTGTTGGAGCGGACTATCCAATTGCTACAGCTTATCTTGCAGAGTTTTTACCACGTAAAAATCGTGGACCAAGATTAGCAGCAATGGTTATGGTTTGGTTTTTGGGCGCTGCGGTTGCTTATGCTGTTGGAGAACTTGCATTAACATTTGGTGGGGATGAAGCTTGGCGCTGGGCTTTAGCGAGTGCGGTGGTACCAGGTGCACTATTTTTAATGGTACGTATGGGGGCTTCTGAGTCACCACGTTGGTTGCTTAATAAAGGTCAAGTTGCTGAAGCTGATGCAGTCATAAAAAAAGTATATGGCCCAGAATACTCTCATGCTGATTTATCAGAAAATATTGGAAATCAAAATTTTAATACTTCGGTTTGGTCTTTATTCCATTCAGGATATGGCAAACGCATGTTATTTGTTTCAATTTTCTGGACATGTGCAATTCTGCCGCTTTTCGCAATTTATGCATTTGCTCCTCAAGTATTAAAGGCTTTAGGGCTGACTGGCGAACTTGCTGGTTGGGGAGCAGTTGCTATTACTTTCCTATTTTTCGTTGGATGCTTATTAGCAACATTATTAATTAATGCTATGGGCCGCAAAAAGATGCTTTTTCACAGCTTCTTATGGTCAGGAGTCGCTTTATTTCTCTTAGGCGTATTCCCTCAAGCCTCTTCCTTCATTGTGTTGTGTCTATTTGGTGCATATGCGGTATTCATTGGTGGGGCACAAGTCATGGAATATGTCTATCCGAATGAACTTTTTCCAACTGAAATAAGAGCTTCTGCCGTTGGGCTTGGGACATCTATCTCAAGAATTGGAGCAGCTATTGGTACTTATTTATTACCTTTCGCTTTAGCAAGCTGGGGAATAGGCACCACGATGATCGTTGCCGCAGCAGTTTGCTTTATTGGGGCATGGTCAGCTTGGGCGTTAGCGCCTGACATCGATACTTTGGATTTAAATCAAGCAGCAAGCTTGGGAAGTAAGAAATAAATTTTATTTAAGATCTGCCAATTATGGCTATTTACGGAGATCATTATGAGTAACCAACTCGTTGTAGTACGTCAAGCTGAAAATACTGTATTAGGCGCACCAGCACCAGCAAAACTTCCGGTAGATGAGTTAATTGCACAGCAGAGCACTGCACAAGATCAAACTTCTGAAAGTATTGCTGCAAGTATTGGTGTATGGGAAAGCTCGCCAGGTAAGTTTAAGCGTCATATCGCTAATCGTGAGTTTAGCCATATTGTCAAAGGGTGGTGTATTTTCACTCCAGAAGGTGGAGAACCAGTAGAGCTACGTGCAGGAGATGCGGTTTTATTCCCGGCAAACTGTGAAGGTGTATGGGACATCAAAGAAGACTTCAGAAAGACGTATTGTATTTTTTGAGGCATAAATGATGACAGATATAAAAAGATTTCATAGCGGAGCTCGTGCTAGTCAGGTTGTTGTAAGTGGCCAACATATCGAAACGGCTGGGTTAGTTGCTAAGTGCACGGATAAAGGGATTGCAGAACAAACCCGTTGTGTATTAGATCAACTTGAACAGTTAATGGTTGATGTAGGTGCAAATCGTAACCAAATTACTCGTATTCAGATTTGGCTAGCTAATATGGCTTATTTTGAAGAAATGAATAAGGTCTATGATGCATGGGTAAGTGAAATAGATAAACCTGCGCGAGCTTGCGTTGGTTCACAACTCGCTAGTCCAGAGTATTTAATTGAAATTCAGGCAACAGGAACGTTTTACTAAATGTTTGAAAAGCACCTTTCTCATTTCTTAGGGAGGTGCTTTTTTATGAAAATAAAAGGTTAGTTATGGAACGATTAACATTAGAAAGTTTACAAAAACAAGCATATGACGTTGTAGTTATTGGTGCAGGCGCTGTTGGATGTGCATCAGCCCGAGAATTGGCTGCACGAGGTTATCGTACTTTATTAGTCGATAGAGGTGATATCGGAGCAGGAACTTCATCACGTTCAAGTCGTATGTTGTATTCTGGCGTAGGTTATCTAGCCCCAGATTTTCCTTTATGGCAAATACCTTTCCGATTTATAGCATTATGGAAACGTTTTCTCTATGCTCGCAATATTATGCATTGTCGAGCTGAGTTGGTTGCAGACATGCCTCATCGCTTGACCAAGCATTCATTTCACTATCCATTTAGAAAAGGTGATCGTTATCCTCATTGGTTAATTGATTTTGGTTTTCGATTGATGGAAACCCTCACCAGTCGTGGAGTTCCATTAGCCTATCATAAGGTATCAGCTGATAGAGCAACCAAAAAGAGTGCGATGGTAGCTAGTCTGAGTAAACCATTATCGAATGTCGCGATATTTGAAGAATATATGTACGATTGGCCTGAACGTATCTGTGTAGATACAGCATTAGATGCTGAGCAACGAGGAGCCCATATACTTACTTATACCAAAGTAACTAAAATAGAACGTTGTAATGAAATTTGGGAAATTACTTTAGATGATCAAGCACCCGGTATGGATGTGCAAGTACGGATAAAAACACGATCAATAGTGAATGCTGCAGGCCCATGGGTTGACCGAGTAGTGGGCGGTGGTAAAAAAGAAGAAAATCGAGTACTAGGACGAAAAGGTGTTAATGTCATGGTGCGTTTGCCAGATGAATGGCGTGGACAAGGCTTAGAAGCATTTTCTAGCAAAGGTGAACCTTTCTATGTTTTTCCATGGCGTGACTATCATTTTATCGGACCAACTGAATCGCTAGTTACTGATGATCCCGATAATATTCATGTATTAGATTCTGAGATTGACTATATATTGGGTGAAGCTAACTTTTTGTTTCCAGATCTAAACTTGTCACGAAAAGATGTGGAACATTGTTGGTGCGGGGTTAGGCCCATGTCAACATTAGATGGTAAAACAGTTAGTTTACCTGTGCGTGCTATTACGGATCCAGATATGCCCGGATTGATAACGATGACAGGGTCATACATTATGATGCATCGTCATGCTGGACGATTGGCTGCTCAATCTATTGAAAAATGTCTAGGCAAACGACTTGCACCAGCAAAAGGAATGATTTTCAAGGCTAATAATGCCAAAAGTGAAAAGGATATTAAGCAAATCATTATGAAAGAACATGTTGTACGTCTTACTGATTTGATTCGCAGGCGTTTGAATGATGGATTAAATATAGACTTGGGGTTTGATCGTGTTGAAGAAATATCAATCATAGCCGCAAAAGTTTTAGGTTGGAGTGAAGTACGGCGTTTGGAAGAAGTTGCTAATTTTAAAGAAGATACCCAACGAGTCTATCGAAAGATTAATACATAAAGTCATCCGTCTTTATAAAGGGCATAATTAATAATATTGCCCTTTACTTTATTGAAAATTAATTTAATCGTTCAACTTCATGACGTCGTTTTCTATAAGAGAAAGGTGTTTCGCCGTATTGTTTCTTAAACCAGTAAATAAAGTGTGAAGCATCAGAAAATCCACATTCTATTGCAATAGTAGTTACATAAGCACTCGTATTTGCCAACAATTTTCGAGCATGATCGAGTCTTAAACGTCTCCAATAATTAGCAGGAGATTCATTCGTATTTGCTACAAATACACGATGTAATTGTCGTGGACTAGTTTGAGCATGTTCTGCTACTTCTTTTAAAGTAACATGAGCACTTAAATTTTTACTCATGAAATCGATAGCACGAGTAACTGTTATATTTTCATAAGTGTCTGGTTTATCGATATCTGGACTTTCTTGTGTTTTAGGTGGCTTTTCTCCATTTATTAAAAGATATTCCAATCCTTTTTGTGCGCGTACATCCCCACAATGTTGTCGAATTAAATTTGCTGCCAAGTCAATCGCTGTCCCACCTGGACAAGTAAAAACACCTCGATCTTCAACATAGGTTTTATCAATAACAGCAATGGCTTTTGGAAATCTCTGAACAAATTCGTCTCTAATCGTAAAATGAATTGCACATTTATGTTGATCAAGGATACCTGCTTTCCCCAAAACAAAGCTTGCGGAGCATAAGGCAATTATAGGAATTTTAGCTTTATGAATTTCTTGAAGTGTATCTAATAAGCCTTGTGGGGGTTTTCTGGTTTCACTTAATAAACCCCCAGCAAGAACAATATAATCATACTTTGTCTTTAAATTTTCTAAATTAAAGTCAGTAGTAGGTTGTATGGTGAGGCCACAACTTGCAACGACTGGAATATTGTTAAAAGTCATCCAGTCCCATTTACAATAAATTTGTAGGCTACGAAAAGATTTATCTGCTGCAAACCGTAATGATTCAACTAGTCCAGTTACTGGAGCTAAAGTGAATTTGTTCATCAGGATAAATGCAACTCGCATATCTGGATTAATTGCAGAGGATGCTTCTTCAGGATCTAAAATTTCTTCATAAGCATGAGCAGATAGATTTTTCATATTTTCACCGTCAAGTTCCATGAGAGCAGTGTGCAACAGTTTGAAGCTGTTTCTTTTATTATATATTTGTTTTTTATGAAAACGAAGACAAATTTATTTTATTTTTGTTTTAAGTATTTGTTTTTAATGTATAAATAAAGAGATCGGGATGACTCTCCCAATCTCTTCTTATGAATCTATTAATATAAAAATTAGGTCTTATTCAGCCCAGATGTCACCCACAGTAAAACCTTCAGTAAATGGATCATCTGGATCTAATACGTAAGTGTTTAATCCATAAATCCAGCTTGTTCCAGTAATTGTTGGAACAACTGCCTTTTTATCGCCCACCATTGTTTCTTCGACTAAACGTCCAGTAAACACATTGCCAAGAATACCTTGGTGACGGAAATCTTCATCAATGTTAAGTTGACCTTTAGCATGTAAAATAGCCATTTTCGCACAAGTACCCGTTCCGCAAGGGCATCGGTCAATTGCGCCTGTCCATGTCTGAGGGTCATCCCATCTTAAATCGCCAGATGCTACGGTTACTGCATTTTTCCAGTCAGCATCTGGGCTATCAGTAGGTCCTGAAAGTTGTGAAATCGTAATTCCTACACCTGGATAGTCGGGATGTGAAACAGGCAGCTGCTCGATTGCTGCTTGTCGAATCATTGCAGAAATACGCGCAATTTCAGCGCCATGTTCAGGAGTTAATTGAATATGTGGGAATTGACGTACATCGGCAATAACATAGAACATGCCACCCCAACCAACATCGACAGTTACTTTACCTAAATTTGGAACATCGATTTCTGCATCAAGATATGCAGCAAAGGCAGGAACATTTTTGAAGGTAACGTTTTTTACTTTACCATCTTTACATTCAGCTTTGATTTTGATTAAGCCTGCTGGAGCTTCAAGAATTAATTCTGTTACAGGTTCTTTCATAGGCAACATTCCCATTTCAAGTAGTACTGTAGCTACTGAAATAGTGTTACCACCAGACATTACAGGATATTCCACCTGTTCCATAATAATATAACCAGCATCCGCATCTGGATGGCAAGGCGGGACAATAACATTACAGCATAGTGGAGGATAACCGCGAGGTTCACGCAACATCAATTTACGGAACTGGTCATCATTATCTCTTAGCCAGCACATTTTTTCATAAACGGTATTACCCGGAATATGAGGAACACCGCCTGTAACTACACGCATTGGTTCACCAGCATGCGTATCTACAGCATGGAAAGTTCTTTTAAATGCCATTTTTGTCTTCCTTTGAATATATTCGAGAATTTAAATGACCTTATCGGTAATTGTTTCAACTCGAAAAGTTACAATTCCATTACTGTTAATAAGAATATGCTTTTAACTGATTTATACGATAGTGGCATTCGGTCTTTTTTTAGGAGATTTAGGCCATTTTGTTCCTTTCATATTCGGCAAATTAATTACCAATAAATAAGAAAAATTTAAAAGAAAAAATTCTTACTTTAATATACTATTATTTATAAAGTTAGATAATTGATTAATTTATATAGAAAATTAAAATTTATATTTTTTACTAGTATAAGAATAGGTTTGCCAACTTTTCATAATTATTGTCATTTTCTTGATATCGCATAAATCATCTCATGTCCAAAATCTTATACAGGAAAACAAATTTTAATGAGGCGAATTATGTACCGTGGATTTTGGTATGCAGAGGCGTTAGATCGTGAAAGTGCACTTTCTCCGGCCTTACAAGGAAATGTTAAAGCCGATGTTTGTATTATTGGTGGTGGTTATTTAGGACTATGGTCGGCAATTCGGCTTAAAAAAGCCCATCCTAATATGAAAATTGTCGTTGTTGAGCAGGACCGTTGCGGGTCAGGTGCAAGTGGCCGTAATGGTGGTTTTGTTAATAACTGGTGGCCTAAATACTTATCTTTAGTGGAAATTTGCGGTGAAAAAGAAGCACGCCGTATTTGTGAAGCTGCCGAGTCTGCTATTGATGAAATGGGAGATTTTTGCCGTGAAAATAATATCGATGCTCAATTTCGTAAAGATGGTTTGTTGTGGACAGCGAGTAACAAACGACAAATGGATTCATGGCTCGGTTTAACAAGAGAGCTTGAAAAACATAATGTCAATCCATTTAAAGTGATTTCTAAAGAGGAAGCACAACACCGTTCTGGTTCTAAGCGTATGTTGGGCGGTGTATTTGATTCAAATGCAGCAACAATTCAGCCAGCATTTTTGGCACGTGGTTTGCGTCGTGTTGCTGTTGAGTTAGGCATCATTATTTATGAAAAAACACCGATGACCCGATTGGAGCGTAGTGAACGTCCAGTAGTACATACCGAAAAAGGTAAGGTTGAAGCCAATAAAGTCGTTATTGCAATGAATGCTTGGGGAGCTCAATTTCCTGAACTACGTCGCATGATTATGGTGATGTCGAGCGACATGGTAGCAACCGCACCAGCTAAAGAGCGCCTGAATGAGCTTGGTTTTAGTGGTGGGGAGTGTGTTATGGACTCACGTACCATTTTGAATTATTGGCGTAATACACCACAAGGTCGCATCATTTTTGGTAAACCATTAGGCGAATTCGCTTTTGGTGGAAAAATCGGTGATCTCTATGAAAAACCATCACCAGCTGCTGCAGGTGTTGAAGCAGAGATGCGTTCTTTCTATCCAGAATTAGAAGATATACCAGTCATAAGCAGTTGGACTGGGCCACTTGACCGTGCAATGAAAGGCTTGCCTAACTTTGGTCATTTAGGTGGGCATAAAAATATTATTTTTGGAATTGGCTTCTCAGGAAATGGTGTAGGTACAACGGTATTTGCTAGCCGTATCATCAAATCATTAGTAGAAGATGCCAATGATGAATGGGCGAACTGTGGTCTCGTTGAGCAAAAGATGAAGTTATTACCACCTGAGCCATTCTGTTATATCGGAGCACACTGGGTTCGTGATGCTTTAGTAAGAAAAGAAACACTGGAAGATCAGGATCGAGATGCTGGCCCAATCACTAACTTTTTAGTGAGTCTGGCCCCTGCAGGTTATGCGCCTAAGAAAAAGTAAGAGTTAGTAACGAATAAATACATCAGGAATGGATGAGAAAGATGAAGCATCATATTGTTTTTTTAGATAATGAAGGCATTGGCCCGACGGTTAAATTACCAGAGTTTACATTTCCGCATACTTGGGCAAGTTACCCTTATACAAATCCTGAACAAGTAGTTGAGCGTCTAAAAGATGCAACGATTGTGATGACATGTAGTGTGCCATTACGTAAAGAACATTTAGCACAATTACCAAAATTGAAAATGATTTCGATTGCACTTACGGGAACGGATGGTGTCGATCTGGATTATTGCCACGAACACGGCATTATGGTTACTAATGTGCCTGGCTATGCTCAAAATACTGTTGCTGAACATGTTATAGCGATGATTTTTTCACTCAATCGTCAAACTGCAAGTTATCACCAATTATTGAATAAAGTCTCAAAAGCTGAGACAGAGCCACGTAACATTTATTTTGATTATCGAATTCGAGATGTTCGTGGTCAGGTCCTAGGCATTATTGGGCATGGCACAATTGCAAAACGACTTGCTGAGTTAGCAACCGCTGTTGGAATGAGAGTCCGTTTCTTTGATCGAAATGGAAAATATCAAGGAAATGAATTCTTTAGTTTTGAAGAAATTTTATCGACCAGTGATGTGGTGTCTCTATGTTGTCCACTCACTAAAGAAACTAAAGATATGATTGGTTTTGCTGAAATTGCTCTAATGAAGGAAGATGCAATTTTAATTAATGCCGCTCGTGGCGGTATTGTGAATGAACCAGCACTTATCGAAGCGATTCAGAATAAACGAATTGGTGGTGCTGCACTTGATGGTTCTGTTGAGGAACCGATTCAGCCTCATGATCCTTTATTTCAGATTATTGACTATCCGAACTTTATTTTAAATCCACATGTTGCATGGAGCAGTGAAGATGCCATGCAGACATTAATTAATCGTACTGTCCAAAATATTATTGATTTTGCTCAAGGTAAAACACCTGCTTCTGTCGTTAAAAAGGAAGAATTATGTCACGCGTAATGAAAACCAGTTATGTAAATGGCGAATTCGTTGTTTGCCAAGGTACAGAAGATATTCTGGAAAATATTAATCCATCTAATCCGAATGAAATTGTTGATCGTTTTGCTCGTGCAGATGAAGCTTTAACTCATCAGGCAATTGCTGCGGCAAAGGCGGCGAGTAAAGAATGGGCAAACAGTAATCCTCAATTACGTGCAGACGTTCTTGATCGTATTGGTACTGAAATTTTAGAACGACGAGAAGAGTTAGCTAAACTGCTGTCTTTAGAAGAGGGAAAAATCTTTAAAGAAGCATTAGGTGAAGTTGATCGAGCAGGGCGTTCTTTTAAGTTCTACGCACAAGAAGCCTTACGTGCTGTGGGTGAAAAATATAATTCAGTACGTGATCAGGTTGGAATCGATGTTTATACCCAAGCGGTTGGAGTGGTGGGAATTATCAGTCCATGGAATTTCCCTATTGCGATTCCTGCATGGAAAATAGCGCCTGCATTATGTTTTGGTAATACTGTCGTATTTAAGCCAGCAGAGCTTGTACCTTCATCTGCATGGGCTTTAGCAGAAATCATTTCTCGTTCTGGTTTACCTGCTGGTGTATTTAACATGCTAATTGGTCCAGGCCGTAAAGTTGGCGATACTATTATTCGTTCGCCAGATGTCAATGCGATTACTTTTACGGGGTCTGAAGGTACAGGACGACAAGTCGCTGAAATTGCAGCTTCGCGTTTGGTCCGTGTTCAGCTTGAAATGGGTGGAAAAAATCCTTTAGTTGTACTAGATGATGCAGATTTAGACACAGCAGTAGATGTTGCATTACAAGGTTCATTTTTCTCAACTGGTCAACGTTGTACAGCAAGTTCACGTGTAATTGTTACAGCGGGAATTTATGAGTCATTCATTAAACGTTTAGAAGAAAAGACTCGTTCATTAAAGATTGGCAATGCTGCAAAAGCAGAAACTGATATTGGTCCAGTTGTTGATTCTAAACAGCTCAAACAAAACCTGACTTATGTACAAGCAGGTTTGGATGAAGGTGCAACGTTACTTTGTGGTGGTGAACATCTTCAAAGTGAAGAAGGTGGCTTTTATTTTACCCCAGCAATATTTACCGACGTGACACCGGAAATGCGAATTTATCGAGAAGAAATTTTCGGCCCAGTATTGTGTGTGTTGAAAGTTGAGAATTTTGAAGAAGCTTTTGCCGCAGCAGAAGATACACCATTTGGTTTGTCGGCGGGTATCGTCACAGCTTCATTGAAATATGCTGAAGATTTTAAACGCCGTTCATCCGCAGGTATGGTGATGGTTAACTTGGCGACAGCAGGCGTTGATTACCATGTCGCCTTTGGTGGAAATAAAGGCTCAAGTCTAGGACCTCGTGAACAAGGTACTTATGCAAGACAGTTTTTTACCAAAGTTAAAACAACATATCAACTTGCATAGAGCAGTGAACGAGACTTCTTATTCAACTCCTTTAAGCTCTGAATAAGAAGTCACCATGACTAAGTTTTTTCAGATTAGTAGTGGATTTGAATGAATACCATGACTCTCTCAGAGGCGATTTAGGATGAATAGCTTTTTATTACCACCAGATGTACTTGATGCATTAAAAAATATTGTTGGTGAAAACCGCGTAAAAACTGATGCGGATAGCCTACAAAATTGGGGTAAAGATCATACGAAATATTTTGCTCCACATGCTTCGGCGATTGTATTTCCCTCATCAACAGAACAGGTACAGGCAATTGTTAAGCTTGCTAACCATCATGGAATTGCGATAACCCCGTCTGGTGGTCGGACTGGGTTATCGGCAGGTGCAGTTGCTCATAATGGTGAGATAGTCATAAGCCTGGACAAAATGAACCAGATTTTGGAGTTTTTCCCAGCTGATAGAATGGTCCGCATTCAAGCTGGTGTAGTGACAGAACAATTGCAAGATTATGCAGAAGAGCAGGGTATGTATTATCCAGTAGATTTTGCTTCAGCAGGTTCAAGCCAAGTGGGTGGAAATATTGCAACCAATGCTGGTGGAATCAAAGTTATTAAATATGGTATGACGCGTAATTGGATATTAGGTCTTACAGTTGTTACTGGAAAAGGCGATATTCTTCGGTTAAATAAAGGCATGATCAAGAATGCTACAGGCTATGCTTTACATCATTTATTTATTGGTGGTGAAGGGACGCTGGGCATTGTAACGGAAGCTGAAATTCGTCTTGATCGCCAACCACAAGATTTACAGGTATTGGTACTTGGAGTGCCTGATTTTGAATCAGTCATGCCAATTATGCATGCCTTTAGGAAGGAAATAGATTTAACTGCCTTTGAATTTTTTAATGATTTGGCTATGCAGAAAGTATTAGATCATGGACTAGTACAATGCCCATTTGAAACTTCTTGTCCTTTCTATGTGTTGTTAGAGTTTGAAGCTCGATATGAGCCTGTAATTGATAAAGCTATACAAATTTTTGAGCATTGTATGGAACAGGGATGGGTTTTGGATGGCATTATGAGCCAATCTCTAGAACAAGCTCAAAATCTATGGCGTTTAAGAGAAGATATTTCTGAATCTATCTCAGCCTTAACACCTTATAAAAATGATATTTCCGTTTTAATTACCCATGTACCAGATTTTATTGCTGAAATTGATTCTATCGTAGCAAACAATTATCCAGATTTTGAAACATGCTGGTTTGGTCATATTGGTGATGGAAATCTTCATTTAAATATCTTAAAGCCTGCAAATTTAAGTCATGAAGACTTCTTTGCAAAATGTGAAATCGTCAACTCATATGTTTTTGAGGTGGTAAATAAATTCGATGGTTCTATATCTGCTGAACATGGGGTCGGTATGACAAAGAAACCTTATCTTGAATTTAGTCGAAGTGAGCAAGAAATTGAATATATGAAAGCACTTAAAAAAGTGTTTGATCCCAACTTGATTATGAACCCTGGAAAACTATTAGATTTCTAATAGGGGTATTCGAATTGAGTTGAAATATATTCAACGTTTTTTAGTGACTTAATTTTTATCTAGTTAAAAGTTGGCTTGCATAAAAGCCAAAGGTTTTTTGCACCTTGAATTTAGTGCATAACTAGATAAATTTTATTAAATATCATCGGTTTGACTGTGAAAAGGAATATTCTATTCAAACCGATTGATCGGAGATTATATGGAACACATCGAACGTGAATCGATGGAGTTTGACGTTGTCATCGTAGGTGCAGGACCTGCCGGTCTGTCTGCTGCGATTAAGATCCGTCAATTAGCGATTGAAAATAGCTTACCCGATCTTTCTGTTTGTGTCGTTGAAAAAGGCTCTGAAGTAGGTGCGCATATCTTGTCTGGTGCTGTGCTTGAGCCATGTGCCATCAATGAACTTTTACCGAACTGGATAGATGAAGGCGCGCCGCTTAATGTCCCGGTAACTGAAGATAAGACATTCTTCTTGCTTTCAGACACCACTTCTAAAGAAGTACCTCACTGGATGGTTCCTAAAACCATGCACAATGAAGGTAACTACATTATTTCGTTAGGTAACGTGGTTCGCTGGTTAGGTCAAAAAGCTGAAGAACTAGAAGTTTCTATCTTCCCTGGCTTTGCTGCATCTGAAGTACTTTACCATGAAGACGGTACTGTAAAAGGTATTCAAACGGGTGACATGGGTATTGGTAAAGATGGCGAACCGACGCATAACTTTACTCCGGGCTATGAACTTCACGCTAAATACACGCTCTTTGCTGAAGGTTGCCGTGGTCACTTAGGCAAACGCCTGATTGCGAAATACAACCTCGATAAAGATGCCGATCCGCAGCACTACGGTATCGGGATTAAAGAGCTTTGGGAAATTGACCCAGCAAAACATAAGCCGGGCTTAGTCATGCACGGTGCTGGCTGGCCATTGGCTGAAACAGCTTCTTCAGGCGGCTGGTGGTTATACCACGCTGAAAACAACCAAGTTACTTTGGGTATGATCGTGGACTTATCGTACGAAAACCCACACATGTATCCATTTATGGAAATGCAGCGCTGGAAAACACACCCACTGATTAAACAGTATTTAGAAGGTGGTAAACGTATTTCTTACGGCGCACGTGCTGTAGTGAAAGGCGGTTTCAACTCATTACCTAAATTGACTTTCCCTGGCGGCTGCTTGATTGGTGATGATGCAGGTTTCTTAAACTTTGCAAAAATCAAAGGCTCACACACTGCCATGAAATCAGGCATGTTATGTGGTGAAGCTGTATTTGAAGCAATTGCTGCTGGTGTAGAAAAAGGCGGTGACCTTGCCACTGCACGTGTTACTGAAGGCGAAGATTTATTCACTAAAGAATTAACTCCATACACTGACAAATTTAACAACAGTTGGTTAAAAGAAGAGCTTTACAGCTCTCGTAACTTTGGCCCAGCAATGCATAAATTTGGTCAGTGGATTGGTGGTACATTTAATTTTATCGACCAGAATGTCTTTAAAGTGCCATTCACTTTACATGACTTGAAGCAAGACTTCGCTGCATTAAAAACTGTTGATGCAACCAGCTTCAAACCAAACTATTTAAAACCAGATGGCAAGTTAACCTTTGACCGTTTGTCCTCTGTGTTTATCTCAAACACTGTTCATGAAGAAAATCAGCCAGCTCACTTGAAGCTTACTGATCCGTCAATTCCAGTGAATGTGAACTTACCGAAATGGAATGAGCCTGCACAGCGCTATTGCCCTGCTGGTGTTTACGAGATCATGGAAAATGATGATGGCTCTAAACGTTTCCAGATTAACGCAGCGAACTGTGTTCACTGTAAGACCTGTGACATTAAAGACCCATCTCAGAACATCACATGGATAGCGCCGGAAGGTGGTGGTGGTCCTAACTATCCAAATATGTAGAGTTATATCAACGCTTCATTTTAATTTTTTAGGTAACCATAGTCCCTAAGGGGGCTATGGTTAAAAAACACATTCAGATTTATGGGAAATAAATCTCTGAATGAAGGAAAAGTTTATTTCTTAACATGGATGAAATAATGAAAAAAGTATATGTAAATATAGGCATTAGTCTTTTTACTGTAGGTCTTTCAGTTCCAGTTTTTGCTGAAGTGACTTTCGGTAACGCAAAAACTGAACTAGGGGCAGTCACAGTTTCTGGAACTTTACGAGCCAAATATCAAGATAAATATTATAGTGAGTCTACTTCTGATCAGAAAATTAAGTTCGATGCGGCAATTCTAAATGTGGCTTATGAATCACCCGACTGGTTTGGTAAAGCCCAATACCGCTGCTATCAATACGATAAATTTTGCGATTTTTCGACCTTGGTACAAGCCTATGCAGGCTACCGGTTAAATACGATCGATAATATTACGGTCGGTTTACAGCCAATTCCTTTTGGTCCAGACCGTTATTGGGACACTAGTTTCTATGCTGGTATTAACAATACCATGGGCCTGCAAGACGCACTGGACTTGGGCGTAAACTATCACTTTGAATTACCTTCAGCCACTAAAATTGATCTCGCATATTTCGCAACTGACGGTGGTAACTATCACGGAACAAGTAAAGACTCTGCGCGCTATACCGCCAATGTCGTCACTTCATCTGATCCACTTAAAACCAACCTAAATGAAAAAAATATGTGGATGGCACGTGTTGATCAAGACCTTAAGTTTTTAAGTACAGATGATTTAAAAGTATCGGTTGGGGGAAGCTACTGGTACTCAGATATTGAAAATAAAAAGACATCTGCCGATGGAAATCGAAAAACATGGGCTGTGTTTAACCGTATCAACTATAAAAACCTGAATGTGGTATTGACAGGTGGCAGACAGGCGATTAGTAACAAAGATGCCTTAAGCCCAACAAACTCTACTTTTGGTTCCTTTGATGGTGAATACGACATTGCCAACAAAGGTTATTTCTACACAGTAGACATCAGTTACACCTTTAAGAATGTAAAAGATTCACTCAACGTCACCCCCTATGTTGTGTTTAGCGGTTTCAACAAGAAACAACAGGGTTTTGATGACTCACAGCGCAACATTGTGGGTGTGGCATGGAACTACAAAAATGTTTCGCTCTACACGGAATATTTGATGAGTAAAAATGATCCATTTGTAGGTGGTACTGATAGCTCACTTGCTGCAGGTGATGATGGTAAGTGGAACAAGCTCTTAAATGTGATGCTGGTTTATAACTTTTAAAGACTCTTAAATTTGTCAAAGAAGATAGATTTTAAATTATAAAAATCTATCTTCAATTTTGGCTAGGATCAAATCACTATTGCTATGGATAATATAGTAAATTTGGTTTATTAAGTTTAGTTGAGTATTTTAAAGGTTTAAGCCTTTGGATTTGATATAATTTCTATAATGCTTTTAGAAGATATATAAATGAACAGGGAAAATTTAAAAACCAATTTACTAACTTCAAAAAATGAATTGAAGAGCTGGTTAAGTGAAATTTCTCAATTAGATGGGAAATGCTGCTATGTGAGTAAAAAAAGTGAATTCAGAGCGAGACTATTATTGATTATAGATATCAGAGAGCCATATGGAAAGAAAATCAAAAAAATCTTTGATGAGAAACTTTGGGAGAAAGATGGAAATATTTTCGAAATTAAATCCGATGGACTTATTGAATTACAAGATGCCTTTTCTGAAGTTAATTATATAGATCAAGCTGAATCAAGCACAAAGTTTGATCTGAAAGATGAATTTCTAAAATTTGTAGTAAATCAATCAACTTTGATTGCTATTTTAATTGCTTGTATACTTTTTTCAAAATTTATTATTGCTATAAACAAAAGTATTTTTCTATTAGATATATTTTTAATAATTTCATATTTAATTACATTGATGATTGCAATGTATGCCGTTGATAATGGAACCAAAAAAATTGCAATAATTTTCTCTATTTTTTTTATTATAATTTTATTTTTCGCAGTTTATTATTTTCGCAACTATTTAATAACTTTAGAATTTATTGGGATTGTGAATTTAACAAATTTATGTCTAATGATTATTTTTAACCTTTCATTAGTTGGTTCATCATTTTTTTCATTGATACATTCTGCTAATACAATGATTAAAAATCATAGAAAAGTCCCTCGACGAGTGTTCTTTATTATTGGAACTATGATCTATGGAATAATCACTATTGGATTTATTCAAGGTGCAAAAACAATATCATTTACTTGATTAATTACTCTTTAAACGTCTCATTTAAAGCCTGTTGAACCGCATCTACACGTGATTTGCAGGCCTTATAAGCTGACATAGACTCTTCAACAATTTTCATTAAATTATCGATATCAGGCTCTTCTTGAGATTCTAATAATTCTGCATTTTTCTTAAGAACGTCATAACCTTCTTTGAAAGTTAATTCTTTTTTAGTCATTACTTTGTACCTGTATTACTTTCGCATCGATAGTACCATCCTGTAATTCTACCTGGATGCTCTCATTTGAAATGTGTTGAATAGATCGAATGGCACGGTTATTACTTCTTACAATACCATAGCCCTTAGCCATAATATTTTTGGGATTCTGCAATAAAGTTTCTCGAAGCAAGCCGTCAATTTGTGTTGAAGCTAATTTAAGTTGCTGTTGAGCTAAATATTGAATTGTATCTTTCATCAAATCTAAGTGCTTATTTACCTCATTGATCTGACCATGGGACAGCGTTTTAATCACTTTCATATATTGATCATTTCGACTTTGATAAGCGGAAATTTGATGTTGAGATAAAAGCTTGATCTTGTTAAAGGACTCTAATACATCTTGAACACGATCTGCAATCAGGTTTCGAATTCCACCGATCACCTTACTGGGTGTATCAAATGAACGATGAGCAATTTCATCTAAGATTGTTCTATCTTTCTCATGCCCGATACCGACCCATACAGGAACTGAACGTTTACAGAGGAGGGCAGCTAAATCATAGTCGTTAAGATAAGCCAAATCATTCACAGCGCCACCTCCACGAATGATTACAATCAGATCTGGCGCCTTTTCATATTCCTTAGCCCACTTACGTAAAGCATTTGATAAAGATTCAGCAATACTGAGTGCTGCTGTGTTACCTTGAAACGTCGCTGTGTGATAAATAAAATGACAAACTCCCGCGTTATCAAGGGTATCAGCATCTTTCTTAAAGTCCCCTAAACCTGCAGCATTTTCAGGAGCTATGACTAAAACATTCTGGATATCAAAGGGTATTGGAATGGATTTATTTTTATGAATTAATCCTTCAGCAGTTAATCTCTCTAAAATTTGTTGGTACCGTCGTGCAATATCACCAAGTGTGTAACTGGAATCAATTGCTTCAATATTCACAGAAAAGCCGTATTGGGGACTAAATACAGCTTTGACTTTAATTAATACGTTTAAATCGCGAGATAACTCTATACCGCTTTCACGTTCGAATTTCAGAACCATTTTTGCAGCACTGAATTTCCAAATTGTTGCTTTACAGCTAGCTATAACTTTATCTGTACCTTCTTCTTTTTCAGCGAGTTCTAGATAGTAATGACCACCTTTAAGACTAAGGTTTCTAATTTCAGCTTTTACCCAGACCGACTCATCAAAAGCTACACGTATAACTTCTTGAACTGTAGATAAATATTCACTCAGAGTGAGTTGATTTTCAGACATTGAAAAAATAATGTTATAAATTATGATAATCATACCGTAAATTTTAGTTAAAACTCAATTTCACGATAAATACAGAAATATTTTTTAAAAATGTTAAAATTCATGTCGGTTTTTTATGTTTGACGTGAAGATAAATTAAATATTTCAAAAGGATGAAATTATTAAAAAAATTATATTTATAATCCCGTTGCTGATTATCTCGAATAGTGAATCCAAAGCATCTGAATTTGAGAAGAAGATGAATAAATCTGTCTATTCATATACATCTATCATTGACAGACTAGTCGAATTTAATGATTCTCATGAAGGAGACGATCTGAATGAGTCACAGCGTATCTGGGTAATTCAGAATAATTGTGCAATGAAAAAAAGTATCCTGAGGCATTTCGAATTTTTACTGGCAAATATCGATGAATATAACAAGACCTATAATTTTAATGAAACCAAGGAATCCATAGTGGAGTCAAGTTTAGAACATGTTGAAGATTATGTGGAGTATTCAGAAAAACTTTCCAAGCTTGGAAAGACATGTGAGCCTTCGGAAAATTAAAGTTTTAAGTATTTTATTTGACTTTACGTAAGGCATATAGCTTATTGCATTTATGGTGAATGAAGTTATACTACACCTCACAGTTTAGATTTTTCAAACACACTATTTATATTCAGTCGTGATTAATTTTTAAATAAAATATTCTTAAATTTATACCAAATAGAATCTGGTTTAATTTGGTCTTGATATTCTAATTCAGCACATGGATTTGTAAAATAGTAAGTATAGACACCTTCACCAAACTCATTTTTATTGAGTTTTCCATTCTTATCATCATCTAATTTATCGAATATACTCAACCGTTTAGGGTCATTTTTTGACGGTGGAGCTATCCAGGGGATTGGCTCTTTTAATAGATTTAAAGTCAACCAATCATTTTTTTCGATGAAATTATTTTTATTTTTATCAGCAGCTTGAAAAAGTCTGAGCCAATCTGGGGTAGCAGGTTCACAGCTATAAACAAAGTTACTTACTGCTGTACAAAGCATTATCAATATATAGTATTTTATTTTATAAGTTCGCATAAATTCACTGTTAAAAGATAGGATCAATAATGCCAAATGCCATTTTACTTTACAGTATAGAAAAATTTAGCACTTTTTATTGAACTTTTTAAGATTAATTTTTTAAATCAATGAAATCTGCGTAATCACAAAGTAGTTGTTCTGTAAAAATATAGGATAATTGGGAGATTAGGTAATAACATTGCATTTTCGCAAAAAATGAAACGGTATTATGAATAATTTTCAAATTTTGAGTGAATCATTAGATAACGCTGAATTATTAAAAAAATTACATTATGCTATTGATCAACATCGTCTTCCACTAAGCTCAAAAGATGATCTCAATGATCAAGTGATTGAAATTGAAAAGTATCTTGGGGAGAATGAATTCCGTAGCCTTTACGAAAAAAGAAAATTAGCAAATTTAGGAACAGGGCTTTTAGCGCTACCTGTACTTATATACTGTCTATTTCTTTTTGGGAGTCGCTATGCAAACAACTTTGGATTTAACATTGATGCCGCAGCCGTTAATCATTCATTATTAATTGGTGTGATTCACTATTTGTGGATTGTAATCATATATGCTTTGTTGTTTATCGGACTGGTTGCATATTTCTATAAATTGAATAAGCAGACCAATGAGAAAATATATTCAATAGCAAATAAGCTATTCATCAGGTTGAATTAAAAAATATCTTTGAGCTTCAAAGCAGGCTTTTATTGACCTACAAGCAACTTGACTGTATATACAGTGTAGGGCAAAATTTATTTCAAATTGGTGATTGTGTATATTACCACTGTCTAGACCTCGCATTGCGGGGTTTTGTTTTATATGGATGCAATAGAAATGAAATGGATATTACCGTTCACCCTTACAATATTATCTACATCAAGTTTTGCTTATAAAACCACTGATTATTCAGGTAAATGTTTTACGGTTGATGAGAAAAAAGCGGAATCGTGTTCAATTCAAAGAGGGGTAAGCTCTGGTGGTGGTTTTGTATATTTAGAACTTGGTCAAAAAGAATATTTGATTGAACAATCGACCAGTTGTGGGGGTAATTGTAAGCCTTACTTAGGTACAACTCCTGAAGATGTTCTTCCCGCTAAAAGATACAAGAAAGGTCAATGGGACTGTTACAAACAAGAGTCAGGTAAGATAAACATTTGTTATGCTATATCTAAATAAATTTCATCATCCACAAAGCCCATCCTTACTGTCTGAGGATGTTGATCATCACTACCAGTCAATTTGATTGAATCCAACACCTCGATCAACTTTACAAATCCAAATACCATAGGAAGCAATTACTGACGCGATTATTTAATATCATTTGCATTAAGTTTCCCCATAATATTTGCCTATTTATTACTTAATTTAAGATCTCTTTGCATGGCATAAAAACACATGATGTAAGTTTTTTAAAGCTTTAAGTTATATTGAGTTAATCATGTCAGATTTAAAACGTTATTTAGTTTAAAAATGTAATACTTGAATAAGTGTGATTAAAATAAAGATATTGTGATTTTAGTCTCACTATGTTTTTTATTAAGTTTTATTTTTTACTTAATTGATGGATTGGTTTTAATTTAATTCATTTGTTGATAATAAAGTGGTCGTTTTGTGTATTTTATTTGAGTACGATTGTTGGAATTTATCACCATAAATACGTATTTTATTGAGATTTGTGTTTAATTCATAATAATTAGGTCCTTAATATGTCATATTGTAATTCAATATTATCTTTTTAAATGCTTTGAAAAAGATATTGATCAATACTGGCGGGGTTTTGAATGATTTTTAAATTTATTCGATGCTTTTTATTTTATACAAACTGTTCTTAAAAATATAACAAATAGTAATGTTGGAGGAAAACAATTGCTCTAGGATGGTTATCGTTGAATGATTAATTGAATTAATATTTTTTATCAAACTAGAGGATTAAATATGTCAAATTCTAATATAGATAATGAAGTTGTTCAAAATATGAGTAAAGAGCAACGTAAACAATTAAATGCCGATCCTATTTCCGGTGAGCCAGGTGCACATCCCATTGGTACTGGTGTCGGAGCAGCAGGTGGAGCGGCCAGTGGAGCAGCCATTGGGGCTGTTGGGGGACCCGTCGGTGTTGCAGTTGGTGGTGTAGTTGGTGCAGTTGTGGGAGGATTAGCAGGGAAAAGCATTTCTGAGGCTGTTAATCCAACAGACGAAGATGTCTATTGGCGTGAAACTTATAATACTCGCCCATACTACAAAGAAACAATTAACCTATATGATGATGTGGATTACGATCGTGATTATCGTGACGCATACCATTTAGGGTACACTTCTAGAAGCAATTACCCTTATGAAACAAAGTTTGAAGAAGTTGAAGCGGATTTAAAACTTCAATGGGAAAAGACTAAAAGAGAGTCTCGGTTAAAATGGGAAGAAGCAAAACATGCGGTTAAAGATGCATGGGATAGAGTAACGCGCTAACCCATGGTAAAAATAGCCCCATATTATTTTATTGGGGCTATTTTTTGCTGGTTAAATCATATTTCTTCGTTTTGCTTAAATTTAACTAATGTTTTTAGACGGTTATCTTGCTATATTGATAAATTAAAAACATTTATATCATATTTTATAGATAGAGCTAATATAATTATAAGGAAACTTGATCATTTTGTTGTTTTGAGATATTGTGAGCATAACTAGAAAAAGTCATGTTTGGTAAATTTTCTCTAAGTACCGCAGTTTTAGTAATAATTCTTCGTTTTTTCAGATTTTAAGCTCCATTCTTTATTATTTCGATGTTACATATAGTCTGTAAAATGGCTTAAATTTTTTTAAATGAGTAGGTTTTATTATGTCAAACGCTAAAATTGTTAAAGGTACTGTGAAGTGGTTCAATGAGACTAAAGGATTCGGATTCATTCAACCAGAATCAGGTCCTGATGTTTTTGCACACTTTAGTGAAATTACAAGCTCTGGTTTCAAAACTCTTGTAGAAGGTCAAGCCGTTGAGTTCAGTATTTCGCAAGGTCAAAAAGGACCAACTGCTGTTAATATTGTAGCTTTATAATCGTTAAAAAGTTAAAAAAGCATTTTTAATGCTTTTTTAACCTGTTTTTATTTTAATACTTATAATTTTTTGCCTATTTTTTTATTGGCTTATTTGTGTTTAAACATAATATCAGTGTAAAAGAACAATTCGAAATCAAATACGCTATTGAGGCTACAGTTGATCATAACTTTGCAATTACTCAATGTCATTCAAATTTAAAATATTACACCTGATGATGAGGATATACATCCAAGTTTTAAATGTCATTTCAAAGACTTGTAAGGTGTTTATACTTTTTTTTTAAGTTAGCTTAGATTTCTATAGCTGTAAAAAATCGATGTTTGTGACTCACATAACTGATGATATAAATTTGTTTGATGTTAAATCATCAATTATTTTAATTGTTGTTTATAGGACTTGTTGCTGAAGTATATTTTTTGCTAGTTTTTGAATAATTTTAAGCTATTTTAAACAATTGGCTTGCAATGTTCAGCTTTGACTGGTGTAATCCGTTTATTAGATTTGATCAAAAAGTATAAAATAATTTCTATAAAAAACAGAGATTCAATAAAGAAAAATTTTGAAAAATAGCCTATAGTTGAATAAATCAGCAATTCATCTAAAAGATTCATATTGAAATATTTCTAAAAAATTGTTGCTGAAAAACTTTATATCAAGTGAGTTAGCAGATAAACGAAAAATCTTATTTGTAAGAAGAGTATAACACATGGAACAACTCAATCCCTCTGATTTAAAAGCAATATTACATTCAAAACGCGCAAATCTTTATTACTTAGAACATGCACGTGTAATGCAAAAAGATGGTCGTGTTTTATATCTTACCGAAGCGAAAAATGAAAATCAGTATTGGAATATTCCGATTGCCAATACGACAGTTATTTTATTGGGAACTGGTACATCAATCACGCAAGCTGCAATGCGAATGCTATGTAGTGCAGGGGTTTTGGTTGGTTTTTGTGGTGGTGGTGGTACGCCATTATTTTCAGGCAGTGAAGTTGAGTGGTTAACACCGCAAAGTGAATATCGCCCAACTGAATATATGCAAGGCTGGATGAGTTTTTGGTTTGATGAGAAGAAACGCTTAGAGGTTGCAAAACAGTTTCAGGTTGCACGGATTGAGTACATTCGTAAAATTTGGGCAAAAGATCGGGATTTACAGGCGGAAGGCTTTTATTTAGATGATCAGGATATTCAACAAGCTTTAAGTGGTTTTGAAAAGAAGATTCCCAATACGTCTAAAGTTGGTGATTTACTTCTCGCTGAAGCTCAGACTACCAAGCAGTTTTATAAAATCGCTGCGACACGCTGTAAGGTTAAATTTGAGCGAAATCCTGAACATGGTGATTTGGCGAATGATTTTTTAAATCATGGTAATTATTTAGCATATGGTCTTAGTGCAACCACACTTTGGGTTTTAGGTATCAGTCATTCATTTGCAGTCATGCACGGAAAAACACGTCGTGGTGCTTTGGTATTTGATGTCGCAGATTTGATTAAAGATGCTGTGGTTTTACCGTGGGCTTTTATTTGTGCAAAAGAAGGCTGTAAGGAGCAAGACTTTAGAGCCTTGTTATTACAGAAATTTACGGAGCATAAAGCAGCTTAGAAATCCACAGCGATTTTTTGAGCATCTGTTAATGAGTTCAGTGCCACATAGGCAGCTTAGAAAAAAGTCCTGCACGTATTAAAAATTTTTTCTGTTGTTCACTGCCGAGTAGGCAGCTTAGAAATTGTACCCAATGTGCTGGAATGGAAGCTATTGGTTTACTACTACCTAAAAGCTTAAAAACCTTTAATTTTCTAAGCTCAAATTTAGAAATCAAAAAATTATCTGAATAATTTTTAAAGCAAAAAAGGTGATTTTTATAAATATAAATGATAATTACTTTCATTATTAATTGCATTTGACTGATTGGTAAAATACAATGTGCAACAATTCTTCCACAATTTCTCCGTAATTTAAGTTGCGTATTAACATGAATAAACAATTAACACTTCAAGTATTATCTCTCTCCATACTCTCAGCAATGTCAATTTCAACATATGCAAACGAGACTTCAGAAGACTCTTCCAAGCTTAAAACAATAGTCGTTACAGCAAGCAGTCAGGCTGTAGACGTGAAAGAGGCACCAGCCAGTATTAGTGTGATTACCAGTGAAGATATAGAAAAGCAACCAGTGGGTAGTCTTGGAGAACTGCTAAGTAAAGTACCAGGGGTTACAGGTGGAATTAGCCCTAGTAAAGAAGGGTCTAAAATTAAACTACGTGGTTTACCAGATAATTACACATTGATTCTTGTAGACGGCAAGCGCATTGGTTCTTCGCGTGATGTAAGTTATCGGCCAGATTTGGGGCGTCAAGATCTAAACTGGATTACACCAGATATGATTGAAAGAATTGAAGTTGTACGTGGGCCAATGTCTTCATTATATGGTTCAGATGCTATGGGTGGAGTCATTAATATCATCACCAAAAAAATCCCAAGTATTTGGGGTGGTAATGTCACGTTAAATTATACTCAACCTACAACGTCTTCTAATTTAGGTACGACTTTACAAACAGGTGTAATGGCTGCAGGCCCATTAACAGATACACTGGGTTTACGATTAACCGCAGGAATGACTGAACGAGAAGCAGATAAAAAGTATAAAGCCGGTGATGGTACAACAGGTTCTAAGGATCAAAACTATAATGCAATGTTGCACTATCAACCAACAGATAAACAGTCATTTAGTTTTGAAGCAGGACATAGTATTCAAAAGAATGAGAAAGGTTCACAAATTAATCAAACGACGGGTGCAGAACAAGCTACAAGTTGGGGTGCTTCAGAATTAGAACACAATACATTCAGTATTTCACATGAAGGTGACTGGGCAATTGGTAAATCTAAATTAAATGCTTATTACAATGATTATGACTCGAGTGTAGGTGAAATGACCACTAAATCAAATGAAATGATTGTTGAAGGCAGTTTAACCATGCCATTTGAAGCGGTGTTTAAGCAAGCTTTAACAGTTGGCGGTCAGTGGAAACGACAGGAATTAACCAATTCAGATACCATAGGAACATTGCCTGGTGGGAGTTGGGATGGCAAAAGCTATACGGATCCAAAAGTTGATAATAAGAGTTGGGCATTATTCTTTGAAGATAATATTTCACTCTTAGAGAATTTGACCTTCACTGTCGGTAATCGTTTAGATCATGATGACAAATATGGAACTCACCATAGTCCGCGAGGATATTTAGTTTATAGTCCGATAGATGATCTTGTCATTAAAGGTGGGGTAGCAAAAGGTTTTCGAGCACCCACGGTAAAAGAGTCATCTCCAGGCGCTGCGACTGAATCTGGTGGTAATGGATGTAATGGTTTAAGAGGTAAAACTTGGTATGATAAAGAGAATAATCCACATGTTTATACAGGTGGTAGTTGCTTTATGACTGGTAATCCAAATCTTAAACCAGAAGAAAGTACAAACTATGAGATTGGTGTGAACTACACTGGCTTTGGAACAGACTTAGGATTGACATTCTTCCATACAGATTTTAAAAATAAAATTACTTATTTACCATTAGGTTATGAAAATGGTACTTGGTTTACGCGTAATGAAAATATACAAAGTGCTGTAACACGTGGCATCGAAATGGTTGCAAATTTTCCAGTTCTTGATAATTTAAAATGGAATAATAATGCAACCTATTTCTTAAAAGCGAAGAATGAAGATACGGGTGCAACTTTAATCAATACGTCGAAACTAACAATAAATTCAGCATTGAATTGGCAAGCATCAGATCCGCTCAATGTGGAATTGTCTGCACAATATTTAGGCAAGCAATATTTAAGTGATAAAGCTGCGACGCCAACAATGCAAAAACCGCATACGATTGTAAACTTAGCCAGTAACTATAGAGTAAATGATAAATTGACGCTTCGTGGTGGTTTGACTAACTTATTAGATAAGAAACTTTCGAATGGTTCAGATACTTATTTGGTTGAACGCCAAAAGATATTTGTGGGTGCAACTTATAAATTCTAGTCTATACATTGAGTTTAGTGCAGTCTGTCTAGCAATACATAGATAAAACCACCTTCGGGTGGTTTTTTAAACCGGTGCTTATAAGCGGAGAATAAATACTTATAATCATATGGAATATATTTAAATGATCGATTTAATAAGGCGAAAAACTGGGTGAAGAAAAGCGATATATCTTCTAAATACTGGCTGGGAAAAATCTCAATTGGCTATGGTATTGGGTATTTTGAAGGTAATGTTGGCGACAATGATTTACACTGTCATCATGCACATCAATTAAGTTTTGCAAAAAATGTAGGGCAATACATTCAGGTCAGTGATGGGGAACACTGTTTGTTCAGCAGTGGTGTATATATTGCGGCAAACACCTTGCACTATTTACAGCCGGGAATCTATTGTTCTATTTATATTGATCAAACACATTTTCTTGCTGATGCTATTCATCAATTCCTACGACCCAACTCATCTATGACACCTTTGTCTGAAGATTTAGTTGCAATGCTTCGAGAGTCTTTTATCGAACAACATCATCACTTCAATGCTTTTCAAAAGCTCTTAAATTACTGTAGAGGGGGTAATTTCAAACAACCCACGATAAGAGAACAACAACTTTCAAACTATCTACAGTTGAGCGAACAGCAAGATTTAACGCTGAAACAAATTGCTGAGCAATTCAATCTCTCAGAAAGTCGTTTTAGTCATTGGTTCAGTGAAAACTTTGGTATTTCTTATCGAAGCTATCGCAAATGGTTAAGGCTATTAAAAACCTTTCAATCGATTGATTCTCAAACCAACTTAACGGAAATATCCCATCACTCCCATTTTTCTGATCAAGCTCACTTTAGTCGAACATGCAAGCAGATGTTTGGTATTCAGCCTTCACTGTTAAAATTCATTCCATCGATCGAACAAATTCCGATGTGGCAGCCTTCAAATCCCAAACTTTAAATGAAATCTAGCTGTTTCATTCAATTCTTCGTTGCTTCCAATCCGCATACTCAAATGACATTTTATGTGGAAAGGAGTGATGAATTGAATAACTTGTTAAAGATGTCATTCAGATATTTATTTTACCCAGTTTGGATGGCTTTGACTGTGTGGGTTATGGTTTTGATCTTGTCTGGACAGTTTGCATATTGGCCAAGTTCGATCTTATTTATTGTGTTGAGTGGACTGATAATCGCTTTAGCTGAATATTATTCCCCTTATCAACCGAACTGGTTAGAGGCACATCAAGATGCATTGACCGATGTTTTACATGCCATTTTTAATTTAATTTTGATTGTCTCTGTGTCCAAAATAATTGAGCTTTTAGACATATTTAGATTTTTTCCACGGATCTGGCCAGGTCAATGGTCGTGGTTTTGGCAACTCATGCTTGTGGCTTTGGTGATCGACTTTGGATTATGGCTGATGCATCGTTTTAGTCATCGTTATAAATTTCTTTGGAAATTACACGCAATTCACCACCATTCTAGTCGGCTGTATTGGTTGAATGCTGAAAAAAGGCACCCGCTGAGTGCATTGATACTGGCAGGGCCAAGCCTCATTATTCTCTCACTTTTGGGTGTTCCAAGTATATTGATTGGCTGTTGGATGATGTTTATGGCAGTACACTTGTTTTTTCAACATGCCAATGTGGACTATCGAGTTGGGGCTTTAAAATATATTTTTGCAGTTGCTGAAGTGCATCGTATTCATCATAAACATGGGTATGGCAGGAAAAATTTTGGTGAAGTATTTATCTTCTGGGATATTATTTTTGGAAGCTTCTATTATGAAAAGCAAAAGATTAAACCAGATCAAGTAGGTGTACGTAGCCCAATTCCAAATGAATATCTGGCGCAATTAAAATGGCCTTTTCAAAAGTAGTCAGACAGATGTCTAGTTTAGAGCAAATTAAACTCATTGCTTTTCTGGTAGTCAAATTTAGTACTGACTAAAAGGACTGTTATTTTATAAGCATAAAGTGGTCATCATGACCACTTTATAGTTTTATTTTAAAGCTTAAACACATCACTAGATTGAATTTATTTAGGCATGGGTTTAATCATAAATTTAAAAACAGAATTACCAACTGTAGCGAACACCTACATTAAAGTTTGTTGGTGCACCATAATAACTATTGGTTGTCGCTAAATGATATTTTTCATTCAATAGATTATTCACATTGAGATTGACCAGCAACTTTTCATTGATTTTATAACGTGCCATCAAATCAACGAGTGTGTAACTGTCTTGAGTAAAGCGTGTATTTACAGGGCGAGTCACATCTGAATAAATATCACTTTGCCAACGTAGACTGCCACCCACTGTCAGTGCTTTATCAAAATAAGGCAGGGTGTAAGTGGTAAAGATTTTTGCCGTATTATTGGGGATATTGGTATTTATGGCGTTGTCTTTATTATCCTTTGATAGATTACGAGTGAAACTTCCTGAAACTTGCCATAACTCTGTCAGTTTTCCAGTTGCTTCTAGTTCAAAACCTCTACTTTCTGTACCTGATTCAGCGCGATAAGCTTGCGAGCCATCTGGCGCAAAAACGCCATCGACAGCAATGGCTTTATTGTCTTCTTTGGTTTGATAAACAGCAGCACCAATATTGAATTGATTGTCGAAGAACTCTCCTTTGATTCCAAGCTCAGTGCTATTCCCAATAAGTGGATCTAAATAGTCACCAGACACTGTTTTTCTGTCTTGTGGAGAAAAGATACTGGTATAACTGGCATAAGTGGTCCATTGCTCAGTCAGATCATAAGTCAGCCCAATATAAGGAATCACTTCACCGGTTTCTTTACGTGATGTTGTTTCGGTCGTGTTTGTGGCATTGTCATGATTTTTAGTCACACGCTTCCAATCTTCAATACGTGTCCCCAAGATAATCGCAGCTTTGTCTGAAGGTTTTAATCGAACAGCACCAAATATGGAGCGACTACTGTCATCACCACTGTACCAGCCATCAGTCATTGTCTCTGGGCGATTAGGATTATGCCCATCCCAGGTAAAAATATTGTCTAGATTGCCATCCCAAGACATTCCATTATTCCAACCTGAATATGTTGGGCGTTGATTGTCACTTTTAGTATAGGTTGTACCCACCACCACATCATGAGTTTGGTTAAACAGATCAAATGAACCATTTAAGGTTAAATTGAATAGATTCTGTGTAGGTTGATAATCCCAGCGTGTCGCATAAATTAAAGCACCAGCACCCGTTTGTTTATCGATTCCTGAGCTAAAAGCATAGCCGACAACCTCATCAGAAGATGTTTTAGTTCGAGAAAGCGTTCCTTTCAGTTTCCAGTTGTCATTAAATTTATGTTCAATATCTGCAAAATAACCTGTTGTTGTACGGTCTGAATAAGCCCAGTCAGCCGCTGCCGAATCAGAACGTGACCAATTGATCAGTGATCCATCTTTATAGTATGAAGGTAAGCCTCCACGTGCGATACCTGTAATATCAATTTGTTGATGGCTGATACCGAAACTTGCTTTGGTTCGATCAGTCAGATCAGCTTCAAGTACACCATATGCAACTTTGCGTTCTTGTGCATAACGATCGATATAAGAGTCACCATCTTGGTAAGCCAATACAGCACGACCACGAATACTTCCTGATTGATTTAGTGGTGATGAAACATCAATATCGGTACGATATGTGTCCCATGAGCCAGCACTTGCACTCACAGAAGCCTTAAAATTCTGTAATGGTTTTTTTCTAACCATATTGATACTGGCACTTGCTGAACCTGCGCCTGTCATTAAACCATTGGCACCACGTACAATTTCGATACGGTCAAAAAGCGCAGTATCTTGGCTTTGAAAGATACTTGAATAAGAGTTCAGGAGTTTCACACCATCCAGTAAATAATTGTCTACGCTTTGACCACGAGCATAAATTGGTGTGTTATCGGAGCCGATATTACCGCCTTGATTGATGGTTAAACCTGCAGCTTGAGTGACCACATCTGTTAACTGGGTGAGATTTTGATCTTCCATTTGTTGGCGAGTAATCACACTCACCAATTGAGGTGTTTCTTTTAAGCTTAGGGCTAATCCTGTGGATGCAGTTGTTGCTTTCGCCGTATACAGACCTGTTTCTTCAGTTGTTAATGTGTCACTGTTAGCGGCAGTGACTGTAATAGTAGGAAGTTGTTCAGAATTTTTCTGCAGATTCTCAGTACTGTCTGACGCTGCAAATAGTGATCCATTGACCAAAATAGATCCACCCCAAAGTACAGTTCGAATTGCCACGGACAGGGCGTGTTTAGCTTGATGTTCCTTCATTTGATTCTCATCTGAGTCATATTTATCTATTAGTCGTTTTATGTGAAAAAAAAGCTCAAATTTTTCTAATTTTTTTGTCTTTAGATAAATGTGGAATAAAGATAGAAAGTTTATTTTGTTTATTATTTTATATAAATCAAATGTTTGTTTTGTTGTTAACCAGTTTTATTTAATCGAGAAAATTTTAATCGGGTCGCGATATTTCTAATTCAAGGTATTGTCATAGGTTTTAGAACAAGCGCTAAATGCCTGCTTCATGTCTCTTTTTACTGTGGCTTGCGAAATATTGAGTTGTTGACCAATTGCACGATAGGTCATTCCTTCTAGCTGAGATAATAAAAAAACCTGTGCAACCCGATTGGGAAGTTTTTCAAGGGTTTGTTGGACCTGAATCAAAGTTTCGCGCATGCAGATTTGATGTTCAGTCGAAGGATAATCATCTTGAGGGATGGAGGGGAGTGTCTCTAAATAGGCGCGTTCAATGTGTTGATGCCGCCAATGATCAATGATGACATGTTTGGCTATGCCCAATAGCCATGCTTTGGGTTCTTTGATTTCTTCAAAACGATAGTTGCTTTTTAATGCACGATAAAAAACTTCTTGGCTTAAGTCTTCTGAAGCGTGGTGATTACGGAGCTTATGCTTAAACCATAAAACCAAACTATTTTGATGGTCTTGATAAATATGGTTTAACCATTGCTGTTTTTCTACATTCAAATTCATTGAAGTTGCCTGTTGAATCAGCGAATAGAACAAAGTTTGTTGGGTGGATATAACTAGTGAAAATAATGATAGTGATAATGATTATTAAATGCAATAATAAGCATTACAAAAAGCAACATGTAGTATTGAACTGATTTAAATCAAGTTTCATCAAGTGAATGGATGGAATGAGCATTGATTTTTAGTGAATTGTCACTTTATTCGGTTTGATCTTTGTAAATATCGCGAATTCTGCGACTGTCTGAATAAGAGTTTTTATGAGTAATCCAATAGTCAATATAAGCCCCCAAAAGAGTTCACTTCCGCATAAGTTTAAATATTTAATTGGATTAATCATTCTCATTGGCTTGGCGCTCGCAGGTTTTTATTGGAAAAAATCGATGACTCAACCTGCAGAGGAATACAGTCAGTGGAGCAAACCTGTTCCTGTAAGAACTGTACCTGTGCAACAACAAAATCTACAACTTGAAATTAAAGCCATAGGAACGGTAATTCCTGCACATACAGTCAATGTTCAAAGTCAAGTTTCTGGCGTGCTGCAGCAAATTTATTTTAAAGAAGGTCAATGGGTAAAAAGAGGCGAGCTACTTGTACAATTGGATCCTGCACCGTTTCAAGTTGCATTGGCACAGGCGCAGGGCACTCAGCAGCAAAATTTAGCGCAATTGCAAAATGCAGAAACAGAGTTAAAACGTTATCAATTACTGTTTAAGCAAGACTCGATTGCAAAACAGCAAGTTGAACAACAACAAGCATTGGTGAATCAGCTCAAAGGGCAAATACAATCAAACAAAGCCCAAGTTGATGCTGCCAAATTACAACTATCTTATACACGGATTTATTCACCGATTGCAGGACGAGTAGGCTTTAGGCAAAAAGATGCGGGTAACTTAATTCAGGCCAATGAAGCCACAGGTTTGGTCACAATCACTCAAGTTCACCCCATTTATGTGCAATTTGCAGTTGCTGAAAATTACTTGATGGGTCTGCGTGATACCTTGAAAGAAGGGCAACGCATCGAAGTCAGTGCATGGGACAAAAGTGAACAAAATAAATTAGCAACTGGTCATGTGCAATCACTGGATAATCAGATTGATGTCAGCACGGGGACATTAAAGTTAAAAGCAGTGTTTAACAATCAAGATGATGCTTTATTTCCAAATCAATTTGTCAATGTGCGTTTGAATACTCACACAATTCAGAATGCCATCACGATTCCAAATGATGCTGTGCAACATGGGGCTAAAGGAACCTATGTGTATGTCATTAATCCACAAAATAAAGCCGAAATTCGTATGTTAAAGCTGGGGATGGCTTCAAACGGTCAAATTGAAGTGAAAGAGGGCTTAACAGCAAAAGAGCAGGTGGTTTTAGAAGGGATTGATCGACTATCTGAAGGAAAGGAAGTTCAAGTTGTTTCGGAACAGCGCCAACAATTTTCAAACGTGGACGCAACTCAGAGATAAATCATGAATATTTCACGATTCTTTATTTTACGTCCAGTTGCTACCACGCTGTTAATGTTGGCCATGTTATTGAGTGGTTTCTTGATTTGGCGCTTACTTCCTGTGTCTGCTTTACCACAAGTCGATTATCCGATTATTCAGGTATATACCTTTCAACCCGGTGCAAACCCCGATACGGTGCAAAGAACCATTACCGCACCGCTTGAACGTGAAATGGGGAAAATTGCAGGGTTGAAACAGATGTCATCCAGCAGTTCTGTTGGTGCGTCGGTAATTACTTTACAGTTTGAACTCAGTGCGGAATTGGGTGTAGTTGAACAAGAAGTGCAGTCCGCACTCAGTACAGCCAGTAATAAGTTACCCAGTGATCTGCCCACACCGCCTGTGTATCGCAAGGTCAATCCTGCCGATGTGCCTGTGATTACTCTGGCCATTAGTTCGGATACTTTACCTTTAACAACAGTCTATGACATGGTTGATACACGTGTTGCTCAGAAACTTTCACAACTGACTGGTGTGGGAATGGTCAGTCTTGCAGGTGGGCAAAGGCCAGCAATACGAATACAAATGAATCCTGCAGCGCTTGCTTCTTATAAAATGAGTGCAGAACAAGTACGGACTGCTATTCAGTCAGCCAATGCCAATCAACCCAAAGGTAGTTTTGATGGTCCTTATCGCACCACAATGTTGGATGCCAATGATCAGATTCGCTCAATTCACGATTATGAAAATTTAATTTTACGTTGGAATAACGGCGCACCGATACGTTTAAAAGATGTGGCGAAAGTCATAGAAGGTAGTGAAGATCGTTATATGGCAGCTTGGGCAGACAGCCAGTCAGCGATTTTGGTGAATGTTCAACGCCAACCCAATGCCAACGTGATTCAGGTTGCGGATCAAATCAAACAGATATTGCCTGAATTACAAAAGAATTTACCTGAAAACGTTAAAATTCGGGTTTTAACAGATCGTACGGAAAGTATTCGAAGCTCTATTCGAGATGTACAAAAAGAATTGGTTTTTGCTGTTTGTCTTGTGGTCATGGTGACTTTTCTGTTTTTAAAGAATTTATCTGCAACCATTATTCCAAGTATAGCTGTACCACTTTCAATTATTGGTACTTTCGTGGTGATGTATTTTCTAGGTTTCTCTGTTAATAATCTGACCTTAATGGCACTGACGATTGCGACTGGTTTTGTGGTCGACGATGCGATTGTAATGCTGGAAAATATTGCACGACACCGAGAGTCCGGTGAAAGTCTATTACAAGCGGCATTGAAAGGTGCTCGAGAAATTGGCTTTACTCTTATATCTTTGACAGTTTCATTGATCGCAGTGCTGATTCCATTGCTGTTTATGGGGGATGTCGTTGGGCGCTTATTCCATGAATTTGCAGTCACTTTGGCAGCAGCCATTGCAATTTCTTTGGTGGTGTCTTTAACCTTGACACCGATGATGTGTGCCTATTTACTCAAAAATACGCAACATTCAACCTCAAAAAAAACTTGGGGTTTAGATCAAGTTATTGATTATTATGCCAAAGGATTGAATTGGGTCTTTCGACATCAAACGCTAACCTTAGTCGTGATGGTAAGTACGATATTGTTGGCAGGATTCTTATATTGGGCAATTCCCAAAGGATTTTTCCCAGTGCAGGACAGTGGGGTGATTCAAGTCGTGACTGAAGCACCAGATGATATTTCATTCCAAGCCATGAGTGAACGTCAGCAAAAACTTGCCAGTCAAATTCTCAAAGATCCTGCGGTTGAAAGTTTATCTTCATTTATTGGGGTGGATGCCAATAACCCGAAACTCAGTAATGGGCGTATTTTAATCAATCTAAAGTCACATGCTGAGCGTGATGATGCTGATCAGGTCATGTCCCGATTACGTGAAAAAATGAGCCAAATTGGTGGGATTCAGGGATGGATGCAACCTGTACAGGAGTTGAGTATTGAAGACAAAATCAGTCGGACTCAATATCAACTCAGCTTAAGTGCAACACAAGCCTCAGACTTAGAAAAATGGACGCCTCTATTGGTAGATGCATTGGCACAACGGCCTGAATTTGCAGATGTAACCAGTGCGGGCAGTGGACAAGGTTTGCAGGCATTTATTGAGGTCAATCGAGATGCTGCATCTCGTTTAGGTTTAAGCGTTGAAGATATTAGTTTGGCCTTACAGAATCTATTTGCCCAACGTCAGATTGCAACACTGTATACCCAGTCAAACCAGTATCGTATTGTCTTGGAGCTCAATCCTGATTTGACACAAGGTCTGGATCATTTAGGGCAAACTTATATTCATAATCGTAATGGTGACCCCATATTACTCAGTACTGTTGCTACGATCGTTCAAAAAAGAGTACCGATTATTTTACAACAACAAGCACAATTTCCTGCCAATGGTGTGTCTTTTAATCTTGCTTCAGGTGTCGCATTGGGAGATGCAATTAAAACCATCCATGAAGTAGAGCGACAGCTCAATTTGCCTATCGATGTGAAGTTGAAATTACAGGGTGCAGCAGCAGCATTTGAAAATGCCCAACAACATACATTTTGGTTGGTTATCGCCGCAATTGTCACGATGTATATTGTTTTGGGAATTTTATATGAAAGTTTTATTCATCCCATTACCATTCTTTCAACATTACCCTCTGCTGCGATTGGGGCTTTAGTGGCTTTGTTTTTGGTACAGCGACCGTTGGATATGATTGCATTGATTGGCATCATTTTATTAATTGGTCTGGTCAAGAAGAATGGCATCATGATGGTCGATTTTGCTTTAGCTGCGCAGAGGAATGATGGTTTGACACCGCAGCAGGCGATTTATCAAGCAGCACTAATGCGCTTTCGTCCGATTTTAATGACCACGCTTGCAGCATTGGTTGGAGCAATCCCGCTCATATTGGCTTCGGGCGCTGGTGCAGAATTACGTCAACCACTCGGCATTGTGATGGTCGGTGGCTTGATTGTCAGTCAGTTACTCACTTTATTTACAACACCTGTGGTTTATTTATTCTTTGATCGACTGCAACAATCCTTATCGAAATCTGAGTCTTCGGCAATGATGGCAAATGAAGTCAGGAGAGAATCTTGAAGGTGCTCTCAAACTTTATTCATCGACCTGTTGCCAGCATGTTATTGGGTATAGCAATTGTATTGTTGGGCATATTGGCTTATTTCCGTTTGCCAGTAGCAGCATTACCACAAGCTGATATCCCAACGATCGTTGTGCGAGCCAGTTTACCTGGAGCAAGTCCAGAAAGTATGTCCGCAACAGTGGCAACACCTTTGGAACGAGCCATGATGGGAGTATCTGGGGTTAAAGCCATTAACTCTTCGAGCAGTCAAGGTTCAAGCCAAGTGGTTTTACATTTTGCTTTGGAAACTGACATTAATGAAGCTGCTCGAGAAGTACAAGCAGCGATTAATGCTGCAATGTCGCAGCTTCCTTCAGGTATGCCAAGCCCACCAGAATATTTTAAAATTAATCCAAGTCAAAGTCCGATTCTTTATTTGGCATTGAGTTCAAAGCATTTATCTGCTGGAAAACTCTATGAGATTGCTGCGAATCAGTTGCAGCCGAATCTTGCTCAAGTCAGTGGTGTCGGTGAAGTTACCATTGATGGTGCTTCTATGCCTGCGGTGAGAGTGACACTTCACCCGAATGCTTTGATTGCTCAAGGGATTTCTTTGGAGCAAGTTCGTGAAGCGATTGTTCAGGCAAATCGGACACAGGCTTTGGGAGTCATTGAGACTGAAAAATTACGATGGCAAGTCGCACTTTCAAATGATTTAAAAACCGCACAAGATTTTGCTGATTTGGTGGTTTATCGAAATGCGCAGACTTTGGTTCATTTAAAAGACGTTGCAGAGGTACAAGACTCCGTTGAAAATCGGTATGTTAGTGGTTTTCATAATGGTCAACCTGCAGTGATCATTAAAATCAGCCGTCAACCCAATGCCAATACAGTTGCGACCATAGAAAAAATAAAAGAAAAGATACCTGAATTAAATGCCTTGATTGCTGCGGACGCTCGGCTCATCACAGTGATGGATGGATCAGAGATTATCCGAGCCAGTCTTGATGAAGCACGTGATACTTTATTATTTTCCATGTTTTTGGTGATCATCGTCGTCGCATTGATGTTGGGACGTTTACAAAGTGCCATTGTACCCAGTATTGCCTTGGTGGTGACTTTGATTGGCGCATGCAGCTTGATTTATCTCGCAGGTTTTTCACTGAATAATTTGTCGATCATGGCTGTGATTGTGGCAATCGGACTGGTTGTGGACGATGCCATTGTCGTCTTGGAAAATATTGAGCGTCATATTGAACTAGGTGAGCAGCCTGTTCAAGCCGCGATCAAAGGTATAAGCGAAGTTGGTGCGACCTTGGTGGCAATGAATTTAGCTTTGGTGGTGATTTTTATTTCCGTACTATTTATGGGTGGTGTGATTGAACGATTGTTTAGAGAGTTCTCTTTAACGTTAGTCTTTATTGTCATTTTATCTGTGATGATTTCTTTGGTTCTAACCCCCAGTTTATCTGCCCGGACACTTAAACCCCTTAAAAGTTATCAGCATCAAACTTTGTACCAGTTTAGCCATCGTACAACGCAATATTTAACTCAGCTCTATTTACGCTCCTTAAAATGGATGATTGGACATGCCTATATTGCAATTCTATTGTGGATAGGGGCGATTGGTGCATCCGCATATCTTTATCAGAATTTGTCGAAACGGGTCTTGCCAGAGCAAGATACAGGTCGTGTAGATGCCTTCATACGTGGTGATGACGGGTTCTCTTTTCAGATTATGCAGCCGAAAATTGCCAGTTTCAGTCAAAGTGTACTAAAAGACCCAGCCGTAAAAGATGTTATTGGTACTTCAGGGGGAGCAGGAGGAACCACGAACTCATTTCTCATGGTGAGTTTAAAACCTAAAGCCGAGCGTGGTGGAAAATCTTCACATGAAATTGTTGAGCGACTGAAACAAAATGCACCTTGGCAAGCGGGAGCAATCTTCTCCGCACGCGTAAAGCAGGAGTTAGAGCTGGATGATCCATTTTCAAGTGGAAGTGGGCAAGATTATATGTTGCTCCTGCAATCTGACAATGTTGCCTTATTACGCCAATGGGTCCCCAAAGTTGCGCAGGCCATGCAGAAACTTCCTGAACTTGAGGAAGTTGAAACCATGGGAGATGAAGGCGCTCAACATGTCACATTGGATATAGACCGTGAAGCTGCACGACGTTTGGGCGTAGAGATTGAAAATATATCGAGTGTATTAAACAACTCATTTTCACAGCGCCAAATTTCAACCATTTATGATCAAAATCAACAATTTCATGTGGTAATGGAAGTCGATAAGCATTTTACTGAGCATCCAGAGACTTTGACCAATGTCCGTATACCGAATCAACAGGGTGCATCGGTACCATTGAGTAATTTTGCAACATGGTCATATGGGATAAGCAATGATCGAGTATATCGCCGTAATCAGTTCGCAGCGATGGGGATCGGTTATGTGGTGAAACAAGGTTACAGTTATGAACAGGCAGATGCTGCGATACGATCTGTTTTGCCTGAAGTGATGTTGCCTAATGAAATATTTATGACCACAGACAAAGATGTAGAAGCAGAAAGTTTACAAGGTGGTTTAGGTACGACATGGTTGATTTTTCTGGTGATACTATTAATTTATATTCTATTGGGCATCACTTATGAGAGTGTGGTTCATCCATTGACAATCTTATCTACCATACCTGCTGTGGCATTGGGTGCTTTACTGACACTTTGGATATTTAATTTTCAATTTACCCTCATTGCGCTTTTAGGCATGTTTTTGTTGATTGGCATAGTGGTCAAGAATGCCATTCTTTTAATTGATTTTACTTTGCTTGAGCGACGTAAAGGGAAATCAGCACATCAAGCTGTACTGTCAGCTGCAGCCTTACGTTTTCGTCCGATTTTAATGACCAATACCGCCGCGCTGTTTGGTGCGATTCCTTTGGCATTGAGTTGGGCAGAGGGGGCAGAGTTACGCCAACCTTTAGGTGTTGTGATTGTGGGTGGTTTAGCACTGGGGCAGCTATTCACTTTATATACCACGCCTATTTTATATTTAGCTTTGGAAAAATGCGCAGATTTTTGTGCAAGATTGAAACGTAGCCATGCAGTTCAGTCAGGTCATTAGGAACACTAAAATGCAAAATGTAATCAAAAAAAATGTGATGAGCCTAAGCTGCATGTTGTTACTGACCGCATGTCAATCAACGAAAGTATGGCATCCGCCTCAATACCGAATGCCAATCATTCAAGCGGATCAGCACTACAAATATTCCAATTTAAACTGGAAAGAAACTGCGAATTTAAAAATACAGCCAAATGCATGGTGGGAGATATATCAGGATTCAACTTTGAATCAATTGTTGCAGCAGCTCAATCTTGAAAATTTAGATTTAAAACAGGCAGAAGCTCGATATTTGCAAGCTGCCGCATTACTTGATCAACAATATGCGCAAGGTTCAGCAAATTTAACCGTGAACAGTGGGGTTAATCGTCAAGGAACAAAGCAAAGCTCTACAACAAACCAATGGTCTATGGCTATTCAAGCCAGTTGGATTCCTGATCTATGGGGAAGAGTTGCAAAAGCGATTGAAGGACAAAATGCAAATCTGGCAGCTTCCCAAGCAGACTTAGATGCTGTAAAACTCAATCAGCAATTACTGGCAACACAGGCCTATTGGAATATCAGGATATTGGATGCACAGTTGGCGGTATTACAGCAAACCCAAAAAAGTTATTCACGATCTGTCCAGATTCTGAATAATCAATATCTGGCAGGAATGATTGCACGAGCAGATGTGATTCAGGCAGAAACACAGCGCAAACAAGTGGATCTTCAGCGGATTGAAATGCAACGTGATCGTGATTTACAGGAAAATATTTTAGCAATACTACAGGGGAAAGCAGTTTCTCAATTTCAATTACCTCAGCAACAGCAAACGTTTCAAACACCTGTTTTACCCATACAAATCCCCAGCCGTTTATTAATTCAGCGTCCAGACGTCATACGTGCTGAACGAGAACTCGCAGCCACACATGCTGAACTTGGTTTAGCGCAAACAGCTTGGTTGCCTGATATAAGCATTGGTATCAATGGCTCTGTCAATGCACAAACATTGAGTCAATTATTCCAAGCACCGCAGTATTTATGGTCAACAGGATTACAGGCGACATCCATGATCTTTGATGGTGGTAAACGCCAAGCTGAAATTGACCTCGCTCAAGCTCGTTATGCTGAAAAAACCGCCGCTTATAAACAGACTGTTTTAAACGGATGGAAGGAAGTTGAAGATGCACTGCTACAATCTGCCAGTTTTAGGCAACAGCAAAATGAACAAAGTCGTTTATTTGAATTAGCAAGAGAAAATGAACAAGTGGTTACCCGCCGTTATCAAGCAGGTTTGGTAAGCTATTTAGAGGTGGTTACGGCACAAAATTTGAGATTGCAAACAGAACAAGCAAATTTAACGTTAAAACAACGACAGTTAAATAATACTGCTCAATTGATTGCTGCATTAGGTGGACAATTGAATTAAATTGAGTGTAGTAAGATTGGAGGCTAAAAAGTATAAACTACGCATGCAGTATTCAAGATAATATTGTTAACTGATCAAAGCGAATAGATAATTTTTAACTTAAAATGCTCATTTATAGAATTAAATCAATCGTGATATTTTCGTTATAAATTCACGGATTTTGTATTTTATTGCTGAATTCTAGATGATGATTTCAGATGTAGTGATGTGAATGGCGTCTTGAAATAGATGTATTCAAGAGAGATTTGCCATTTCTTACTTCGACTCAAACAAAGTAAATTAAGCCAGCATTGATTTGCTTTACGCATGTGATGAGCGATGGATATGTATTCTCTATTTTGCTAAGAATTTATTTTAATCGCATGATCAATCTTACTTAAATAGTGTGATTTGACTGTTTTAGACTCTAAAAATGCACTATTCAAGTGCGAGAATAACTGCAATGTATATTTATTCATTATTTGCCGCAAAAGTGCTACTCAGGTCACAAAATACATGTATAATTGCGCAAATTTATCACTTGACCTGATTAAAACATGGTAAAACTTATAACTTTGACAGTCTTTATTGGCATTATACTTCTTGGTTATTTTACCTATGTTGATTCACAACAAAGAAAACAGCAAGAAATGTTGAATATCATTAAAGAGGCAAATTTAACCATTAAAAATGTTGAAGCTAATCCTAACAATCAAAGTGTCTTTAAAGGTAATCATTCATCGATTTAATCTTGATGATAACTAGACAGGTGCTTAAAAATTATCAGTTCCGATGAAATGAACGGATAGGATGTTCAGTTTGATAAAATTACATAAACAGTATGATATAATTTGCAAAATGTAACCGACCAAGTCCGTTTAAACATTCTAGAACACTAAAGCTGCGCATTCGCAGCTTTTTTAATTCAAGTTTTTTTATCGGAAATGTCATTTTGGTATGTTTATTGAATGCTTAACTACGGCTAAATTGATGCCATGTATCATTTTCTAAATCAGCTCGATTTTATCAACGAATAGCTCAAACATAACAGGGGCTCAACAATGACGAATCCAAATCCTTCAGCGGGTTTGCTCGAACGCTTATTTAAACTAAGCGAAAACAAAACTACGTTTAGAACTGAAATACTTGCAGGTTTAACAACGTTTTTAACGATGTGTTATATCATCATTGTTAACCCATTGATCCTGTCTGAAACAGGTATGGACCATGGTGCAGTATTTGTCGCAACATGTTTGGCGGCTGCAATTGGTTGTTTGGTCATGGGGGTGGTGGCAAACTATCCAATTGCACTTGCACCTGGTATGGGGTTGAATGCGTATTTTACCTATTCAGTCTGCTTAGGTATGGGGGTTGAGTGGCAAACAGCTTTGGCTGCTGTATTCGTTTCTGGATTGGTATTCATTGCAATCAGTATGTTTAAAATCCGTGAAGCCATTGTAAATGCCATTCCAATGTCATTGAAATTTGCAATAGGGGGTGGCATTGGTTTATTCCTTGCACTGGTTGCATTGAAAAACTCAGGGATTATTGTTGCAAATCAAGCAACGCTTGTGGGTTTAGGTGATTTAAAACAGCCAACTGTTTTATTGACTTTATTGGGTTTTTTCCTGACCGTCATTATGCATCACTATAAAGTTCGTGGTGCAATTATTATCAGCATTTTAGCAGTGACAGGAATTGCGACAGCACTCGGCTTAAACGAATTTAAGGGTGTTGTGGGCACGATTCCCTCAATTGCACCAACTTTCATGCAAATGAATTTTGAAAATTTATTTACAGCAAGTTTGGTGGGCGTCATCTTTGTATTTTTCTTGGTTGATTTATTCGATTCAACGGGGACATTGGTGGGTGTTTCACATCGTGCCGGTTTATTGAAAGATGGTAAATTGCCACGTTTGAAAAAAGCATTATTTGCTGACTCAACTGCAATTGTTGCAGGTGCAGCTTTAGGTACCTCTTCAACAACGCCTTATATTGAGTCATCAGCAGGCGTTGCCGCAGGTGGTCGTACAGGTTTAACAGCGGTTGTTGTGGGTCTATTGTTCCTTGCATGTTTATTCTTGGCACCGCTTGCTCAATCTGTTCCTGGTTTTGCAACAGCACCAGCATTGTTATTCGTCGGTGTATTGATGATCCAGGGGATTACCAATATTGAGTGGGATGATATTACTGAAGCTGTTCCTGCATTTTTAACCATCGTATTTATGCCATTCGCTTATTCAATTGCAGATGGTATTGCAATGGGATTCATCAGTTACGCATTGGTTAAATTGTTTACAGGTAAAGCCAAGACTGTTCCTTATATGGTGTGGATTATTGCTGTACTTTGGGTAATTAAATTCGTTGCATTTGGTGGTTAATATCCAGAAATGTGGAGAGGGTGTAAACTCAAGTTTGCACCCTTTTTTATTGTAATATGTAGATTTAAGTCCAATGTATTTGGATATTTTTGATTCAATTTAAGAAATTTGAGGATACCACGTGAATAGGTTAGAACTCATCCGTGCTTTGCCAAAGGCGGAACTCCATGTACATATTGAAGGCACGTTTGAGCCGGAACTCATGTTTGCGATTGCTCAGCGTAATCAGATTGATATTCCTTATAAATCAGTAGAGGAAGTGAAACAGGCGTATAACTTTCATAACCTACAATCATTTCTTGATATTTATTATGCGGGCGCAAATGTACTGGTTAAAGAACAGGATTTCTACGATTTGGCGTGGGCGTATTTTGAAAAGTGTGCAGAAGATCGTGTGGTGCATACCGAAATGTTTTTTGATCCACAGACACATACCGACCGTGGTGTTGCATTTGCAACGGTGATCAATGGACTACAGCGTGCATGTGATGATGCAAAAATTAAACTCGGAATTAGTTCACATCTGATTATGTGCTTCTTGCGTCATTTAAGTGAAGATGCAGCATTTGAAACCTTGCAGCAGGCACTGCCATATAAAGATCAAATTATCGCTGTGGGTTTGGATTCAAGTGAAGTTGGGCATCCGCCTGCTAAATTTGAACGTGTTTTTGCCAAAGCGCGTGAAGCTGGCTTTTTGGTTGTAGCACATGCAGGAGAAGAAGGTCCAGCAGCGTATGTGTGGGAAGCTTTGGACTTACTCAAGGTCAATCGTATCGATCATGGGGTGCGTTCTGAGGAAGACCCTGTGCTCATGCAACGTTTAATTGCTGAAAAAATGCCTTTGACTGTTTGCCCGCTCAGTAATCTGAAGTTATGTGTGGTCAATGATATGGCGCAGCATAATATCCAACGTCTATTAGAGCAGGGTGTTCATGTGACTGTGAATTCAGATGATCCATCTTATTTTGGTGGTTATATGAATGATAACTTTATATCAATTGCAGAAGCTTTGGATTTATCGAATCAGGAATTAAAGCAATTGGCAAAAAACTCATTTGATGCTGCTTTTATTTCTGCTGAAGAAAAGCAAAATTGGAATCATCAAATAGATGCATTAAGCTAAGTCAAGGTATATCCTGTCCATATTAAAAACAGTGTGTGAGCACTGTTTTTTTTCATGAGGAAAATGATTTGAAACTTTTAACGGCATTGATGTTGATTTTACCCATCACTGTTGCTTGTGCGGATTCCAATAAAAGCATGGCGCAAAAGATGTTCAAGCCTTTGATAGAATTGCAATGTGCCAATGAATTAAAATCTTCAAAAATTTGGCAAGCTTCAGGATTTTTATGGTCAAGTATCCAGCAAGATCATGCTCAGGAAAAAATCTGTGGCTGTGTGAGTGACAATGCTTTAAATGATATTCCAACTACAGAATTGCTGAAGGCAACTGTGAGTGAAGAAGCCAAAGATCGCTTAGTTCAGAAAGCGGTGATGAATAGCTTGAAAGGCTGTGCAAAACAAGTTTTAAACTATTGATGAGAGGTTTAGATTGTCGATAAAAAAGCACATCAATTGGATATGCTTTTAATAGGAAATTTTTTAAGATCAAGTCATGCTGTCAAGATATTTAACCCTGACGCGTCATACTTTTTAGAACATTATCTTTATCAATGAAATGGTGTTTTAGCGCTGCAAGAATATGTCCGACCAACAATAAACCGGCTGCCCATGAAATATAAATATGTAATGGCTTCACAATGGCTGTTAAATCCGGGTTGTCTTGTACCAGTCGTGGAATCTCAAATAAATATAATACAGGAACAGGGTGGCCTGCACTCCAGCTAAATAAACAGCCGGTAATCGGCAAGGCTAAAAGCATGAAGTAAAGCCCTAAATGTCCCAAGTGAGCCAAAGTTTTCATCAACGGAGACATGGTTGCTGGGAGTTCTGGTACAGGATGGGTATAACGCCAGAAAATACGAATAATGACCAAGAAAATAATGACCGAAGCAATATTCTTGTGCAAAGTGATGACATCACCTTTGAATGGACCATCAACATCATAGCTTAAAAAATTACCACTATAAAAACCAATCACCCACGCTGTAATAAAAATAATTGCCATGACCCAATGTAACCACTGTGCCGTCCTTGTATAGTATTGTGATTTTTGTTGCATAATACAAATTCCAATTTAATTTGATGCTTATGATAGGGTGTTTATCCAAGAAAATCAGCGCTAAAAATTCAACGGATTGTTTTAAATTTGCAACGCTTAAAGCAAAAAATGAGAAATATTTATCCATTTATTTATAGTTTTGAAGATTACAAGATTTTTTAGTTTAATCTCAATCTAAGTTTAGGCAAAATACGATCTTTATTCGATAAACTGGAAAAATTGTGAAAAAAACGGCAGCCTTTATTGTTCCTTTTATTTTAGCTCTTACGGGGTGTGTGACCACAGATTCGATGGATCCCACAGCAGCAGGATCTACAACACAGCAGTTGGGGACAGTTGCCATGAAAATTGCAATCAATGCGAAATGTACAACAGAATTAGAAAATTTGCCTGCCTGGAAAACAGCTACCAGAGTGATGACTGCTGAACAAAAGAGTAATGTTCAAAGTCAAATTTGCGGATGTGTCAGTGAGAAGGCTCCACAAAGTGTCACTGCCGTAGATTTAGCAACTGTAGCATTGGATCCTCAGGCACGTGCAGCAATTGTTTCCAATGCAGTGACAAAAACAATCAATGCCTGTGTTGCAGAAGCAATAAGATAATAGGGAAGAATATGTTAGTTGCTGGTGTTGATGAGGCGGGGAGAGGTCCATTAGTTGGGTCTGTAGTAGCCGCAGCTGTTATTTTAGACCCAAATAATCCCATTGAGGGATTAAATGATTCTAAAAAATTGACTGAAAAGAAACGTGAAAAGTTGTTTATTGAAATCAAAGAAAAAGCACTTGCTTGGGCGATTGCAGAGGCGACACATCAAGAAATTGATGAGTTAAACATCTTGCAGGCTTCTTTATTGGCGATGCGCCGAGCTGTAGAAGCATTAAAGCTGGTTCCTGAACATGTGCTCGTCGATGGAAATAAAGTTCCAAAAGGCTTGGCTATGCGCTGTGAGGCTGTGGTGGGGGGGGATGCACTCCATGATGAAATCAGTGCAGCAAGTATTTTGGCTAAAGTGACCCGTGACCATGAGATGGTGGACTTAGACAAACAGTATCCCCAATTTGGCTTTGCAAAACACAAAGGTTATCCAACCAAAGCACACTTCGATGCGATTGCTGAACATGGGGTCATTGATCAACATCGCCGTAGTTATGCACCTGTTAAAAGGGCTTTAGGTCTTGAATGAAAGTAATGATATTTTTACCGAAGGTTTAAATAAATTTAAAGCGGCTATATAGCCGCTTTATATTTCAAAACATTTATAATCTTAACGATTATAAGTGTTTTGTGAATTATCATCTTCATAGGAAGGTTGATAATCTTGATCAATATGTTGCAAATGTTCGTGCATAGCACGTTCATGTTGAATACGTTGATAAATTTCTTCGCGATGTACAGAAACTTCTTTTGGCGCGTTAACACCAATACGAACTTGATTGCCTTTAACACCAAGCACAGTAACACTGACTTGATCCCCAATCATCAAAGTTTCTCCGACACGGCGGGTCAGAATCAGCATGTTTATCTCCTTGCTTAAACGCTAAACCTGCGATGAATTTCTACAAAAAATAGAAAACACAACTTTAAATAGCACCGATAATTTTAACAGAATAATGTGACAAGTTTTTCACTTTCTCACCCCTCTGTTGAAATTTTTTAAAACCTCAAAAACTAATATAACAGAGCCACTATAGAAAACACTATAGTGGCTCCGATTTTTTCTTGGTCAAAACAGCGAATAAGTTGCTATATTTGATCAAAAATTACGCACGCGCACTCGATTCGCCATGTTCACGGTCTAAACCGAACGCAGTATGAAGAGAACGTACAGCAAGTTCGAGATAATTTTCTTCAATAATCACAGAAATTTTAATTTCAGAAGTAGAGATCATTAAAATATTGATCCCTTCATCGGCAAGTGCGGTAAACATTTTACTCGCAACACCTGCGTGAGAACGCATACCCACACCTACGATCGACACTTTCACAATATCATCACGTGTTGCAACTTCGCGTGCACCGATGGCGGTTGCGGTTTCTTCTAAAATTGCTTTGGCTTTTTTAAGCTCGCTACGATTGACCGTAAAGGTAAAATCAGTCGTACCATCCTCTTCAACGTTTTGGATAATCATATCCACTTCAACGTTTGCAGCACCAACTGGCGATAAGATTTTAGAAGCAATACCTGGTTCATCAGGTACACCTAAAATTGTTAATTTAGCTTCGTCACGGTTAAATGCGATACCAGAAATAATTGGCTGTTCCATACTGTCTTCCGCTTCAGTGGTGATTAGTGTTCCGACATTCTTTTTGAAGTCTTCATCGAATGCGCCATCATTGTCATTATCAAAACTTGATAATACGCGTAAAGGCACTTGGTATTTACCTGCAAATTCAACTGAACGAATTTGTAGGACTTTAGAACCAAGAGATGCCATTTCAAGCATTTCTTCAAAAGAAATACGATCAACTTTTTTGGCTTTAGGTGCAACACGCGGGTCAGTGGTATACACACCATCAACATCGGTATAAATTTGACATTCATCTGCTTTTAATGCTGCAGCCAATGCAACACCAGAAGTATCTGAACCACCGCGACCTAGAGTTGTGGTATTACCTTCAGCATCAAAACCTTGGAAACCTGCAACAACAATCACACGACCGGCATCTAAATGTTCAGTCATGACATCAGTATCAATAGATTCGATACGTGCTTTGGTAAATGCGCTGTCGGTTTTAATCCCTACTTGACGACCTGTAAGTGACTTAGCTTCAACACCAATTGAATTGAGCGCCATTGCTAACATTGAAATCGTTACCTGTTCACCCGTAGACACCATTTGGTCTAATTCACGAGGATCAGGGGTTTCGGTAATGGCTTTCGCTAAAGCCAATAAGCGGTTGGTTTCACCACTCATTGCTGATACAACCACTACAACCTTGTGGCCGTGGTCATGCCAACGCTTTACACGACGAGCAACATTTAAAATGCGCTCGGGAGTACCCATAGAAGTACCGCCATATTTTTGAACGATTAATGCCATAGTTGTTCCATATAAGCCATGACTCTAATTGGCATTAGAGTCAGTTACACAAAAGGTGAAGTTTTATTTTTGAGCAAGCCACGCAGTTAAATCTGTCATCACTTGTTCAAACTTCTCGTTTAGTGGCGCGCCACCTTGTGCTAAGTCAGGTTTACCACCACCTTTACCACCAAGCTCATTTGCTAAGTGTTTGATGATGTCACCTGCTTTTAGATTCACAGTGAAATCTTTTGCTACGGATGCGATCAGGCTCACTTTGTCACCTTCAACACCTGCAAGCACGATCACTGCATTATCTAATTTGGATTTGACACTGTCATGAAGATGGCGAACTGACTTCGCATCTTGTCCTTGAACTGTGGCAATTAATGTTTGACGACCCGCAATTTCAGTCACTTGATTGATCAAGTCGGACGCTTGGAAATTCGCCAATTTTTGATTCAACTGTTCGATTTGTTTTTGAAGTTGATGTGCATTTTCAACAGCTGCTTCAACTTTTTCAACAGTCTGATCTTTTTGCGCTTTCAGTAGGTCGTTGATATGAAGAATATCAGCATCTACTTTTTGTACGACATCCAGTGCTTTAATGCCTGTAACAGCTTCAATACGACGTACACCCGCAGCAACACCACCTTCAGAAGTGATTTTGAATAAACCAATATCACCTGTACGTTTTACATGGATACCACCACACAGCTCGATCGAGAAATTTTTCTCATCTTTCAGTGAGCCCATAGACAAAACACGAACTTCATCGCCATACTTTTCACCAAACAACATCATTGCGCCTTTATCTTTGGCTGCTTCGATGCCGAGAAGTTCTGTAGATACAGCAGTATTGGCTATAATTTCACGGTTCACCAAACGTTCAACTTGTTGCAGTTGTTCGAAGCTGACAGGCTGGTCATTGGCAAAGTCAAAACGTAAAAGATCAGAGGCAACCAATGAACCTTTTTGCTGAACATGTTCACCTAAAATCTGACGTAATGCCGCATGTAAAAGGTGAGTGGCAGAGTGATTACGTGCAGTAGCGTCACGGATGTCAGCTTTCACAATAGCTTCAACGCGCTGAGTTGCTTTTAGACTGCCTACAGTGACAATACCTTGATGAACAAATGCATTACCTGATTTTTTGGTATCTTGAACTTCAAAAATGCCTGTTTCATTTTTAAAGATACCCGTGTCACCAATTTGACCACCGCTTTCTGCATAGAATGGTGTTTGGTTAAGCACGATCAATGCTTCATCACCTTCAACGACTTCGTCAACTTGAATACCATCTTTATAGATCGCAACAATTTGTCCCTGACCTTGAGTTGCATCATAGCCGTCAAACTGAGTTTCGCTGTCTACTTTTACAATGCTATTGTAATCAACTGCAAATTTGCCTGCTTCGCGTGCGCGTTGACGTTGTGCAGCCATTTCAACTTCAAAACCTGCCTCATCAATTTCGAGTTCACGTTCACGTGCAATATCTGCAGTTAAGTCAGTTGGGAAGCCGTAGGTATCGTAAAGTTTAAAGACAGTTTCACCCGGAATGATTTTACCTTTCAGGTTTGCTAATTCACCTTCTAGTAATTTCAAACCTTGTTCAAGTGTTTTTGCAAATAGTTCTTCTTCACGAATCAAAGCATTTTCAATGACTTGACGACGCTCAACCAATTCTGGATAAGCTTCACCCATGACATCAATAAGTGGTTGCAACATTTTATAGAAGAAGGTACCCGTTGCGCCCATTTTATTACCGTGACGTATAGCACGACGAATAATACGACGCAATACATAACCACGACCTTCGTTTGATGGGTTTACACCATCAGCAATTAAGAAACAGCATGAGCGCGCGTGATCTGCAACCACTTTAAGCGAAGCAGGGTATTCAATTGGTTTATTTTGTGACTGCGCTTCGGCTTGTGCTTGACTCATATCTACGCCGATAATTTCAGCCGCAGATTTTAATAGATTTTGGAACAAGTCAATTTCGTAATTTGAATTGACATGTTGTAAAACAGCAGAAATACGCTCCAAGCCCATACCTGTATCGACAGATGGCGCAGGAAGATTATGCAAGACACCATCCGCAGTACGGTTGAACTGCATAAAGACGTTATTCCAAATTTCAATAAAACGGTCACCGTCTTCTTCTGGTGTACCCGGTAAGCCACCCCAGATATGATCGCCATGATCAAAGAAAATTTCTGAGCAAGGACCACAAGGACCTGTATCACCCATTGCCCAGAAGTTATCAGATGCGTATTTTTCACCTTTATTGTCACCAATACGGATGATACGGCTCGCATCTAGACCGATTTCTTTGTTCCAAATATCAAAAGCTTCGTCATCTGTATGATAAACAGTGGCATAGAGTTTGTCTTTTGGAAGCGCTAACCATTCTTCACCTGTTAGGAAATCCCATGCAAAACGGATCGCATCATGTTTAAAGTAATCACCAAAAGAAAAGTTACCTAACATTTCAAAGAAAGTGTGGTGACGTGCTGTATAACCCACATTATCCAAGTCGTTATGCTTACCACCTGCACGGACACATTTTTGTGAAGTTGTTGCACGAACATAGTCACGCTTTTCTAAACCAAGGAAGCAGTCTTTAAACTGGTTCATGCCTGCATTGGTAAACAACAAAGTAGGGTCATTGGCGGGTACAAGTGAGCTCGACGCGACACGTGTATGTCCTTGCGATTCAAAGTAACGCAAAAATGCTTCACGTATTTCAGCAGTAGTCATAAAACGAGTACTCACAACCAAGTCACTCCTCAATTTTCATATTGGCTAAAAGTGTGTCACTGAGTCTAATTTTATTGCTCAGTCTGCACACAGGCTTAATTTTTAAAAACGCCAAAGTATAACGGAAAATACACGCTCCACCAATGATTTTAAGGTGAATTATTGGTTTTTCTATACAATTGCGACTTTGGTCCAAATGGGGTTTAAAATCTATGAAATTTAGACTCCCGTAGATTGTCATTACAATATTTAACGCAAATTAAAATGGATCGATACTTAAAAAGTTGTGATGCTGAAATTTATAGGCTTGACCATCAAATTTAAGCGTTTGTTGTTGCTTATACTGTTTTTTCAGGGTTTTGCATGTTTTATAGTCGGTTTTGGTCTGGTTTTTAGTTTCTTTTAATATGATGTCCTGTAAACCATGAGTCGTTTTATTTGATAAAATCAGGATACGTCTGACTTCTGAATTGCTATTTTCAGGACAGTTCCCAATTCGTTCATCACCGCTATCATTCATACTGATGCCCCCGATTTCTTTAATAGGAAGTTTAGGATTAACTTTAAATAAAGTTAAATTACTGTGACTATAAGTGAAGCCACCTTGATGCGACGATGAAGTTTCGATACCCACGACATCCATATCAGTTAATGTTGAAAAACGGGGGGTATGCAGTTGGGCACCATCATAATGATCTGCATCGGAGTAAAAAGTTTCGGGTGCTTTATACTTTTGCAGAATTTTATGCTGAGTGGTGTCTATCAGATATAAATTCAGATCATGTTCCATATCATCATAAGATTTATAAGCAATCGGTTGGCTAATGGTAATCAACTGAAGTCTTTGTTCACTGTCTAAATTGATACAGCTTTGATATGTTTTTGCATCTGTTTGGGCAAAACGCTGATTGACCAATTTAAATTGGTCAATCAATTGTTGCTGCTGTTGCGCTGAGCATCGTTGATAGGAAGCTGCGAACACATGACCAGATATGAAAATCAGTATCATGCCAATTGAAATCTGTAATCTTTTCATGTGATCATCTCTAAAAGTTCAAAATCTAATTAAATTCCAACATCTAAAAATTTAAGATGTTTAAAATGATATGTTTTTCCATCAAATTTCATGATATGACGTTGTTTTTTGACAATACGTTCGGTACTACAATTTTTTTCGTCAAGTGTTATGCGCTCTGTTTTTTCAGTGAGTTGGATGTCAGCTAAACCATGACTGTTCTGTTTTAAAGGATGAAGTAAAATTTGAGTCTCGATTTGTTTATTATTTTCACACATCGACGGTCTTTCGCTACCTGAGTAATTGGTCATAAATTTATCTAAAACCAATTGCATTTGGTGATTGTTGAGTTTGAATAACTTTATTTCACGTATTTTTATGTCGATCCTGCCTAAATGCCTGTAGGTTAAGGCTAGACCAATAACGGGTGTCGCTTTGTCTGTAGAAAAGCGATGAATATCAAATTGTAAGTTTTCATACTGACCGATCTCTGAAGTAATCTCCATCGGATAATGATAGTGATTTAGAATTTTTTCAGATGTATTGTCAATCAAATAAAGATCTAAGTTGTAATCTGCATAGCCAGACGGTATATGAGTGGGTTGACTCATTGCGATTAATTGCCGATTTTGATCCAGATTTATACAGCTTTCAAATGATGGATAGCGCATATCTTTCTGTTGTGGGGAAATCGATTTAATTTTGTTAACCAATTGCTGAGTCTGTGCTTCGCTACATCGTGAATAAGTATTTTGAACATTGATCTGTTGGGCATAACTGAGAGGGATAAATATAAAACCACATATCGCAATACAGCCACCATAAAATAAATGTTGATTAAAAGTTCTGGTAAGTAAAGATGAATACATTTTTTTATCCAATGATGTTTTAAAATCTATTGTTTTCGAATTTTTTCTTGATAAAGTCAGCTATATATTAACAGTAGTGACCATAAATCTTATACCATATCACTGATTATGGTAGTTTGGCTGTAAAAGGACATCTGATGCAACGTGTGGCAATAAACGGATTCGGGCGGATTGGGCGAAATGTATTAAGAGCTTGGTTTGAAAATCCGAAAAACTTTCATTTTGAAATTGTTGCCATCAATGATATTGCAGATGTTGAAACATTGGTTCATTTATTTAAATATGACACGACACATGGACGTTTTGATGGGGCAGTCAATATTGTTGAGGAGAATGGACAGCTTTATATGTCCATTGATGCTCGTCAGATAAAACTTAAAGTCCTTATTTTAAGACAAGAAAATCCAGCATTGTTACCTTGGCAAGATTTAGAGATCAATGTCGTTTTAGAGTGTACAGGTTTATTTCGCTCGAGAGTTGCTGCTACACAGCATTTAACTGCAGGCGCTAAACGTGTCATTATTGGCGCTGCACCGTTTGATACGGTTGATGCCGCAATTGTATATGGTGTCAATCACCATGAAGTGAAAGCCACTGATCAGATTATTTCCAGTGTTTCATGTACCACCCAGGCGCTGGTTCCATTGGTTAAAATCATTGATGATGCCTTTGGCATAGAAAGTGCACTGATGACAGAAATTCATGCTGTTACTGCGGACCAATCTGTATTGGATCATGCACATCGAGATTTGCGCCGGGCAAGAGCATCAGGGCAGAACATTATTCCAACGACCTCTTCAGCACTGGGTGCATTGAAGCAGGTGATGCCAAAAATGGCAAATCGAATTGATGGATTTTCAATTCGAGTTCCTACGATTAATGTGGCTGCAATCGATTTAAGTTTTATCGCAAAGTTACCAGTAACGGCACATTTAATTAATCAAACCTTAGTCCAAGCTGCAAAATATGATTATGCTGAAATTATGTCAGTGACGGATGAATTATTGGTTTCAAGCGATTTTAATCATTCTCCGTATTCATTGATTGTTGATTTAACCCAAACACTTGTTGTGGGGCAGCAGGTCAAAGTTTTTGCTTGGTATGACAATGAATGGGGATATGCCAACCGCTTATTGGATTTATGCGAGTCATTCTATTGATGCATATCTGCTGTCAACAGTGATGAAAATGAATACATGATTATCAGAATTTATCACCTTAAAACTATTCTATCATTGTTAAAATAAAGCTGATTCACATCTTATACTTAGGGGAAGTTGATGTCTTTCATATATATCACCTTGGTGGTTATTTATCTGGCAATTATTTTTATTGTCTGGCAAATGGGGAAGCTCAATAAACAAAATATTGTTTTATTTGAGCGAACAAATCATCAACAACATTTGATTCAATCGCAGGAGAATCACCTTAAGCAGACATTGCAAATTATGCAGGATTTAGCCAAAAAGATGCATGTACAACAAGAAGTTTTGGACAATACCTCTAATCGGTTGACTCAGGTTGAGTTTCAAAATGCTGAACTGATTAAAATACTGCAACAGAATAAGCAACCCTAAAGGTACAGAGAAATGCATAGATTGATAAACAATCAACAGCCTCATCCATTGAGATTCTTTATACGATAAAGTATCTCAATATAGCTGTGGTAACAATACTGATCATGACTGTAGGAAGCAGGGACAAGTAACAGGCAGCCAATAAGGTCACGGCTATTGCAATCAGGTTGGCTGGATCATCTGAGACAAAATAGGGTGCGATGACTGAGATCAGTACACAACCTGGAATGACTTGTAAAATACGTGTGGTTCTTTTGCTGAGCTGTCGGTTTTTTAACAACAAATAGCCTAAAATTCTAGTGAGATATGTGGTTAAACCAACGCATAGAATTGCGATAAAGGTGGTCATATGAATCATTCTTCATCTCCAATAAACACGAAAGCAGCAATGATTCCAGAAACAGAACCCACCAAAACGTACCAGCCTTTGGGTAAAAAGGAATAAGCCAAAGCGGCAGCGATGAGGCTAACCAACCAAGGTAATGCCGGTTTAAAACCTTTCCACATCCCGCGTAAGAGCACTAAAAATACAGCGGGAAATGCCATGTCAAAGCCAAATTTGGTGACATCTCCAAGAAAAGAGCCGATTCCAACGCCCATTGTGGTGAAAACAACCCACATCACATACAATGCAAAGCACAGTCCGATATAAAAGAACACACTGAATCCAGCATATGGATTTCGAGGATTTTGTTTATGGGCATCGGTAATGCTTAAAGCCCAACTTTCATCACACATAAAAAACAACAGAGGTAAGGCTTTGTGATTGGGTAAGTGTCGAATATAAGGTGCTAAACTAGCACCCATTAAAATATGCCGGCTATTGACCAAAAAGGTAATTAAAATCAGAAAAAGAAGCTGTGGTGGTTGAGTCCAAACTTCAATAATGGCAAATTCTGAACCACCGGCAAAATTGAGACCAGTCAGTAAAGGAACTTCGAGTGCGGAGAAGCCTTTGTGAGCGGCTTGAGTTCCCAGAACCAATGCAAAAGGGATAATCCCTAACAACATGGGGATAGATGTTTTAAGCCCGCGTAAAAATTCTCTGAAATCAATAGAATCATTCAGCTCTGCTGCGGAGTTTTTAAAACTTGACATGAATCACTCAAAGTTGAAAAAATACAGTGGTTGTTTATTTTATGCCAATTGATAGGCTATTTTTCGCTAAAATTTCTGCTTATAAAAGTTATTTTGCAATAATATTGCTGAAATATGTTATTTTTTAAATTTATATACTAAAATTTTGTTTATGAAATTAGACCAAACAGATCGTCGTATTTTACGTGCTTTACAGCAAAATGGAAAATTGCAGAATAATGAGTTGGCTGAACAGATCGGGTTATCTGCTTCACCCTGTCTGAGACGGGTAAAACAGCTCGAAGATGAGGGAATCATTGATCAGTATGTGGCGCTGGTAAATCCACAAAAAGTCAATCTCAGTTTGACAGTTTTTGCACGGATCTGGTTGAAAAGTCAGGATGAGCAAACTGTAAACTGTTTTATCGACACGATTATGAATATTCCACAGATTGTAGAGTGTCAACTGATGGCGGGTGATTGTGATTTTTTCTTGCGTATTGTTGTGTCTGATTTAGAAGCATATCGAAAGTTTCAAGTCAATCATTTAAATAAAATTTCAGGAATACAAAATGTAAAAACTGAAATCCCGCTGCAAAAAATTAAACAAACCACAGCTTTGCCCTTAGATTAGTGATTAGTCGACTGTGCTAATTGTTGTAAATATTTTGCAGGAACATGCTCAGTGAGCCAAACTCCATTTTCTGCTTGATAAAAATGATAGCCGTCTTGATGCATTTTTTGCGTATCAATCTGAAAAATAATCACTTTGCCATGTCGTTGTCCGACTTTAACTGCAGTTGTTTGATCGGTAGACAGATGAACATGATGACGTTCACCTGAAATTAAACCTTGATCTAAAATACTGTTTACAAAGCGCGTTGCAGTCCCATGAAAAAGTGTTTCAGGCGGAGGGGTAGCAGTATAAGCACGTTTAACCTGAGCACTTGAATGACCTTGTACCGCACGGATTTTGCTTTGATCCAATGAAAATTGGAAGCGTTTTTTATCACTGGTTTCAACGATTTCAGTCAATTCGATAAGGCTAAGCGGTCTTTTGTACTTGATCAGTTGCTGTAAAAGTATATGTACATCAGTCCAACCCTCAGAATCAAGTTGGATTCCAATATTTTCTGGTTGATGTCTAAGGACTAAGCTTAATAATTTACTGTGCTGTTGGCGTTTTTCTAAAGATTTCATTTGTTTATTCTAACATAATTTTGATACTAAAAATTAGGCTTGTGGTTCTATTGTTTTTACAACACTATCAACTGAATATTGCCCCCATTCAGACAGCTGTTCAATAAAGTGATTGATGGCTTGACTGTCAAAATGAGCCACTAACATATAGCAAGCAGAACCACAGACTTTATAACAACTTTCGACAGCGGCAAACTGCATAACAAATACTTCAAATTTTTCAAAATCATTATTTTGCATCATCACCCGTATAAACTGAGTTGAGGGATGATTCAAAGCAACCGTATATTTTTGGATTGCACCTTCATCTTGCATTTTAGCAATACGGCTTCCAACTGCTTGTCCAGTGCGGTGGACAAGTTTCCCAATTTCTTTATTGCTGAGGCGAGAATCAGTTTTCAGGATCTGTAAGATTTTTAGATCGATAGGGTCTTTGGGCAGCATGGTGATTTTGACAATTTTTCAATTTGAAAGTTTATTGGGATTTATTCTTTCACGATAGACTGCAAACTGCTAGATGTTTGGCCTAATCTTATAAAAACTTCAACAAATAGTGAGAATGAAAATGAGCCATACTGCCTTATTGGTTATTGATGTCCAAAATGATTATTTTCCACAAGGAAAGATGGAATTGTTTGGCGCTCAACAGGCTTTAATGCAAATCAATCGATTGGAAGCTGATTTTATCAAGAAAGCTCAATCGATCATTTATATTCAGCATATTGCCAAACAAGCGCAAGCCAGCTTTTTTGAAGAGGGTACAGAAGGCGCAGAATTGCATTCTGGCTTACAGACTAATCAGAACTCAATCATTATTGAAAAGCACTATCCCAATAGTTTCTTCCAAACAGATTTAAAGCAAGTGCTTGATCAGTTGAATGTCGATCACTTGGTTATCAGTGGAATGATGACACATATGTGTGTCGATGCAACATCTCGTGCGGCTGCGGAACTAGGTTATCAACCGATTATCATTGCAGAAGCAACAGCAACACGCCAGCTAAGCTATGCAGGTAAAACAGTACAGGCTGAAGATGTACAGACAGCATGTTTATCTGCATTTCAGATGTTTTCACAGGTGATCAGTATTGATGATTATTTAAAATAGTCAAAATGAAAGGAAGTGCAAAACGATGAGCACTGTTGCACTTCCCATTTTAAATCAAAAGGTCTTCTATTATTCTTGATTTAAAAAACCTTCTTTGATTTTTTCAGGTAATCCTTCGTGCCACCATGTATATATTGAGGATTGAATCTCTTGATCTTCTTCTGGATCATTGAATGGTTCATCATCTTCACGGATTAATTCATCTTCTTCGAATTTAAACCAAAACTCCCAAGGATCATCATCACCACATCCCCATGCACGTACATCAATTTCAGGTAGGAGTGATTTTAAGAACAGTATAATTGCTTCGATAAACTCGTCACCTGAAGAACCATGAACAAAATGCGCAATTGAATAGTCATCAATAGCATGAAAGGACTCAGGACTTAAATCAAATTCAATGTTATCTACTGTGTTTAAAAGGTCTTCTGCAAGTTCTTGTCCCAATTCAGGATTGAGCGTGATAGCTGAGGCAATAAACTTATTCTGATCCCCACGATGTTGCTTAAACAAATCATCGATTTTAAGTCTTATCTGTAGATTTGAATGTGTGTAGTAGAGATTGCTATGTAGTTCCATGTTTTTCCCCAATTTTAATAATTTAGTCATGTTGATGCTGCTTTTCTAAGCAGGTAAATTATATTTTGAATTATATAAATAGCAATCAGTTTAATAATGAAAATTTAAATAAATACAATATCTTGTATTCTTGAAAACACAAAAATAATTTTTTTTGCGCAAATTGGGATGCTATGAATCAATAATCCGATCCTTAAACGTCATTTTATTAATGCATGGTCTAAATGATCGTGCTAAAATAAGAGAAATCGGGTGTGTTCCCGATTTTTTTATGCGGATTACTTCCGCGCTGACAGGATTTAGGTTTACAACATGCCCATTTCAGAGACATGGTTATTACCTGATGGTGTAGCTGATGTATTACCAGAGCAAGCGCAAGTAATTGAACAATTGCGCCGTAAAGCTTTAGATTTCCTCGCATCCCGAGGTTATCAGCTGGTGTATACGCCATTCATCGAATACATCGAATCACTTTCTTCTCTTTCCGAATCGAATCAAGATTTAGACTTAGCCACTTTTAAAGTCATCGATCAGCTTTCTGGTCGTTTGCTTGGTGTGCGTGCCGATATGACACCACAAGTGGCTCGTATCGATGCCCATGTACATCAAGTACAGGGTGTGGCGCGTTACTGCTATGCAGGAACAGTACTTCATACTAAACCACAAGGTTTTAATACCACGAGAGCACCTTTACAGCTAGGTGCGGAATTATTTGGTTCAGACAGTATTGATGCTGATGTTGAAATGATTGACGTCATGCTTAATCTGATTAAAACAGCGGATATGGTGGATGGTATCCATCTTGATTTAGGGCATGTTGGGCTGTTTAGAAGTTTGGTTAAGCTTGCAGGTTTAAATAAGTCAACAGAACGTCAGTTGTCAGACTTATACCAACGCAAGGCATTACCAGAACTTGCTGAATTTACTCAAGAATTAAAATATGGTGCTGATTTTTACGCATTAGGTCGTTATGCAAGTGATTTAGATGCTTTGCAAGCGCATATCAGTGCAGACATTTTTGCGGATGACGCATTCAAACACGCTTTTGATGTGCTTAAAACTACATTTACCGAAATTCAAGCACGTTGGCCAAATCTCAATATTGGGATTGATGTGGTAGAACTTCGTTCATATCACTATCACACCGGTCTAATGTATGCGGTTTATGCACCAAACCGTGCTGCACCATTGGCGCAAGGCGGTCGTTATGATGGTATTGGTGAGCATTTTGGACGTGCGCGTCCAGCAACAGGTTTTTCCTGTGATTTGTATGTCTTAAGTGCAGGGAAACATCAACAGATTGAAAAAGTGGTTGCGCCTAAGGGAACAGCTGCTGATTTACTTGACGCGATTGAGACGACTCGTAAACAAGGTTTAAGTGTAATTCAGTTATTGGGTAATGACGATTTAAACTCAGTTCCAAACGCAACACACCAATTGGTAAATGTTGCAGGTGAGTGGAAAATCGAAACAATTTAATGATCGAATAGAGTGTTCATGTCACTTTATTTGGTTTTCTATTTTAACAGCATGATGTAATGAGGCTATTATGGGCAAAAGTGTTGTGGTACTCGGTACCCAATGGGGCGACGAAGGTAAAGGTAAAATCGTTGACCTGCTCACAGATCAAGCAGCTGCGGTAGTACGTTATCAAGGCGGACATAACGCGGGTCATACACTCGTCGTTGGTGGTAAGAAAACAGTTCTTCACCTCATTCCATCAGGTATCTTACGTGAAAACGTACTTTGCTTAATTGGCAATGGTGTTGTGCTTTCACCTGAAGCATTGATCAAAGAAATGGATATTTTAGAGAAAGAGGGCGTACCTGTTCGTGAACGTCTACGTATTTCTCCAAACTGCCCATTGATTCTTCCGCATCATATCGCACTTGATCAGGCACGTGAGAAAAAACGTGGAAATGCCAAGATTGGTACAACTGGTCGTGGTATTGGTCCAGCGTATGAAGATAAAGTTGCCCGTCGTGCAATCCGTGTTGCGGATTTGGTACGTGGCGGTGACCATCTTAAAGCGCAGCTTGAGGAACTTCTTGAGTACCATAACTTCCAATTAACTCAATTCTTCGGTGTTGAGGCAGTTAAAGTAGAAGATGTACTTGCGCTTTGTGACCAATGGCGTGAAGTGATTAAACCATTAGTATTGGATGTGATCACGACTTTGCATGACTATCGTAAAGAGGGTGCAAATATCATGTTTGAGGGTGCTCAGGGTTCATTATTGGATGTTGATCACGGCACATATCCCTATGTAACTTCATCGAATACCACAGCAGGTGGTGTGAGTTCAGGTTCAGGTCTAGGTCCATTGCATCTTGATTATGTTCTTGGAATTACTAAAGCCTATACCACTCGTGTAGGTGCTGGACCGTTTCCAACCGAGCTTGTTTATGATGCTGCCAATGATGTTGGTGATGCGATTGGTAAACACTTAGGAACTGTAGGTTCTGAGTTTGGTGCTTCTACTGGTCGTCAGCGTCGTTGCGGTTGGTTTGATGCAGAAATTCTACGTCGTTCTGTAGATGTAAACTCATTGTCAGGTATTTGCTTAACCAAGCTTGATGTTTTAGATGGCTTGGAAGAAGTAAAAATCTGTGTAGGCTATGAAGCTGCGGATTCAGGTTGTGTGGGTTCTACAGATGCGCTTGCATTTGAGACATTAAAACCAATTTATGAAACAATGCCAGGTTGGTCTGAATCGACTTTCGGTGCGAAATCACTCGATCAATTGCCACAAAATGCAATTAATTATGTGAAACGTATTGAGCAGTTAATTGAATGTCCTATCGACATCATTTCTACGGGCCCAGACCGTGATGAAACGATTGTGATGCGTCATCCATTTGATGCTTAATATGCAGATACTTTAAAAGCTCCTTCGGGAGCTTTTTTTATAAATATATATTTTTGGGTTTAAATAAAATGTGATTTATTTTGATTTTTTTAACAAAATACAACATAATTCGGGCGCTAAACGTTGAACTCCGTGTTGGAGTTTACATAAAGACTAATGAGCTTTGGTGAAAATAATGATTAACAAGAATGTATTACTTGGATTAGGGTTAGTGGTTGGTTTGTCAGGTTGCACCACGGTTGCTGAGTTAACGGGTAATGACTCTGCAACATTAAACCTCAATGCAGCAGCGGATTATAAGTTGCTGGTTGAAGATGCAAAGGCACAAAAAGCACTGGATACAACATCATCAACTTATAAACGTGTGAATGCTGTTTTTCTGAAAATGAAGCCTTTTGCAGATCAGGCAAATAAAACTGGTCAACAATTTGACTGGCAGTTAAGTGTGTTGAGATCTGATGAACTCAATGCATTTGTCATGCCAGGCGGGAAAGTGGTGTTCTTTACAGGCATCGTTAACCAGCTTAAGTTAACAGATGCAGAAATTGCTGCGATTATGGGTCATGAGATGACACATGCTTTAGAAGAGCACTCTAAACGTGATGCAGGAGCTACAGCAATCACTGATTTTGCCGTGAAGATGGGTAAAACCTATGCAGGCGATAAATTAGGTTCGATGGGTTCGCAAGCGCTCGATATTGGTAGTAAATACGGTGTAGGTCTACCTTATTCACGGAGTTTGGAATCTTCTGCAGACCGTGGTGGTTTGATGCTAATGGCGAAAGCAGGATATAACCCAGAAGCAGCAATCAGTGTTTGGCAAAAAATGAACAAAATTGATGGCGGCAGTAACAATGGTGTTCAGAAATTTACTTCTACTCATCCATCGAATAATGACCGTATCTCAGATTTAAATAAGAGCATGGTGGAAGCGAAGCAGGTGTATAAAGCTGCAATCAAAAAATAATTGAAAAGTGGAAAAGACCTAAGCCTGACGTTATTCAGGCTTTTTCTTTGAAATAAAAGACTAAAGTCGAAAATGATTTAGGTTAGGTTTTTATACCTGGCTTGATAGAATGTAGGTTTAGAGAAAGATTGAGTTTGTAGAATGCAAAAGAATATATCCTCAACGATATTTTATTCGCTGATTTTTGCGATGGGCGGTGCACCGACGATCGCCATGCTCATCATTCAAGCTCAAACCAACGATCCAAATATTGTCGCTCAAGCCCTGTTGGGATTGAGTGTAATGATTGCCTGTATCTTGGTGCCTGTAATTTTGCTTCAAAATGCATTTTTATTTATCAAACGCAATGACACGCTGTTGGAAACTAAAATTATTCCTTTAAAAAATATATATTTGGCATTGAATGTAATCTGTCTCATATATTGGTTAATAGTACAGTTTTTGTAGGCTTTTTACTTACACAATTAATATGAATTAATGGAATTTATTGATTTATCCTCATGTAACATTTGCATATAATTCACAACGTTTTTATTTGTTCTCTATGGAGTTGATTATAATGAACAATAAATTAATACTTAGTCTATGTGCTGCGACTGCGATTTCAATTTCTGGATGTACAACTATTGCTGATATGGCAGGTGCAGATTCTGCAACATTGAATTCAAATGCGACGCTGGGTTTTAATAAAACTGTGCAAGAAGCACGTGCAAATAAAACTTTAGACACAACCTCTGCAACCTATAAAAAGGTAAATGCGGCATTTATCCGCTTAAAACCTTATGCGGATCAGATGAACCAAACAGGACAACGATTTGATTGGCAGTTGGCTGTACTTAAGTCAGATCAGATCAATGCCTATGTTGCACCAGGTGGTAAAGTTGTTTTCTATACAGGAATTGTCAACAGACTTAATTTATCTGAAGCAGAAGTGGCTGCTGTGATGGGGCATGAGATGACCCATGCTTTAGAAGAGCATTCGAAACAGAAATTAGGCGCGCAAGCGCTGACCAATCTTGCAGTAAACATTGGTAAATCTTATGCAGGTAGCCAAATTGGAGAATTGGGTAACGCTGCAATTGATTTGGGAAGTCAAGTAGGTGTAGGTTTACCTTATTCTCGTAGCTTGGAAAGCCGTGCAGATGAAGGCGGTTTAATGATGATGGCAAAAGCAGGTTATAATCCGCAAGCAGCGATCACGTTATGGGAAAAAATGGCAAAACAGGGCGGTGCTCAAGGCTCTGCATTGCTATCAACACACCCATCAGATGCGAACCGTATCAATGCGATGAAAAAGAATCTAGCAGCTGCGATGGCCGTATATAACGCACGCGGTGGAAAATAAGACTGAGTGGTCTATATGTCTGATTAAAAAGGATGCTGAGGCATCCTTTTTATTGGCTTCTGAATCAGTAGCATGATTGAGTATATGTATTAAAATCTTAATCAGACTAAGGTGCTGGATTAGGTTGCTGTTTATGGATATTTTCAATTTCCGTTAAGATTTCTTCGGGTAATTGAATATCAAAAGCATGAATATTTTCTTTGAGTTGTGAAAGCTGTGTTGCACCGATAATGGTGCTATGAACAAAGAATTGCTGTTTAACAAATGCCAAAGCCAATTGGGTTAGACTTAAACCATGTTTCTCGGCAAGTAATGCATATTGTTCTGTTGCCCAATCACTTTGAGGGTTGGTATATCTGCTAAAACGAGAGAATAAACTAATACGCCCATCAGCAGGTCGTGCACCATGACGATATTTCCCAGTCAGGTAGCCAAATGCAAGTGGTGAATAAGCCAGTAATCCAACATTTTCAAACTGTGCAATTTCAGACATACCGACTTCATAGGTGCGATTTAATAAGCTATATGGGTTTTGAACACTGACAATTTTTTCTAATCCCAATTGCTCTGCGAGATGTAAAAATTTTAAGGTTCCCCAAGGCGTCTCATTGGATAAGCCAATATGGCGAATACGTCCTTTTTTAACCTCATTTGAAAGTGCTTCTAATGTTTCGGCAAGTGGGGTAATGTCTTGAGTCAATGCCGCTTGCTGGTTGCCGTAGCCTAATGTACCAAAGAAGTTCGCTGGGCGTTGTGGCCAATGTAGCTGATATAGGTCAATATAATCGGTGCGCAAGCGTTTTAATGAGCCATCAATTGCTGAACTGATTTCTGAAGCAATAAATTTAGTGTGTCCATCACGAATTTGACTGCCACCTTGTTGTGGTCCGGCGATTTTTGTAGCAATGATCAGTTTGTCGCGTTGACCATTCTGGGCAATCCAATTACCAACAATGGTTTCTGTTGAACCTTGAGTTTCTGGTTTAGGAGGAACGGGATACATTTCTGCTGTGTCCCAAAAATGAATATTTTGATCAAGTGCATAGGAAAACTGTTCAAATGCTTCATTTTGAGTATTTTGTTCACCAAAAGTCATGGTTCCTAAACAAATTTCAGGTACGACCAAATCAGAATGACCTAGGCGATTTGATTTCATGTCAGATCCTTTATAAGTGTGTTTAATCTCTGATGAGAATAATAACGAAATAAAATTTGATAAACTGTTGAAATTATTTTTTCTAATGATTAAAAGAAGATGAGTTTATCTAAAAATCTTATAAACCAGTAGGAGCTGTTGAAAATTCGACTGTGTTTGCGGCTACAGGTGTTTTTTAGCTAATGCTAGGTGGAAAGAGCAAATTAGTCATTCTAAATGATGAGAAACATTATTTCTCAAGATCGAGTCGAAGCTGCAAAATGACGAAAGTTCTTCACTGCACTTTAGGCTGCAAATTAAGCCTGGTTGGTTCTTGCTTGGAGGGCGCTCAGCATAGCTTATAAAATTTGAAATATAGTCTCACTATTCTCTTCACTTGTTTGCAATATGCTCTGCATGACTGCTCAATTTTAACTTAAACATCAGTTATTTTTGAAAGGCCTACAGATCTTGCTATTTAAATAATCATGTCAACAGGGCATCGGCAAGAGGGACAAAAGTGTTGAGTGTAGACTTAAAAAGCAAACTCGAAAGTTTGCTTTTAAACAATATAGAGATGGTGTTATTTTGAGAGTTTTGATAATTATCAAAGCCAAAAAACTGGTGATGTTAACGTCTCAAATCAACTTTTAAATTTTATTCATCGTCATTGTTATATTCATCTTCAGAGAATTTTGACTCTTCTAAAGATGCATCAAAAATTAATATGGCTTTACCATCAGTCTCGATCATGCCTTGCTCTTCAAGTGTTTTTAACACGCGCCCCACCATTTCACGTGAACAGCCTACGATGCGACCGATTTCTTGGCGGGTAATACGGATCTGACGACCATTTGGTAAAATCATCGCTTCAGGTTGTGCAGAAAGATCGATCAAGCAACGTGCAATACGCCCAGATACATCAATAAATGCAAGGTCGGTCACTTTGCGTGTTGTATTCTTTAAACGACGAACCAATTGCGCAAATACTGCGTAGCTTAGGTCAGGATACTGTTTGCTGATTTCATGGAAGTTATCATATGAAATCTCAGCGATTTCACATATATCACGTGTTCTGACCTCGGCTGTACGTTGTGGGTTCTGCTCAAATAAACCCATTTCTCCAAAAAAATCCCCAGGGTTCAAATAAGCAACAACAATTTCACGTTCATCATCTTCGCGTAAAATAATTGAAACTGAACCTTTTAAAATTAAATACAGTGATTTTGACTCTGAACCTGCATCAATGATTGTTGAGCGTTTAGGAAAACGATTGATGTGGGCTCTCTTGAGCAAAGCTTTGACTGACTCAGGTAATTGACCAGGTGACAAAGCATCTGTACTAAGTTGTGCAAAATTAGAAGACATGCTTAAAAATTCCGAATTGGATAATAACTAGATCTTTTGATCTAAATTGAACTCGTCACGTAGAAGCAGTAGAGATGAAATTCCTTATCAACTCATTTTATGCTAGTGTACAGGTACCCTGTAAATTTATAGCTTTTTTTAGGTAGTTGCAATGCAAACTAGCGTTCATTGGTTAGAGAATGTTGCTTTTCAAGCAAATTCAGAAAGTGGTCACCAAATTATTATGGATGGTTCTGCCGAATATGGTGGTGAAAACCGTGGACCACGTCCTATGGAATTGATATTAATGGGACTTGGTGGGTGTGCTTCGTTTGATATTGTGACCATTTTAAAGAAATCGAGACAAAATGTAACGGATGTTGTTTGTCAGCTCAAAGCTGAACGTGCAGACACCATTCCCGCAGTATTTACTAAAATACATCTGCATTTTGTGGTGACAGGGCATGATGTAAAAGACAAGCAGGTTGCCAAAGCTGTTGAATTATCAGCTGAAAAATATTGTTCAGCGAGTAAAATGTTATCTGATGGCGGTGTTGAAATTACTCACGATTATGAAATTATTGCTGCTGAATAACAAAATAAATCTAAAAAAAGCCAATAGTTTTATTGGCTTTTTTTTATTTTTTAGCATTTATAAAACGTGACTAGTGGAGTCAAAATTAAATAAAATAAATTATTACAAAATGTGTATTTTCTCCTAAAAAGCTATTTTCAGTGATCAAATGAACTTAATTTCCTGATCTTTTTGAGCAAATTAGTGTGTGAGAAAAAGTTGGGGATCGACACGTGCATTGTTGAGACTCATTCCCCAATGTAAATGTGGTCCTGTTACGCGTCCTGTTTTACCCACAAGACCAAGCAAATCGCCTTGTTTTAATATTTGTCCTTTCTCAACATTTATTTTACTGAGGTGGCAGAACATACTAATTAGACCTTGTCCATGATCAATCATGACAGTATTGCCATTAAAGAAATAATTGCCAGTGGCAACCACTTTTCCAGCAGCAGGTGCAATGACTTTTTGTCCAATTGGTGCAGGGATATCTAATCCAGAATGTGGTGCACGTTCTTCTCCATTAAAGAAACGTTTGCGACCGAATGAATTACTGAACTTACCTGTTGTAGGTCGGATAAAATTTGGGAAATCTTTCCATTGTGCCGTGGTAAATGAGCTATAGATGTCATTTTGTTCCTTGGCTTCTTGGCTGTAACGATCAAGCTGTTGTTGATTTGGATTAACGTAATCCTGATTCTTTACATTAAGGCGTTGCTCAGCATACTTATATGGTTGAATTTCAATATTGATTGGACCACTGGCGCTTTGCAACTGCAAGGTGCCAAGAGGCGCGGAGAGCGGGATACCGAATACAATATGCTTTACTGAACCGGTTCCATCAACGACTAAGACGGGCTTATCCTGATAACGAACATCTGAAACTGTTTTAGCAACAGGAATCACCGCAATACCACCTGCACGACGTGAGTCTTGTGGCAGTGCAAAGCTTTGAGTTGTGATAACTAGGCTGCTTAAAATGAGAATTTTTTTGATTGAAAACATAGCTGTGGTACAAGATTTAACTTTTAGACAGTATCTGGGTTTGCGTTACTAAGCTCAAGTCCATGATTGTTAAATTAACTGCAATACTGTTATATCGACTAAACGCTCAGTGTTTGTACTGGAGATCATTAAAAATACCCAGATTTTAAATTGAACGAGTTCAATCGATGATGATTTATAGATCGGGTTGGTGAGGGTGGATTGGTTTGAAAATTTTAACAATCACATGCTAAATATCTAGCATGTGATTCGCTAGAAGAGCTGCTTGCATATTCATCAATTTGAAAATGCAGACCGATGCGGTTTAGCCCGTCTTAATTGATGTAAGACAGATACTAAAACATCTATTTCTTCAGTGGTATTATAAAATGCCAGCGATGGGCGTACTGTGCGTTCAACTCCGAAACGGCGTAAAATCGGTTGTGCGCAATGATGCCCCGTTCGAACAGCAACGCCATACTGATTCAGAACTTTCCCAACCTCTTCTGTTTCATAGCCTGCAAGGGTAAAGGACATCACACTTGCTTTTTTTAGTGCTGTGCCAATTAAACGCAGGCCTGAAATGCTTTGTAATGCATGCTGACCATATTCGAGCAAATCATGTTCATAACGTGCAATATTATGGATGCCGATTCGTTCAATATATTCTAAGGCGGCGCCTAAGCCGACAGCATCAGCAATGTTTCCTGTACCCGCTTCAAATTTATTCGGAGCAGGTTGATAGATCACATGTTCAAAGGTGACATCCTGAATCATATTGCCGCCACTTTCCCAAACGGGCATGCTGTCGAGTAATTCTGATTTGGCATATACAGCACCAATCCCCGTAGGACCAAACACTTTGTGTCCAGAGAACACAAAGAAGTCAGCATCCAAAGTGGTGACATTGGTCGGAACATGGGAAACAGATTGAGCGCCATCAATCAAGACTCGCACGCCAGCAGCATGTGCTAAAGCGATGATTTCTTGCGTTGGCGTGACAGTGCCAAGAGCATTGGATACTTGGGTAATTGAAACAAGCTTGGTCTTTGGATTGAGGAGCTTAATAAACTCATCAATCTGAATCTGACCTGTATCATCGACAGGGATAACCCGTAACTTGGCACCTGTCTCTTGAGTCAACTGATACCAGGGGACAATGTTGGCATGGTGTTCCAAATGAGAAACGATGATTTCATCTTCCGCTTGAATATTTTGTTTTCCCCAAGATTTTGCAATTAAATTAATGCCTTCGGTTGTACCACGCACGAAAATAATATTTTTAGCGGAAGCAGCACCAATAAAGCGGGCAACTACATCACGTGCATGTTCGTAGGCGTCACTGGCACGTGCTGCAAGTTCGTGGGCCGCTCGATGAATATTTGAATTTTCATGCTGATAAAAATAAGCAATTCGATCAATGACTGCCTGTGGCTTATGGGTGGTAGCAGCATTGTCGAGCCAGATTAATGGTTGACCATTGACACGTTCTTGCAAGATTGGAAAGTCTTTTCGAATCTGCAGAATATCCAAGGGTTGATCATTCCGAGTCTGAGTCGGAATTTGCCAATCTGGATGAGAGCGGGCCGCCTCAGTGGTGGACGATTGAATAAAGTAATAGCCCGATTCTGTTGTGGCAGGTTTATCGTTGCGATCTGGTATTGAACTTTTTAGATGATGGTCATCTGTCACATGATAATCATCAAAGGCATAGGAATTTTTAATTCTTTCTGTTTGGTTGATGTTGTGTTGAATCTTTTCAGCATCGATGCTTTCAGCTTGAGTAAAATCTAAAAAATAAAAAGGCGATTGCACTGGTGTTGTCGATGCTGTTAATACCTGTGGTCTATAAGGTCGTGTAGACGTTGAATTTAAGGCCAAATCCAAATCTGGTATGGTTGTGAATGGCTCTGGCGTATGCGCACCTCCAATGACTGGCGCTGAAGATAGAATCCGACGTTCAGGATGATCTGAAGTAGGTTCTACATAATGTTGCGTTGATCTCGGATTTAAATGCGCCTGATGCACAATAGCAGGGATACGACCTGATAAGGCTGTTATTGGATCCTTGGGTTGTGGTGGATGGCTCTGCCCAAACGCCTGATCAGGCAGCTCAAAATTTAGCGCTTGTTTTTTCTGCTCTGGCAGTGCTGCAAACAATTCATTTGCCAACTGTGCAATCACAGATTCATTGATTGGCGCTTCTTGTGCGGCAGTGTTGCTGATGACAGATGAATTATTTATAGCTTGTTGGATAGTCATGGTATTTGTCTACCTCCACATCTTCAAGTACAGCAAGAGCATCATCTGTAAGTACGGCAAGTGAGCAATATAATGAAATCAAATACGAAGCGATGGCATTACGATTAATGCCCATAAAGCGTACAGAGAGCCCTGGTGCTTGTTCACCTGCAAGCCCGGGTTGGAATAGCCCTACAACGCCTTGACGTTTCTCACCGACACGTAACAGGATGATTTTGGTTTTACCATCTTCAACTGGAATTTTATTGGAAGGGATGAGTGGAATACCCCGCCATGTAATAAATTGTGAGCCAAACAAACTGACTGTTGGTGGTGGTACGCCACGACGGGTACATTCACGACCAAATGCTGCAATTGCATCAGGATGCGCCAAGAAAAACCCAGGTTCTTTCCAAACCTTGCGCAATAGATCATCAAAATCATCGGGTGTTGGTGCGCCTGTCAAGGTTGAAAGACGTTGTTCATCTGCAACACTCGCCAACAGCCCATATTCAGGGTTGTTGATCAACTCACTTTCTTGTCGTTCTTTAATGGTTTCTATCGTGAGGCGTAATTGTTCTTTGATTTGATCGTGGGGACTACTGTATAAGTCAGAAACGCGAGTATGGATATCCAGTACGGTTGAAACACCGTTTAAGAAATATTCACGGGGATTAAGCTCATAATCCACAAAGGTTTGTGGAAGTGTTGCTTCATCACGTTGGGTGCAGGCAACCTGAATATCATCTGTATTGCTGACTTTGTTGACTCGGTAAATACCGGCTTCCACGGGTGTCCACTGTAATAAATGCGTCAACCAACGCGGTGTAATTGTTGAGAGTTGAGGAACGGTTTTGGTTGCATTTGCCAGTTGGCGAGCAGCCTGATCATTCAGTGCTTGGCGTGTCACTTCTTGGTTCTTAGCCATGTTTTAATCCTGGGTGATATGAATTGATGATTGATTACTGCTTGAATAAGATCTCTATTGTTATCATCTCCAGTAAAATCAGAGGTTTGTTAAAATATTTTATCTATCGAGTTTTTGATATGGATAAGGCACAAGTTCAAAAGTTATTCCTGACGCCATGGCAATCCATGAAAACGCCAACCATTAAATGCTCCGCGATGATTATGTTCATCTAAGTCGCCTTCAAAGCCTTGCTCAATGTTATAAATATTTTCAAAACCAGCATTGAAGGCGACATTGGCTGCAGCTGCTGAACGTTTACCACTACGACACAGTAAGAGAATGATTTTATCTTTGCCAACTTTGCTTTCGAGTTCTTTGGCAAAACGCGGGTTACGGTTTAATGCAGTACCCGTAGCCCAGGGAATATGAATGGTACCTTCAACAAAACCGACAAATTTTCGTTCTTCATTAGTGCGAACATCGACAATTTCGACATGACCCGCTTGAAACAATGCCCAAGCTTCGTGAGGTAAAATCGTGCCAGTAAACTCTAAATAGTGGTCTTCGACACGTTGTTGCGCTTGTTCAAAAATCGTTTCAATTTGTGTTTGAGTTAATTCGGAAAAATGTTGTTGATTTAAACTGGTCATTTCAATTGCCTTTCTTCTGGCTTAAATGTGTGTTTAAGCTTTATGTATCAGATGTATTGATAACTACTATAATGATTTTCTATATTCTATAAATTAATAAAAAATGGATTGCTTATTCTTATTATTGAATAATAAATGAATTATTTTTTACTGATATGTTTATATGAATTATGTTTATCTAGCGTATTGCGAATAAAATAATATTCACTGTGAATTATAAAATTTCATGTAAATTGATGAATCATGGAACGTCTTTTAGTTAGATAGGTAAACATATGACTCAGTGGAATATCCAAAATATTGTGGATGAGCTACAAGAAGCTCGAAATGAATGGCGTACTCAACGTAAAAGTCTGAAAGACTTTGGGGGACGGGAATTACCTTCTAAAGACGAAATCAAGAAAATTATGAATGATCTATGCGGTATTTTATTTCCAATGCGTCTAGGTCCACATGATTTGCGACAACAAAGTGAAAATCTTTATATTGCCCATACCCTCGAAAAAACTCTGCATTCCTTACTTGAGCAAATCAAACTGAATTTAACCTATGATTATAAATATAAAAAACATAATGAAAATACAGATGTAATTGAAGTACTTGCGCAAAGTATTGTCAGTGAGTTCGCACAAAAACTACCTAATATACGTCGAATTTTAGATACGGATGTGATTGCTGCTTATGATGGTGATCCTGCAGCCCGTAGTGTGGATGAAGTGTTATTGTGTTATCCGGGTATCTTGGCAATCATTTATCACCGTGTTGCCCACGAATTTTATAAGAAAGACTTGTCTTTGTTGGCCCGTTTGATTGCTGAAATTGCTCATTCAAAAACTGGAATTGACATTCACCCTGGTGCACAAATCGAACAAGGTTTCTTTATTGACCATGGTACTGGTGTGGTAATAGGCGAAACTTGTGTTATAGGAAAAAATGTACGTATTTATCAGGCGGTCACTTTGGGTGCAAAGCGTTTTGAAGTGGATGATTCTGGACGTTTGCAGAAAGAATATGCTCGACATCCAATTGTTGAAGACAATGTAGTGATTTATGCAGGGGCGACGATTCTCGGACGCATTACAATCGGTCAAGGCGCTGTGATTGGTGGGAATGTATGGATAACCCAAAGTGTTGCAGCCAATAGTGCCGTTTCGCAAAGTTCGGCAACCAAAACAGAAGTATAGGTGATCTGATAGAATTCATCATGATTTTGTTTGAGATTCTATCTGCTAGGATAAAGGAATAATGTAAAACGTTTGGGCATCGATTACGATGAGATCATTTCTAACGCGATAGATCAGAGCTATGTCCAGCGGAAATTTAAACTGTATTTTTTTGCCATGTTGCTGAATCTCAAATACATCATAGCCAATCGGTGTAAACCAGAATACATAGTGATTTCCTGAGCCTTGAACATCATCAATACTTTGATATTTTAGATATTTATCATTTGAAATCATCGGTTTAGATGGTGTTTTGCATTCGGGTAGCAGAATCGAATGTTCTAATTTTGGAAGAAATTTGGAAAAATCTTGACTAAAAATATAGTTTTTTGAGGTTTTTATGAGTTGTGTTTCTTCATTAATCACTTGATAACACTCGGCTTGCTGCTGTTGTAGGTATTGTTTTAACTTTGCAATCATCGCTAAATTAAATGGTTCTGCAGGTTGAACTTGATAATTATTGGGTGAAAAGTCAGGTTGTGGCTGTTCAGGCGTTGTTCTAAAAATATCGATGATATTTCGAATAAAAGATTGTTCTTGCTGTTTTTTTTCTTGTTTGACTTTCTCGGCTTCTTTTTCTGAGACATATTGAGGGTCGAAATAAACCATGATGTCATGTTCTGAAACTTTTTTATGATAAGTTTTTTCCTGTACCATTTGTTCTAATAGTGCATAAGCAAATTGATCATAAGAAAAGGTATTCATTTGAGTAAAAGTTTGGGTCTGTGCATTGAAAAGATAAGCTTGAGTGAACGGCTGATAATCGACTTGAAAAATTTTTATAGTCACTAGAAATTGATCTTGACCTAAATATTCAATTTGTTGGATCAACTGCCGAGGTGAAGACGCGACAAAATATTCTGGAAGCTGTTGATGGGTATGTAAATCATAACTACAAATTTTTAAATCCCGTTTGGGTTGATTGACTCTTTCAAATATCGAACAATCATAAACAATAAAATTTTCATTCAAAACTTTTAAGATCATGTCAGTAGGCGATTTAAACCATTTAAATTCTAGATCTGTTCTTTTAGGGGTTAATTCTTGGATATGTTTATGCGGAAATCTATCACTGTTTGGCGATTGATAGCCACAAGCATTTAAGATGCCCATAGCGAAAAGTACCGACAATAATTTACTGAAATTCAACATTGTTGTTATTCTAAAAAAGTTCAATATTACTTACTCTAAACCATATCGTTGAAAATACAAACGCTTAAAGCTCATACGCAATATTTTTGCTTAAATTGACTTGAAAAAGATGGATTTAGCACAAATATTAATACTGAAATATATCCTGATTATTTTAGTAAGCTTTTGAAAAACATATAAATTAATTTCTAAATAGAGTTGAAATCTACAGAACAGTTCCCATTTATTATTCAAGTACAAATTTGTTGTGAGGAATAACAAGAATGCGATTTGAAAAATTTACGAACCGCTTGCAGCAAGCTTTATCAGATGCACAATCTCAGGCAATGGGTAATGACCACACTGCCATCGAAGGTATTCACATTCTTTCTGCCTTATTGGAAGAACCTTCTAACCTGAGTCTGTTACAACAGGCGGGTGCGAATTTACCTGAATTAAAAGCAAAGTTGCAGAAAGCGCTGGCTGATGCGCCAAAAATTGGAACACCAACTGGAGATATCAATCTCAATCCTGAAGCCGTTCGAGCATTGAATTTGGCGGACAGTTTTGCACAAAAAGCGGGAGATGAGTTCTTATCTACGGACTGGGTCATCTTGGCACTGGCTGAAACTGGTGCAACCAAAACATTATTAACAGGCGTAGGTGTGACGACTGAAAAACTACGCAAAGCGATTGAAAATATTCGAGGGGGTGAACAAGTGATGGCAAATAACCATGAGGATCAACGAGATTCCCTCAATAAATATACTATCGATCTGACTGCACGTGCAGCGGAAGGTAAACTCGATCCTGTGATTGGTCGTGATGAGGAAATTCGTCGTACCATCCAGGTTCTATCACGCCGTACTAAAAATAATCCTGTGCTGATTGGTGAGCCAGGGGTAGGTAAAACAGCAATCGTTGAAGGTTTGGCGCAGCGTATTATCAATGGTGAGGTACCAGAAGGCTTAAAAGGTAAACGTGTTTTATCTTTAGATCTTGGTTCATTGTTGGCAGGGGCGAAATATCGTGGTGAGTTTGAAGAACGCTTAAAAGCAGTATTGAAAGACTTAGCGAAATTTGATGGTGAAATTATCCTGTTTATCGATGAACTGCATACTCTGGTAGGTGCAGGTAAAGGCGATGGTGCAATGGATGCAGGAAACATGTTGAAACCTGCATTGGCGCGTGGTGAGCTACGTTGTGTAGGTGCAACGACTTTGGATGAGTACCGTCAATTTATTGAAAAAGATGCTGCTCTTGAACGTCGCTTTCAAAAAGTATTGGTAGATGAGCCAAGTGTGGAAGATACCATCGCAATTCTACGTGGTTTAAAAGATAAATATGCAACTCATCATGGTGTGCAAATTCTCGATTCTGCGATTATTGCTGCAGCGAAAATGTCACATCGCTATATTACAGATCGTCAATTGCCAGACAAAGCGATTGATTTGATTGATGAGGCGGCATCACGTATTAAAATGGAAATTGACTCGAAACCGGAAGCGCTAGATCGTTTAGACCGTCGTTTAATCCAATTGAAGATGCAGTTGGAAGCGGTTAAGAAAGATGCGGATTCAGTCAGCAAGGCGGAAGTGGAACATTTGGAAAAACAAATTGCTGAAGTTCAAAAAGAATACAGTGATTTGGAAGAAGTTTGGATCGCTGAAAAGCGTTTGGTTGATGGCACAAATCAGGCTCAAATTGAACTTGATAAAGCCCGTACAGCATTTGAAAAAGCGCAACGCGAAGGTGACTTGGCTGAAGCAAGCCGTTTGCAATATGGTGTAATTCCAGAGTTACAAAAACGCTTGAATGAAGAAGAAGTTGCTGAAGTGAATGAAGAGCCGAAACTGATTCGTACCAAAGTGACTGAAAATGAAATTGCAGAAGTGGTCAGTGCTGCAACAGGTATTCCAGTATCCAAAATGTTACAGGGAGAACGTGAGAAACTTCTTCATATGGAAGATTTCTTACACAACCGTGTTGTAGGTCAGGATGAGGCTGTTGTGGCTGTAGCGAATGCTGTTCGCCGTTCACGCGCGGGTCTTTCTGATCCGAATCGCCCAAGTGGATCATTCTTGTTCCTTGGACCAACAGGGGTTGGGAAAACCGAGCTGACCAAAGCTTTAGGGAACTTTTTATTCGACAGTGATGATGCGATCATTCGAATCGACATGTCAGAATTTATGGAAAAACATTCGGTGAGTCGTTTGGTTGGAGCGCCTCCGGGTTACGTAGGTTATGAAGAAGGTGGTGTATTGACTGAAGCTGTACGCCGTAAACCGTACAGTGTGGTGTTGTTTGATGAGGTGGAAAAAGCTCATCCCGATGTATTTAACATTTTATTGCAGGTGCTCGATGATGGGCGTTTGACAGATTCTCAAGGTCGGGTGATTGACTTTAAGAATACGGTTATCGTGATGACGTCTAACTTGGGTTCGAGCGATGTTCGCGAGTTAGGTGAAGGAGCAAGCGATGAAGATGTGCGTGCAACGGTGATGAATGCAGTTTCTCAGCATTTCCGTCCAGAGTTCATTAACCGTATTGATGAATTGGTAGTGTTCCACTCCTTGAAAAAATCGCAGATCCGAGGTATTGCTGATATACAATTGGACCGTTTACGTGCTCGTTTGGCTGAACGTGATATCGGTTTAAATGTTGATGATCAAGCTTTTGATATCCTGATTGATGCTGGTTTTGATCCTGTATATGGCGCGCGTCCGCTTAAACGTGCAATCCAGCAACAGGTTGAGAACCCACTGGCACAAAAAATCTTGTCAGGTACTTTCACGCCAGGTGATACCATCTTGATTAGTGCTGAAAACGGTGAGCTTGATTTTGGCAAATTAAAATTGAGCTAATCGATTCATTTAAAAATACATCAAGCCAACTGTTTTAGGGCAGTTGGCTTTTTTATGTTATCAAGATTTCGAATGGCAAGGTCACTTTTAATGAATAAAAAAATTTATATGGTATTGTTGTCTTTTCTATGCTTTAACTCTGTGGCACAAGCCTTACCAGAACGGACGATTCAAGACATTATTGAGCGCTCACAGCATGGTGATGCAGAAGCAATGTATCAATATGCTGACTCATTATTGCAAGATGAGAATAAAGCAAACCAAAAAGAGGGGGCAAAATGGATGCTAAAGTCGGCTGAAGGTGGATTTTGGCTTGCATTTTCAACTGTTGGTGATTTTTATAAATATGGTTTTACGGTTGAACAGGATTCAAAAAAAGCGGTTGAATGGTATAAAAAATCAGCGGAACAGGATGATCCGGCGGGACAGAATAACTTGGGGCTTGCCTACTATACCGGTGAAGGTATATCGCAGAATAAAACTTTGGCTGCAAAATGGTATCAGAAATCAGCAGAACAAGGCGATGCCAATGCACAACGTAATTTAGCCCTCATGAATTTATACGGAGATGGCGTGGTCAAAAATGAAAAGCAAGCTTTTCAATGGATGTTGAAATCAGCTGAGCAGGGTGATGAAGATGCACAAAACAGTGTTGGACAAATGTATCTCGAAGGTAAGGGAGTTACTGAAAACTTAAAGTTGGCAGTGCAGTGGTTGAAACGTTCTGAAGCACAAGGCAACCGTTATGCACACCAACAGTTATGGGAGATGTGTAATGCAGGCAGAATTACAACGGAATGTATGGATTAGTTCTGTTTGAATCCCTTTCAGACAGCCAGAAGGCTTATTTAAAAAATAAGCCTAATGCATTTTACCTATTATCGGGTTTTCTGATCCATTTATTGCAACATTTGTTAAAAATTGATAATTTTTTAGTCAGGAATAATAATAAAGGAAAGTTGGTCATGACGATCAAAATAAAGGAAAAATCTGATTATTTAAAACTACTGGCTATGTTGTTGATGACACTGGGTTCGTGTGAGATATCGGCCAATCAACTGGATGACCAAGATCTTGCCCAACAGTCTGTAGGTGTAGTAAAGCTTTCGCCGATTATTATTCAAGCTGTTAAGCAAGATGTTCAACAATCTGTAGATGAGCAAAAAGATTTACACAATAAGATCGCGCAACAACAAGCAGATGCCGCAAAAAAAGATGAAATATATTCTACTGTTTTGACCGATTTTGAATGGCAGAAAAAGGACCCTGATCCAAATAAACCGGGGGATAAATATATTACCCCCTTAGAAAAATATAAAATAATCGATATTGGATTTAACCCTTATCAACGCCACGATGTCCGCATCACAACGCAAGATCGTGTGACCTTATATATTGGTCATGAAGTGGATCCCGTAGCGTACAAGTAAATCCTGCTTGAGGAATTAAACAGGGAAATGTTTGATTTTCCAAGCCCTATGGATTTTTTGATTACGTTTAAAATCTAAACCGATCGTTTCATTGCTGATCTCTTGGACATCAAACATAGCCTCAATTTCTTCATCCATTTCAAAACCACGGTAGTTATTTGAAAAATATAAAGTCCCTTCAGTCGTTAAACGATTCATTGCTCGTTTAAGTAATGAGACATGATCACGTTGAACGTCGAATGTGCCGTAGAATTTTTTTGAGTTTGAGAAAGTCGGAGGGTCAATAAAAATCAAGTCGTATTGTTCGTGACCTTCTTTAAGCCATTCAAAACAGTCACTTGCAAAGAATTGATGTTGTTCATCTGCATGGTCTACAGTTAGGCCATTAAGTACAAAGTTTTCTTTGGACCAGTTTAAATAAGTATTGGATAAATCAACACTTGTTGTGCTGGCAGCACCCCCTAGAGCGGCATGCAGGCTTGCAGTTGATGTGTAGCTGTATAGGTTTAGGAAGTGTTTCCCTTTGGCTTCCGCTGCGATGCGTAAACGCATTTGACGGTGGTCTAGGAACAGACCGGTATCTAAATAATCTGTCAGATTGACCAAAATTTTGGCTTTACCTTCCTGAACAACAAAGCGTTTAGACGCTGTACTTTGTTTGGTGTACTGAGCTTTACCTTCTTGACGCGCACGGGTTTTAATAAAAATGGCATCACGTCCTAAACCTGTTACTGCACGGATCGATGCTAAAGCAAGATTAAAACGTTTTTTGGCTTTCTCTGGGTCAATTGATTTTGGTGGGGCATATTCTTGAACATGCAAACGATCGCCATACAAATCAACTGCAACATTAAAGTCAGGCAGATCAGCATCATAAAGGCGTAAGCAATAGATATTTTCCTTGACTGCCCATTTCTTCAAGGCTTGCATATTTTTTTGCAATCGATTGGTAAAGTCTTCCGCACCTTCGATTTTTTCAAATTGTTGCGGTTGCCAATCTGCAAGGAACGGTTTATTGACTGTCGCAGGCTTTATATCACCAAAGCGTACATAAATCGGCAGCTTACCGTTCATCAAACGTAAGATTTGTGGATTGTTAAATGCCAAGACATCAGCTTGTTCAACTGCAGCAGCAATCACCGCAGCATATTGATTCGGGAAATTCTTTTGTAAAAGCGCTGAGAGACCTAAATATAATGCTCGGTTAGACGCTTTGTCACCCAAACGCTCACCATAAGGTGGATTGGTAACAACAAAGGATGTTTTACCTTCAGCATGGAAGTCAGGCCAATCTGCTAAAGTTCGTTCTTCGATTTGAATTTGATCCAGTTGCTGTTCAAAACCTGCCGCAATAATATTTTGTTTGGTTGCTTTTACTGCTTCCCAATCTGCATCATAAGCATAGAATTTTGGTAAAGGTTGTTCTAGTGCAGCTTGGTGACGGTCTGCGGCTTCTGCTTTAATCGACATCCACAGTTCATGGTCATGTCCATTCCAGCCATTAAAGCCGAAACGACGGACTAAACCGGGGGCACGGTCAGTAAGAATCATCAGTGATTCAATGATAAATGTGCCTGATCCACACATCGGGTCCAGTATAATGTCTGGATGACGTTCTTTCAGCTTGGCTTTTTGTAGAATGGCTGCGGCTAAATTCTCTTTAATTGGTGCATCGGTCATGTAACGGCGATAGCCACGTTTATGTAATGAGTCGCCTGATAAATCAAGACAGTAGGTATGCTCAGTTTTTCCTGCAAGTACATATAAGGTAATTTCAGGTTGTTTGATATCAATACTTGGGCGTTTACCAACCGCTTCCATAAATGAATCAACTACACCATCTTTGACACGTAAGGTTGCAAATTGAGTATTTACCTTGATATCACGTTCAACGTGCAAGCGCACGGCAAAGGTACTTTGTGGGGCAAAAATCAAGGACCAGTCAAAGTTGATTGCACCTTCATAGAGTTCTTCAGCAACGTCACGCGCGTCATGAGTAAATTCGAGTTCATGTGTGTGAATAGGCGTGAGTACACGAGATGCAAGACGTGACCACATACAAATGCGGTAAGCATCTTCCAGTTTGCCTTTGAAGACCAAACGTCCAGGAAATTTTTCAATATCTTGAATCCCTAAACCTTGAATTTCTTCTTGCAGTAAGGTTTCTAGTCCATCTGCACAGGTAACCCAATATGTAGAAAGACGCGGTTTCGAATTCATGAATATTTCCAAAGACATTAAAGCAATCGCATATTTTAACGTATTTTGATGACGAAAACTTGTGGATTGCGCCAAGAAGATCGAAATTTTCCAAAAACCTTAAAATTCTTTAACATATTGCGATAATTTGCTTGAAATATATCCAAATAGCTCTATTTAACCAAGATCGAATAAAGAAATTTAAAAAATGCTGAGTCTTGTTATTTCCATGTTTGTTTTCTCTCTCTCAATGTCCATATCGCCTGGACCTGTAAATTTAACCATTTTAACCAGTAGTATGAACTACGGTACAAAATCCACTTTAGCTTTTATTTCCGGTGCAACGATTGGATTCACCGGGTTATTGGCTTCAGTCTGTTTTGGTCTATATCAACTGATTGTGGCTTATCCCGTACTTCTTGATCTTATTACCTTATTCGGTACAGCTTTACTGTTATGGATTGGGTTTAATATTCTGCGAACAAAAGGCACAACGATTTCAACTCAAAATTCCGATCGAATTCAAATACCCACGTTTATGCAAGGCGTATTGATGCAGTGGCTCAATCCAAAAGCATGGATTGCAGCTGTGGCGGGTACAGGGCTATTTTCAATCGCTCAAATCGATCATGCATTAGGGATATTTGTGTTCATTTATTTTGTGGTGTGCTATTTGTCTTTATTGTTGTGGGGAATTGCAGGTGAGAAATTAGCAAATTTCTTAAACAGAGGAAACCGTGCGCGAATTTTTAATGTGGTGATGGGGTCAATATTGATTCTAATATCAGTAGAAATGTGTTGGTCATATTTTTTTCATTCGGCGTCTATATAAGAGAGTTATTCAACACACTTAAAGGTGTCTGCTGAATTTTACTTGATTTTTCCAACCTGAAGAAGGCTATAAAACAAAGGATTGAAAATACATGGGAAAATGATGGTCGTTTGATTTCTGAAGCATTTCATATTTTATTTAAAAATATCTGCAATGAATGATCAGTTTGGTTAGTGGGGAGTCATGGGCGAACAGAATAATCGGTCTGCTGTAGTAAAACAGAAGCAAATCTTTGATGTGGTGATTGATTGGTATCCGCCAGAGAAAGGAGGACGTCGGCAGAACCCACAACGAGGTATATATTATTGTACAACAGAGATTTTAAACAAGTATAAAACCGATACTTGGAGTATTGCACTTAAAATGAATGAAATCTCTCCGCATGAAGCAGAAATGTGGTTTTTGTTTGATCATGATGAACGGCATGTACATATTGGGCAGTTGTTTGTTCTGTTGGAAGGTCCGAAGTGTGTGGGTCACATCATGATTCAACGATTTAAAGATTCTGGTTGAGTTTTAAAAAGAGGATGGATGTTTTAATTTAAGGTTGGTATATAAATTGCTTGATTATTCAGCGTATTGGTCAGTGTTCTGACATTAAAAAATTTAAATGAATACGGGGGATTTTATGCAACCAGTCAATAACAATCGCTTTATTGCGCATGCAGATGCATTTTCAATTGGGGCACTCATTTTAACCAGATTAAGACGGGTAACTGGACGAGTCATTGACGTGATGTATTTGGTCGACAATAAAAGCTATGCGCAGTACGTCATTGATATTTCTTTGGCAACTCAAGATGTTGAGCTTAATCGACATGCTTCACGTTTACAGCATTTACTTGATCAAGAACAGCCGTCTTCAAACACAGCAGTTGATGGGAGAGAACAGCATTCTGCATCTGAAGAAGGCTATGTTTCTGGTGCAACGGAAGAAGAAATTTATCGTGCGCAAGTTTCTCATCACTATATTGGTGCATTGCGATAGTGCAAATTTAAAAGCTTTGAGTATGCAGGGAGGTCGGGCTTGAAGCTTTTACGCATATCAAACAGAAAAAGGGTAAATCAACTTATATGCTGATATAAACCATAATTTTCATAGCGCATAGACCTTGAGTTACAGCAAGTTCAATACAGAAATCAGCAAATATCTGAAAGCACAGCGAATGATTTATTCAGGAACTGCAGATGAATCCTTCGCTCAAACAGCGCAACGTTTGGCGGATTATAACCGGGCGAAAGATGCAGTTTTTCAGCAATGGTTGAACAATAAAAAGTTTAAAGAATTGATTTCGTGTGCACATGGTCGTTGGTATCCTTATGAGGAGTTTACCTTACCGTTGGCGCAGTATTTTGCTGATCAACACGATTTAGCCCATTTAAAATTTTTGTGTGAACATGAAATCCGTTTTCGACTAGAAGATATGCTGAATTGTTTAAAGCGAGTCAAAGAATACGATGCGAAATTAACTCATAGCCAGATATTGGAGTACGATCTCACCCATTTAGATCCCGAAAAATATCATCCGATTCTGGAGTTATTCAAATGGCGGGATAAGGCACTGCTTAGGTTGGAAGTTTATCTTGAACTTCTTAAAGATCAATCTGACCAAGAATATAAAGAACTGATCAAGCAGTTAAAACAAAAGCTGTTGCAACTAAATATTAAAAAGTCTGATTTGAAACTGATCAAATTTAAACTTTACTAATTATTTTGGCGTTATTTGCCCAAAACTTCGTCTGCCAAAGAAAAAGAAAATCTGTATAATACGTTAACTTAACCTCTAAGGAATCTCTCATGCACTTGGCGGCATTGCATACACCGAGCCAGATTCAACTCAATAATGATGGAAACTTAAAGCATTTCCTGACCATCGAAGGTCTTTCTAAAGAAACCCTCACTAAAATTCTAGATACAGCGCATTCTTTTATAAACGATCAAAATCAACTGATAACGACACCCCTCTTAGAAGGTCGTACAGTGATGAATCTTTTTTTTGAAAATTCCACCCGTACTCGCACAACTTTTGAAGCTGCTGCAAAGCGTCTTTCGGCGAATGTATTGAATATTGATATCGCGCGTTCAAGTACCTCAAAAGGTGAAACATTGCGTGACACGCTTTGGAATTTAGAAGCAATGGCTGCCGATATTTTTGTGGTGCGCCATTCTTCTTCGGGTGCTGCCCACTTTATTGCAGAAACCGTGTGTCCACATGTCGCTATTATCAATGCAGGTGACGGACGCCATGCACATCCAACTCAAGCCATGTTGGACATGTTGACCATCCGCCGAGAAACTAAAAAGAATTTTGAAGATATACATCTGGCAATTATTGGTGATATCAAACATTCCCGTGTCGCTCGTTCAGATATTGCGGCTTTACAAACACTAGGCTGTAAAGATATCCGTGTCATAGCACCAAACACTTTACTGCCTCATGGTTTCAGTGAATATGGTGAAGGGGTGCGTCTGTTCAATAAAATGGACGAAGGAATCAAAGATTGTGATGTAATCATTACGCTACGTATTCAAAATGAACGTATTGATTCACCTGCTTTGTCTTCACAAGCTGAGTTTTACAAAATGTATGGTTTGAACAAAGAACGTCTTGCTTTGGCAAAACCAGATTGTATCGTGATGCATCCTGGACCCATGAATCGTGGCGTAGAAATTGACTCCAATATTGCGGATGGTGAACAGTCGGTAATTCTTCATCAGGTGACCAATGGCATTGCTGTTCGCATGGCCGTATTGGCATTGGCAATGCAAGGTCAATTGCAGGAAAAAGGTTTGTTGGACGCGATTGCGGTTTAAGCGAAAGGATATAGTCATGAGTATTGTAAAAATTGAAAATGTACGTGTCTTAGACCCCATCAGCAAAACTGACCGCGTACAAACTGTTTATCTGCAAGATGGAAAATTGGTAGACGCTTCCGATGATGTTGGGAAAACTATTGATGGGCAAGGCAAATGGCTGATGCCAACCATGGTGGATTTATGTGCACGTTTGCGTGAACCAGGGCAACAACAACATGGGACCTTAAAATCTGAAGGTAAGGCTGCTCGTGAAAATGGTATTCTACACGTGTTTACGCCTCCTGATTCTCAACCGATTGTGCAAGATAACGGTGCTTTGATTCATGGTTTGGTTGAAAAAGCCATGTTGGATGGTGGCATTCACTTACAGGTGATTGGTGCGCAAACGCAAGGTTTAAATGGTAAACAACCTGCCAATATGGCGGGTCTGAAAAAGGGTGGCTGTACAGCTGTTTCTAACGCTTATGCAACCTTTGAAAATGATGATGTGGTGCTTCGTACATTGGAGTATGCCGCTGGCCTGGATATGACAGTTGTGTTTTATCCTGAAGAACATCAAATTGCCAAAGACGGATGTGTGCACGAAGGCTTTATTGCTTCTCGTCAAGGTCTGCCCATGATTCCTGCTTTAGCTGAAACAGTCGCTATTGCAAAATATTTATTGATGATTGAAGCCACAGGCGTTAAAGCCCATTTTGGCTTACTTTCAAGTGGTGCATCGGTAGAGTTGATACACATTGCTAAACAGAAAGGTTTGCCAGTCACTGCGGATGTTGCTATGCATCAACTGCATTTAACCGATCAATTGATTGATGGTTTTAATTCACTTGCACATGTACGGCCTCCATTACGTGCTGAAAAGGACAAGGAATTACTTCGCAAAGGGGTCAAGGATGGAGTAATCGATGCGATTTGTACCCACCATGAGCCTTTAAGTGGTTCAGCGAAATTAGCACCGTTTGCTGAAACTTTACCTGGCATCAGTGCATTTGATACTTATGTGTCTTTTGGCGTTCAATTGATTCGTGAAGGTTTATTTGAACCTTTGGAATGGGTTGAAAAAGTAACGTCAGCGCCTGCAAAAGTTGCGAACATGACTGAACGCTGGGTGAAAGAGTCAGGTTGGGCATTGGTTGATCCTGACTTGGAATGGGAAGTGAACAAGGACAGCATTTATTCAAATGGAAAAAATACGCCATTAATTAATCAAAAAATGTTAGGTAAAGTTGTGGCAACTTTTATGGCTTAATCTAGAGTATTGTTCATCTCTAATCAGTTTAAAAAGTCAGCATAAGCTGGCTTTTTTAATAAATATAAAACATTTATTGCTACAAAAAGATATTATAAATATCAAAAATTAACCACTAGAATAAAAAATGATCAATAAATGATTCTAATGCGACAAACACAACAATGATATAGGAGTGTCCAGAATTATGAATATTATTGAGCTTTTAAAACAACAAGTGACAACAAAAGTTTTACAGCATGATCAACAGTTTCAAGATGAAAAAATCGCTGCCTTAGGTGCGTTTTTCCCTATATTGCTCACAATCTTTAAATCCAAACCTGAACTGATTAGCACACTACAACAAAATCTGAATCCCCGACTCGCTGACATTTTCAGTTATCGTCCGGAAACGGTAATCCAATTTCTTGATCTGGTTCGGGGTAATGCACCCGCACAAGATATTGAAAACACGTTGAATCATGCCATTTCTCCAACATTGTCTTTGCTTGCAGATCAGGCAGGGTCAGACAATAAGCATGAAATTTTTGATTTGATCAAGGCGCAGTGGGGGAATATCCAAGCTGCGTTGCCTGCATGGGCTGGAGGACTGTTTACAGCACTTGGACTGAGTGTCGGTGGCTTGAGCTTTGCATCCAGTGCAGAAGCTGTACCTGTTGCAGAAACGGTCATACCACCTGTAGAGCCTGTTGCACCGGCACCGGTGGAAATTGTCGCACCTACACCTGTACCACCGATTAGCCCAACCCCGGTTCAAGATGAGCCAAAGAAATCAAATTGGCTGTTGCCCATCATTGCCTTGTTGGTGATTGCAGGTTTAGCCGCACTATTATTTAAGCAATGTAGCAGTAAACCTGCTGTAGTCGGCGAACCTGCAACTGGCAGCGCAGCTTCACAGGCTGTTGTGGATTTACAGGCTGCTGAATTTCAGCTTTCCACAGATGCCCAGGGTAAGCTGGCAAATTGTCAGGCACAATCCAGTAGCCAAACTTTGCTGGACCAATTAAAAGGTGCTGTGACTGCTGTTTTCGGTCAAGCAGATCAGTGTCAGATTACTGCCAATACCGCTTATGCTGGTGATTTGCCTGATCAAAATGCAGTTCATCAAGTGTTAACAAAAATCAAAGGAATTCCAAATATTTCGTTGGCATGGATAGGGGATCAACTTACTGTTCAAGCACCAGATTTAGCTCAAGCACAAAAATTGGCTGACGAGTTAAAGGGGATTATTCCGAATGTACATATTACAGCAAACCAATCAACCACGAATCTACCTGCATCGGATGCGACAGCAAATGTCGATACCAGTAATTCACAAGCTGATCAAGCATTGTCAAATATTCAAGCAGAAACTGCCAATGTGAATGATATTGCCGCAGCCTTAAATCTTCAGGTAATTAACTTTGCAACTGGCTCTACAGCTATTCCTGATGCGAATAAAGCCATTTTGGATAAAGCAGCAAGCTTGTTAAAACAGCTTCCTGATGCAAAACTTGTGGTCAAGGGTTTTACCGATAATGTTGGGAATGCTGCTTCAAATAAAACCTTATCAGAAAAACGTGCGAAATCCGTTGTCGCTTATTTAGTTGAAAAAGGAGTGCATAGTTCTCAGCTCACTGCTGAAGGACATGGTCAGGATAATCCGATTGCAGATAATTCAACCAAGGAAGGACAATTTAAAAACCGCCGAATTGAGTTTGAAGTGGTGGGGGCAACAACACCTTAAAATTCTCATCATATGAAATGAATAAAAAAGCTTCTAGATAAAGAAGCTTTTTTATTTTTTACTCGAAAATCACATCAATTTTTGTTTAAATGGCGCAGATAAAAAAGATGATTGGATAAACAATGAATAAATCCTTTAGCCCTTTAGTTTTAATTGCAGCCCTTTCGAGTTCTTTGCTATTGTCAGGATGTGATTATTTTAAAAAGAAAAAAGATGACAACAATACAGCACTAGCTGAGTGGAGTTGTACCAACCAAGGTAATATTGATCAAATTCAGAAATTTTTAAAAGATGAATATTTACGACAAGTTTCAGACAATATTGCCAATTCTGGTTATGAAGCAGATCAAGCATTGTTGCAAAAAATCAATAATGGTCTGAAATTTGAAGTCAAAAATGTACGTACTCTTAGCGATGATTCGAGTAAAACCAATCAGTTAGAGTGTGAAAGCCAACTGGTTGTGCAATTTCCTAAAGGTTTGCAACAGCGTGCTGAAAATGCCTATGCTGAATATGGGCAAGATTGCCGTAGTGAAGAATGTGAAGGTGAAGGTTATCGTACACTTCGAGAATATATTGAAGCTGGTGAGTCTAGACTGGTGCTTGGTAATGATCAGCTGAAAGGCAAATTCAACTATAATGTGGTCAAAACAGATAAAGATGGTCTTACCTTGGATGTGTTGAATCAAGATGCAATCATTCAAGGTGTAAGTTTTGTGACTGTAAAAGCAGTGCAATATGCTGCGTATATTAAAGAAAATAAAGATATACGTGAACGTCAGCAAGAAAATCAGATCGAAAATGCGGCGCAGACTGAACTTGCTCAAAAAGCCATGGATATCCGTAAAAAAGAGTTGGATGAAGAAAAAGTCAAACAAGTTGATCGTTTAAATCAGACTTGGGATAGTTTAACGGAAGAAGCAAAGGCGCAGCTCAAGCAAGATCAAGCAGAATGGTTTGAAAAACGTGATGTAGACTGTAAGGTGATTTCACAAAAAAGTTATAGTGAACTTCCTGAAAGTGAAGTTGAGACCTATCAGCAGCAGCGCCAATACTGGGACGATGCAATGTCTCAGCAGAATAAAGAAATGCAATATACCAAGTGTTTTAACAAGCGAACTGCTGAACGCATTATTTACCTCAATAATGCGTTGAATTAATCGCATTATATTCAGAACTGTTTGAATGTTGGTTATGCCATAGAATGCATTCAGATTATTGCTGTAAAAGATAAGTAGAGGGATGAATTGATTCATCCCTTTTTTATTGGCATGCTGTGGTCTAATTTAAATTTAAGTTGTTGCTATGCGTATTAGTCTCATTGGTTCGGGTCGTGTTGCGACTCATCTCGCTCGGAAACTGTCACAACAACATGACATTGTACAGATTTATGCTCGTCATTTAACCTATGCAGAATCATTGGCATCTGAAGTAAATGCTCAAGCGATTGAACAGCTAGAACACCTTGATCCTAAAATTGATCTTTTGATTATTGCGGTCAGTGATCAAGCAATTTCACAAGTGATTCAATCTGTTCCTTCAGAATTGGCTGAAGTTCTGATTGTACATACTTCTGGCAGTACCCATTTAAATGTTTTGACAGAGTATCATCAAAAATCAGGGGTTTTTTATCCTTTACAGACATTTAGTTTTGATCGTCATGTAGATTGGAATACGACCCCTTTATTTGTCGAAACTGAATTGGATGATGATTTGGCGATACTTACAACTTTAGCCAATAGCCTAAGCAATCGTATCTATCACTATACTTCAGCGCAACGTTTGACTTTACATTTGGCAGCCGTGTTTGCATGTAACTTTAGTAATTATTGTTATGATATGGCAAAACAAGTGGTTGATGCTCAACATGTTGATTTCAGTCTGTTATATCCTCTGATGATCGAAACCGCACATAAAGCCACCCAGAATGATCCCGTCGTAATGCAGACTGGACCTGCAATGCGTGGTGATCTGAATATTTTAAATATGCATCAAAATATGTTGGAACAGCAAGGCAGTGTGGATCTAAGCGATGTTTATGGTTTACTCAGTCAACAAATACAAAAAAAACACTCACTGGAGTAAGCTGAGTGTTTGCTGTAGATTGGATGCACAAATGGTTTATCATTTAATGATAGCAGCGTGATCTGCACCAATGGTGACGATGACTCCGATGCAAAATAGGCTACAGTAGATAAAAAACCAGATAATCATTCGTTTAAAGGCTTTGTCCGAAATAGAACTATCCGCATATTGTGGTTTTTTAGGGCTTTTGTCATCATTCATCGCAAAATCTCTTTCTGCTTAATATGATTGAATTATGACGAAATGAATTGTTATCGCGTAGATACAAAAAATTAGAAAAAAAATATAACAGATAACATCAGAAACACATCATCTGTTATAAAAATTAGCCTTTGACGGCTGCTTCAATGATTTGAATTAAGTGATCAAGTGCTTGAATCATTTTTTCATTTAATTCAAATGAGCAATTGATTCGAATAAAATTGTTTTGCTGATTGGTGATATTAAATAAATTACTTGGTGCAATACTGACGCCTTTCTCCAACATTTGATGATAAACATCATTGCTATTCACGTGTTCTGGCAATTCGATCCATAGAAAATAACCTGAAGGATAATAATTTACATGGCATGATGTGGGTAAATGAGCTTTGAGATAATTAAAATATTGTTTTTTATAACGTTGTAATGTTGAACGCAGTGTTTTTAGATGTTTCTCATAATGGCGATGGGATAAGTATTCAACCAGGGCATTTTGAATAAATGAGTTGACTGAAAGAGTACTCATTAGTTGAGTGTGTTGAATATGTTCTGAAAATTTTCCTGCATAGACCCAGCCTATTCTAAAGCCGGCTCCCAGTGTTTTAGAAAAAGATGAGCAGTGTAGAACCCAGTTTTGCTGATCAAAATATTTCATGGGGAGCGGTTTTTTTTGACCATAGTAAAGTTCTTCATAGACATCGTCTTCAATGAGATAAATTTGATGAGTATGCAAAAGTTTGGCGAGCTTGAGTTTAATCTCATCACTTACAGTGAAGCCAATTGGATTCTGACTATTCAACATCATCATACAAACTTTGATCTGATATTTCAGAATGGCGTGTTCAAAAGCCTTTAAATCAATGCCATACTCAGTATGTTCAGGAATCGTAATCACTTTTAAGCCGAGACGTTCAGCTGCTTGCCACGCGCCATAAAACATGGTTTCTTGTAATAGAATATAATCTCCAGCATGCGTCAGTGCTTGTAATGAAAGATTTAAGGCATCCAATCCACCAGAGGTGATCACAATATCCGAGGGATCAGTTGGGATACCTTGCATAGCGTATTTCTGTGCAATAATTTTACGCAGTTGATAATTTCCCGGCGGTAAACTGGGTGTTTGTTCATAACTGCGCCGTTGTCTTGCAAGTTGTCCGAGCGATTGAATGAGCTTGGCTGAATATAGCAATTGGCTATTTGGAAAGGCAGAACCCAGTGGAATGATATTTTCAGATTGTATCGATTTTAAATATTTAAATACCACTGAGTTGATTTCAATGGTTTCATTGATGCTATGTAGGGTTTTGCTGTGTTGAGAAGATTGCTCAACCACAAAATAACCAGACTTTTCTTTTGAATAAATCAAACCCTGCGCTTCAAGTTCTTGATAGGCATTCATGACTGTAATCAGGCTGAATCCAGATTGTTCAACCTGCTGTCGAAGTGAAGGGAGTTTTTCATGTGCTTTCCATGTCCCATTTTCAATCAATATTTTAAGGCTGTGCGCCAGTTGTTCAGATTTATACATGGTGTTTTTCAAGACAAGGTGTCAAATAACTATAACAGATCACATCGCTTCAACTCTATCTGTTATATATTTTTTATAAATATTTGTGGCTATAATTATTGATGATTTGTTTTCAGAATAGTTTTACTTGAGGTGGTAAAAAGTGAGTTAGAGAAATGTTTATAACAACCCAGTTGAATGTGCTTACACAGTTTATATCTGATCATGCCTGTTCAACGAAGGTGATAAATCAATTAAATCAGAAATTTGTCAATTTTGAAGCGACATTATTACGTGCCAAAGTGCTACGTGAATTTTCTGAAAAAAGACATATATCGATTATTCAATCTGAAATGACCACCGATCAAACGGATTTTGCCTATTTGTTTGCGCCATTTATATTGGCAAATTTAAATCAAACTGTTTTGTATACCTCTCCATTAACAGATCAACTCCAAGACCTGCTCAAGCCTTATTATCAAATTGAAAAAACCATCAATTTAACGGAAAAAGATGAAACAGTATTAGAAAGCTTAAAATTACGTCTTGATTTTCAGGATCAAGCGTTAATCAAACAGGATTTTATTTGTTTTGAACTGTTCAAGGCACTCACACAGTCTGAAATACAGACTATTTTTTTAATTACAGATCATCCGATCGATATCCATGGTCTATATGAAATAGAATGTTTTTTTAGAGTCAGAATTTTTCTGATACGCCCGCAAGATCATCAATCTCAGCGCTCATTTGAATACCAAGTTGATCATTTAAACATGCAGCAATTACTTTTTAAATATAAAGATGCAGCACATATCGAACTGTGTCGAGTGTTCTCCGAAATGAACGCAAGAATTTTAAGTTTATTAGGGCTTTATGATATTTATCGAGCACAGAATCTGGTCGAAGATATGTTTTATTCTGAACACATTTATGAAAAGTTGTCTGTGTATGCTGAATATATGCAAACAAAACTACAGAACAATGTGCTGAGTCCGAAATTCAAGTCTATATCAAGCTTAACGATATAGAAAGGAAGAAAAGCTGTAACAGGAGTCACAGCTTTTCTGGATAATGATGTCTTTCAGTTTAGTTTATTTTTTTGAAAATAAAGTCATTGATTTTATGACCGGATTCAATACCGCGGCGTTCAAATTTAGTTTGTGGGCGCCATTCTGGACGAGGATAACTATTGCCTTTTCCTGCAAGATTTTCTAGACGAGGACGATTGTCTAATACATCAAGCATCCATTCAGCATATGGTTCCCAATCTGTTGCTGCATGAAAAGTACCACCAACTTCAAGTTTTTCTTCCACCAAGGGCATACGGTCATGAGAAACAAAACGACGTTTGAAATGACGTTTTTTCTGCCAAGGGTCTGGAAAATAAAGCTGAACAGTATTAATGCTATTATCAGGCATTTCACGTAGCACCTGAATTGCATCAGCATCTAAAACACGAAGATTTTTGACTTCAGCCATCCCTGCTTCATATACACACTGCGCAATACCTGGAACATGAACTTCAATTCCAACAAAATTACGCTCAGGATTGGCTTTTGCCATCAACACTAAAGAACGGCCCATACCAAAACCAATTTCAACAGTCAGTGGGCGTTCAGGATGATCGAAATGTTGTCGCAAATCACCAACAGGGTATTCCAGAATTAACTCACGATGTTGCTCTAGTGCGGTACGTTGTGAAGTATTGAGCGGCGACGATCTACGCATAAACGTCACAATTTCACGGTGTTCTTGTAAATTGTCTAAGTCAACAATTTGTGCTTCGATTTGATCGTTTGACATGATTTTGGTAATACTGGAAATCTAAAAGGCGTATTGTAAGACCTGAGCATGCCAAGTCAAATTTTTTATGGTTGGGCTGATGCAGTGGAATCAAAAAAATAAGTCTGATGGCGAATGAACAAAAGTTGAGTAAGTAAAAATTTGCTTATTCGCCAGCTTGAACCATCATGCTTTTATAAATTTTCCAAGTATTGACTATTTTTGCTGGGTATAAATTAAATCTTTTAAGTCAAAGCCTAAATGTTGTGCATAATTTAAATATTCCTCAGCAATAACAGGGTCAAGTGTTTGAGAGCGGCTCAGTAACCAAAGATATTTTTTATTGGGTGTCCCGACCAAAGCCACTTGATAGTCTTCATCAATTTTTAGAATCCAATAATCACCGCGACCTACAGGTAACCACCGCAAAGCTTTTGGTAAAAATGTAACTTTTAATTTTGAATTTACAGGTGCATTTTGTACTTTGGCGACACCAATAGATTGTTGAAGTTTTCCATCTCGACTATAACAAGTATTATCAACTCGAATTGTTCCATTTTCATTTAATGCATAGTGCGCACTTACGTTGTAATCACATTTTTTCTGAAAATAGAGGGGTTTGCGCGCAATTTCATGCCATTGCCCCAAGTATTTATTTAAATTGATATCTTTAGCTGTTGGGATTTTTTCATGTTCTGAATGCGCGAAAGCAGCAACACTGAGTAGTGCAATTCCACTGACTAAAGTAAATAATCTTAATTTATTATTCATAACAACCCCTTATCTGTTTTGACCATTGATTCAATATACCTAATGATGGACGAATGTGAATTATCTATTGTAAATTTACTTACCAATCATGTAATTGAATGACGATGTGATAGAAAGTTCTGAGTTTTGGTCTAGATTGGTATGATAAATTTAATCATCTTAAAAATTGTTCTATTCTAAACTTTGTCTGATCAGTTCGATCAGTTCTCGAGTAGCTTTAGGAAGTGCCTTGTCTTTGAGCCAAATTAAATAAATTGGAACAGAAAGTTGGTTGTAAGTATTTTTAAAATTAATTTGAATTAAACGACCATCTTCAATATGCGTTTTGACCAGGGAGTATGGAAAATTTCCCCATCCTAATCCTGCTTCAACCATATCAATGGCGGTGTGTAGATTATTGGTTCTCCAGCAAGATGCACCAATAACGGGTCTTAAGTCAGCAATATCTAAATCCATACTTGCCACAATAATTTGACGAATATGAATGAGATCTTCGATATAAATAGGGTGGTTTTGCTGTGTGACTAAATCGTGTTGAGCCGAAATCGTTGCAACGACGGTTTCCAGACTAACCAACTGTAAATGCTCCTGCATTTTAATATTCTGTCCAGAACCCGCCAAACAGATACTGATTTGCTCAGAATACAATAAATATAGAATATCATCTTGTGGCGCGGTAATGATTTCGATATTTAATAGTGGATATTTGGATGCAAGTTGATCAATTGCACGCAAAAGCTTCTGATTATTCACATCCGATACCACACCTATTTTTAATATACTTTCGAGCCCTAAAGAAAGTTCATAGGCATGTTTGCTCAGTTGTTTTAATTGTTCGGAAATAATACGAGCCTGTGGAGCTAATGCCAGTGCAGTAGCGGTTGGAATGACTTTACGTGGCGTTCTCTCAAAGAGTGGTAAGCCTAATTCAGCTTCAATATTGGCGATTCCCATACTTACTGCTGAAGGGACTCTATTCAAGGCACGAGCGGCAGCTGAAAAAGAACCCGTATCCATGACCTTGACAAACAACTCAATATTTTCACTGGTGAAATGCATAGTTTGGTATCAGCCCAACTGAAAGCTATTATCTTTATCTATTATTATAACTGAAATTAAAATAGACGTTCTTAAAAAATTTGAGGATGATTTATGCAAGGGCTTAAACGTCGAGTGATTTATGTAAGTAGTTATGAAATCATCGGATTGACAATTTCATCTTTGGGTCTTGCATTACTTTCAGGAACACAATTGAGTCATACGGGGCCATTGGCGATTTTTATTACGACCATTGCTGTGAGTTGGAATTTTATTTATAACCTCATTTTTGAGTCTTGGGAAAAACGTCAGCTTTCACGCCAACGTACTGTCAAACGTCGTATTGCTCATGCAATCGGCTTCCAATTGACCTTAATTGTATTTTTAATCCCATTGATTGCATGGTGGATGAAAATCAGCTTTCTCGATGCATTTCTGTTGGATGCAGCATTGATTGTGATTATTCCGATTTATACCTTTGTTTTTAATTGGTTATTTGACCGAATCTTTGGGTTGCCCCTGTCTGCACAAACTTAAAAGAATATTGACGTTAATTTTGAATTTTTTGCCCATCAGCATGGGTGGGCAATGCTTAAACATTCTTAATTCATTTTATATTTCTAGTTTTTATTTAGAAATTTGAGTAGATAAATTACTATAAAAATAAAGGATTATAATTTATACGTCAGCTCATGTCGTGAAGATCATCGAACCAATATTTTCCAAGCATTTGAGTTTATATAATGACTAAAATTCATTGGTAAAATTGAGTTTAAGTCATGACAGAACGTATCAGAGAAAAATTGCAAATTTTGGCAGATGCTGCGAAGTATGATGTCTCATGCTCATCCAGTGGAAGTCAACGTAAAAATAAAGATAAAGGACTTGGAAATACTGGTTCTGGAATTTGCCATAGCTATACCGAGGATGGGCGATGTGTTTCCTTACTTAAAATCTTATTTTCTAACGTATGTATTTTTGACTGCTCTTATTGTGTTTCTAGACGCTCAAATGATGTTAAGAGAGCAGCCTTTACTGTACAAGAAGTCGTAGATTTAACCATTAATTTTTACAGAAGAAACTATATTGAAGGACTGTTTTTGAGTTCAGGAATTTTTAAATCTGCTGATTACACTATGGAGCGTATGTTGCAGGTGGTGAAAAAACTACGTTTAGAAGAAAATTTCAATGGCTATATTCACCTTAAAACCATTCCAGGTGCATCACAAGAGATTATTCATGAAGCTGGGCTTTATGTTGATCGTATGAGTATTAATTTGGAAATGCCAACTGAAGAAGGACTAAAAAAGTTTGCACCAGAAAAGACGCATGATGAGGTACAAAAAGATTTAGCTATTGTTCGAGATCGATTGATTCAGTTTAAAGATGAAAGAAAAATTATAAAGTCTGTACCAAAATTCGTCCCAGCGGGGCAAACCACACAAATGGTGGTCGGTGCGCATCATGAAACTGACCAAGATATTATCCTCATGGCTGATCGTCACTATAAAGAATTCAAACTTAAACGGGTTTATTTTTCAGGGTATATTCCGATTAATGATCAAGAAAAAGCATTGCCTGTTGTCGGTTCTGCACCTCCACTATTACGAGAGAATCGGCTGTATCAGTCTGATTGGTTAATGCGCTTCTATGGTTTTGAGGCAACAGAAATTGTCAATGAACGGCATCCGAATTTAGATTTGGATATTGATCCCAAACTGAGTTGGGCATTACGTCATCCTGAACAGTTTCCAGTAGATATCAATCGTGCTGAATATAGAATGATATTGCGTGTACCTGGGATCGGTGTACGTTCTGCTAAAAAAATTGTTCAGGCTCGACGCTTTGGTAAGATTCATATTGATCAAATCAAGAAAATGGGAATAGCATATAATCGGGCTGTTCATTTTATCCGCTGTGCTGATACGCCTGCATTTGTAAAAGATCAATTGCCGAGTCAGATTCGTCATCAAATATTACAAACAGGGCAGTCAAAATATACGCAGCAACTTTCACCGCAGCTGGACCTTTTATTTTAGATGGCAAAGTATCTTTTCGATGGGACCATGACGGGATTGTTGTGCTGCGTATTTCGTGCTTTTCAGTTTAAAGAATTAGATGTCATGGTTGCCAGTCAAAACAGTCTTCAGTCAAGTTTGTTGGACGAAACGATTGTCGTAGAGTCTAATGAAATTCAGGCTGATCGCGTTTGGAAAGCGTTTAAGCAAAAGGTTTCGTCTCATACACTACGTAATTTTTATTATACTTTCTTATCTGAGCAGGAAAGTGCATTTCAACATTTATTTAATTTGAGTATTTACGTATTTTCAGCCCATCGACCTGTCGATGCGGACTACGGTCATGCTGATGTGCTTGCAGTTTCAAAATGGGCGAAACAAGTGGGGCGTGAAAAGCACCGTATGGAGGCTTTTGTCCGTTTCAAAAAGTGTAAAGATGAATTGTTTTTGAGTTTGGTACGTCCTGACTTCAATGTTCTTCCTTTAATTGAAAGGCATTTCAAAGCAAGATATCAAGATCAACGTTGGCTCATTTATGATGAGTTACGAAATTTCGGCATATATTATGACCTAGAAAATGTCCATCAAGTCAGTATGAATGTATTTGATATTGATCAAAATATTGCAAAGGGAACCAGCCAAGATTTTAGTATTGAACTGGATGATAGTGAAATCCTCTATGATCAGCTTTGGAAAGATTATTTCAACAGTGTCAATATTTCTGCACGTAAAAATATCAAACTTCATATTCAATATGTTCCTAAACGTTATTGGCGCTATATGAATGAGAAGCTGATTTGAGCCTTGTATGTTTATATAAACTCAGCAGTTTTCTTTGCTATGATGAGCTTGAATTTATTTTAATGTCTTCATTTAAGATTTTAAATTACTTTTAAAAATTAAAAATATTTTATATCACCTGAAAATAGAGCGTTCATCATGAAAAAACTTTTTTGGCAGCATCTTTTGCAGATGTTTATTTGGATTTTGCACAGCATATGGATCAGAATTTAATCGGTAAATCGGTGACATTTATCCCTACTGCGAGCAAACCTGAACAGACTACATTCTATGTCGAAGAGGATAAAAAAGCCTTTGAAAAGCTAGGTATTCAGGTTGACGTTTTAAATATTGATGAGCAAGACATTCAGTCAATTGAAACAACGCTAAATAGAAATGACTTTATTTTTATTTCAGGTGGCAATACCTTTTATCTTTTACAAAAATTAAAACGATCCCAGGCTGACAAAGTCATTTGTAATTTGATCAATCAGGGAAAACTTTATATAGGCAGTTCCGCGGGTTCTATCGTATTGGGACCTGATTTGGAGTATATCAAAACGATGGATGATGCTTCAAAAGCACCTGATTTGCTGAATACTCAAGCATTAGGTCTGATCAATTTTTCAATTTTACCGCATTTTAAAGATGAACCATTTTCAGAAATTACCACACAGATATTGAATGAATTTTACTTCAAACAGGTTTTAGTTCCACTCACCAACCAGCAATTTATTTATATCAATTGATTATTTTTTAGGTCGTCGATGAAATATTTTAACCTGATTGTCGTTTTAAGTTTTTGTTTGATTGTACAGGGATGTAAAAAGAAATATATCCAAGATTTTGAATATGAGCGTGTGAAACAAAATATATGTGCGCTTAAGCCTCAAGCCATATTCAATTCTGATGATTTCTCAATGCTTGATATTGTGTTTTTATATGCAAATGGAAATGTGAATGATGCCTTGACAAGTAAAATCTATCAATCAAGTGTGCAAAACTTAAAGGATCCACAGCAAAAATATATTTTTTGTTTAAATCAGTTGGATTTTTTCAAAGATTATTTAGAAACCCAAATTCGGATTGATCTCATGCGGGATAATATGATTCAGGAATACGAGTTTCATAATTATTCTTGTGTGTTATTGCCTCATACACAGTTGAATTTATCAAGGAATAAAGCCATGAAATATTGTGATTAAGACTTGAACTATCAAAAAGAATAATTAGGATACTGAAGGTGATGTTTTTACTGAATTGGATTGGAATTTTTTATAAGCCTGAGAACTAGAGCTAAAGTGCCTGATTATTTATTTCGTACTTTTGAATCCTAGATGATCTTTGTATTGTGTGGCGATATGCATATCGCCATGTTGTGTGGGAATATAAAATGTATCCCTCGCTCAACAAAAGATTTTTGTCATTCAATAATATATTCATCACATTGATTTTATTGATCTAGAGAATTCATTTTTTACGTTATGAATTTTAATAGATTGACCATATCCTTAAATGTAAGATATTGATTAATTTTATTTTTTATGAATGAGATGATCACTTTCAATATTCAAATCATTCACAACCCCGTCTCATTTTTTGATTTATAAAGGATGTCTGTTTACCGATATTTTATTTACAGTGGATGATTAAAGTCTCTATACAGAGAACACGCATAGAGACTTTTGATTGAAGTTTAATCAGTTGCACTGTAATAAGCGAATTGAGAGATTGAGCTCAGACATTATTTTAATCATCGATAACTTTAGAAAATCGCTCACTGTCTGCTTTACCAATTTGCCAATATGAGCATGCATAACAATCTTCTTTACTCCAATCGCTTTGCTTTCTGAGAATATTACGACAAGCACGTACAGCCTGTAATTCAGCAGTAATATGTGCATAGCGGCTCGGGGGTAAGTTGACCAATTCCGGATGTTTTGCTAACTCATCTGCCAATAAACTTTGCTTCAAAGGGGTAGGGTTATATAACCATATTTGCTCTAAATCAGCTTGTGTATTTAATTCGATCCGATCTGCAATCGTAGGCACTTCTGCAATCACATAAGCTTTACTGCTCGCAGGCAAGGTTTTTAAAATTGCCTGTGTGACCGCTAGACCTGTACTATCCGTAATCATAAGATAATGTTGAAGTCCTGTTGGTACGAGTTCTCGTGTTGCAGTAGACATGGTGACACCGATTTGATCGCCTTGCCGTGCACGATCTGCCCAATGGCAAGCAACCGTTTCCGTACCGTGCATTGCAAACTCAATGGTTAAAGTTTTATTGATGAGATCTATATCACGATGGGTATAAGTTCGAATTTCTGGCATAAGGGCTGGATTCTTGACGATCCATTTGCGTTGATCAAAATCAAAATCTGGAAGTTCTATTTGATTTTGGTCAGGTCTTGGAATAAAGACTTTATTGTTATCGCCAATACTTGTATGTTTAAATTTATCTGTATCTGCACAGTCAAAAATGATGCGAATATAGTTGGGACCTAAATATATTTTTTCCTTCACTTGAATAAAAGTACGATGTGTATTCAAAGCCATAATTTATATTGCTCAATTAATAATAATTATCATTATCGTATATCTTTTTGAACAAAAGTGCCACTATTACAGTAATAATTCCACAGTTTAAAAAGTCAGTAGTCTCAATAAATTTTTGGTTCATCTTGATGATTCAATGGTGGAAATTAAAATTAATAATTAAAAACAATAGTATAAGAGTTATTTTGTATTGAAAATAGCCAGTTTTATATTCACTATTAAGGCTGAATGTTTTAGACTTTAGTCTTAGTTAAGCAATAAGCTTAAAACTTTAAGAATGCGCAAAGGGATTGCAGCATGTTGATGACCTTATTTACAGTGATGATTTTTGTTCTTATTCTGATTTGCTTATGGAGCGGATTGGAAATTTATCTAGATAAACGTAAAAAATAATCACTAGTCATATTGGTGTAATCGATATTGCAAAGTACAGTCGCTTTGTCATCATTCATTGAATTCCCCCTCTAATGTTCAAAAAACATGCATTGAATCTAAGTTGTTGTTAAAGTTCTTGTAATTCAATTTTATTTTCGCTAGTATTCTTTTTCGAAAATACTCTATAGTCAGTATTTATAGGGCCTGTAGCTCAGTTGGTTAGAGCAGCGGACTCATAATCCGTTGGTCCCCAGTTCAAGTCTGGGCGGGCCCACCATATCAAACCTCATAGATTATTGATTTATGAGGTTTTTTATTGACTGAACGTTTTGATATATTCAATTTTCAGGTACATTTGATCATCAATAATCTTTTAAAATCTATTTTCCTCCTTCATATTCTATGTTTTAAACTAGACATGACGTCTTACTTTCCTCACATGAAAAGATCAGAAAGACTTGTATTTATTATTTTTTTCTAATGGTTTAGATTGGTCAATAGATAGTCATGAGGATGCATATAAACAGCACCTGAGTTGAACTGATTACTTCCATATTTAGAAAAGGGTACTTGCCTTAAATGATACCAACAAAGACAACTGTATTTGTAAAATTAATCTGTTTTCTTCAATTATTAATCACAATGACCTTTTGTTATGCAGGTGATTGGCAGAAGCAGATTATTTCGGATAATTTCAAAGCGGTCGATAGTTTGAGCCTTTATAGCGATTCTGGTCATGAGGCAATTCGGCTATACCAAAAGGAAGGTAATTTTGCTAAAGCATTGGGTTATCCTGAAAAAGCAGTATTTTTAACGCTCTCCATCGCATTGACTGATGATTCAGGAGTAAGTACAACTGCTCAATTTATTGATTCTAATAAGCCGATATATATCAGCATGGATAATGGTATCAATCAGAAACTGCAATCAACAGACTTTGCAGATGAGGGATTAAAAGCCATGCAAATTTTGTTTGTTGCGACCAATCCTCAGGAATCCTGCGGATTGATGGAAGCGTTAATACATTCTAAAAAATTTACAATCAGTTACCAACAGTTTGATTCTCCTAAAAAAGTTAACATTAATTTTACAACTCCTGAAAAAAATGAGTTGATCTATGAACTGTTTAAGTTGGATCAGGCGAAAGACTGCCTAAAATCGAAAAGATCATCAACAGAATCTTGAGCGTATTCTTATTTCAGTTATTTGAAATTAAAGATTTTATAGATCAATTCTAAAAAATGAACTTCAACTTGAATAATTTTGAAGTTCATAAGAGATTTAAAGTGAAATATGTGCTGTCTCAAATCATTTAAAAAACATCATTTAATCTAAAAAGACTGAATCTAAACGACCTTTCAAAGGAAGCATTGTTTTTTCTATCATTAGGATTCAAGTCTCATGATTTATTTTTAATGAATGGATATTAGCTGTATTGACTGATTTTAAGCTGACAATCATTGATCATGTCTTAAACGGTAATATCCAAATATTGCAAGGATAAACACGACTGCACCTGCACCCAAGGCAATCGAGAATCCATAATCCAAACCATAATGATCGAGCATTTGCCCAGAGCTTGCTGCACCCAATGCAACACCAATATTTAGACCAGCCAATAACCATGTCATCGCCTCAGTTAAGCGATGTTTAGGGACAAGACGTTCTACCAATGACATTGCTACAATCATTGTCGGTGCAAAAAATATTCCAGCCACAAACACAGCACATGTCAGGATAATGATACTGTCGATCCAGACTAAGGGAAGGGTTGCTAGAGCTGTAGCAGCTCCGCCACATAATAAAAGTCGATGTAAGGGGATTGAGAGCTTTAGTGCGCCGAACCACAGACCGGATAGACATGATCCCAGAGCATAAGCAGAGAGCACTAGACTCGCGGTGGCTGGTTGAGAAACTGCCTCAGCAAAGGCGACACTCACGATATCCACAGTACCCACAATAACGCCCATGCTCAGCATAAATAAAGTAAGCAAACGTATATTTGCGACTCGGATAAGCGATCTGGAATTCGACGGGTGAGTATTCAACTGATCCAATTCAGGTTCGGTTGCACGTTGCAGAACCAATACAATAACGCCAATAATCAACAATATGATCGCAACGATTAAGCTGGCTTGAGGAAATAAAATAATAGATAAGCCTACAGATAAAGGCGGTCCAATAATAAATGATATTTCATCGAGTACAGTTTCTAAGGAATAAGCCGTCTTTAGTCTGAAGTGATCCCGATAAATTTCTGTCCAGCGTGCTCTCACCATTGCAGATATGCTTGGCATAAAACCTGCCAAAAATGCTCCAATAAATAAGATCCAATTAGCAGTCTGTTTCCAAGCGCTATAAATCAGGATAACAAAACCAACGCTGCTGATGATCGTTGCGACTGGAAGTATGCGACTTTGTCCATAGTGATCCACCAGCTTTGATGTGTGGGGTGAAATCAGCGCATAAGTTAAGACAAATGTAGCTGATACTATACCTGCAAGGGCATAACTATCATACAGCTTAGAAACCATGAGGATGATTCCAATACTGCTCATCGGCAAAGCAATACGTGCAATTAAACCAGCCACTGTGAATGTAGTTGTATGGGGTTTTAAAAATAAATCTCGATATGCATCAATCATTCGGTCTTCCTAAAAATGATTTCTTGTAAAGCTACAAGGATTTTGTAAAATACATACGCTGCGTATGAATAAAGCATACAATCATACGTAGTGTATGTAAATATTCATACGAAATGTATGTAAGGAGTTTTTGATGGTCCGTCGTACCCGTGCTGAAATGGAACAAACCCGAGCTGCTTTGATTGCAATGGCACGTATAGTGTTTAGTGAAAAAGGCTATGCAGAGACGTCAATGGATGATTTGACTGCTCAAGCAGGCTTTACCCGTGGTGCGCTCTATCATCATTTCGGCGATAAGAAAGGGCTTTTAGCAGCTGTTGTGAAACAAATTGATGGCGAGATGGATCATCAGCTACAGTTGATTTCTGATCATGCTGAAAATACTTGGCTTGGTTTTAGCCAACGTTGCCACCGTTATTTAGACATGGCTCTAGAGCCAGAGTTTCAACGTATTGTCCTTCGTGATGCCCGTGCTGTTTTAGGAGGAAGCTCATTGGAGTCACAAAAAGACTGTATTGATTCGATGCAAGAACTAATTGAAAAACTTCTCCAAGAGAATGTGATTGAACCCGTTGACCCACAAGCAATTGCTTCTTTAATTTATGGCAGTCTAACGGAAGCAGCATTTTGGATTGCTGATGGTGGCGATAATGTGCAAAGATTAGTACAAGCACGAGCAGCTCTAGATTTATTATTACGAGGCCTGTTGATCAAGTAAAATTCTGGTGTATTTATTCCTCCTGAATATCTAGGATTTTTTATAATACGCGAGTTTGGTTTTAAGGGTTAGATTAGCATGTCTATTATATTCGCTATCCTCATTTTTAAATTTGTGTTCGTTTGCGAAGTGAAAAAAATAAATTTAATCAGAAAGATTTACCTAAAAGTTTTTTATTTAAGTGGTTATTGGCTTTTTAAATAGATCACTTATATTAAATGATTAAATCATCAGTATTATGAATGATGTATAACGTTTTTATTTTGCTTTGTGATTTAAGAAAGAAGGATATTTATCCTTCTTTCTTGTTGTTAACTTAGAAGTTATATTTTAATTGAAGATTCACACCATTAAAGCCATCAAAAGCGCTAATGTATGTATATGCTAACTCAGCTGCGATGTTCTTGTTAAAGTTATAACCACCACCAGCTTGAATAATCACACCTGAATCATCTTCGCTTTCAGATACTTTATAACCTAAAAATTGAGCATCTACATCAAGATCAACACGTGTATATCCAACCATACCTTTAGCATAAAAATTGTTTTCTAAAGGATATTTACCCGTTAAAGCAACACCATAATATTGAACATCTGCATCAGTTCTTACGCCTAGCTCTTCAAAGTCTTCATCAAATTTGATGTCATTTACTGATTTGTTCCAAAATGCTTCAGCACCAATATATTGGTTGAATTGAACACCAGCATTAAGTCCCAAAAAGTGAATATCAACATCATTATCTAAATATGTATAACCTGCCCCCACATAAGGTTGAATTTCAGTATTCGCTGCATGGCTAGTTACTGATAGAGCACCCAAAATTGATACTAAAAGTAATTTTTTCATCTTTTTTCCAAAGTTTAGTCAAGTATAGTTAAAATTTTTAATAATAAATATCAGTTTAAAAATTTGGCATATAATGAAAGTATTGCAATGAAATTGCAACAAATTTAAAAAAAATGATTGTTCTTGATATTTTATTTGCTTGATAAGTAGTCGAGTTTAAATGGTTTTTTTAGTCGAATTTCTTGTATTATCTTGTTTTTTGTTGTTCTATTTAATCATACTATTCAAGTATTTTAATAAAATAGAGAACTTATTTTTTATGCAATTTTTATTATTTAGCTTGTACAAGAATAAAGTACGATAGAGAACTTATATAAATCACAGATTTTGAGTGAATAAAAACTTCATTTATTCTGAAGCACAATACATCTTTTATAACATATCATAATTGAAGCCATTCCTCTAAGGATTATGAAAATGACTTCAATTTTTATAGCTTGATAGGGTGAAAATTAGAAACGATAACCCACACCAACATATGAGATTAGTGGATCAATCTCAATTTTAGTTTTCGCTTGGATTAATTTTGCATTGTTATTGGTATTCACTACACTGATTGTGGCGGTATTATCTAATTTAGCATATGAAATAGAGGCGGTAGCAAACCAATTGGGTTTAAAGTCATAGGTAAAGCCAGCAGTGACAATCGGTGCAAGTGCATCTGTAGCATCGACCTTAACTTTCATATTGCCACTTGATGGTTTACCTTCAAGTGAAGCACCTGCCTGACCATCATGAATGTTTTGGATCATATGCCCCGCATTGACCAAATCATTTTTAATTCCTGAATTGATTTTAATGTCATTGAAATAGGCATACATAACGCCTGCGCCAATAAAAGGTCTAAATTTATTTACACCAGATTTTCCAAAATAATACTGTGCTTGAATTGCAGGTGTCCAGGCTCTTGCAGACGCAGCAGTGTTATAGCGATCTAAATCTGTAATCAAAAGATTGTTTTTTAAGTATAGATCGCCAACCAACCCCTGAAGAGGTTGAGATGTTGCGGTGAAAGGTGCATATACTGCGCCTTTGCCTTTTAAATCAACTTTAGGTGGAACACCACCAATCAATTGAACAGCAACATTATCTGTAACATTATAGGTAAACATCAAACCGAGGGTATCAACATCTTCAACTTCTAACCCTGCGTTCGAGGTCCAATTGGCAATACCATTGATTTCAGCAATTCCTGTCAATTGATCAATCAAAGTGGGATCGTCAGCCATGATAATGTCAAGTAAATCATCAAATAAATATCGACCTTCTGTATTACTTGGTGCATTGAGTAATTCGATGAGTGTGGGGTCCATTGCATTAATGCGAGATTGATCAACATTATCTAAAATAGTCTGACCTGAAATTACCCCTACCGCTGCCTTCGTATTTGCACCAACTGAGGTATTGATTCTAAACGGTTGTGCTTTTCCCAAGGAGGTCATATGTAGCCAACCTGTAGAGACAGAGAAGCGCTTAAAATCTTCAGCTTGACTTACCCCTGCAAGACATAATAGTGAAGTTGTGACGATGGCTTTTTGAAACATCATTTTTGTTTTCATTAGATTCATCCTTTTAAAAATCATCATTGTCTTCTTGACAATGAGATATTTAAAATTACATAAAATAATCAATAAGTAGAGTAAAAACTCTAATTTATAAATGTAATTAAGACTAAAAAAGTAATGAAAAATAAAGTATTAATAATATATATAAATAAAAATCAGAAATTTATTTGAAAAAGTTATATTTTTTAGTTGATTTTTTATACAAATAAAATATTGCAAAATAGTGACATAGTTTTACTTTTTGATAAATTAACATTATTTTAGCGAATAATTACAGATTTAAAAATAAATTAGTATTTCTAAATTTATTTTTAAGTAATGTTATTTATCAGGTGAACTTTATATTAAATATTTGATGCTAAAATAACTCAACATACAGAAAATAATAGAGCAATAATAAGAACGGATTAAATATGAAATTTTCTTCATAGGATAAAACAGGTGAATGCTTCATAAATTACTTTTAAATTGATGTTGAGTTCGCTGTTGTTAACATGGTTATACATTTTGGCTATCTTGAGAAATAAACATATCAACAGAGGGGCATAAAAGGCTTTATTCTTTAATCTTTGGTTTATGTTTTATACGTTTTGTTTAAAATTTTTACATGATCAGGGATTCACATCCGTTTAAAGGTATCAGGTTGTAATGGCTATACTTCTGCCTATGATAAATGTTAGACACATTTTTAAATGTATATAATAGATTTATTCATACTGTGGTTGGTTTAAGAAAAGTTGATTGTACTCATATAAAAATATACAAGTGTAAAAAAATAAGCGTAATTGTGATTGTTTTTTTTTGCTTTTGCTTAGACAATCCTCGAATTAATTTTTTAAGGCATACAGGTTATATGAAAAAGTTTCTGGGAGAACTTACCTTCAAGCTCTCTGGCTGGTCTTATGAAGTAGATCAAAGTGTACTTGAAAAAAAACAAGTGATTATTGGTTTTGAGCACACTTCTATGATGGATGCTGTTCTTTCACTTGCTATATTTCAAATTTATAACATCAAAATCCATACTTTGATCAAGAAAGAACTATTTAAAGGCCCCATGAAACCCATTTTGGAAAAAATTGGTGGAATTCCTGTCGATCGCAAATCAAATAAAGACATTGTTGCGCAGATGGTGGAATTATTTCAAAGTCAGGATGAATTCAATTTGGTGATTGCGCCTGAAGCGACTCGGGCCGAACGTGGTGAAGCACGTAAGCCGATCCGTACGGGTTTTTGGCATATTGCAAAAGCAGCGGGTGTACCGATAGTTTTAATGTACGCAAATTCAAAAACCAAGCAAGGTGGAATTTTTGGAAAAATTTATCCAACTGATCTAGATCAAGACCTCGCACAAATTAAACGGTTATATAAAGAGCATACAGGATTGGATATTGTAATTCCTGAGCCAAAAAATTCTTAATTTGCATCAAAACTAAAAAATAAGCACTTTCTCATAAAAAAGTGCTTATGGTAGAATTGCTGCAATTTGATATGGCATAAAGCCAATCTACAGGAGCATATTTCGCATGGCGGGTCATTCCAAGTGGGCCAATATTAAGCATCGTAAAGCAAAACAAGATGCGACGCGTGGTAAAGTTTTTACTAAATATATTCGTGAATTAACCACAGCTGCCAGACTCGGCGGTCCAGATGCAGGCAGTAACCCTCGTCTACGTGCTGTTGTTGAAAAAGCACTTTCTGTCAATATGACACGTGACACCATCAACCGTGCAATCCAACGCGGTGCTGGTGGGGACGATAATGATGATTTAAAAGAAGTCACTTATGAAGGTTATGGTGTGGGTGGCGTTGCAGTTCTCGTGGAGACGATGACAGACAATCTAAACCGTACAGTGCCAGATGTTCGACATTGTTTTTCTAAAACCAATGGTAACTTAGGTACAGCAGGTTCTGTTGCATACTTGTTTACAAAGCGTGGTGAAATTACTTTTGAAGATGTTTCTTTAGAAGACAAAATCATGGACATTGCTTTAGAGGCAGGTGCTGAAGATATCGAAGTCGATGAAGATGAAATCTTGGTGATTACTACCCCTGAAACATTTGGTGATGTACAAGATGCTCTAACGGCTGCGGGCTTAAAGTCTGACAATGCAGAAGTGGTCATGAGCCCTTCAACCAAAGCATTAATTTCAGATGTAGATCAGGCTAAACTGATTGTGAAAATGATTGATATGTTTGAAGATTTAGATGATGTTCAAAACGTATATACCAACGTTGAGTTTACAGATGAAGTTCTGGCTGAATTAGAAAATTAGTTCTGATTTTTACAAAAAAGCGCACTTTCTAGTGCGTTTTTTTATGGCTTGATTTTCTTTGTTAAATATGCTGTCGTAAATAAGCTATAATCAATTAAGATCAATGGTTTATTGCTATGTTTGCAGTTGCAATGATCAGAAGCGTAACGATCTATTTTATCTCTATAACGCATATATCGTAAGTTTCGAAACTTGAATAAGTCTTAATTTATTAAACAGAGATGCATTTGATCCATTATATATTTAACATTTACTTAAAAATATTTGACTTGTATCTCGTTTTTGATTAATTTTAGATGAAGGATTGATTATTCAAATACATTCATTCTTAAGGATAAAAAGTGTTTGTAAAATATAGAGATAAATACATTAATTCAGCAAACATCAAGTTTATGGAAGTCGAAACCATCCAAGGAAATATCCATCAAGCGAAAATTTTTTTTATTGATGGAAGCAATATTGATTTAAAGTTTATTGATAAAGTGCAGTTTGATTCATTTCTACTTAAATTAACAAATAATAATTAAAGAAATTCTGGTTTGAAAGTATGGCATACCCAAATAAGGGAGGGAAAGATCCCTTATTTTTCTTACAGAATGTCAGCGCCGAATCAGAAACTAAACCCGATTTAATAAACCAGTACAGTTAAATACTCGATTATATTCTTTGATCACAAAGCTTGAGTGGAGTGCAACCACATGATCAATTTTACCAATACGTTTAAGTAAAATCTCACTGTAGTTTTCCATATCTTTAGCAATGACTTCAACCAAAAAATCTGCGGTTTGACCCGTTACTAAAAAGGCATTGATTACTTCTGGAATATTCTCAAGTTCTTCTAAAAATTTTGCAAATGTATCAGTGTCATGTTTACTGAGTGAAATCTGTAAAATCACATGGAGCTTAAAGCCTAATTTTTCGAAGTTAATATCACGTTTTAGATTGGTCATGATATCCGTTTCTATCAAATGCTTGATGCGACGGTGTACTGAACTCACCGATAGATTTATACGTTCTGACAGTTCATTTAAGTTAATATCTTCATGGGTTAATATTTCTAATATTTGTTTGTCGTAACGGTCAAGTTCCATAGCCATACTCAGTGTGAAGTTTTTTTCTAAACTAATGTAGAATGAAATTTATAAATTTTCAATATTGAAATAATACTTGAAAAATATTCGCGATAAATAAAATAAATCAGCAATTTTCTACTTTTGCTCCGCAGTTGAGAAAATACTGTTGTCCGAGCACTTATTTTGGATTCAATCTAACAATCTTCTACGTGACAAACCTTGGAAATGTTATATTGCACATGGATAGAGTGGAATCGATTTTAGTACATGATGGATATGGATTTAGAACTGAACGAATCTGAAATGTATCTTTATTCACGCCAGATTTTATTGGATGGCTGGGATTTAGAGGCGCAGGAAAAATTAAAGCTTGCCAATATTCTGATTGTTGGCTGTGGTGGCATTGGCTGTATGACAGCTGAACTGTTGGCGCGCGCAGGCGTAGGTAAAATTAGCCTGATTGATGCAGATATTATAGAAATGAGTAATCTACAAAGACAGATTGCTTATGTCGAGCAAGATATCGGTTTCTATAAAGCAGAAATTTTGGCCAAGCGATTGCGACAGATTAACCCATTTATTCAAGTAGAACATCATACCATCCGACTTGATCAACAGAACGCACAAATGCTTATCTCACATCAAGATTTAGTGCTTGATGGTTGTGATAATTTTGCTACACGTTATCTGGTCAATCAAATTTGTACACACGCTCAAGTTCCTTTGATTAGTGCATCTGCAATTGGTTTTCAAGGACAGTTATTTATGGTTGAAGGGAATTCAGCCTGTTATGAATGCCTATTTCCCAAAGAGCAACAGCAAAATGAAAACTTACGCTGTGCCGACACAGGCGTATTGGCAACAACGCCAAATGTTATCGCCTGTTTACAGGCTCATCATGCACTTTTATATCTCGGTTTGGGAAGGACACCACTCAAGCAAAAGTTATTGCTTTGGGATGGTTTAACAATGAAACAACGAATTTTAGCCTTTGAAAAAGATCAAGATTGCGCAAACTGTCAGCTTAGCCATACTGCAAATGCTGATTAATTTGTTAAACTCCAACAAACTCAATTTAATGTTGACATTATGAAAAATAATATCTTTCTCGATGGTCTGCGTTCAGTCGCCCGCGTTGGGGAAACGGCTGTAATTGCAGCAAAAGCAGGCATTAAATATGCCACAGAAAAACCCAGTAATGCCAAACTGATGCGTGAAACCTTTGAATCATTAGGTTCAACGTATATTAAATTAGGTCAATTTATTGCCAGCACACCCTCATTATTTCCTCGTGAGTATGTTGAAGAGTTCCAAGGCTGTTTGGATCAGACGCCTTATCTACCATTTAGCTATGTGCAAGGTGTGTTGGAGCAAGAGTTTGCAGGGCGTGACTTAGCAGAGATATTTGCTTCTATTGATGAAAAGCCATTAGCTTCAGCATCCATTGCTCAGGTACATGCTGCTCGTTTAGTCACTGGCGAAGATGTAGTTATTAAAGTACAAAAGCCAGGCGTTGAAACCATTCTTTATACTGATCTAAATGTCTTGCATTGGGCGACCAAGGTTTTAGAAAAAGCCATTCCCAAAGTTAAATTTGCTTCTTTGGCAGATATCGTTGACGAAATCAAAACACGTATGGTTCGTGAAGTTGATTTTATTGAAGAAGCAAAAAATTTAGATGATTTTGTCAATTATCTGAATGTTTCTCGCAATACTGCTGCAACAGCACCTAAGGTATATCACCAATTTTCAACACGTCGTGTCCTGACCATGCAACGTTTGTATGGTGTACCATTGACCGATTTTGATGTTGTCAAAAAAGTTGCTAAAGATCCTTCGCAAATATTGATTACAGCAATGAATACTTGGTTTGGTAGCTTAATGCTGTGCCAATCTTTCCACGCAGATTTACATGCAGGCAACCTGATGTTGCTAGAAGATGGGCGAATTGGCTTTATTGACTTTGGGATCGTCGGACAGTTAAAACCGGAAGTCTGGCAAGCATGTATGGCATTTATGGATGCATTGCAAAAGACCGATTACAAATTGATGGCTGAAAATATGTTGCAAATGGGTATGACCAGTACTCAAATTGACACTCAGGTTTTAGCAGACGATTTGGAGCGTTTATTTAGTGGTGTATTGCTCGCTGATCCTCAGCAAATCATGACTTCGAATCCATCCGATCTTAACGATATCATGATGGATATGGTTGCTGTTGGAGAGCGTCATGGTATACGTTTCCCACGTGATTTCGCTTTACTGTTTAAGCAAATGTTGTATTTTGATCGTTTTATGCGAGTGCTTGCACCCTATACAGATATTTATGCTGACCAACGTTTACAGATGATTCAAAATATCGACCCAGCATCATTATTAAAGCATTAATATTAAGTGCCCCTTGTGAGAAGTATTTGAAAGATTTGACTCAAGTCTTAATAAATACATTTTGCAAGGGTTTTTCATTGAACAAGAGAATTTTTTAAATCATGGATGCAATTATTATTGAAGGTTTGAAAGTTGATACTGTCGTTGGCTGTTTTAACTGGGAACGTCAAATGATCCAGCCTTTAATGCTTGATCTGCATATTCAAACGAATTTAGAGCAAGCTTCAAATTCGGATGAACTTAAACATACTTTAAATTATGCAGAGATTTGTGATATTTCAGCCAAAGTGATTCAAGATGCCGCCCCAAAATTGATCGAACATGCTGCGAAATTGGTGTTAAATGCGCTTTTCACTACCTTTCCTGCAATTGAATCGATTATGATTACTATCCGTAAGCCTGCTATTATCCCGCAAGCTAATTCTGTAGGAATTCGTCTTGAACGCCACCGAAACGATATTCGCTCTAGCGCTAGCCAGCAATGATCAACCACAACATCATTTTCAAAAATCACTGACTCAAATTAAAAAACTGGGGGAAGCTGTTTTTTCTCCTATTTATTTAATTCCTTGTCGTGATGGAATTGGTGCAGATTATTGGAATGCTGCCTGTTTATTAAAAAGTCAATTGTCTGTCGATCAGATGATTTTTCAATTAAAACAGATGGAAGCAGAGTCTGGACGTACCCGACCATCTCATCACATTTCTTTAGATATTGATTTAATCGCTTGGGGAACCGAGTTAAATACAATGCATTTTAATCCCAAAAAACTTCCACTGGCTTTGGATGTTAAGATCCCAATGTTTGATCTTTGGCAAGATGTGCGATTCTGCTATCCACCTCATCAATTTCCAGTGATTGATACCCGCATAAGGTGAGTACATATGAATATTCAATCGATGATTTTAATGAGTGCTGCATTATTATTAAGTGCCTGTACAACACTTCATGAAAAATCACTACAACAGCCTGAGCATTCTTCAAGTCGTCTGCTGTTATTGCAACAGCGTGACATACATTTAAAACAGCAAGTAGAAGCTTATACTCAGGGTCAGCCTACATTCAATGTCGCATTTAATGACCTGAATCAAGATGGAATAGAGGATGCGATTGTTTTACTCAACGGACAGGATTGGTGTGGATCAGGTGGTTGTAGCATGCTGGTCTTTAAAGGTGGAGCGAATCAGCAGTTTGAGTTTTTAAGCAAAACAACTTTGGTAGACACCCCTGTATATGTGACTACTTATATGCACAACGGTTGGAAGCAACTATTTATATACACACGGAAGCATGGGCAAGTGATGTTAAAATTTGATGGAAAACAATATCCTTTAAATCCATCTTTGTTGCCACTACAAACTGCAAAATTGGCCCCGAATAGTGCCCAATTGATATTCGGCGAAGAGTGATATTCAATCTAGATAAATATGGGTTTTGTTCCGCACTTAACTATTCATAACGCTTAATGTGTTGAAAAAAAGATGTTAAAAAATAAGCCCAATTTACGGGCTTATTTTTTGGATATTGCCATTAGATATAATAACTGGTCTTGGTCATCAATTTAGAAATGGCAGTCATGGTAATTTTAACCGGGATTGGAAGCTCAACACCGCCCGCGGTTAAAGCTGTATCACGATGATGCAATTCATCTTCATTCATTTGTACCAAGATCTTACGCGAACGTTCATCTTGAGCAGGAAGTTGACTGATATGATGCTGCAAGTGAAGACTTACTTGGCGCTCTGTTTCAGCCACAAAACCTAAACTGTATTTATCGCCAGCGATCCCGGCTAGCGCACCCATACCAAATGAAAGACCGTACCAGACTGGGTTAAGTAAACTGGTATGACTGTCCAACTCTTTTAAACGGTCCTCACACCATGCCAAATGGTCTTGTTCTTCAATGGCAGCAAACTCCATTTCACGGCGAACATTCGGAAGTTTTGCAGTCAGGGCTTGTCCATGATAAAGGGCTTGCGCACAGACTTCACCACTGTGGTTGACTCGCATTAAACCTGCTACATGGCGTGCTTCACTGACAGCCAGTTTAGTTTCAGTCTTAGTGGATGGATTGGCTCTTTGCGCTGATGTTGCTCCAGGAACTAAGCTTCTTAACGCTTGATCAAAAGAATGAATCAATTTATCAATGCCCGTATATTGACGCATATTAGTCCTCCAAAGAAACTTGAGTGGTTGCGATTAAGGGTTTTAAACGAATTAATAACCATGTGCTAAACAAAGCACTTAACACAGCAGTTATACAAAATAGAATTTTAATATCTATTTTTAATATACTTAAGATGATAATGGAAAAAATCGCCGATGAAACCATGAATATCGCATTAAAAATATTATTTGCAGCAACAACACGCGCTCGATGTGATTTTGGTGCATATGCCTGCATCATGGCATACAGGGGAACGATATAAAAACCTCCACTAATTCCCAGTAACGTCACTGCCAACATCACGTGATAGTATGGGGTACCAGAACTAAACATATCTGTAACTGAAATCAAATCACCAGTACGTTCAGGAACAAAAGCCAGACTGCCTGCAAGGTAAATTGCGAACAAAGTTAAACCGATCGCACCCAGCGGTACCATTTTGATATTGACTTCAGTACCACCGATTTTGCGGCACAGCAATGAACCAACACCAATCCCCACAGAGAAAAATGTCAGGAGTAGACTCACTACATTTTCATTGCCATGCAAGTTTTGTTGGGTCAATTGAGGGATTTGAGTAAGATAGGTCGCACCATAGAACCAATACCAAGAATTGCCTAAAAGTATGATAAAAATTAAAGGTAAACTTTTTGCATAGCGGATGGTTTCAAAACTGGTTCTAAAGAAATTCCAGTCAATCTTCAGATCTGTATTAGAGGTTGATTGTTTGAGAATAAAGCGACTCGATAGATAGCCCACAACTGCGATTGAGACAATGGTTAGACAAATCCAAATCATATGACCTTGAGAGAGTGATATCACTGCACCACCTAAAATCATCCCGATCAAAATGGCTATAGATGTTCCCGACTGAAATAAGGCATTTCCTGACATTAACTCATTTGGTTTTAAAATTTCAGGCAGAATTGCATATTTAATTGGACCAAAGAAGGTACTGTGTGTGCCCATCAAAAACAAAGCGAACAGTAAAATCCACAAATTACCCAGTAAAAAACCTGCCGACGCAATCAGCATGATGATGATTTCAAGAATTTTAATATTTCTAACTAAAAATGAACGTTCATACTTATCTGCAATTTGACCTGCTGTCGCAGAAAAGATGAAATAGGGTAATATAAACAGAAGTGCGGCAAGGTTGTTTAAGGTGCTGACACTTGCTGATTGTTGCTGAATCCATCCATAGGTAATGACGAGCAATAAGGACTGTTTATATACATTGTCGTTTAAGGCGCCAAAAAATTGGGTAAGGAACATCGGTAAAAAACGTCGGGTCCCTAAAATATGCTCATTTTTTTCCATTGTAGAAGACTTCATTTAGTTATATATAAGAAATGTGTTGAAATGGTAACTATCTCTCAAAATCATGTATCATGTTTTTACCTTAAATCATGTGTAAAACCAATTGGTTTGAGTATTTGAAAGATTTTTAATCGTGGATCTTTCTACAAATAAATTTAGGTCATTCGAGCGTGGTATGCCAGCAAAAATTAATTTTAAAAAATCTGTGCTTTCACATAGTGTTCATTTACACTTTGATCGTTATCATATCAACAAACTGATATGTTCAAGTGTTTTTTTAAGTATTTTTGCAGTACCCGTGAGTTACGCAGAGCAAGCACAGAATAATCAAATCCTAAACTCAAATACTGTAAACATCACACATGATCAAGAACAATTAGAGTCGGCAGCAAGGCAAGAAGGATTGTCGAACGAGAAAATTGATCAACTTGATGAGAAAGTTAAACAGGCCCAACAACAACCTGAACAATTTGATAGTGCAAAGATGCTTGAACAGCAACAACTGAATATTGGCGTTCAGGATGATTTTAAACCCATTGAATTTGAAGACTTGGAAGATTTGCCGGCGGCCAGTGTAGACCCATCTATGGCGAATGAAATTTACAGTGTGGCAGAGCAGGCTAAAACCGAAGCACAAAATTTCCGTAATGGTATGATTAAAACGCCAGAGGTCGAAGTCAGTAACGCCACACAACAAGAGTTAACCGAGATCACTCAAGCCCCAGTCAATGTTGATCAATTGATACAAACCATTCGTGCAGATAACCAAATTTCTGTTCAAGAAAATGAAGCGGGTAAAACTCTGGTTGATCATAATGCGAATCTTCCAGAGGATGAGCAACCTAAAAAAGGTTTCTTTAGAAATCTTGTCAATAAAATTCGTGGACCACAGGACAATGGTGCGCCAATTGCAAAAATCAGTGTATCTGTTTCAGGTGCACCACCTGTTTTAGCAAACAACTTAAAAGCCAAACTCGGAACCTTTACTCAAGAAGCTTATTCTGATTTTAATGGTTCAGTACCACAATTGCGCACACTTGCTGTTCAGGCGGCGCAAGCTGTAGGTTATTACAACGCACAATTTAGATTCAGTAAAATTGATGATAGTCATTTAGGTGTTAAAGTCACTCCAAATGATCCTGTTAAGGTCACGGAACAAAATATTGAGTTTACAGGGCCTGGCGCAAATCTCGCTCAGTTCCAAGTGATTGGTGTATTACCTGACTTGGAGGAGGGTGATGTTCTCAATCATGGTTTATATGAAACCACTAAAACCAGAATAGCAGACGCGGCTTCCAATAATGGTTTTTTTGATAGTTATTGGCGTTTACATGACGTCAAAGTAGAGCAACCGCAAAATAAAGCCCAGATTAATTTAAAGTATGAAACAGGCGAGCGTTATAAATTAGAAGATGTCGAGTTTAGAATGAGTGACCCTTCTAAACCGTTACCGATTGATTTAAAAATCTTAAAAACTTTAGCGCCATGGAATGATGGTGCAGATTATACTGCTTGGCGTGTCAATGGTCTGGCAAACAACCTGACCAACTCTCGTTATTTTAATTATACGCTTGTAGATGCAATTAAACCTGATGCAATTGTAAAACCATTGGAGTTACCAGCAGATTTACAAGCTTTGGTCGATCAGGAAAATGTTGCTGAATCAACTTTTGCGGCACAAACAGATGCTGATAAGGTACATCTATCAGATAAAGAAGTTACCCAAAATGTAGTCAATGAGAATCAATTTGCGGGGACTCAAGGCGAAGAAGCCAACCCAAATTTAAAACAACTGCAAGCACAGCAAAAAGAAAGAGAGTCAGACGAAGACCAACTTAAGGACAAAGCGCGTGAAACCAAAAAAATCCCAGTGATTGTGACTTTAAATGCTGATCGTTTAAATAGTCTGGAAACAGGGATTGGTTATGGAACAGATACTGGTGTCCGTTTGCGTGGTCAGTATAGACGTGCCATTGTCAATCACTTGGGTCATTCCTTTGATGCCAACATGGAGTTGTCACAGATTCGTCAATCTATAGATGCACGCTACAACATTCCCTATAAACATCCTTTAAATGATTATTTCAGTTTGGTTGCGGGTTATGAACGAGAAACTCGTGATGGGATTGGTAATGACATGGATTTGGTCATTGAATCTGCTGTTGCTGGGGTTGACCGAATCATCAAGGGATCACGTAAAGAGTGGCAACATATTTTGGGTGTACGCTATCGTTTAGACCGCGTCACTCAAAATGGACCTGTTGATATTGCCAATATACCTGACGCATTTTTGGTTCCAGGCTCTGATCAAGAGCAAGAATCGTTACTATTAGGTTATGAAGCAACCAAAACAATCAGTGATAACCGTGTTAATCCAACTCGGGGTTATAAACAAAGTTATAAAATCCAATTGGGTAGTCAGTCATTACTGTCTGATACGGATATGGCAATCACCAGTGCTGAATGGAAAGGTTTGTATTCTTTTGGCGAAAATGACAACCATCAAATTGTGGGCGGTTTGAATGTAGGCTATATTTTTGCCAAAGATTTCGAAAAAGTACCTTATAACTTAAGATACTTTGCTGGCGGTGATCAAAGTCTCAGAGGCTTTGACTATAAAAGTTTATCACCTGTTGAGTATGGGTATAAAGTGGGTGGGCAAGGCTTAGCGGTAGGTTCTTTAGAATACAATTATCAATTTAAAGACGGTTGGCGTGGTGCTGTATTTAGTGACTTTGGTAATGCTTATGACAAGTCATTCAGCAATGATACAGAATACAGCTTAGGTGTGGGGCTACGTTGGAAGTCACCGATTGGCCCGATTCGAATCGATGTTGCATCTGGAATATCTGATCCCGCAAAACCGATTCGTTTGCACTTCTTTATTGGTTCACAACTTTAATTAACTAAAAATATAAGAGAATTACTGGAAATATTATGGCTGATGAAGAACATCAAGATGTTCAAAATGAACAGCAAAATGATCAACCCAAGCAGGAATTGACCCCGAAGAAGCGTAATTTATTACGTAATATTCTGATGTCTTTACTTTTGGTCATTATTTTATTAATTGCTGCTTTGGCTGTAATGTTCAGTACTGATAAAGGCAGTAAGTTTTTATTGGATCGTGTTGCTGCAAGTCAAAAAATCATTGCTTATCAATATGAAAGTGGGAATTTGCTGCAAGGGATCATTCTTAAAAATGTCTTGGTTACCTTGACTGCTGTGGATGTTAAAATTGATCGTGCAGATATTTCTTTGGGATGGCGCGCAATTTTAGAAAAAGAAATTCATCTGAGTCATGCGGATGTCAATAATTTAAGAATTATCAGCAAAAGTCCGCCAAGTGATGAACCATTTAAATTCAGTGAAATCAAATTGCCATTTGTTTTGCGTTTAGACAAGGCTGATGTGGATCATTTGCAATTCCAGACCAGTTCTTCAAAAGTAGATATCAATGATATTCATTTGGAAAATGCGTTGTGGTCTGGAACTGCACTGAAGTTTGAAAATTCAAAAATGGACATGGGCTATTTGTCGGTCAAAGATGCCACAGGAAACATGGATTTTAAACAAGGTGATTATCCACTTAACGCCAAAGCTATTCTTCGTCTTCCTTCGTTAAAAAGTTTAAATGTTGAAGATATCTACGTGCATGCCCGTGGTTCTTTAGCCACCATTAAAGCAGGAGTGGCGACGAAAACCCCGGATTTGTTGACAGGTTGGGCAGTCATTCACCCAATGCAGCATGACGTTCCAATGAACGGTGCACTGATATTTAAAGATTATCATTGGCCATTGATGCTAGACCAAGAACTTTTATCTAAAAATGGTATAGCTAAATTTCAAGGCGATGTAAAAGGTCTGAACCTAGAGCTCAACACCGACATCAGTGGTAAAAATATTCCACAAGGGCAATACACGGCTCTGGCACATACTGATTTGGTTAATCAACTGAATATCAACAATATAAATGGTCAGTTGATGGGAGGGGCGGTCAACCTTACCGGTGTAGTGGGTTGGCATGATGTAGTACATTGGGATATCCAAGGGCGTTTAGACCGACTTAATCCAAAAGATAAAGTGATACCTCAGGCGATTCAGGATTTTCTGCCAGCCTCATTGGATGCAAAAATTGCGTCGGTGGGTCAGTTAAAGCAGGGTATGCATTTAACAGCCAATCTTGATTTTGATAAATACGAATCATGGAAGGTTAAGCTTGATCAAGCTGAACAAAAAGGCAAAAAACCCGAACCAATGTTATTGGGAGTAAATTGGAATAACATCGATCGGGCTGTGCCTTATGTAGGCTGGTTGAGCAGTGAGCAGGGGCAAGTCAATGTTGCACTTGTAGAAGGTCAGCAAAATATTCATGTTGCGACTGTTGTTCGTCAACATGAAAAAGGCAGTTTGCCAGCAGGTAAATATAATGCTCAGGTCGACCTAAAAGGCAATGATCTACATATTTCTGCATTTGAATATGTTTCGACCAAAGGCAGTTTATCTGGAAATGCTGTGGTTGAATTACCAACTGAAAAACGTCAATTGAAGTGGAATGCATTGCTCAACGCAAAAGATTTTAATCCACAGAGTATTGTTGCCACTGCACCAGTGGATCTCTTAAATGGGCAAATCAAAGCCAATGGTTATGCGAAACCAAATCAACAGTTGATTAATTTGGAGGCGATTAATTTAACGGGACGTATTGCCAACCAAGTCAAAGCAGAAACCATTCAGTTAACCGGTAAAAGCACAGCAGCAATAATTTTCAATGATGCGAAAGCTGGTGGGGCATTTAAAGGTTTTGCTGTGAATTATGATGGTGCTTTAAATGCGTCACAAATCAAGCAAGGCAGTGGTTTGCTCAAAATTCGTGTTGCAGGAACACCTGAGCTGATTAAAATTTCTGAACTTCAACATGATGGTGTTGCCGGGAAAATCCTAGCCAATGGTTTAGTCCATATCAGCAATGGTGTGGGCTGGGATATCAATGCCTCTTTGGTGCGATTTAAACCCCAATATTTTGTGTCTTCAATTCGTGGAGAAGTTTCAGGCAATGTTAAAACTCAAGGTAATTGGTCAGATCGTTTAAAGAAAATCAATATTCAGCAATTGAATCTTGCAGGCATAATTAACAATAAACCATTGCGAGGAAAAGGCAATTTAGCAGTCGTGCTCAACTCGGATCTTAAGGGGTTGATGCCTCAACAATTTGAAGCAAATAATCTATTTTTATCTTATGCAAGTAATCAGGTTCAAGCATCCGGCAATGCGCAGAATTTGAGACTAAAATTGAATGCACCTGCATTATATGAGCTTTACCCTGGGTTGCGTGGTACAGCACATGGTTATTTAAATTTACAGGCACAGCCGCGTTTAAGTGCGACAGCCAATCTCGCAGTGGATGATTTCAGACTCAATGACAGCTTAAGCATCAAGAAATTAAGCTTAAAAGGTGAGTTGCCGACATCGGAAACTGTACCATCTAAAATGGTTGCGCAAATGGAAACCTTGCGTAGTGGTAACCGTGAGATTCAACACGCAGGTATTACACTTTCAGGAACACGCAAAGCTCATCTACTACAATTACAAGCATGGAACTATTATTCAAAGTTTTATGTGCAGTTTGCTGGTGGGTTTAATGCTCAAAATGATTGGCTGGGTCAGGTACAAAAAGGTGAATTTGACTCTGTGCGAGCGCATTTATTGCAACAACAACATGCACCGGTTATTTTCAATGCAGCTAAATCAGAGCTATATGTCGGACAGCATTGTTGGTTAAGTCAACAAAGCCAATTATGTTTTGACCAGCCCGTTCGTGTGAGTCAAAAACATGGTAATGTTTCATTTGTCACTAAAAACTTAGACTTAAATGACTTTGCTGCATTTATGCCAGAAGGTTTAGCACTCACAGGTAAGCTAAATGGTTATGCAAAAGCATCATGGACACAAGGTCAGCAACCTAAATTGGATGCGAAATTGGTAACACGGAATGGACAAATTGGTATTGCAGCAGAAGATCCAAATGATCCATCAACATCGATGAACTATGATGAAGCCAGTATTGTAATGAAAAGCATCAAAGATGGTTTGTTATTGCGTACTGATTTGAAAGCACCGAACGTGGGAACAGGATATGCGAGCGTTGTCATCAATCCCTATGTCGATGCTAAACCGATGCGTGGCGAGGTTGCTTTTAATGAAGTTCAATTGAAAATCTTAAAACCATTTATTGCAGATGTACGCAAATTGGATGGAACATTGTCACTGGCAGGTAAGATCAATGGTACGCTGACACAACCGTTATTCGATGGTGAAATGCGTTTGAAAAATGGTGAAATCAGCATGATTTCACTACCAGTCAACTTAAATAATATTCAGCTTTATACTTCAATTCGCCAAGATGTTGCCACAATCAACGGCGCTTTCAACAGTGGTCGTGGGGTTGGTAAGATTTCAGGCAGTGTGGATTGGAAAAATGATCCGCATGTGCAAGTGCGTTTGACTGGTGACAAATTATTGATTCGCCAAGCCCCTTTAATCACTGCAATTGTTGATACCGATATGGAACTTGATGCTTTACCATTAAGTAAAAAGTTAACTGTGAAAGGTAAAGTAGATGTACCACAAGCACTGATTTCAATGCCGGAATCAAGTGCAACCGTGGTCAATGTATCACCCGATGTCCGCATCGTAAAGGAAGGTCAAAATCAGCTTGCCTTACTTAAAGCTGCACAGCCATGGTCGATTCGTGCAGATGTTTCAGTAAATTTAGGTAATAAAGTTATTTTCCAAGGTTTTAACAGCCGTATTCCTTTAGTTGGACGTTTGTACCTTTCCCAACGTGGTTTGGAGACAGCAATGCGTGCCAATGGTGCGATTGGTGTCAGTCAAAAAGTGACTGTAGAAGCTTATGGCCAACGTCTGGATCTAAACCGAGCGATTGCACGTTTTAATGGCCCTTTGTCAAATCCAACATTAGATGTTGATACCAACAAGAGTATTTCGGGAAGTACAGTTGGATTGCGTGTGACTGGAACAGCTTCAAGTCCGAATATTCAAGTTTATAATGATGCAGGATTGTCAGACCAAGAAGCCATGAATGCGTTGATTACTGGTCGTATCAATGAAGGTTCAAGCGGATTAAGTAATGCAGAAGGCTTTAAGTCGGATGTAAACAATACCATTGCCGCAGCAGGGATCAGTTTAGGCTTAGGCGGAACACGCGCATTTACCAATCAGATTGGAAGAACGTTTGGTCTGAGTGGTTTGTCTTTTGATGCGCAGGGGACAGGCGATGATACTCAGGTGAGTTTAACGGGATATATTACGCCAGACCTATATATCCGTTATGGCGTTGGCGTATTTACTCCTGTGAATAAATTGACGTTACGTTATCAAATGAATAAACGTTTGTACTTGGAAGCAAGTCAGTCTTTGGAAAAAGCGATCGATTTGTTCTACCACTGGCGTTTCTAATTTGATCATCGTTATCGTTATAACCAGACTTGGATTTTTCGAAATTTAATCTGTGAAATAGAAAGCCCAAATATCTAATATTTGGGCTTTCTATGTGAGAAAATCTAATAAAATTTTCAAAGCGATGATTGTTGTATGTATTTTTACACTAGATGTAATTGGATATGTACATGTTGGTTTTTATTGAGTCGCTTGGACCGTCTCTCTCACAGTTCCGCCTTTTCTTGCAGCCGCAGTTTTATTTCCTTTTCTTCAAAGCATCAGATAGCACTGCGTGCATGACGAAAATATCTGATCACTTTTGTTCATTCTGGTAGTCAGCTTGCGAATTCGATTGTTTATTTTGGTGTTGTGTTTTTGAAAGTTGAATAATGGCTTCTTTGACTGATTATGCATCTAGATCTTGAGCCATGGAGCCTATAGAGACACTTTTTAAATTATCATTTTATTAAGCTCAATAAGTTGATATTAGATTTTAATTTCTGAGTTTTTTCGATTTAATCAATTGAAACATCATCAGGTCATTGATATAAAAGAATCTAATCATGAAAAGAATATAAGGACAATAACAATGTACAGTCAGGAAAGGATGACTCGACTTGAGCAAGAATTACGTGAAAATCCCATAGCTTACCACCGAAAAGTAAAAATACTGGCATGGTTGGGAAACTTATATGTAGTATTTGGTGTTGTGGTTTTGGTGATTTTATTGATTTTAGCCTGTCTGTCTATTTTGGTTTTAAAGGCTTTTGCAATAAAGATCATTATTCCTGTTGCGATATTTCTGTATGTGATTGTTAAATCACTTTGGATTAGTGTAGAAAAGCCCCAAGGCATCACTATTCAGGCGAAAGATGCACCTGAGTTATTTAAAATCATTGATGAATTAAGTCTGAAATTAAATTCACCTTCATTTCATCATGTACTCATTACAGATGATTTTAATGCAGCGGTCGTTCAGACGCCTCGACTTGGTCTATTCGGGTGGTATGAAAATTATTTGATAATTGGTCTACCGTTGATGCAATCCCTATCCGTTGCACAACTTACTTCAGTGCTGGCACATGAATTTGGGCATTTATCTAAAAATCATGCCAAAACAGCAAATTGGATTTATCGTCAAAGGATTCGTTGGGCGCAGCTTTACCAACTTGTAGAGCAAAATGCCAGTCGGATAGATATTATTTTTAGACCATTCTTTAAAAGGTTTGTGCCATATTTTGCTTCTTTTTCTTTCCCTGTTGCAAGGGCAAATGAATATGAAGCTGATAAAATATCCGTGGAATTGACATCTGCTGAAACTGTGGCACAAACCTTAACTACGGTAAATGTAGTAGGGTGTTATTTAAGTGAGGAGTTTTGGCCAGCCATCTTTAAGCATGCTGAAAATATGCCGAAACCCACAATTTCTCCCTATCTCGGTTACGTCAATCAGTTAAGTGAATTTTCTGAGCCAAATAAAACCAAGAAATGGTTGGATCAGTCTTTAAAATTACAAACCAGTTTGGAAGATACACATCCATCATTAATGGATCGTTTAGAGTCAATTGGTCAAACAGCTCAATTGGTATTTGCTGAAAAAGGACATACAGCCGATTTACTTTTGGGAGATCAGTTGGCAAGAATAACGGCCACGTTTGATCATCAATGGCAGAATAATGTTTTGGGGGTTTGGCAGCAGCACCATCAACATATCCAACAGCAAAAAGAATATTTAAAACAATTGAATGAAAAATTAGCACGAGGTGAAAAACTATCTACCGAAGAAAGATTTTCACATGTAGAGCTCACCGATACCGTTTTGCATCAACCTGATATTGCATTTGATTTGATGAGAGAACTCTATGAGGAAGATCAAGAAAATGCCCTGGCCAACTTTATCTATGGGCGTCTTTTGTTAGAGCGTAAAGATCAATCCGGATGTGCCATTTTAGAAAAATCAGCACAAATGAATGAATTTTACCAAGTGCAAGTCTATGAAATGCTGTATCAGTTTTATCAAGCACAAGATATTGCTGCTGAAGCTGAAAAATATCAAAGACTCATGCTGGATCGCGTTGAACTTGAACAGTTGGCAATGAGCGAACGTCAAGAGGTGAGTTTCAGAGATCATTTTATACCACATGGATTGACCTTTGAAGAATTGGAAGATTTATTACAGCAACTTAGAAAGTATACGGGTATTCAACAGGTTTGGCTGGTGCAAAAGCAAGTGCAACATCTTAAGCATATCCCTTGTTATATTCTAGGGTTTAGTCTGAAGAAAGGGTTTAACAAAGTGGATATTGAGACAATCATACAAACCGTAAAAGTATTACAGGAAAATGTGGTCTTTCCCGGTGAAACATTCCTAGTGTGTTTTGATATTGATGAAAATCAGAAGATCAAAAAGAATATTAGACAACTACAATCTGCCCAAATCATTTAACTTTATTGGTCTAAAAATGTTTCAAAAGTTCGATAAAAATAAAACAGCCTATCTAGTGATGGGCTGTTTTAAGTTGTCTGATTACTTTAATCAACACGATACTCGAGTTAATCTGTTAATAAGACATCAGCATATTGTTCGCGTAAATCACGTTTCAACATTTTACCAGTACCTGTTAGCGGAATGGATTCTACGAATACCACTTTGTCTGGGATTTGCCATTTGGCGATCTTATCTGAATAATAGGCAAGTAAATCTTGCTCGGTAATTTGCGAACCTTGATGTTTGATCGCAATCACCACTGGACGTTCATCCCATTTTGGATGATTCGCAGCTATCACCGCAGCCATCGCAATCTCTGGATGGTTCATGGCAATATTTTCAAGTTCAACCGAAGAAATCCATTCACCTCCAGATTTGATCAGGTCTTTGGCGCGGTCACTTAAAATGAGATAACCATCTTCATTGATTGTCGCAATATCACCTGTGTCAAACCAGCCATCCGCACTTAACGCGTTTTCAGATTTTCCATAATAAGATTCAATGATCCAATGCCCTTTTACTTGCAAGTTACCCGTGGTATGCCCATCACGAGCAACTTCATGAACGCCATTTTCCTCATCGGTAATACGCAAGTCTACACCGAAGGGTGGGCGACCCTGAGAAAGTCGGATTTTAAATTGCTCTTCAGCACTTAGATTTTGATGTTTGGCCTTGAGTTGATTGCCGGTGCCCAGAGGACTCATTTCTGTCATGCCCCAAGCATGAATGGTTTCACACTGATAAATGTCTCTAAAAGCTTTCATCATGGCAGGAGGGCATGCTGAACCGCCTACGACATTTCGTTTAAGGCTTTCCAGTGTGCTTCCTGATTGTTTTGCAGCAGCAAGTAAACCTTGCCAGATAGTAGGCACACCCAATGCAATACTGACTTTATAATCATCGATCATCTGCACCAAACTTGCACCATCTAAACCTGGGCCAGGTAGAATCAGGGTGCAACCCACCATTGCTGCTGCATAAGGTGTTCCCCATGCATTGACATGGAACATGGGAACTACGGGTAACATTATGTCTTTGGCTGATAAATTCAAAGAATCAGGCAGCGAGATTGCATAGGTATGTAAAATCGTCGAACGATGGCTATACAAAGCACCTTTAGGATGACCAGTAGTGCCAGAGGTATAGCATAATGAACTTGCAGTATTTTCCTCAAGCTTTGGCCATTCATAATCTCCCGCATTTTCAGCGATGAGTACATCGTAAAATTTGGCGTCTGGAAGCGCATCTGCAACATCTTGATCGAAAGCACCAAGATAGACAAAATGTTCTACATTTGGCGTGTGTGCTTTAACTGCACGAATTAAGGGAAGGAAAGTCTTATCAAATAACACAACCTTATCTTGGGCATCATTGATAATAAAAATCAATTGTTCAGGGAAAAGTCGAGGATTAATGGTGTGGCAGACGAGTCCGCTGCCTGAAATTGCATACCATGATTCTAGATGGCGATGATTGTTCCACGCAATTGTTGCCACACGATCTCCTGAATTAAGCCCAAGATATTTTAGTGCATTGGCAAATCGTTTTGCGTTTTCAGTAACATGCGTCCAATCTGTCTTGGTGATTGTACCATCGGTATTTTTAGAAATTATTGCGGTATCACCATGATAACGTGCAGCATGTTCGATCAAACTGCTGATTAGCAACGGTTGTTGCATCATACGTCCTTGCATGAAAAATTCCTTTATGATCTTGTTGATAGGCTTAAATTTTGGTTTTTTCAAAAGCTTTCTAAATTAAAAATAGAGGTAAATAGAAAAAGCTATGATTTCATCCTATATAAAAGTCAGATTAAATCAAGCTTATAAATCATCTTTTTTAAACTATTTTTTCTTTTTTAAAGCAATATAAAACAAGGATTTAGATAGATTATCATGATTTGAAAATTTCAACAGAAAAATAAGGTTCTACGACTAAAGGTGAATAAAAAAATTTACGTAGCAACTTTTTAATATGATAAACATAACACATGTCTTGCAAAGACAGAGATGTTTCGGGATGAAACTTCGAATGATGTAGGATTTCTAAAAAGGAGTTTGATAATGTTGCAAAAAATCAGAAAATTATTGTGTATCCACAGTTTTGAATATGAAATTGGTCAAAATGTTGTGGTTAAAGAGTGCCGTAAATGCGGAGCTCATCATTAGTTTTCTTAAACTTTAGCGAAATATCACCATATGATGATTTTATGAAATCAGTATGGTGATCTTAAAAAAGCATAATAATAGAACTCATCATTTGAATATTTTTTTGTTGATCGTAAATCAAATTTTTTTCTGGTTTCTTTGAATGATCCAAGTTGTGTCAGATGCGTTACAATAGCATCATTTTTCTGATTCCTATCTGATATGTCAAAAGATTTCTTGGCTGAGTCCTATATTGTTGATGAACATCTCGTAGATACCTTAAATTGGCTTTGTCAACATCAAGACTGTTATGATGCTTTTCAATTTGACGTGCTTACCCAAGAGCTTAAAGTTCACCATGCCAATGGCACAGACATCATTCGTCAAGGGATGTATCTCACAGCAAAATACGGCATTTTAGTTACTTCACTGTAGCTGAAGGATGTTATTCATGGTGTTGGATGAGTATTTGCTGTTTTATTCTATTCCTGAAGCCTAATTTATCCGCTTTTTGGTGTGGATTGATGCGACAAAAAAAACAAACATCGCTAGAATATAGGGTGTATGAAAAATATTGAATCTGTAATGAATGTGAATGTATCAGAACATCAGCGTAGTATTTTGGCAGCAATGGGAATTGATCTGTGGATAAGCAGGGTCGATGCACAGACACGCCATTATCAAAGTGCTTTATATCGCGATATTGAACCTTCACATCCTTCCATACATCAACCGATTGAGTTTAAAGATCTATCCACACACATTGATGCTGATCTAGCGAAAAAGACATCGGTCCTAACCACTGAAAAGATTCAAATCTCTGAAGTCACTTTACTCAAGCGTAATCCTGCTACTCAGCAGACAGAAGAAGTTTCAACATCACAGCACATTCAGCAACAAACTCATTTTGAGACAGAATCCGTATTAGTGCTGTCACCATTTAAAATTCAAGCCTTTGCGATTGAGAATTGCCTATTGTTAGTTGAAACAACTGACTTGAATGCTGAACATTTGACCTTGTGGAATAATATTCAACGTGCAGTCAGTGGACATGCTTATGAATTAAAATGGCCTTTCCCTTTGCCGCAGTATCAAGATGGTCGGGGGGTAAACCTTTATATTCAAGGTTTTATCGACGCATTGAGAGCAGAGCGTAAAGTGATTAGTCTGGGACAAATTACTCATCTTGAACAACAGGATATTATGGTGCTGTCGAGTTTGGATGAAATGCTGAAAGAACCTTTGCTCAAACGTAAATTATGGCAAATGATGCAGAAATAAATACTTTAATCCCATAAAATGGTCGTGTTGAAAGGGAGTTTGATCTAGATGAAACAAAAAGTCGTAGTTTTTAGCCAAATCGATTCAGAAATTCTGTCACTTTTAAATGATCAATTTAAGGTGGTTGTTTTAGACCCGAAACAGGGTGATATCAATCAACAGATTAGAAATGAGGTGATTGACGCTGATGCTATGATTGGTGCAGGACGTGTACTGAATGAATCAAATCTAGCACCGGCACAGCAGTTAAAAGTTATATCTTCAGTTAGTGTGGGCTATGACAATTATGATCTTGTCTATTTAAACCAACAGAAAATATGGTTGGCGAATACCCCCCATGTACTGACAGAAACAACCGCAGATTTAGCTTTTACTCTATTGATGAGTGCAGCAAGAAAGGTGCCGTCTCTGGATCGGTGGACCAAGCAGGGTGCATGGAAACGCACCGTCAATGCGGAGCAATTCGGTCAGGATATTTTTGGTCAGACTCTAGGGATCATTGGTTTGGGGCATATTGGTGCCGCGATTGCCCGTCGAGCTTTTTATGGTTTTAATATGAATATTTTATATCATAACCGCCGTGAAAAAATTGAAGTCGCTCAGCAATTCAATGCACAGTACAAAAGTCTTGAAGATTTACTTCAGCAGTCTGATTTTGTAGTAACCGCAGTTGATTTAAATCAGCAGTCTCAAGCGCTAATCCGTGCAGATGAACTAAAACTTATGCAGAAGCATGCGATATTTATTAATATTTCTCGTGGTTCTGTCGTCGATGAACAGGCGCTGATTGAAGCTTTGACCAATCGACAAATTTTTGCTGCAGGACTGGATGTTTATCAGAAAGAACCTTTGGCTGATTCACCCCTATTTCAGCTTGAAAATGTGGTGACGTTGCCACATGTTGGTTCAGCAACTGCAGAAACCCGTAAAAAAATGGCTCAATTGGCTTATCACAATCTGATTGATGCCTTGGCGGGCAATACGCCAAAATATTTGGTGAACGAACACTTCGATTCAGATGTAAAGTAAAGTTAAAACAATATAACACTTCATTGCAAATTTGTTCTAAATTCAATGTTATATTGAAAATACTAAGATTATTGAGCCGATCTATTGAACAAGACCTTACTCAGCTTGTGTTTATGTTTGAGCATTTCAATCAGCTCAGCAGAGACATTTACCCAACACCAAAATGGGGGGCAATTTGATGTTCCTGAAATTGGTGGGGGTGTAGGGTTTATCGATCAACAAAAAGAAAAAACCATTGGCGAAAAAGTATATCGTCAAGTTCAACAGCAGATGCCTGTACTCCATGACCCATGGTTAGAAGACCAGTTTATGATGGTTTTCTCCAGAATTCTAAGCCAGACCCAACTTGGACAACCTGTTGGTTTGGTGCTTATCAAAGATTCACAAATTAATGCTTTTGCTGTTCCGGGTGGTTTATTTGCGCTCAATACCGGAATGGTCACCGCATCAAACAATATCGATGAAGTTGCCAGCGTGATGGGACATGAAATAGCCCATGTTACCCAACGTCATTACAGTCGCTCACAAGAAGCATTTAAAGGGCAGGGATTATTGGCACTCGCAGGTATTATTGTCGGGGCAGCATTGGCTTCCAAGGCAGATGGTGATGTCGGTGGTGCTGTGATGATGGGTACACAAGCAGCACTCATGGACAAGCAATTGAGTTATAGCCGTAACCAAGAACGCGAAGCTGATCGTATCGGTATGCAATTCATGTATGGTGCGGGTTATGATCCCGAAAGTATGGCTGACTTCTTTGAAATCATGCATCGAGCAACCAGTCAGCTCAGTTTTTTACCTGATTTTTGGCTTACCCACCCGTTAACAACAGAGCGGATGAGTGAGGCGAGATTAAGAGCAAATCAATTTCCCAAAGTTACAACACGTAGCTCGCAACAGGAATTTGATATCATCAAATGGTATACCTTGGTGGTTTCTGGACAAGCCAATGATCGTCAGTTAATGGCTTTTGCGCGAAAAAATAATTTTCCCGGTTTGCTGGCATTAAGTGAGTTTTATTTGCTTCAAGGCGATTATGACAATGCTCAAGCTCAGTTGAATTTAGCCAAACAAATCAACCCGGATCATACTTTGGTCAGTTTAATTCAAACCAATATTTATTTGGGGAAAAATAAAATTGATGATGCTTATCAAAGCATTATCTCGAAACAGCGTATTACACCTGAAAACCGTGCATTAAGTTATAAATTGGCTGAAGTGTATTTAAGACAAAATAAGCCGAAAGATGCTGAACAATTGGTTAATCGGTTTGTCAGTAAAAACAATAAAGATATTATTGGTTGGCAACTGTTACAGCAGGCAGCGAATTTAGACAAACAAAATCCGATGCGTACTGTAAATGTTTTAAGAAATAGGGCAGAAGCTCAGTACTGGACCGGCGATGAAGAAAATGCAATTAAATCACTTTTACATGCCAAGCGTCTCGCCAAAGAAAACAATGCAATGAGTGCTCGCATTGATACACGGCTTAAAGTGATGCAAGATGAGAGAAAAATGAAGATTTAATCCTGTTCTCTGCTTTAAACAGAGACATTAAAGAAAATTTACTTTCTATTCTGTCATGAACAGGTTAAGCTTCAAATATTGAGAATGTATAATAAAGTATTTGATTCACATGAAGAAAATTCTAATTGCTTTAAGCATTTTACTATGTACACATAGTTTATCAGCAGCAGTGCCAGAACAATATGTTCGTGAAGTAGAGCGTATTTCTGCCCAGTATAATGCTGATATGAAGCTTTTTTTGCGTAGTTTAGATCCTAAACTGAGTCAATTTAATGAGCAACAAAAAGCGCAATTCTGTTCGATCGTTCAGAAATATGTGAACGATATGTACAAAACAACGGATGAAAGTCGACAGCATTTGCCTTTGTCAGTGCAGTCGATGACTAAACAAAATGTGATTGATAAAGTGATGTCATCCCCAGAAATGCAGCTACTTTATAAGTACAATATTCAATGCGATTTAAAATAGATTCGTGCTTGATCAAATTGTAGTTGGGAAACATGAGTCTATGGAGATAATGCAGTTTAAAATCGAAAATGATCAAATCGTGATGCAAATTATTCAAACCTCTGATGCTCATGATTTATTTTCTGCAATACAAAATACGTTAACTGAACTGAGGAAGTTTCCTGCAAGTCTGGTTTGGGCGCTGGAAGAACCTAATTTGCAGGCGTCGAAAGCTTTTTGTCAATCACGTTTGATTGCATTGTTAAACCAAGAAAACTTTGTATTTATTATTCGTTTAAATGCCTCAAATGATTTTTTAGGGGTGATGGATATTCATGATATTGATTGGCAGCTCAATACCGCATCGATTGGTTTTTGGGGAAATGCAAAATTCAAGCAAAAAGGCTATATGACCCAAGCATTGAGATTATTTATCCATACCTTATTTTTAAAATGGAATTTTGTTGTTTTAAATGCGTATGTCGATGTTGAAAACTTGCCAGCACGAAGGTTGTGTGAAAAGAACGGGTTTTTACTGAAAAATATTGAATATGACTCTGTAAAGAATCCAGTTGATGGCAGTTTCAGAGACATTTGCCATTATCAAATCGAACGTTGAACTGAGCTGATTTGAGAAGTGGTTATTTGGACTATTTAATCTGGGATTATTCCATTGCAAAATAATTTGATTAAATAGACCAAATCAAACAGTTAAGAAAGTAATAGGGGATTAACCAAGTTTTGCTTTAATTTTAGCAGAAACTTGTGCAGGATCGGCACGTCCGGCTATGATCGGACGTAGAGAATTCATCACCTTACCCATATCTTTCATGCTAGTTGCACCTTGCGCTTCAATTGTTTGCGCAATGAGAGAATCAAGCTCGTCCTCTGACATAGCTTCAGGTAGAAATTGAGATAAAACTTCAATTTCGGCTTGTTCTTTACTAGCTAAATCTTCACGGCCTGCGCCTTCAAAGGCTTTGACCGATTCTTTACGTTGTTTGATTTGCTTTTCAATGACCGCAAGAACTTGAGTATCGTCAAGCTCTATGCGCTCATCGACTTCGATTTGCTTGATTGCTGCCTGTAGACTACGAATTACCGTTAACTTATCCATTTCTTTAGCACGCATTGTTGCTTTCAAAACATCAGTTATTTGGTTTTTTAAAGTAGTCATTATATTTTCCAGGTTGAGTCAATCAATCACAAATTAATCTTAGTAAAGGCGAGTTGTACGTACTGATTCACGCGCCAATTTCTTTTGGTAGCGTTTAACAGCAGCAGCTTTTTTACGTTTACGTTCTTGAGTTGGTTTCTCGTAGAATTCACGTTTACGAACGTCTGCTAAAACACCCGCTTTTTCGCATGAACGTTTGAAACGACGAATAGCTACGTCAACTGGTTCGCCTTCTTTCAATTTAACTTGTGGCATGAAGAATCCTCATTAAGTTATGGATAAGATCAGGGTCGAATTACCCTAGATCACAAGTGAAGGTCAGTATTTTACTCATTTACATCTCATATCACAAGTCTATAATAGCTTTGGCAATATTTTGAAATAGGTAAAAGGCAATTTAATGATCGTTCTTGGCTTAGAAACTTCATGTGATGAAACAGGTTTGGCACTTTATGACAGTGAAGTCGGCTTAAGAGGACAAGTGCTATACAGTCAAATTAAATTGCATGCTGAATATGGCGGCGTGGTTCCTGAGTTAGCATCTCGCGACCATGTGAGAAAATTAATTCCTTTGATTAATCAGCTGCTTGAGCAGAGTAATGTGAAAAAGTCCGAGATTGATGCGGTGGCTTATACGCGGGGACCAGGCTTAATGGGGGCGTTGATGACAGGCGCTTTGTTTGGTCGAACCTTGGCTTTTGCATTAAATAAACCTGCGATTGGTGTGCATCATATGGAAGGACATATGCTGGCCCCATTATTATCAGAAAATCCTCCAGAATTTCCATTTGTTGCTTTATTGGTCTCGGGTGGGCATACCCAATTGATGGCTGCGCATGGAATTGGTCAGTATGAAATTTTAGGTGAGTCGATCGATGATGCTGCCGGTGAGGCTTTTGACAAAGTTGCGAAAATGTTGAAATTGCCGTATCCAGGTGGACCAAACATTTCAAAATTAGCTGAACAAGGCAGTAAAGAAGCATTTGAATTTCCACGGCCCATGTTACATCAGGGGCTGGATTTTTCATTCAGTGGCCTAAAAACTGCGGTTTCAGTGCAACTCAAAAAACTTGAAACTGAACATGCAAATACTGAACACCATCATGCGGATATTGCAGCATCGTTCCAAGAGGCTTTGGTGGATACTTTGGTCAAAAAATCCCTAAAAGCACTTAAACACGCGGGTATGAAAAGCTTGGTGATTGCCGGTGGTGTAAGTGCAAATAAGCGCCTAAGAGAGCGGCTAGAAACGGACTTGGCTAAAATTAAAGCAACCGTTTATTATGCTGAGCCTGCTTTATGTACAGATAATGGTGCCATGATCGCATTTGCTGGTTATCAGCGTCTAAAAGCAGGACAACAGGATGGATTAGCTGTGACAACAACACCACGTTGGCCAATGACAGAATTAACACAGCCTGTTTAATTCAATTTTATAATTTGATCGTATTCAAAAAGAGGCAGAAGCCTCTTTTTTGTAACTATCATATAGTTGTGGCAGTCAAGGCAAACTCAAATCTTTGAAATAAATACAATCAATCATTAAAACTATTCTGGTCGACCATATCAACATATTCAATATAACCACGTCCTTCTACGTCAGCCCCTAAATATTGCCCTGCAAAATTGTAGGCACTGGCATAGCCGCGACCATGACCATAACGATAAGGACTGTCAATTTCAGCGGTAATCTCTAATATAAGTTCATCTACATCATTGTGAACTGTCCAACTCAATAAACGTGGTAATCTCATCTTATGGCCGTCTGGGGCAACATAGTCGTCGACATCATGTGCGATCACTTTAAATTCAACGCGTGTATACACTTCAGCAGGACGATCAGTATGTCGTATATGTAAGGTATACGCAGCAGCTTTTCCAAGTACATCAACTTTAGTTAACAGTAATTGTGTTGTACTGTCCAAATTAATGATTTGATAGGTAAAGAATGTTAAAGGAATTTTATTGTGCTCCTTAAGTAATGTCTTTGAAAGATTATATGGACCGACTGCACGTGCATATTCATACGTACACAATCCTTCAGTAAGTGTACATTCACCTTGATATTCTAATTTTCCTTTAAAGCGACTTAGAAGACTAAAATGATCGTAAACCGATGATTTTACGAACCATGATGCATGATCAGAAACATTTAAATCAAATTCAAAATCTAGTCCACAATACTGTCCTTTCAGATGAATATAAGGCAATTGACCAGAAATTGTAACTTCTTCTCCTAACGCGATCAGATTATCTGAATCAGAAATATGCGTTTCTTGTGGAATCATATAGGCTTTGAGTAAATGCTGTTCCAAGGCGGCAGTACTGGAAAAGAGGGTAGCAGATTGTCGAGGATCTCCTTGGGTAATCGCGTCATGATCAAAAGCCAAAACACCTGGCGTACCGATAAAAATCATAATATTTAAGTAGCGATGTGGTTCAGGCAATAATGGAAAGAAAATTCCATAATGGGTCCATGAATAAAATTTATCCTCTACTCGAGGGTGAATGATGTCTGCAGCTGAAAATGGTAAAGTTGAATATTTAACCGCTTGATCAAGCAAGGTTTGTCCCAAAAGCAAACCCTTTCCAGAAAACTTACTCAATAATGAAAATTTAGGGAGTATTTTGTTCATTGTATTTCACTAAAATTCTGTCTTTTTTTATCCTAGGAGGAATAACATAGGCCCAGAATTGGAGTTTAGGACAAGTTCTATGCTTTACAGGACATCACGGATTTATTTTGTCTGACAATTTAAAACGACAACAAAATCAAAAAAGAACAAAGACAATATAAAAAGATGATAAAAACCAAACTAATCAAAACTAACGTTTAACTAGGAACATATAATGTGGAGCTATTGAGTCAAAAAAGCCAAGAACTTGTATTAGAAATACTTGATCTTGGCGAAGTGTATGGAGTGGACAAAGCAACGTATAGCCCGTGTTAAATTACTCAGCAAAGTGAATTAATCTGGATAAGGAATCCATGTCTTTTTTTTATCATCATATTGATATTGAACTTTGTCGGTATAGGTAGAATCAAAAGATGTAAATGAACGCTCTTTTTTGATGCTAAACAGTTTCGAATATTGCTATAGGTTTCATGGGTACCCGGATGATCACCATCAAACTGCGAGCCCATCAAACATAATTTTGGATCATTTAAGGAAAATGTATAGGATGGTTTCTTTTTCACATTGCCTTGGTTATCTTCCCAACCGGTAAATTGATAATTGAGTGGGTAGGCAATACCGGTTTGGGTATCTAATGCAATCATTTCCAGTGAGTCAGAAGTTCCAGTATTCAACAGGATATATTTTTTATCAAAATTAGCCTTCATGTTTTTAAGTGCTGTTTTATATTTCGCCATATTGGCTTTAGCGCAATAATCGCCATTAAAATAGTCGCTATCACACTCGGATACTTTTTTAAAAGGGACATTGGCAGAAGCGCTAGAAAGGCAACAACCTGAAAGTATGAGGAGTGTTATCAGCTGTATTTTCATTATTTGTACCAAAATGATGTTGTGTTTTTTGCTCAATATTTATTTTTAATGACCATCATAAAACATGCCACATATTATCGATACAGTTCAATATGTGGCAAGTATTTATCCTAAAGCATTAATATTCCCAGAACATACGCTGGATTTCTTTAGGATCTTTAGTTTTTGTAAGCGCCAATGCTGCTAAAAGTTTGGCTTTCTGTGGGTTTAAATCATGTGCTACGACCCAACCGTATTTATCATCCGGCTGTTCGGCATTACGTAAAATAAAGCCTTGCGGAACACGTGATGAGCGAATGATCTGTACACCTTGTTGTTGAAGTTGGTTCAATGTTGGCACAATATAATTCGCAACAGAACCATTTCCTGTTCCTGCATGAATAATTGCTTTAGCTCCAGCTTTTGCATAAGCCAGATATGCATCTGGAAGCATATTGCCAGAACCATAGACAATTTGTACAAGAGGCAGGCTATCACCTTGAATATTTTCAATATTGAATTCAGAACTGTTGTTGAAACGTTTAGCTACATTTCTAAACCAATATGGCTTACCTTCAACTAAAGTTCCTAACGCACCCCATTGACTTGCAAATGCATCGGTATGGATATTGATTGCTTTGGTTACATCTCGTGCTGCAAAAATATCATCATTCATCAGCACAAAAACGCCTTTTCCTTTGGCAGTGTCGGAAGCAGCCAATGCTACAGCACTATAAAGGTTCAAAGGACCATCCGCAGAGAGTGCTGAAGGTGGACGCATAGAGCCAACTACGACAATCGGCTTATCCGTATGAACTGTGAGACTGAGAAAATAAGCAGTTTCTTCTAATGTGTCTGTTCCATGTGTAATGACGACACCATTTACATCAGGTTTTTTAACCAATTCATTGACTTTACGTGCGATGGTCAGCAGTTCTTTATCGGTAATGCTTTCAGAAGCGACCTGTAAAGCCTGTACGCCAGTCACATTGGCAAGGTTCTGGATTTGTGGAACAGCATTGAGTAAATCATCAACGGGAACTTTTGCCGCAGTATAGGTTGCACTGTTGGTCGAGCTTGCACCTGCTCCAGCGATTGTTCCACCTGTTGCAACTACAACGACATTATTTTTTGCATAGCTACTAAAGGGCAAAATCATGCCAATTGCAAGCGCAAGTGCAGTAACCGTCTTTTTCATAAGTCTTCCTTTTCAGTCTTTGTTCTGATCATAAGCATTTTTTATGCCAGTTTTAAATCTATATAAATATTGGAGTGTTGCCCATACTTATTTAAAAATGAAACTTTCTAAATAATCATTCAAATTTATAGTTGCATACTCTTAAAACGAGATAAAGTCACCATCAGCATGATTTTTCAGCATTCGATGAGTAGATTGCGCAATATACCGGCATCAGTATGGTTTTAAGACATTTTGATCTATTAAAAAGGCATTCAAAATGAATGCCTTTGGATATGTTTAAGATTGTAGATAATTAACGCATTTTAGCCAGAAAACGGCTTAAACGATTCATAGCCTCACGCAACTCATTTTCAGCAGGCAGGAAAACCACACGGAAATGATCAGGCGTAGGCCAGTTAAAACCTGTACCTTGTACCAGTAAAACTTTTTCAGCTTTCAAGAAATCTAACATGAATTTTTCATCATCTTCGATTGGATAAATTTCTGGATCTAGTTTTGGGAAACAGTACATTGCGCCTTCAGGTTTAACACAAGATACGCCTGGAATGTCATTCAACATTTCCCATGCAATATTACGTTGTTCGTATAAACGACCACCAGGGCGAATCAAGTCATTAATTGACTGATAGCCTCCCAAAGCCGTTTGAATCGCATATTGTGCTTGATGGTTGGCACACAGGCGCATCGACGCAAGCATGTCTAAACCTTCAATATAATCTGCAGCACGTGATTTATCACCTGTAATTGCCATCCAACCTGAACGATAACCTGCAATACGATATGCTTTGGATAAACCATTGAAAGAAATACATAACTGATTTCCAGCAAGTGCAGAGACAGAAACGTGTTCAATACCGTCATAGACGATTTTGTCGTAAATCTCGTCAGCAAATAGAATCAGATCATATTTTTTAGCCAGTGCAACAATTTGTTCCAATACATGGCGAGGATAGACTGAGCCTGTCGGGTTATTCGGGTTAATAACCACAATCCCACGGGTATTGGGGGTGATTTTACTTTCCATATCGGCAATATCTGGATACCAATAGTTTTGATCATCACACTTATAATGGATCGCAGTACCGCCAGAAAGATTTACTGCAGCTGTCCATAATGGGTAATCAGGCATAGGGACCAGCATTTCATCGCCATCATCCAATAAGCCCTGCATTGCCATCACGATCAGTTCGGACACACCGTTACCGATATAGACATCTTTGACATGTAAATCCAGGATACCTTTCTGCTGGTAATACTGACAAATGGCCTTGCGGGCAGGGAAAATACCCTTTGAGTCGGTATAGCCCACAGCATTTGGTAAATTTAAAGCCACATCATTGATAATTTCTTGAGGGGCTTCAAAGCCGAATGGGGCGGGATTCCCAATATTCAGCTTAATAATTTTGTGACCGGCTTCTTCCATCTCATTGGCCGCTCGTAACACTGGTCCACGAATGTCGTAGCAAACATGCTCTAGCTTTGACGATTTTTTGATTTCGCGTGGGGTTGTGTTACCTAAAACGGACATAATCTTATCCAATTATTCTGAGTTAAAAATATAGATTACTGAAATATCACAATCTATGTTGAAATTTAGCTAGAATTTTTCCAAGCTCTAGCGTAAATATGGAAGTACTGAAGCATGACATTGAATGTCAAAGATTTAAAGGAGTTTAATGATGGGAAAACTCAATAAAACAGACCGAGAATGGCAAAGAGAGTTATCACCTGAGGAATTTAGAATTACCCGACAAAAGGGCACTGAAGCTCCTTTTACAGGCAAATACTGGAATACCAAACAGCATGGAACCTATGTTTGTCGATGTTGTGGTACGGAATTATTCAACTCTGACACCAAATACGACAGTGGTTGCGGATGGCCAAGTTTTTTTAAGCCGATTAATAATAGTGTTATAGAAGAACAAGATGATCACTCTCATGGGATGGATCGTGTTGAAATTATATGCCATCATTGCGATGCACATTTGGGACATGTGTTTGAAGATGGACCACAACCGACGGGCTTACGCTATTGCGTAAATTCCGCTTCTTTAGAACTAAAATCACAAGAAAAAGGCGACGAGGAAACGTATCCATGACCAACATTTATCAGTTCGAGGCTGAGTTGTTAGAGGGTGAAAATAAATCTTTTTCAGATTTCGAAGGAAAAGTTTTATTGATTGTCAATACTGCAAGTAAATGTGGTTTCACTCCACAGTTTGCAGGATTAGAAAAACTTTATGAAAAATATAAAGATCAGGGACTTGAAGTTCTAGGTTTTCCTTGCAACCAATTTGGTGGGCAAGATCCGGGTACCAATGAACAAATTGGCAGTTACTGCCAGCGTAACTATGGTGTTTCATTTCCTATGTTCGCAAAAGTGAATGTAAAGGGACCAGAAGCGCATGTGATTTTCCGTTATTTAACCAATAACAGTAAAGGTATTTTGGGGAATGGCATTAAATGGAATTTCACGAAATTCTTGATCAATAAAAAAGGAGAAGTGATCAACCGTTATGCGCCAACAACCAAACCCGAAGATATTGAGCAAGACATCGAAAAAGCCTTGGCTGAATAATCAGGTATGCGTATCACAGTCCGATTGCTCAGATGATGTATTTAAAGAGTACTGTTGAATTTTGGAGTGATCCACGAATGCCCTATGTTGAAACACGTAGGGCATGTCAAAGTCGGGTGTGCTATAAATCCCATAGCCATCCCACATTTTCAATTGGTGCTGTAGACTGTGGTATCAGTCGATTCAGCAGCTATTTTGCTCAGGATGAACAAATACAAACAGGTAGTTTGGTTGTTATTCCCGCAGAAATTGAACATTCCTGCAATCCACTGGAAAATGAGGCATGGAGCTATCAAATGATGCATCTCGATGCATATTGGGTTGCTCAGCTGTTTTCAGAATTGGTCGAAGATATTGAACAGCTTTGTCCTCGGCATATTCCACTATTAAAGCCTCAGATTATTCATCATCCAGAGGCCTATCAGTCCTTCACGCAACTCAATCAGGTACTATTTGATCCATCTACAGCAATTTTCTTAAAACAGCAAAGAATAGTTGAGGTTCTGTCTGAAATTTTGCTTTCACATTTTGAGTTGAATCTTTTAAAACAATCTGAATATTTTCAAAAATATTTGACTAGAGTGATTGCTTATATTGAAACTAGCCAGCATATGCTGTCTTTGGAACAACTTAGCCAAACTGTGGGAATTAGCCGTTATGCGATTATTCGGCTATTTAAGAATAATTTTGGTCTTACACCACATGCTTACCAACTGAATCAAAAAATAAATACTGCCAGAAGCCTTTTAAAGTCAGGTGAAACAATTGTTCAGATTGCGCATGCTTTGGGATTTAACGATCAAAGCCATTTTCATCATGTGTTTAAAGCCCACACAGGCATAACACCGAAACAGTTTCAAGCCCAATTTCCGAGTTCATCATTGCGCAATTTTTTACAAGATTAGATGGTCAGAAAATATTTAAGCTGATTTAAATATTTTTGGAATTGGCTAATGGAATTGTTTTTAGTTGTTGCCGTCACACATTTTATTGCTTTACTTTCTCCTGGACCTGATTTTTTTCTGATTTTAACCACTTTATTCAGAGAAGGACGGCATGCTGCAAGATGTGTATGTTTGGGTATTGTATGCGGAAACATTGTAGTGATCGGATTCGTCTTTGTTTCTTTGTTTATGCTGGGGCAACTCAATCATGGCATTCTGGATGTGGTGAAATGGGGGGGCACGATTTATTTAAGCTATTTATCCTATCGATGTTTTGCATATGCACGGCATGCTGATTTTACTCCTGATACTCAAATGGACAGTGGTGGCCAGAAAGTCTCAGAAAAACTAAAATTACTCTTTTATGGCATTCAGTCCAGTGTTTTAAACCCTAAAAATATTCTGTTTTACGCTACGATCATTTTAGCGATTTATCAACCCTATACGGCTTGGAAACTATGTTTGGTCAGTGTATGGATGGTCTGTATAGTATTGTTTTGGAATCTATGGTTAATTCATCTAATAAGCCACAAAAGGGCGTTAGATTGGTTTCAATCGAAAATAAAAATGATGTATTTGCTCTCTGGTTTATGTTTTGCCGTATTTGCTGTGGTGTTATTGTTTAACTGATTAAAAATGCCGTTCCAGACTTGGTTTGGAACGGCATTTGATGACTGGGATATATTCTTCACACCTCATTTATCAATGTGGCTGTGTAGCGCTCGATGATTCAGCCATTTTGTTACGCTTAAACAGTTTGTTGTGAATATCATCAATAAATGTGTATACCACAGGAATCACCAATAATGACAGGAACGTACTGGTGATCAGACCGCCTATCACAGAAATTGCCATTGGCGCTCTAAAGCTTGGATCAGTTCCAATACCCAACGCAATTGGCAACATTCCTGCACCCATAGCTAAAGTTGTCATAATGATAGGTCGTGCACGTTTATGACAGGCATCTAGGAGTGCATTGATACGCGAATACTGCCGTTCACTGCGTGCGATGATGGCATAATCGACCAATAAGATGGAGTTCTTACTGGCAATACCCATCAACATAATCAAACCGATCAGACTTGGCATGGAAAAACTGCTCTTTGCCAGAAGCAATAATACAAATGCACCGCCCAGTGATAAAGGTAAAGCCACTAAAATTGTAATGGGTTGCAAGAAGTCTTTAAACAATAATACCAATACCACATAGATGCAAAGTACACCTGTTAACATGGCGAGACCAAAGCTCTCAAATAACTGTTGCATCACATCGGCATCGCCAAGGTTGGTACGTTTTACTGAAGGTGGTAAGTTTTTAATGGTCGGTAGTTGTTCCACTGCATTGGCAACATCCCCAAGAGGTTGATCATTCAGTTCGATATTGAAGTTAATGTTGCGTAAGCGATTAAAACGGTCAATTTGCGAAGGGCCACTTTCAATATTAACCTGAGCAATCGTACCGAGCATCACAGGACCTTTACTGCCTGTAATCATCAAGCGCTTAATCAGGTCTTGATCCTGACGTGCTGATAAAGGCAGTTTGATTACGATGGGAATTTGTCGTTGAGAAAGATTTAATTTTGCTAAGTTTTGATCAAAATCACCCGCTGTGGCAATGCGGACAGTTTCAGCAATATTTTGTGTCGTGACGCCTAAATCCGCCGCTTTTGCAAAATCAGGACGTATTACTAATTCTGGGCGAATCAAGGCCGCACTGGAGGTAATACTGCCAATATTGGGAATAGTGCGAATTTCTCGTTCGACTTGACGTGCTGTGCTGATCAAAATATCTGGGTCATCTCCAGAAAGTGCAATCTGATATTGACTGTTATTGCCAGCAATACCCACTTGAATACGTGCGCCAGGAAGTGGGGCTAAACGTTGACGTATATCATTTTCAATTTTTTGCAAACTCACAGAGCGGTTGGAGCGATCAGTGACTTGAATGGTTAATGTCGCTTTTCTGGGTTCACTGGATGCGCCACCAGCAAATGGATCAGTTCCCGAAGATCCTCCGCCAATTGTGGTGTATACACTTTTAATTTCAGGGTGGTCTGTGATTAAATTACGTGCATATTCTGCTGCTCTCAAACTGTCAGGAAACTGGGAACCGGGTGGTAACTCTACACGTACTTGAGTTTGCCCAGTATCTGGAGGCGGTACAAAGCCCGTTGGCAAGAGTGGAATCAACATAAGAGAGCCAACAAAAAATAAAATGGCACTCCCCAAGGTGATCCAACGGTGATTTAAACACCATGTGACCATTCGCATATAGGCCCGCATAACGCGACCATCTTTTGCTCGATCATGTGCCAACTCAAGATCGCCCTGATCATTGAGAGGTTCTATCTTTTTCACTTGTACTTGCGGTTCTTCTATTTTACCAATCCATGGTTTAAGAATATAAGCCGACATCATTGGTGTCAGTAAACGTGCCACAAGAAGTGAAGCAAAGATGGCCAATGAAGCAGTCCAGCCAAATTGAACAAAGAATTTGCCTGCAATACCGCTCATAAATGCTGTCGGTAAAAATACTGCAATCAGGGTAAATGTTGTGGCAATGACGGCTAGACCAATCTCATCTGCAGCTTCCATTGCGGCTTCATAGGGTGTTTTCCCCATCCTGAGATGCCGGATGATATTTTCAATTTCAACAATAGCATCATCAACTAAAATTCCGACAACCAATGACATCGCTAAAAGTGTGACAGTATTTAAGCTGAAACCCAGATAGTACATACCGATCAAAGCGGGTAAGATTGACAAGGGGAGTGCTGTTGCAGCAATGATCGTTGCCCGCCAATCTCTTAAAAACAGCCATACTACTAAAATGGCAAGAATTGCACCTTCATACAATAAAGACATAGAGCCTTTATAGTTATCTACCACAGGATTAACAAAGTTAAATGCTTCGGTAACTTTGATGTCTGGGTGAGCTGCTTTTAACTGATCCAAAGCTGTTTTGACACCCTTTTCAACATCAACTTCACTTGCGCCTTTACTTCGTGTAATTTCGAACCCAATCACTGGATGACCGTTTAATAAAGCCGCAGAACGTCGTTCAGCAATTCCATCACGTACACTAGCAACCTGATCAAGGCGGATATGTCTACCATCACTCAGCGCAATATCCATGTCACCAATTTCAGCAGCAGTTTTAACGGTAGCAATGGTGCGAATAGATTGTTCACTGCCTCCAATTTTCGTTTGACCACCCGAGGCTTCCTGTTGAATCAAACGTAGTTGACGGGTAATGTCTGTCGCAGTGGCATTGAGTGCCAGAAGTTTTTCGGGATCAAGTTCAACTTCAACCTGACGGGTAACTCCACCAACACGAGAAACAGCACCCACACCATTGACTTTTAACATGGCACGGGCAATATCGTAATCAACAAACCAAGACAAAGTTTCTTCATCCATTCGTGGTGACTGAATGGTATAGGTTAAGATTGGTGAACCAGATAAATTGATTTTACTGACAATAGGGTCACGTAAATCCGCAGGTAAATCTGAACGCACTTGTGAAACGGCATTACGGACATCATCGACAGCTTCCTGCAAGGGCTTTTCTAGCTGAAACTCGGCAGTAATGACCACTACACCATCTTGGATGTTGGTGTATTGATTTTTCAGTCCTTGCAAAGTTGCAATTGAATTTTCAATTTTACGTGCCACTTCAGTTTCAAGCTGAGGTGGCGCAGCGCCAGGCAATGCTGCTGTAACAGTGACCATTGGCAATTCTATATCAGGGAACTGTTGTATTTTCATCCAATGGAAACACATCAAACCTGCCAAGCCCAGCATGATAAAAAGTAAAATGCCAGGGATAGGATTTTTAATTGACCAAGCAGAGAAATTCATATTATTTCTCCTGCGGGGCCACGAGTTGTTTGGTTAAGGGTGTATCTGGAATGGTTTGACCCAGTTTGACCAAATCTCCGTCTGCCAAGAATCCGGTTCCTGAAGCTACTATTCGAGTATTGGCTGGTAAATCAAGAATTTCTATTCGATCATTGAAACGTCTTCCAATGGTGACTTTTTGTTGAGTGACACGATTATCTTTATTCACAATAAATACATAAGAGAAGCCATCACGTAATAACACTGCTGTTTGTGGTACAGTTAAAGCTGGTTTTTGACCTAAATCAAATTCACCTTTCACAAACATACCCATACGAATTGCATCCGTCGTTGGAATATCAACGTAAACCAAACCATAACGTGTTTGTGGGTCAATTACAGGTGCAATCATGCGCACCGTACCTGTAACCGCAGAATGTTGCGGGTCAGGAGAGGTAATATGCGCAGTCATGCCTTTCGTCAGTTTGTATAAATCACTTGAGGTGACTTCTGCGCGCCATTCCAAACGATTATCACGAATCAAGCGAAACAGTTCTTGACCCGTCTGCGCCAATGAACCAACCGTCGCTGTACGTGCGGAAATGACACCGTGATCTGGGGAAATCACTTGGGTTTGTTTCAAGCGCAGTTGATTGCTGTCAATTTGTGCCTTGGCAGCATCTAAACGTGCTTGTGCGGTACTTTGTGAGGTCAGGTATTTAGTCGCTTCTTGTTGTGATATTGCACCTGTATTCTTAAGTTGTTGAATACGTTGATTGTTGATTGCTGCATCTGCAAGCACTGCTTTTGCTTCAGCATAATTGGCTTTTGCTGTTGCCAATTCAGCACGAATACTCTCACTATTGATTTCAGCAAGCACCTGACCACGCTGAACAGAGTCCCCGACATTGACATTGACTTTGGTTATACGTTGTCCGGATAGTTCACTACCGATGACAACTTCTTGCCAAGCCGCAATATTTCCATTGGCGGTAAAGTTTTGCTTCCAGTTCTGAAGCTCAGGCACCACAACGGTAACAGTGAGTGAAGGTTTTGTATTTGAAGAGAGTGTTTCAGCATTTTGTGAAGAAGCCTGTTTTTTATTTGAAGATTTCCATGCGAGGAAAATCACCAATAAAACAATAATAATCACTAAAACAATGATCCAGATTTTTGAATTTAAACGTTTTTTTTGCATCGGGTCATGCGATTTCATTTTAGTTTTTTAAATAGGTAAAGATAGTTCAGTATCTCTAAACGATCTAGGTTTGGTCAAGCTGCTGATGGGGTTTATCTGTGATATTTTGCATATTTAAACGTATATTTTTCTTATCTTAAACATTCAACTGTCTGGCTTATTCAGCATTCGATAGGGGCGTTTATGGTTATATTTTGAAGTGTTGAAATTATTTATATGTTTTCAATATAAAAATAATCCATATCATGATGAGTATTTGATAAAAATACAGCAAAATATTTGATCCATCATTTTTTTATCAATAGCATAATAAATTGAATGTTAATTTAAAACTGCAATTGAAATGAGCATTGGAATTTCAGTAATAGTTATTATGGGGGAGTGCGGCATGATTTAGGCTGAGTACCTTTAAATATCTTGTCTAAACCTTATATTTTTCATCCTAAAATGGCTATCGCTACTGGCACTGCCATCAATCATGTTCAACCACAAAGTTTTGATTTATCCCCCTTCGAAAAAAAATGCCCCATCATAGGGGCAGTTTTTCATTGTGATCTACAAAATTGCTTTTAAGCGTTGGATCACTTGTTCACATTGTGCAATATCTGCAACCAATGCCATACGAACATGACCTTCACCTGGGTTGCCTTGAGCAGTATCGCGAGAAAGATAACGACCGGGCAAAACCTTGATATTGGCTTTTTCCATGAGCATCTTGGCAAAATTTTCATCGTGGTCTACTTTTAACCAATAATAGAAACCTGCATCTGGTTTTTGTAAAGGTAAAAGATGACCTAATTCACTTTGGAACAATTCAAATTTTGCCCGATATAACTGGCGATTTTCTTCAACATGTGATTCGTCATTCCAAGCGACTACCGAAGCCAACTGATGTTGAACAGGCATTGCAGCACCATGATAAGTGCGGAATTTTAAATAAGGCTTCAGCAAGGCTGCATCTCCAGCAACGAAGCCTGAACGCATGCCTGGTAAGTTAGAGCGTTTTGAGAGAGAGTGGAATACAATACAGTTCTTATAATCATCACGACCTAACTCAGCACAGACTTCCAACAGACCAGTAGGTGCTTCATCAAACCACAACTCGGAATAACATTCATCAGAAGCGATCACGAAACCATACTGATCAGAAAGCGCAATCAGCTTTTTGAATTGTTCTTTTGGAAGGACTGCGCCAGTAGGATTGCCGGGGGTGCAAACAAACAATAGAGCGGTTCTTTCCCAAACTTCAGCTGGGACCGCATCAAAATCCCCCAGATAGCCATTTTCCTCGGTACAGTTGATAAAGTAGGGCTGAGCACCTGCCAGAAGTGTTGCGCCTTCATAAATTTGATAAAACGGATTAGGCATCACTACATAAGGTGCATCATCACGATTAATCAATGCCTGCACAAATGAAAAAATCCCTTCGCGCGTACCCGTCACAGGAATGACATGTTCTTCAGCACTGATACTGTTGAGATGAAAACGACGACTCAGCCATTGTGCAATACTTTCACGCAGTTCAACTAAACCTTTACTATTCGGGTAGGTAGAAAGATGCTGAAAATTATCAATAATCGCTTGCTTGACAAACTCAGGCGCAGGATGCTTCGGTTCTCCAATAGAAAGTGGGATCAAAGGTAAATCTGCAGGTTTTACATCCTGAAAAAGTTGGGTTAACTTTTCAAAGGGATATGGATGTAATAAAGACAAACTAGCGTTCATGAAACAATTACCACAATAGAATTAAAGATTAATGTTGCCCACAGATTTGATTCGATGCCTCATCTAAAGCCGCTTTTAATTTTGCGGTAAAGACTTCAGCTTCTTCTTCTGTAAGTGGAGTGCCATCTTTTTTAGTGACGAAGAAAATATCTTCTGCCTTTTCGCCAAGTGTGGCAATTCGAGCAGAATGAATATCCAAACCCTGCATCATAAATAAGCCGCCAACACGTGCAAGTAAACCAGGTTGGTCGAGGGTTGAAATTTCAACCATATTTTGTTGTAGCGCTTCATTGAGTGTTACATCGACAGTATTTTCAATATCAAAATGACGAAGCTGACGTGGAATGCGGCGTTGCATCAAACCAGGATATTTATCTGATTCAGATAAGGCTTTAATTAAAGCCTGTTTTACTGTGTTCTCACGCTCGGGATCAGTTAAAAGCGTGCCAAAGCGATCTAGAACGACATAAGTATCCAAACTAAATGCTTTGGTTGCAGTAATAATCCGGGCATCTTGGACGTCAAGATTCATGCGGTCTAAAATGGCCACAGTGGTTGCAAATAAGTTAGGTTGATCTTGAGTATAAATAAAGATCTGAACCGCGTCCTGTGCTGCTTTACGGTGCGCACGCATGAGCACGAGAGGAGCAGGGTTGTCGCCGTGCTGCAAAATGGCACGCGTATGCCACGCAATTTCATCAGCAGATTCTTTAAGAAAGTACTCGTCTCCCAACTCCTGCCAAACCTTTTCCACTTGGTCGAGCGGGAATTCATCCACCAGTACTTCACTTGCTGAAAATTTAGTATCCTCTATCAGCATTTGGTAGTCCACTGGACGACCTAAACCAGAACGAATCACATCACGTGCATGTGTATACAGTTGACGCATCAAAGAAGAACGCCAGGTATTCCAGAGTTTTGGATTGGTTGCATTGATATCAGCGACAGTCAGCGTGTATAGATAATCTAAATGCTCCATATCTCCCAGTTTTTCAGCAAACTCTTTGACTACATCAGGGTCAGAAATATCTTTTTTCTGGGCAGTCATCGACATTAATAAATGATTTTGGATCAGCCAAGCCACCAAGTTACATTCACGCTCTGTAAATCCGTGGGCTAAACAGAACTCAATGGCATCTTCAGCACCCAATTCACTATGGTCACCGCCACGGCCTTTGGCAATATCATGGAATATTGCAGCAAGAAAAACGATATCACGACGTACTAAACGCTGAAATACTGAACTCACAACAGGATAATCTTTGGCAAATTCAGGTTCTTTAAAACGATTTAAATTGCGAATCAACAATAAAGTATGCGCATCGACAGTATAGATATGAAACAAATCATATTGCATCAATCCCATAATCTGACCAAAGGCAGGGATATAATTGCCTAGTACGCCATAACGTTTCATCGCCACCATGGTTTCGTATAAACGATAAGGAGAACGAATAATCGCCATAAATAAGGCTTGATGGTTCGGATTATCTCGAAAAGCCTGATCTATGCGTTTTGCTGCCAAAGTCAACAGACGTAAAGTACGTGCACGAATCCCTTCAATCTCAGGACGATTCGCCAAGATATAAAAAATTTCTAGAATTGCGCTTGGGTTTTCGGAGAATGTTTTATGTTGCTGAACAGCAAGTTTGCCATCCACCAGTTTAAAATGTTCGTTAATATTTTCAATTTTACGCTCATAGTCTGGTAAGCGTGGCGTAATCACTGACTCATTGAAATATGCCAATAACATTTCATTTAAGGTCGAAACCTGTTGAGCCGTCCGATAGTAACGTTTCATAAACTGTTCTATCGGATAATTTGGATGATGGTCATCCTCACGTGTATAGCCAAATTTAGCTGCAATATCACGTTGATAGTCAAACAACAAACGGTTTTCATCGCGTTTGGTCAAACGATGTAAATGATGGCGAATTTCCCAAAGGAAATTTTCTGCTTCTTCAAGTACACCCAGTTCAAATTCAGAAATAAAACCCAAATGTACCAAATCATAGATACGATTTACGCGAAAATGGCGCTTTGCAATCCAGCCAATTTGATTGATGTCACGAATACCCCCTGGGGCATTTTTAATATCAGGTTCTAGGTTGCTTTCTGTGTTGTTGTGTTGTGCATATCGGTGTGCTTGTTCAGCCATTTTCGCATCAAAGAATGTTTTGTCCGTCCATGTCTGAGAAACAACGCGACGAGGCCATCTTGCCAGATGCTGATTGCCAATAATTAAACGTGCTTCGATCAGGGAAGTGGCAACCGTCAGATCTGTGGTGGCCTGCTCAAAACAACTACGAATTGTACGTACACTGATACCAGGTTTGAAATTACCGACATCCCATAAAGTTGAAATGAATTGAGTCACTGTTTGTTCTTGTTCAGGGGAAAGATCTTCCTCTGATAAAATCATGATGTCTACATCAGAATAGGGCAGCATTTCTCGTCGCCCATAGCCTCCAACTGCGAATAATCCCAAATCTGTCTGATCTAAACCCGCATGCTTCCATAAAAACATCAGGGCTTCATCTACCACATTCGAGCGAGCACGGAGAATCTCACGAATAGTTCGACCATGATCATAAGCCTCGTTTAACTGTTGTTCGACATCACTGCGCCATTGATTGATTGCTTTGATGTCGTTGCTGTCACTAACATATTCCAACAGAGGAGAGGTGTTGATCATGGATATTTTGTCCGCAAATTTATAGGCTATTTGTTTAAATGAACAGTCACTTTTGACGCAGCATCATGTGCAAGTTCACGTGCTTGATCTGTCGTTTCGGCACGGGCGGTTGCCACACCCATACGACGACGCTTAAATCCTTCAGGTTTACCAAAAAGACGTAAATCTGTAGCAGGATTTTGCAAAGCAAGATTTAAGCCAGAGAATGAAAGGTTACTTGCATCTTTACCCGCATAGATGACCGCACTTGCTGCGACGCTATGACGTTCAGTATTCACGGGTAATCCTAAAATAGCACGGGCATGCAATTCAAATTCACTTTGGAATTGAGATGCAAGTGTAACTAAACCTGTATCATGCGGGCGGGGTGACACCTCACTAAACCATACTTTATCGCCTTTTACAAACAGTTCTACTCCAAAAATACCACAGCCACCTAATGCAACAGTAACTTTATTGGCAATCCGTTTTGCTTCATTCAAAGCTGCTTCGCTCATGGCTTGCGGCTGCCAACTTTCAACATAGTCGCCTGCCTCTTGGCGATGTCCGATCGGGTCACAATACGAGGTTTCAATTTCACCAGTTTCAGAATTTTTTGCACGTACTGTAAGTAGAGTAATTTCAAAATCAAAGTCAATTTGAGATTCGACAATCACTGTTCCTTGATTTACACGACCTCCAGTTTGTGCATATTCCCAAGCAGCATCGACTTCAGCATATTCTTTTACCCGTGATTGCCCTTTACCAGAAGATGACATGACAGGTTTTACAAAGTTCGGATAACCAATATCATCACATGCAGAACGGAAACTTTCCAAAGTATTTGCAAAACGGTAAGCAGAAGTTGGTAAGCCTAATTCTTCAGCAGCCAAACGTCTGATTCCTTCACGGTTCATGGTTAAATTTACTGCTTGAGCAGAAGGAATGACAGTGGCGATATTTTGCTGTTCAATTTCAATCAAGACTTGTGTGGCTATCGCTTCAATTTCAGGAACAATCAGATGAGGTTTGACTTTTTCGATTAAAGCTTTAAGTTCATTCGCATCGGCCATATTCAAGGCATAAGAGAAATGCGCAACTTGCATGGCAGGTGCGTTTTCGTAACGGTCTGCCGCATGGACTTCCACACCAAGTCGTTGTAATGAAATCACCACTTCTTTACCCAGTTCACCTGAACCTAACAATAGAACTTTAAACGCAGATGATTGAAGTGGGGTACCAATAGTCACGCTCATGTGATTCTTCCATGTTTGTCTTATGGACTGTTAGCATAGCAGAAGTCAGTCATCTGTTCAGGATTGATTCACATAAAATAATGATATTGTCTAACAGATTTTTTTATATTAACTCAGACAACAGTTTTTTGAGGAGTTCCAATATCTTGAATGAAAAATTAATAGGCTAAAATTAGCGCCATTATGCTGGGTTCGATAAAATTCTTGATGAAATGTGATACTCAGAAATGTCACCCTCAACTGTCTGAGACAACTTGATCTAAAAATGGATGAGAATTGAGCTGTGCTTGAATAATATTTTTTCAAGCAGCTAAATTTAGGGTGACATTAAACTCACTTTTTTAATTTTTTATGAAAATAAAGCACCAATGCAATCATACAGATCAGAATTTCAACAAAAAAAGACCAATGTAAAATAAAGTTGAGCCACCAAGGCTGATAACGAGCGCTAACATTAAAGAAAACATAAGGTTGATCAATAAACGGTGCAAACAACCACACATCGCCTACAAAGCAATCCAAGAAAATATGCAGCAGTGCCGCAACTGAAAAAAGGCTGAGTATCCATGCCATTTTGGAGTTGTATTTTGATTTCACCAAATACAGGAGTGCAATCAGAAAGATGGGAATCCAAAATGAAAACCAGTGTAAAAAATATTTGTGATGATGCACGGATCGATGGTCAATCAGATAAAAGTAAAAAAGATCTATATCTGGAAAGACAGCGCCAAGCATGATGATGCCAAAGAATGCTTTGCGGCTGATTTTAGTGCGCTTGATCTTTTGATGAAGAAATTGGGCAAGTATATAACCTGAAGGTAAGTGTGCGATAAACATGTTGAATTTTTATGGTCTGGTTAAAATCAAGAATACACAAATTGGCTGACGCAAAAATGGTGATTGCAAAAAATATTGATTGGCTCAATCAATATTTAGTTTGCGCTTATTTTAATAAGCCAATCACTTTATCGCTAAATTAAGTATAGGTATAGACCAGACCGTAGGCAAGCGCCGCAACTAGAGTCGCCATAACGATTCGTTTGAATCTAAAGTACAACCCGGTCAGTACGATGAATCCTACCAGCATTGCAGAACTTTTGTTGGGCGTTTCAATTAATGGGGGAAGGGTTGCAACAATCAACATCGAGCTGATTGCCGCAATACCAATACTGCCCAACGCGATTTTTAGCCAAGTTGAACCACGTGATTGTTGATGTTGTTGACTTTTTTGCAGTAGATAAAAAGGACCAAAGCGAGAGGCAAAGTTTGCAATACCCACCAAGATTCCGACCAGAATAATTTGTAAGTCCATGTTAGATACTCACTTCATCTTTTTGTTTTAAAATATAATATTTAAATAGTCCAGCCAGAATACCAGAGGCGATACCGATAAAAATTGCTGCTGACATATTGATAAAATAACAAGCTAATGCAGAGACCACCAGAGAGACGACGACCACAAAAGTATGTTTTCTTTCAAAAGCTGCTAACAAAAAGCTTAAGAATAATGCAGGCAGTAAGAAATCTAATGCGGCTTGCAGGAATTGTGGCAGGTGAGTGACTTGATCAGCAAATAATCCACCTAAAAATGATCCCAGTGCCCATGACATCCAACTAAATAGGCTGAGTCCAAGCATCCAAGATTCTGACCATTCTTGGCGCCGTTGCGACAGTTTAATCATACCTGCTGCAAAAACTTCGTCGGTTAAGCCCCAAGCCCAAACAGCAGTCTTTTTTAAATTTAAACGGTCTTGGATAAGATTCTGTAAGGCTGGACCATAAAGGACATGGCGAATATCTAATGCAATTACGGTCAGCGCAGTCATCCAGATTGATGTACCACTGCCCAATAACGCTACAACCAGAAACTGACTCGCGCCTGCATACATCGAACAAGACAAGAACAGGGCTTCCCATGCACTAAACCCGAATTGGGTTGCCGATACACCAAAGGCAAAAGAGACGGGAAGATATGTAAAAATAATGGCTTGGCTATCTTTTGCGCCTTGCCAGAAGCCAGCTGTTTGGACTGGAGGATTGTGCTCAGACACAGGACACCTAAAAACCAGAGTAAAACAAAAGGTAAAATCAAGATTGAGTATTCTACCTGAATTTACTAGCATAGGAGTGAAATGTTTATTTAGGCGTGACTTTATGTTCGCAAATCAGTCGAAATTATTATTCAGTATGACCTTGATTTTGGGTATTTTAGGTTTACAAGCATGTGGTAATTCGTCTTCTGAACCTCAACAAAAGGTCGAAATTAAAGCAGCGCCAAAACTCACCAATGATGCAACCACATACGCTCATGCAGCTTGGACCTTAATTAATCAAGTCGAACCGTATGTTTATCGAAAACAATTAAATTTAATCGAAGACAATGTGCGAAAACCAATTCGTAAGCTGAGTACTGATTGGCGGATCAATGTAAAAATGACTGATTCCGTGACTGAAGGAAAATATGCTTTATGTCGTAAAGCGATGACCAGTTTAGACAATTGGGCAAGATCTACACTTGAAAAAGATGGTGAAATGCAAAAAAATCAAATGCAATATGAGCGAGATAAAGCACAATGTAAAGATGCAATTGATAATCCAAGCTTAGGAAATACCAAGGCAAATAATAATATTTTCTAATTTGTTATAAAAAATGGCGCAGATAAAGCGCCATTTTTTATTGATTAATTGAACTGTTTAGAGTGAATTAAGGCTATGGCTTTAAAGGGTTTGTTGAAGTCGCTTTTACAGCTTTGTCTTTAGTCGATGCGGCTTTTGCAGCAGTGTCATTTTTGGCTTTTGTCGCTGCATCAGCTTTTACTTTGGTTGCCGTCTCAGCCTTTGCCTTCGTTGCAGCAGTTTCAGTTTTTGCAGCAGCTTTCACATCTTTAGATTTTACTTCAACTGCTTTGCTGCTATCTGCTTTTACTTTGGTTGCAGCAGTTGATGTTTTAGACGCAGCTTGAGCTGCAGGGGTGGCAGCTACACATTTTCCGCCTTTATGATTCGGACCACTCCCACCGACCAATGTTGTGCCTTTAGGACATGCAAAAGCTGAAGCACTAAGCACTGTGAACAGTCCCGCCGTAAGAAGAGTTGTGATTTTTTTCATTTATATCAACTTTTATTGAGATGGCATTAGTGCCTCAATAAAATATAAATCTATTTTTTGTTCAGTAGAATAAATAAATTGTATATTTTATTTATAAAATGATTATATATTCCAAATATTTAAGGTTGATTTAATCTTGTATGAGAATACGGATATCTTATTTTAACGTGAAGATTCATTAACTGAATGAGCAATAGTATGTAACTGTTTGATATTTAAAATTTCTATCTTTTTAAAAGCAATTTTTAAAATTCCCTGTTGCTCAAGTGAATGTAATTCTTGATTGATGGTTTGTCTTGAGCACTTCAGCATCAGTGCTAATTGGTCTTGAGACAGATGAATGGTGTTCTTTTCAATCTGTGCATGATTACCATAACCATTTAAAATAAACATTAAACGTTGAGCCAAGCGCTGTTGAATATGTTGGGTCTGAATAGAAATCAACTCTAAAAAAGCAAAACGTAGTTTTTGACTGGTTAATTGTGCGATATGAAACCAACATTGTGGTTGCTCATCTAAAAAGCTCTGAATAACCAAACTTGGGATATGCAATGTTACGCATTTTTCTACAGCGATCGCATCATGTGAACGTGGCTGTTGGTCTACTAATGATATTTCTCCAAACCACATGATTGGTTCTGCGATTGCAGCGACAGATTCATTGCCTTCTATATCAATATATCCTAAACGTACCCGGCCATCTAAAACGGCATAAATACCATTGAACAGATCTCCAGATCTGAAAATAGCCTGATCTCGTTCAAATGTTCGACAATCTGAATGTTGTTGAATAAATTGCTGGAATATTGCAGGTAATTGAGCATACCAGATGTTTTTATTTAATAATTCAAGGTCTGTAGAGTTCAGCACAAAAGTTCCTTTTTTATTCCACTGAGCGTTCGTCTGATATTTCCGTTGTATCACATCATATTGGATCAGTCATCGCAGTTCTCAAAAAATGAGTTAAGTTCCATAAAATGCATTGAATAGACCCTTTTAGGGCGAAATAGGCGATTTGCGTATATTCAGTATCATAAAAATCGCAATAAATTTGATTTCTTCTATATTAATATATTGAATTGGGAAACTCATATATTGTTCCACCATCATACTAAAAAATATTCATTTGTCAGCTAGCCGACAACTTTTATCTTGCTGATTTTATATATTGAATCCTATAGATAAACAAGGATGCAGAAAATGACCAGATTAGAACAGTTGCTTAGCCAATATGCGGCTTATCATTTAGATCACAAAAATGTGCTTACTCATTTTATTGGCATTCCACTGATTGTTTTCTCAATCATGTGTTTAACTGCACGAGCAGGAGTGATGTTTTCTGATTTTGAAATCACATTAGCTTTAGTCCTATTGGTTCTGAGTGTGATTTACTATTTAAGACTAGATAAATCTTTAGGCTTTTTAATGTTGTTGATTTATGCAATCGCCTATCCATTTGCTTATAAGATTGCCCAATTAAATATGGGTATGTGGCTTGCGATGAGTATTGGAAGTTTTGTGGTGGGATGGGTGTTCCAGTTTATTGGACATTTTTATGAAAAGAAAAAACCAGCTTTTGTGGATGATATTGTGGGGCTAGCGATTGGTCCATTGTTTGTCCTTGCAGAATTTGTCTTTTTACTCGGTTTCCGTAAAGACTTGCAAAGTAAAATGTTGGCAGAAGCTAGAAAACAACGAAGTGCAATGGATCAAAAATCGTTACAAACACTTCACGCAAAATAAAATCAGCTTGCGAGTTAAATCAACCCTCTTTGAGTGAGTGATTCACTGAAAGAGGGGAGTAGATAAATTTTTATACAAGATAATCTTTGATTAAGATCACCAAACCAAAAAAAAGTATTGCGCAGCCAATATAGAATTTTATTTTTTTAATTACTGAATTATGAGGCATTAGCATGAGCATTGGATCTATATAATATTTCATTTAATCGCTTCTACAAAACGACGATTCACTTCTTCCCAATTGATGACATTGAAAAATGCTGCAATATATTCAGGACGACGATTCTGATATTTTAAATAGTAGGCATGCTCCCACACATCAAGCCCTAACACTGGAATATTGCCATTCATCAGCGGAGAGTCTTGGTTCGCACTGCTTTCAACAATCACTTTTTTTTCAGGCGTGACGCTTAACCATGCCCAACCACTACCAAATCGTGTTAACGCTGCTTTGGTAAATGCTTCTTTGAATTTTTCAAAACCACCAATATCTTTTTCAATCGCCTCAGCAATTTCTTTGATCGGTTCACCACCACCTTGTGGGCTCATCACTGTCCAGAATAATGAATGATTGGCATGACCACCTGCATTATTAATGACATTGTTTTTTAACTCAGCAGGAACTTCATTTACTTTTGAAACCAATGCTTCTACAGATAACTTTTCCCATTCAGTGCCTTCGATCGCTGCATTAATATTATTGATATAGGTTTGATGATGCTTGGTATGGTGGATTTCCATTGTTTGAGTATCAATATTGGGTTCAAGTGCATCATAAGCATAAGGCAGTTTTGGAAGAGAGTAAGCCATTAAACAATCCTGTTCAGTTAAATATAATATTAATGTTAATAATTATCATTATTATATAGGATTTAAAAAAGTGCAACCAGCAATACTCGATTATTGCGGGCTTATTTTCAAAATACGAACAAAGCAATAGGCAAAAAATTCAAAAAGTGAAATGGGGAGTTACAATCATGAAAAAGTGTGAAAGTTGTTACAAGTTTAAATTTTTTTTAAATAAAATGCTTTTATTGTTAAGTAAATATTGATAAAAGGGTGATTAAATCCATATTGTAACGATAGTAGAGATGACTAAAAAGTATAAACTTTATCCAATAAAAACCATTAAAGATTGGGAAAATGAAGATTGGGATGTATATGAAGAGCGGAAGTCTCTTTCAGGTATTATGATTTACCGGGGCTGGCCATACGCTTTAACACCTCGAGATGGCATTGGTGGTGTGTTTTCACATATTCTAAGCCCTGAAATTGCAGAATTTCTTAAAGTACATTCGATTACGGAGAGTGAACAGCAACTTGGTTTAAATAGCGGTATTGTTGCTAAATTCAGAAGAAAGCTTGGTATTCAAAACAAGTTTATTTATCGAAATGATCAGTGGATCCTTGAGCATAAAGATGAGCTTTTATATGATAGTCTTGATACACTAAAAGCAAAATATGGTCTTAAACGAACCCAAGTTTACCAACATAAAGAATGGTTGTCAGAGTTAATTGATATACCTAAAAACAAAAAAATGAGAAAAACTTCAGCAGATGATCTGCAAGAACAATGGTTCCAAAAGCATAAAGCGCAAATGACAGAAATGGATATAGAAGAGATAGCTTTAAAGTTTAATGTTAGTCCTTTTATCGCAACAAAAACCTATAATCGTATTCGTCAAGAACTTGGAGAGTTAACTTTTTCAGCACAATTTCAGCAAAACAAGCAGGATAAATATCAATGGTTGTTAGATCACCAAGACGAATTATTAAATTCGGGCAAAACAGTTGCAGAACTGGCTGAGCAATTTCAAAAGACCAATGGGCAAATTTTAAGAGCGAAAGCCAGACTAAGAGAAATTTTAAAAATACAAAAAGTACAAGATCAAAATCGCGAATGGTTGTTGGCAAATCAAGAGATTTTATTTCATTCAAAACTAAGCAAAGAAGAAACTGCAAAAAGATTAAGCATCGAAACTAGTCAGGTTTATAGAAGAAGAGGAAAGCTGAAAAAACTGCTGAATATCCCACATCATAACGATCTAGTTCAGTCTTGGCGTTTAGAGAATCAAGAGGTATTACTTTCTTTGCATTTGTCGATTTCTGAAATTGCTAAAATACTGAATCGGAAAGAAGGATATATTGTCAGAAATAGAGAGATTCTTCGAAAATGTCTCAATATTTCACTCAAGGATCAAATAAAAGCATGGGTGCTAGAGCACCAAAATGATTTAGAAAATTTAACGGTGGATCAACTTCAAAAAAAATATGGCATTGGGAAACATAGAATTCAAAAGTATCGAAAACTTTTAATCGAACTAAAATAAAATGAGAGACAATTCGGGGCTTAGTCAAACAACTCTAGGGCTTTAACCACCAATGACTTCTTATTTTTTGATTTAACGTTTTGGCAGTTGTACTAGGTGTGTACCAAAGGGGGAGTGATATGGGTTTAAATTATTAGACTTCTTGTTAAAACAAACTTTGGATGTTTTTTAATGTTGTTCAATTTCATAATAGAAAGACCATCTATATTTTAACTAAAAACTATATTGCGATCATAAGCTCATTTTTTAACTCAGCTTAGAAGCTTATTTTTTAAACGGTGATTTGAATTTTAATAATTATTTGATGATCGTCTCAATAATAAGAAAAAAACAAATGATCATCTAATTCATAATGAGATTTTTTAAAGACCATAAACTTAAAAATGTAATTGATTATCATTTGAGATATTCTTCACCTTGTGTTAAGTTTTCCTTTATTAAATATAAGGTCATAATAATGTTTAATAATATTTTTACTTTTTTCGATAGATTGAGATATACAACACAAAAACGTGCCATCCGTGTTCAGTTTTCAAACTCACAACTCAATGCCCAAGTGATGCTGCAACGCATTGATGGTTATCATGCCATCAATGCGGGATTATCCTTTGCATTATCCCGATGGAATGCCTGCAAAAAACTTAAAATATAAAATTACTACTGAAAATGGTCAAATATTTCAAGGTACTTCAGATGAAAATGGAAAAACAAAAATGTACAACTCGGATTCAATGAAAAATTTAAAAATTGAAATATTTACAGAACAATGAGATTTCGAATGAAAAAAATAACATGATTAATTTCAAAGATACAAAAAATATTTGTTTGGGACGTATTGAATTTACTGTCCCGAAAGAAACTGATGTTAAATTTGGTACATTTTCGTTTGATGGAAGTGATTTTAAAATTGCTGAAGAGGTAACAACTCTTGATCAGTATGATCAATTTATCAAAGATAAAATACAAACCTTAAAACAAGAAAAGCACGAAACAGAGGGCAGTTTACTTAAACTAGAAAAAATGGGCAGTTTAAAACTGAATCAAAGATCAATTAGCCATATTATTGTTTATCGTCCTACTGAGTACACTGATGGTTTGTTCTTTATAGATGCGTTTATTTATTTAAATCGAAAATTAATAAGGATGAAAAGCCCAGTAGACACTGATAAATTAATGGATGGTCTAAGAAGAACAGAAAATATTATTCAAAACTTTAAATTAAAACCATCCAAAGGACCAAATCAAGCAGGCTTATGCTGGAAGGATTACTTTATTGCAGATGATATGACTGAAAATCGCTTCTTTTTAAGTGAAGCATTTTTATCTTTTCCTTCTTATCCTGAAGTGACCATGAATATTGAAAACAGAGCAAGAGTTGAATCTGACACCCCACTTATACAAATGATTCGGAAAAATAAAGCAGGATTGCCTAAAGAAACCTTAATTTTTAAAGAAGATGTGATTAGGGAGCATGCAAGAGAAATAAATGGCTTAAAAGGTGAAGAAGTGATGACCCATTACCAGCAAAGGTTAAGCTTTGGTCGAGGCTTTGAATCTGGTGCATGGCAATATTTAGGGACTTTAGATGATCCTACGGATTCATATATATATTTAGGCTTAGAAAGTGTCGATAAAGTCAACAACAAAGCGCTAAATGCACCTCTAAATCAAAAAATCGTGCTTGGATTAAATGATTTTGTTTTAAACAATATAAAAATATCGACATTTAACCAAGGAAAACAACATGATTGAAAAAAATAATAACATTCACGCGACTTCAGCAACCAGTCCAAGTAGTAATAAAACAGGAACATGGGTAGAAATTCCCAAGCCGGATACCATTCCTATTATCTTTATTCCAGGAATTATGGGGTCAAACTTAAGAAATAAAACTGACAAAAAACCTGTTTGGCGTATAGGCAATTATGCCGGAGCGCTTGCAACGGTTTTAGAGCAGGCCAGAAAATCACCTGCCCAATTGCAAAGAGAATTGGATGCTCAAGAAACCGAAGTTGATCCAACAGGTGATTTATATATCGATCCAAGAGCAAAAATCACCAGCGAAGAAGCCAAAAAGAGACTATGGGGAACGGTACATTGGGAAAGTTATGGACCCACCTTGATGTTTTTTGAAGGGGCGCTTGCCAATGTTCGTTTAGAGGCAACCGACAAAAGTTGGTTGGAAAGTCGACGAGGTTATCAGTTAATCGTTCAAGATGATAAATATACACCCGAGTGGTTAAGTTTATTGAGTTCAAATGAAAAACAGACATGGCACCCTCAAACTGGGTTTGAAAGTATTGAGAAAAATGATATCGAAAAACTCAAAAATTTTAATTTCCCCGTTTATGCACTGGGCTACAATTGGCTTCAGTCCAATGCACTGTCAGCAGATGACATTGTAAAAATCATGAAAAGTATAAAAGCCAAATATGGGAGGAATTTTCATAAATTTATTGTGATTACACATTCGATGGGCGGTTTGGTGGGGCGAAGCTTATCTCAAAAAATGGGAGAAGATATTGCAGGGATCATCCATGGGGTGATGCCTACTGTAGGTGCGCCTGCTGTATATCGTCGCTTGGTTGCCGGTTCTATTGAGGGAAGTGATGTAAAAGATATCGCAGCTGGACTGGTTTTAGGAAAAAACACAGAACATGTAACTGCAGTATTGGCAAACTCTCAAGGTGGCTTGGAATTACTTCCCAGTAAAGATTATCGCATTATCAAAAAAGACAAAACAACAACGCCATTTTGGTTGAGTTTACGGGGTGCCGATGAAAAAGGCACCCTCCATGTTGTCAATTTGCCCAAAGCTGATCCTTATAAAGAAATATATAAAGCCCACAATGTCTGGTGGGAAATGGTCAAAGATGAACTGATTAATCCACTTAATAAAAAATATCCTGTTGGTTCTCCAAGAGCTATGTTTAATACATTAATTGATGGAGTACAAAAATTTCATAAATCTATTGCAACACATTACCATCCCCATACCTATGTACATTTTGGTGCTGACCCTAAAAACCTGACTTACGGTACACTGCACTGGAGTCTAGATCGACCTTTGACAGGTCTAAACCCAACCCAATTACACACATTACCGCGTGTAAATGGGCAAGAAATTGAAAATAAAAATAACCAAGTACTTGCCCAAATGAAGCAGATCAAAGATAAAAAGGAGAAAAAAGAATACCTTGATAAAAATTTTATTCCGAACAATGGATTTAGATATATAAGGTTAGCGAGTGGTAAATATGGAAAATTTACGATTTCCAGTAAGAATCTATATGGGGATGGGACGGTTCCATTTTTTTCAGGTGTTGCTCCAATATCACCCATTAAACAAAATGGCATCAAACAAGTATTTCAAATGGAAGGGTTTGATCACCAAGGGAGTTATGCTAACCAACACGTGAGGAGAAGTGTTTTATATTCAATAGTTAAAATAATAAAAGACAATAATATTCAGCCTAGAAATCGATAAATATTCTGATACAGACTGATTGCGATAAAGAAAGATTAAATGATCTGATCATCAATCACATTGCATGATGAAATTTGAATCAAAAAAAAACAGGTTGAAGAAATCTTCAACCTGTTTAATGAGTGTGTTAAACGTTAAAACGGAAGTGCAATACATCGCCGTCTTGAACGATGTATGTTTTGCCTTCTAAACGCCATTTGCCTGCTTCTTTCGCACCATTTTCACCATTGAATTGAATGAAGTCATCATAAGCAATACATTCTGCTCGGATAAAGCCTTTTTCAAAGTCAGTGTGAATTACACCAGCAGCTTGAGGAGCAGTTGCACCCACTTTTACAGTCCAAGCACGAACTTCTTGTACACCCGCGGTAAAGTAAGTCTGTAAACCCAGTAAGCTATAGCCTGCACGGATCACAACGTTAAGACCTGGTTCTTCCATGCCTAAGGCTTCAAGAAACTCTGCACGATCTTCATCATCTAAAAGTGAAATTTCAGCTTCGATTTGGTTGCAAAGCGGAACAACAATAGCATTTTCCTCAGCAGCTAACTTTTTCACAGCATCAAGATGTGGATTGTTTTCAAAACCATCTTCTGCAACGTTTGCAATATACATGGTCGGTTTTAAAGTCATTAAACCAAAACCACGAACCAGTTTACGCTCATCATCATCTAAATCAGCAGCACGAGCAGGTTTACCTTCATCAAGCAATGGTAAGATTTTGTCGAGCACCGCTTTAGTTGCAACAGCTTCTTTGTCGCCACCTTTTGCTGATTTTGCTAAACGAGTAACTGCTTTAGTGACGGTTTCCAAGTCAGCGAGCGCAAGTTCAGTATTGATGGTTGCAATATCATCGAGTGGATCAATTTTACCATTTACGTGGATGACGTTTTCATCTTCGAAACAACGAACAACGTGTGCAATCGCATCAGTTTCACGAATGTTTGCAAGAAATTGGTTACCTAAACCTTCACCTTTCGATGCGCCTGCAACCAAACCTGCAATATCAACGAATTCCATTGAGGTTGGAATGACACGTTGCGGTTTTACAATGGCAGTCAATTTGTCTAAACGTGGATCAGGTACAGGAACAATACCCGTATTCGGTTCAATCGTACAAAATGGGAAGTTTTCCGCAGCAATAGCAGCTTTAGTCAATGCATTGAAAAGAGTAGATTTACCCACGTTCGGCAAGCCGACAATACCGCAATTAAAACCCATGAAATGACTCACAAAGTGTTATATAAAAATTGCCAGTGATTTTACATGAAAGCCATAACAAAGTCAGGTCTACGCGCTATAAGTTTTTAAACAGATCATGTCTATTTGGAATATGGTGATCGATTTTTAACTATAAATCGAGTTTTTATTGGGTAAAACAGAGATGCTATTAGCGTTAAATACAATTTTATAAATAAGATCTTAGCGATCTTATTTATAAATGAAAGATCATTTAAATTTTTCGTTTGTCCAGTTGATTTGCCAGACTGTCGCCAAAAGCTTGAACAAGCATGACCAATGCAACTAAAACCACGATGACAGCAAACATGATTTGCATATCAAAACGCTGATAACCATAGCGGTATGCGATATCTCCCAAGCCGCCTGCACCGATTGCCCCTGCAATAGCAGATGAATTGATCATGGTGACAATGGTAACCGTAAAACCTGCAACAATTCCGGGTAATGCTTCTGGTAAAAGTACATGCCAAACAATCTGTTTACGGTTACACCCCATGGCTTGCGCCGCTTCAATTAAGCCTTGATCGACTTCACGTAAACTGACTTCAGCGATACGGGCAAAAAATGGGGTTGCCGCCAAGGTCAAAGGAACAACAGCAGCCCATACCCCATAACTCGTTCCAACAATCCAACGGGTTAAGGGAATCAGAGCGACCATCAAGATAAGAAATGGCACAGATCGGGTAATATTGATCACTGTGCCTAAAGCATGGTTGATCTTTTTAGAGGGATAAATTCCTTGCTCCGATGTGTTGACCAACACAACAGCCAAAGGCAATCCAATTAAAAAAGCAATAAAAGCAGAAACACCCACCATCAGGAGTGTGTCAATTGTCCCTGTAACCAGTAAGTCAATGAGTTGGTCTTGCATAACCCAATACCTCTATTTGTGCAATTTGATGCTTTAATTTTTCTTGTAGCGCTGCAAGGTCAAGGTCGATTTGTTCAGTACCTACAATCAATGTACCGACCAAATGATTTTGAATACTGTCGATATGACTTTGATATAAATGAACCGATTCTTCAAATGCTTGAAAAACTTGCAGCAGATCAGGAGAATTTTTTGGATCTGTTTCGTAGCGTAGTTTTAAAATACTATGCGTTGAATCTGGCTGAGGTACTTCAACTAGACCAAAAGGTAAATCAAGTTGTTCCAAATTTAATAATTCTTGGGTAATTTTTTGTTCAGGATGAGAAAACACAGACCAGACTTGACCAGATTCTACGATTTCTCCATGTTCAATCACCACCACTTGATCGCAAATTTCACGAATCACTTGCATCTCATGGGTAATCAAAACAATGGTGATCCCTAATTCCCGATTGATTTTTTTTAATAGGGATAGAACCACTGATGTACTTTCAGGATCAAGTGCAGATGTGGCCTCATCACACAGTAAAATTTCAGGATGGTGTACCAATGCACGTGCAATACCGACACGCTGTTTTTGACCGCCTGAAAGTTGTGAAGGGTAGTTTTGGGCTTTGTTGCTGAGTCCCACCAGTGCCAATACTTCATTGACACGTGTTTCGATTTTATCGACTTGGGCGATCTTTAAAGGCAATGCTACATTTTCCCAAACAGTCTTGGCTGACATTAAGTTAAAATGTTGAAAGATCATGCCAATTCTTTGACGTGTCTGGATCAATTCTGCATGGCTCAATTCTGCCAAATTCTGTTGATGGATATGAATACTTCCATCAGAAATACTTTCAAGACCATTGAGTGTCCGAAGTAGTGAGGATTTACCTGCACCACTTTTACCGATTATGCCGAAAATTTTGCCTTGAGGAATATCCAGATTGATATTCTTCAATGCATGAATTTTTTGATCCTGTCCCGCATAAAACTTGTTTAAATCACGAATTTTGATATGGGGGACTGAAAAGTCAACCTGTGAACCGAAACTCACCATTTCTATGCTCCTTATTTCCAGCCTGCAAACCACATATCTTTGCCGAAATCTTTATCTAGAATATTTCGAACTTGCTGTGAGTTTTGGAAAGCTTGAATAAATTTCTCTAACTTTTGATTCTTATCTTGATAATCACGACGTGTAACAAAAAGAATGGCGTATTTTTTGTCAATCGGATCTAAGAACAGCGCACTATGTGGATCTGCTTTTTTTGCCATATTGAGGTAATGGGGAAAACCAAAGATGAGGTCAGCATCATCATATGCCAATGCCGTTTGAGGACCTTCAACTTCTAGAAACTTCAACTGTTTAGGGTTTGAAACAATATCGTGTAAGGTTGAAAGTTCATTGTTGACATCTTTAATCTGAATCAGTCCAGCGCGATGGAGGAGAATCAATGCACGTGCAGAATTTACAGGGTCGCTTGGAATCACTACGCGTGCGTGCTGCGGTAAGGCGTCTAAGGACTTGTACTGTTTTGAATACAGACCGACATGACTGCCACTTCCAGTACCAAAAGCATGTAAATCATAGTTGGTCTGCTGAATGGCATTTTTTAAAAAGACACTTTGCTGGAAAAAATTAGCATCTATATCGCGGTTTTGAACTGCAACATTGGGTGCTTGCCAATCTGAGAATTCAACCAGTTTGACATGAATACCATCTTTCTCGACTTCATTGGCAACCGTCTGTAATAACTCAGCATAAGGCGGACTGATACCAATGGTAAGGACATTGTCTTTTTGCTGATTCTGTAGATAACGATAGCCAAATAAACCGAATACCACGACCACAACAGCAAGACCAATCCATAAATTTTTGTTTCTGAGTTTGGAAATTTGAGACATGAACGTTTCCTTATTTCCAACCAGCGAACCATAAGTTTTCACCAATATCATCATTTAAAGCTTGTTTGACTTTGTCGGATGTTTGATAAATCTTGATAAATTCTTTAAGTTGTTTGGCTTTGTCAGGATGTTGCTGTTCATAGTCGTCTTTTACTACAAACAAAATCGCATAGCGTGTATTGGTATTGTCATCAAGTAATAATGCTTTATTTGGATCAATGGTTTTTGCCAAACGTAAATAAAGCGGATAACTGAATACAAGATCAGCATCATCTACTGCACGCGCAGTCTGTGGACCTTCAACTTCAATAAATTTAAAATTCTTGGGGTTTGCCGTGATATCTTGTAGGTTGGATAAATGGTTGTTGGGATCTTTTAAACTAATCAGTTTGGCTTGCTGCAAAAGTAATAATGCACGACCTTGGTTAACAGGGTCATTGGGTATCACCACACGTGCATGTTCTGGTACAGCAGTCAATGTATCGTATTTTTTAGAATATAAACCCACATGTGTTGCCACACCCGTTGCAATCGGTTTGAGTTTAAAGCCAGTTTCTTTTAAAGCATTGCTGAGAAAAGGTTGATGCTGGAAGTAATTCGCATCTATATCACCATGATTCAGGGTGATATTGGGCGTATTCCAGTCTGAAAATTCCACAAGTTTAATATGAATACCTTGTTTCTTTGCTTCTTCTGCTGCAACGAGTAAGGGTTTGGCAAATGGAGGACTAATCCCAATCGTAATCTCTTCCGATGCTGTTTTTTTATGTTGATTCCAATAAAAAAGCCCTGCGATTACAGCTATAACAACAATACCAAGCAGAATAAACCTGTTCTTGGCATTGTTTTTTTGTGATGAGTGACCATTGCTTGGCGTGTTTGTTTGTGTCATGTAAGACCCCTTAAAATCAATAATATAAGTCAATGATGTTTAGACAGTTTGTGGCTGTAGATTTTCCGTTTCGATGCTATTTTTTTGTTTCGAGTTATGACATCGGAAATCGGCAGCAGGGTGTTGTTGATTCAAATAATCCCCCTGATTAAAGATTTTGTTGCGCAAAGTACCGTTTTCATATTGTGTTTTAAATCTGCCACGCTGTTGCAGTTGTGGAATGACCCATTTTATAAAGTCTTGATGGGATTCTGGTGCAACAGTACGGGTGAGGTTAAAGCCATCGATACCAGTTTCATCGATGAGTTGAATGAGTTTTTCTGCAATAGATTCGCCACTGCCGACAATCAGTGGATAACGACCGCCCAATTGATGTTGCGCCTTAAGATCATTTGGGGTGATCTTATTTTCTTTAAACTTATTGTTGACCGAAGCAATACTGTTGGTTTGGCGATAAGGAATCGCCTCATCATCTGCATATTGTGAAAGGTCGATACCGACTGAGCTGGAGTAATGTGCCAAACCTGCCTCAGGACTTGCATAACTGGCATATTCAGCTAACTTTTGTTGTGCCAGCTGATCTGTCTCAGCAGTGACCACGGTGATGCCGACAAAGATTTTAATGTCTTGTGGATCACGCCCTTGTTGCACAGCCAATTCTCGAATCTGATCTACTTGCCGTTTGATCTTTGCAGGTTGATCACCACCAATAAATACACATTCAGCATGTTGTGTCGAGAAGGCTAATCCACGTGGGGAAGCGCCTGCTTGGAAGAGTACAGGGGTACGTTGTGGAGAAGGTGAAACTTGAAATACCCCCTGACTTTGATAAAAGCGACCTTGGTGATTGATCTGATGTACTTTTTGGGGATCAGTAAAGATACGCTTTTGCTTGTCTTTTTGTATGGCATCATTTTCCCAAGAGCCTTCCCAGAACTTATAGCAAAGTTCTAAGAACTCCTCAGCTTGCTCATAACGTAAATCATGATCTTTTAAACCTTTTTCTCCAATCAAACGCTCTGCACTGTCTAAATAACCTGTCACAATATTCCAGCCAATACGACCTTGTGTGAGATGATCTAAACTCGCAAAACGTCGTGCAAATTGGTAAGGCGTTTCATAACTTAGATTCACGGTCACCCCAAAACCTAGATTTTGAGTCACTGCGGCCATTGCCGAAATCAGGGTAGAGGGATCATGACTCGGCAATTGAATGGATTCTTTTAAGGTTAAATCAATCCCGTTCTGATAAACATCATAGACTCCAGTAATATCAGCAATGAATAAGCCATCGAATAGACCTTGTTCCAATGTTTTGGCAAGATCAGTCCAATAACTCAATTCATTAAATCGATGCGATTCATCACGTGGATGCGTCCACAAACCGTGATTAATATGACCCACACTGTTCATGTCAAAGGCATTGAGTAAGATTTGCTTTTTATGATTTGATTGTTGAGATGTATTTGTCATTACAATGTCCCTCTACGTGGTGGAAGGATGCTGTTTAATACATAGTTTCCAATAAAATAATATTTCCAGCGTGAGGCATCATGTAATGTATGTACTCGTGCATTACGCCAATATCGATCCAAGCCATCTGCACGTTGGCTACCACGGCTTCCCGCCAATTCAATCAATTTGGAGGAAGCTTTTAAGGCAGTTTCAGTGCTGTGTGCACGGACTTTAGCAACATCAATCGATGCTTTTGCAATATTTTCAACTGTCGGATGAGGCTTGGCTTGGTCTATGGATTGAGCGGCTTGTTTCAATAAAGCTTCGCTTGCGCGTACATCAGCAGCCACACGGCCTAACTCATAAATAGTCAGCGGATCTTGATCGGCACGTTCTACATTGGCATCAATCCAGGCACGCGCTTTTTTAATACGCTCAATGGTTTCTTCAAATGCTGCACGAGCTATACCCGTTTCTATCGCTGCGTGCATGATTTGTGCAAATGGACCTACCAAAGTGGGTTCTGTAAAGGCAACATCAAAGCGAATCACATCTTCAGCTTCAACAAAAACCTGATTAAATTTGACTGTGCCGCTCCCTGTTGTCTTTTGACCGAATCCAGACCAATCATTGATTCGTTGTAAACCCTGAGCATCTGCTGAAATAAAAGCCAGATATTCTCGATCTTGTGCATCACGTACCAATGTCGGGATACGATGCGCAAAAAGACTGCCTGTGCAATAAAATTTTTCACCATTGACCACATAACCATGTTCAGTTTGACTGATTTGGGTATGTTTTTGTGCTGCTGTTTTGGTTTTAAACTCTGCTAAGGCATTACCAAAGCGAGCGCCGTCAAGGACTTCTTGATAAAATTTTTGTTTTTGTCGTGCTGTTCCTGTATTGCGCAATACTTCCAAAGCATAAAAATGATTTTGTGGAATTTGACCGATTGAACCATCTACACCACTGAACAAGGCAATCACTTTGGCAACGGTATGGCTTGATACCTCCGCACCTCCATATTGTTTTGGAACGGTGATCGCCCACAATCCAGACTGACTGAAAGTTTCAATTTCCTCAAAAGGTAAAATGCGCTCAGCGTCACGTAAAATGGCATTTTGCTTAAATTGCTGACTCAGTTTTTGTGCAATCTCTAAGGCTTCAGCATCAGTTTTAATGATGTGTGCCTTGGCAAATGCGTGGTTTGGTACATCCAGTGTTTTACTGATATTCTGATAAGTGCTCATATATTTCCCCTGAATAGATAATCAGATTTTTAAATCCATGCGTGGCGTTGATCTTGTGTGCCATTTAAGTAATAGTTTCCAATGGCATGTAATTTCCAACGAACAGGGTCATGTAGAGTATGTACACGAGCATTTCGCCAGTGTTGGTCAAGATTGTGAGTAGATAGGCTGGAACGACTGCCGCCTAACTCAAGCAGCTTTTCAGAAATCTGTAATGCGGCATCATTGGCATACACTTTTGCTTCAGCCACAATAATGGATGCTTTGCTGGCTTGTTGTGGCGTGACTGTGTCTTGAGCATCTAACTGATCTAAATATTCAGCGGCTTCGTCTAACAATAAAATCGATGCATCAAGTAAAATATTGAGCTCGCCGACTTCTTGTAGTGTATAAGCTTCGAAACTGGCTTTTTCTACATTGGCATCTACAATTGGACGTGCTTTATGTATTGCAGACAAAGTATCGGCAAAAGCTGCTTCAGCAATTCCTACATCTATCGCAACTTGAATCAGTTGAGAGTAAGCGCCTCGATATTTTGATGCATCCGCAAGTGGTTTTTCATCCATGATCAGTTCTGGATTGACCACCACATTTTTTAAACGTACTGTGCCGCTGGCAGTCGTGCGTTGACCAAAACCATCCCAATCGTTCGCTATCTCTACACCTTGAGCTTGGGCATTGATTATCGTGAGGACAGTATGCCCCAAAGGGTGAATTGCACGTATTGCAAGCCAATCTGCAAATGATGAACCTGTTGAATAAAATTTTTCACCATTTAAAACATATTGACCATTCAGCTGATCCAAGCGGGTTTCTATGGTTTTGGTATCTTTGCTATGACGTTCCGGACCGCCATTGGAAAGACGCTTACCTTTTAAAATTTCAGCATAAATAAACTGTTTTTGTGATTCGCTGGCAATGTTTTCGATGGCATTTAATAACCCAAACTGATTCTGGGGAATCTGTCCAACGCTGGCATCTGCCTTAGACAGAATACGGAAAACATGTGCAAGGGTTTTATTGGATACCTGAGCACCACCGTATTTTTTTGCGATACGAATCGCACCTAATCCTTTAAGACTAAATTGTTGGATGACATCAACAGGTAAAATTCGTTGTTGATCACGTATATTTCGTTCTACCAAAGCAAAATCAGCAACTTGGTAAGCTGCATTAATCGCCTGTTGATCATTTTGGATCACTGTGGCTGAGGTAGAAGAATTCAAACTAGACATATCGGCACCTTCTCATAGATACCAAAACGCTAAGCAATATTGCGGGAAAAATTAACCGAAGTATTGTGCTTAGCTTATCTCTAATTATTTTTAATAAAAAAACAGCAGAGTATTTTATAAAATGAGATAAATTAAGTTTTTGATATTTCTATTTTAATTTTAAAAATAGTTGATTTTTATTTTATTGAAATAGGTTTCTTTATTCCTGATTTAAATAAACACTAAAGAAACATATATAACTGTCGAATAAACAGTGGGTCAGATGACGAGCGATTGATGTAAAAAGTACATTGTAATTCAAGTCATGAATGTCTAAAGTACAGAGGATTGCTCAGGATTCATTCCTGTGGTTTGAGGTTGGCTAAACCTTTAATTAAAAAAATAATTTGGAGATTACATGCGTACGTTGTACCAATTCCCACTCTCACATTACTGTGAAAAAGCGCGTTGGTTGCTTGATCATAAAGAATTGGATTTTGTTGCGCAGAATTTAATACCGGGTGTGCATCGTGCTTTTGCACAATTAAAGACGGGGCAAAATAAATTACCAATTTTAAAAGATGGTGAACGATTTATTGCAGGCTCTACGCAAATCGCCTTATATCTTGATGAAATCTATCCTGAGCATCGTTTGATCCGCCATGATCCTAAATTACGTGAGCAAATCTTAGAAATTGACCAAATTGCCAATGAATTAGGTATTCATGTACGTCGTTGGGGGCTGGCTCATGCGTTGGCGGAAGGTGATGAACCCTTAGAAATTATGATTGGCGAAAAAGGCTATCTGCGTCAATTTGAAAAAATTTCTAAACCCATACTTAAAACCTTGGTGTCCAAGAGCTATCAACTTGATCAAGAAAAAGTTGAAGAGTCTAAATACAATCTCGACTTAACGATTGCCAGTTTAAATCAAACTTTGATTGACAATGGCTGCCGTTATTTTGTCGGTGATCGTTTTGGTTTGGCTGATATTTCTGTCTGTGCAATGCTGGCACCTTTATTGGAACTTGATTCTACACCGTGGGAAAAAGAGGACGCTGAACATATTTCGCAAGCGTTTGTTGATTTCAGCCAATATTTACTTGAATTACCTTTAGGGCAGTATGTCAAAAGAATTTATGCTACTGAACGTAATGCGCGTGTAGATTGGCGTGGAATGTAACATCACATCAATAAAGACTCCAATTTACTGAAAAATTCAGTATCATAGTCATGAATTGGAGATTTTTTAATGCAGAAATTCATAATTTTGGGTGCGCTAAGCACTGTTTTATTGATGGTCGGTTGTGCTGAAAAAAAACCTGCAACGCCCGAAGAAATTTGGAAAGGTTATTGCACCAGTATTGGTAATGCGGCACGTTCAATTACTTTAGATCGTCAAAATGGTATTACCAAGAAAGAAGCACTTGACTATGCCAATAAAGTGACTGATCCAACCACAAAAGGTTTTGTACTAGAGTATTTGGAAAAAGTTTATGCATTGCCTGATGCTGAATTAAAAGCAGATAAAGATTCAATCCAAGCAAAATTTAAAAATGAAGCGTATGAACAGTGTGTCAATACGCCACATGACCCCAAAAAAATGCCAGATTATAAACCGTTCTAAGGGACGGTTTTTATCATTTAAATTACATCCTTTCTAATAATTATAGTCAATCAGCACTGAGTTTAATCATGTCGAATAAAAGATCGATATCAAAAATTTCTTTACTTTCATTTTTCTTGGCTTTTTCAGTCATGAGTCAAGCTGAAGAAAGCAAAACCGTGACAAAACAAGTTCAAGCAACCCAGCCTGATATTGCGCAACTAAAATCGCAAGCAGACAAGGGGCAAGCCAAGGCACAATACCAACTTTTTTTGTTTTATAAAAACCAAGATCCAGTCCTAGCACTACGCTATCTCAATCAAGCTGTTCAACAGGATTATCCTTTAGCTTTGAATGCAATGGGCTGGTTATATTACAAAGGTGATGGTGTAACTCAAGACAACCAAAAAGCAGTAGCGTTTTTAGATAAAGCCAAAGATAAAGGTGAAATATTTGCTTATGTCAATCTTGCTACATTATATGCACGTGGTGATGCTGTTGCTAAAGATGAGAAGAAAGCTGCAGAATTATTGACTTATGCTGCTGACCATGGTGACTCTACTGGTGCTTTTAATTTAGCTTCAGCCTATGCACAAGGTATAGGGGTACAACAAGATACAGATAAGGCAATTTTTTATTTAAAAAAATCTGCGGAAGGAGGATTAGCGATTGCCCAACAAATGTATGGGGAAATGCTATATAAAGGAGATGTTGTTCCACAAAATATTAAAGCAGGTATTAATTTTCTGACACTTTCCGCAGAACAGGGAGATGTTAAAGCACAAGCTATTCTTGGTGGTTTATATGGCTCTGAGAATGAATATGTTGAACAAAACCCTGAATTGGCTTTTAAATGGACTGAGCGAGCTGCACAACGTAACGATGTGGACGCATTGGGTAATCTTGGTTGGATGTATTATCAAGCCGTAGGTACTGAAAGAGATGTGCAAAAAGGTATTCAAATGCTGATTCATGCGAGCGAACGTGGTAGCGTGCAGTCGGCGATTAATTTGGGACTGATTTATGCTAAAGGCGAATATGTCAAAAAAGATGTTAAAAAAGCCTTTGATTATTTTTCCAAAGCTGAAAAAGCTGGAGATATGAGCGCTAATTTATTTTTGGGCGATGCTTACTATCGTGGTAAAGGTGTAAAAAGAGATGAAAACAAAGCATTAGAAGCTATGCTCAAAGCTCAAAAAGCGGGTTATATGCTGGATCTAGATACCATGAAAGAATATGACTTGTGTAAATTAGAATCACGGATGGTGAATGGTCAATATATGCATGCTTTTGAGTGTCCCATATCTTAATTTAGCCAGACTTTATATAGACCGTCTAATGACGGTCTTTTTAGCTTGAGTTATCAGAAATATGGTTGTATTTCACACAGCTCGTCACAAAAAATGATTAGCATAAAAATTGAAAAGCATATATAAAATATAGAAATAGAAAACAAAAAAAGTCGAGGAGTGTGCCATGGAAGTTGTTGCATATTTACATAATGCCGATTTGCTCTTAGAAGACGAACAGGGTGTGGCTGTGATTAGTGGAAGCCATTATGTACTGAGTTTAGGTGATCAAGTTTTTTTTCAAGATCTTATTGATGAGCAGGCAAAATTATATCAGGTCAAAATCTCTTTTGCTTGTGCTGATCATGTCATGTTGCATGAAGATGAGGTTCAGATGAAATTCGAAGGCTGTCGAACAGAATTTCAAAAATATACAAACAGTACAACAGTCCACTAAGGTGGAATGGACTTACCCAACAAAAAAAGGCAACATCAGTTGCTTTTTTTATATGTGAAGCAAGCTCAAACCCATACCAGCCACTTTGAACAGGAAGTGCTTTGTAAAAAATGATCTTATTGTTTTATTTCTTAAGCAAAGAATGATCTTCAACGCACACTGAAAGTGAATGAAGGTTGAATAGTGAAAAAACCAATGAGTATTTATTTACAAAATAATGGGCATCACGAATTAATACGCTCATCGCATTAACTTTTGGCTTGATTTTTAGTAAAATTTGACAGTCCATATTGCCTGTGAAGCTTTTATAAGCAGGAATTCACAGGTAAATTTTTAAAAAGAGGAATAACACCGTGCTAGAAGCTTACCGCCAACACGTTGCAGAACGTGCCGCACTCGGAGTCCCACCGAAGCCACTTGACGATGCTCAAACTGCTGACTTGGTTGAATTATTAAAAAATCCACCAGCAGGCGAAGAAGCATTTTTAGTAGATTTGCTTGAAAACCGTGTTCCAGCAGGTGTTGACCAGGCAGCCTATGTAAAAGCAGCATTTTTAACAGCTGTGGCTAAAGGTGAAACGACTTCTCCATTAGTTTCTAAAGAACGCGCGGTTTACTTACTAGGTACTATGCTTGGTGGTTATAACGTAGCTCCGTTGGTTGAATTGCTTGATGACGCTGCACTTGCTGAATTAGCTGCAGAAGCATTGAAGAAAACGCTTCTTGTATTTGATGCATTCCATGACGTTGCTGATAAAGCGAAAGCAGGTAACGTACATGCGAAAGCAGTAATGCAGTCTTGGGCTGAAGCTGAATGGTTCACTAGCCGTAAAGATGTTCCTGAAGAAATCAAACTGACTGTTTTCAAAGTTACTGGCGAAACGAATACTGATGATTTGTCTCCTGCACAAGATGCTTGGAGCCGTCCAGATATTCCATTGCATGCCAATGCGATGTTGAAAAACGTTCGTGATGGTATCAATCCAGAAGTTCCTGGTGAAGTTGGTCCACTCAACCAAATTAAAGAACTCATTGCGAAAGGCAATCAAGTTGCTTATGTTGGCGATGTTGTGGGTACAGGTTCTTCTCGTAAGTCTGCAACAAACTCTGTTCTTTGGTTCTTTGGTGACGACATTGCTCACATCCCGAACAAAAAAGACGGTGGTTACTGCTTAGGTTCTAAAATTGCACCAATTTTCTTCAATACAATGGAAGATGCAGGTGCATTACCTGTAGAAATTGACGTTGCAAACATGAACATGGGCGATGAAATCACGCTTAAAATTGATCATGCTGCTGCAAAAGTTACTGCATTTAAAGCGGGTGAACAAATTGCTGAAGCTGAGTTGAAAACGCCAGTTCTTCTAGATGAAGTACGTGCTGGTGGTCGTATCAACTTGATCGTGGGTCGTGGTTTGACTGCGAAAGCTCGTGAAGCGCTTGGTCTTCCTGCTTCTACTTTATTCCGTACTCCAGTTCAACCTGAGAATACAGGTAAAGGCTTTACTCAAGCTCAAAAAATGGTTGGTCGCGCTTGTGGTCTTCCTGAAGGTCAAGGTGTTCGTCCGGGTACTTACTGTGAACCTAAGATGACCACTGTTGGCTCTCAAGATACAACAGGTCCGATGACACGTGACGAATTGAAAGACTTGGCTTGCCTAGGTTTCTCAGCTGATCTCGTGATGCAGTCTTTCTGTCACACTGCTGCATATCCAAAACCTGTTGACGTTCAAATGCAACACACGCTTCCTGATTTCATCATGAACCGTGGTGGTGTTTCTTTACGCCCAGGTGACGGTATTATTCACTCTTGGTTAAACCGTATGCTTCTTCCGGATACTGTTGGTACTGGTGGTGACTCACATACGCGTTTCCCAATCGGTATTTCTTTCCCTGCGGGTTCTGGTCTAGTCGCTTTCGCTGCTGCAACGGGTGTTATGCCACTTGATATGCCTGAATCAGTGCTTGTTAAGTTCAAAGGTAAAATGCAGCCTGGTATTACCCTACGTGACCTTGTACATGCGATTCCTTACTATGCAATTCAAGCGGGTGACTTAACTGTAGAGAAAAAGGGCAAGAAAAACATTTTCTCTGGTCGTATCTTAGAAATCGACTTAACAGAAATGGAAACTGACTTAACTGTAGAGCAAGCATTCGAACTTTCTGATGCTTCTGCTGAACGTTCTGCTGCTGGTTGTTCAATCACACTTTCTGAAGCGAAAGTTGCTGAATATTTACAATCTAACATCACAATGTTGAAGTGGATGATTTCTCAAGGTTATGGCGATGCACGTACAATGGCACGCCGTGTTGAGAACATGGAAAAATGGTTGGCAAATCCATCACTTCTTAAAGCTGATGCTGATGCTGAATATACGAAAGTGTATGAAATTGATCTTGCTGACATTAAAGAACCTGTTCTTTGCTGTCCGAACGATCCAGATGACGCTAAACTTCTATCTGACGTTCAAGGCGTTAAGATTGACGAAGTGTTCGTTGGTTCATGTATGACCAACATTGGTCACTTCCGTGCTGCTGGTAAGTTGCTTGACAAAGTACCTGGTGGTTCATTGTCTACTCGTTTATGGTTGGCTCCACCAACTCGTATGGACGAGCATCAATTGATGGAAGAAGGCTTCTATAACATTTATGGTAAAGCTGGCGCACGTACTGAAATGCCAGGCTGTTCATTATGTATGGGTAACCAGGCGCGTGTAGCACCAAATACAACTTGTGTGTCAACGTCTACACGTAACTTCCCGAACCGTCTAGGTCAAGGTGCAAATGTTTACTTAGCTTCTGCTGAGCTTGCATCTGTTGCTGCGGTATTGGGTAAATTACCTTCTCCAGAAGAGTATCAACAATATGCTGCTCAAATCGACAGCATGTCTGCTGACATCTATCAATACTTGAACTTCGACAAGATGGGCGAGTATATAGATGCTGCTAAAGACATCGATACCAAGAAAATTGCTGCTGCTCAACTAAGCTAATTTATTGAAAAGTAGATTAAATTGAGTTAAAACCAAGGGCTGATTAATCAGCCCTTGGTTTTATAAACGTATGAGTCAATTTAAAATGATTCAAATATTGATAACCGTTTTAAAAGAATGATCTGAAGAAATTGGCCTTAAAGATTATAAATGGTACATACTAAAAAATTGTCCTATAAAAATTCCCAAATCAAATAATTCAATGTTTAAGAAAAATATATATTTAAAAGAAAATTTGAGGTTCATTTTACGTGGACATCATAATTTAAATCATTTTACAATAGGATAAAAAAACATCACGCAAACAGAATCTGACGAATGATCAAAGCGCGATAAAGTTTATTGAAGAACTTAAAAATAGAAAATTGACGAAGAATCCTTTTGATCGCATTTCATTATTTTCTAAAATCGCTATATTTATCGATTCAGATGAATACACAATTTATGATTCTAGAGTTATATATGCATTAAATTGGTTGATTTTGAGTTATGCGTCTGAAATACATTTATTTAGCGAAACCTTAGGCAGCATTACAGTCAGAGCCAAATATGATGTGCAAACGGTTTTCCGGCTTATTCGAAAAATCATACCGATACAAATCGTAAAAGTGTCTATCAAGATTATTGTCGGTGAAACAAAAATTATCCATAGAGATTTATGGAACAGGAAGTAAACCATAGCTATTGAAAAGGCTACTTTATATAATTGCTCCAACAAAAAAAATCAAGATATTCAACAAAATGTAGCTATTATGATTAATATATCGCTTGTTATAACTATTTAAAGTCGTGTGTATTCTATTTCATTAATTGGATACTGGTTGTTATGAATCATAATCAAAACTTATGAAATATATAAAATTTCTATAATATCAGTCATCATCTTTTTAAAATCCAAAATAACGATCATGCTATTGATACTCGATGGATTAAAATCAGTATTGATAGAGTCAAAAAATGCCAATAGCACTGGGTAGATGTTTTGATCATCTATAAATAAAGTTGCCTGTGAATTAAAATATTGAGAATAATAATCAATCTTAATATTTGCATATGTTGAATTTATAAATTGAGAGAAAACAAATTTTTTATCTACTGCACATAATTTATTTGAACAGATGGTAAATAATAATGCTGTGCAAAAATAATCAAACTCTTCTTTATTCACGACTTTAACATTTAAATCTGATAAATAATTTTCGAGATAATTACGAATAATAATAAAAGTCTCAGCTAATTCTTTTGATATTTTTTTAACAATATTTGAATGCATCATCATTTTTCTAAATTTTAGTGAATGAGTGGGTATTGTATTGCAAAACTATTGTTTTGTAAAACAATACTTTTGATGCAGAATATATTGCATTGCAATACGCTTCGGATACTTTGTTAAGCTAATATCAAGGAATGGATATAGGTCATGCAATACGTTATTTGCGAAAACGGAAGGGCTGGACTCAACAGCAACTAGCCGATTTTTCCAATACTTCAAAAAGTAACATTTCCAATCTTGAGAATGGCAATCAAGGGTACAGTCCTGCAATACTCCAGTACCTTGCGGAAGCTTTTAATTGTTCTGTCGCACAACTGTTCTTGTTGGCTGAAAGTTTAGATGAAGAAGAGAACGTCTCAGAAAATTGGGATAAGATGCCTATCGATGCTTTATTTATACAATTACCCAAAGATATTCAAGACAACTTAAAACAATTGATTTATAGCCTGATTCAAAATAAAACTTCATAATGTATTTTTATCATCTCATAAGTATAATCTAAATATTCCATTATTCTATAACTTTAATAATCAGCTTTAATTTATTTTTAATTATCATTGATTTGATAAATCATTTTGATTAGATATTAAAAAGCCCCTGAATCAGGGGCTAGTCGTATAACTCGCGCTATACTCATATAAGGCTCATCTCATACTGGTTTTATTAAAACATAAAATGAGATATTCAGCCATAAAAAAGATGAGCCGTAGCTCATCTTTTTTATACAAGAAAATTAATGTGCATTTGCTACAGCAGGAGCAGCTGTCGCATCATTGGCAGCTTTACGTGTAGGCGTATAGTTTAAACCTAAAGTAGCGCTGGTATAGGTACGTATTTGATCAAGCAGAGCAGGGTTGGTATTTAAATCCTGTTGATAAGACTTCACAATCTCATGCAGTTTTGGATTCCATTTACCTTTTACTTGTTCAGGGAATGCTTTTTCCATCAAACTCAACATAATATATGGTGAAGTCGATGCACCTGGAGAGGCACCAAGAAGCGCAGTGATTGAACCATCTTTAGAGCTAAAGATTTCAGTACCGAATTGAAGTGTAGCTGGTTTACCCGGTGCTTTTTTGATGATTTGAACACGTTGACCTGCTTGGCTTAGATTCCAATCTTCAATTTTCGCATCTGGATAATACTTTTTCAGCTCATTGAACTGATCTTGCTTAGACATCGCAACTTGACTCACCAAGTATTTCACCAAGTCTAGATTTTCCACACCAATGGTGGCCATTGGAATGACATTGTTTTTATTGGTCGCATCAATCAAATCAAACTGAGAACCATTTTTAAGGAACTTGTTTGAATAGGTTGCGAATGGACCAAACAACACATACTTTTTACCATCAACATAACGTGTATCAATGTGTGGAACAGACATTGGCGGCGCACCTAACTCAGGCTTACCATATACTTTTGCAGTGTGTTGTGCAGTAACAGCAGGATTATCTGTCATCAAGAAGATACCACCGATCGGAAAGCCAGCATATTGCTTGGTTTCTTCAAGACCTGTCATCTGCAATAATCTGATTGCAGCGCCACCCGCACCAATAAATACATGGCGAGTTTTAACGTGGCTTGCTTCATTGGTTTTCAAATTCTTAAACGATACAGTCCAAGTTTTATCTTCATTTTGACTAATGCCAGTGACTTCAGTCGATGTTTCAAGCTTGAAGTTTGGTTGCTTTTTCAAATGATCAACCAATTGTGTGGTGATTGAACCATAGTTGACATCTGAACCCACATCCATACGTGTCGCTGCAACTTTTTGGCCTGCATCACGACCTTGCATGACTAACGGCGCCCATTGTTTGATTTCATCAGGATTTTCAGTATATTTTAATCCTTCAAACATTGGACTTTGACGCATTGCATCGTAGCGCTTCTTCATATAGTTCACGCTATCACCCCACACAAAGGCAATATGAGGAACAGGATTAATGAAGCTTGAAGGTTGCCCCAATACGCCATTTTTAACTTGATATGACCAGAATTGCTTACTGACTTCAAATTGAGACGCAGTATCAATGGCTTTTTTAATATCAACTTTACCGTCTTTTTCAGGGGTATAGTTCATTTCCATAAAACCTGAATGTCCAGTACCAGCATTATTGAATCCTGCAGAACTTTCCTGACCCACTTGATCCAATCTTTCATACATATGGACCGTCCAATCAGGTTCAACTTCATTGAGGTATGTCCCCAATGTCGCACTCATAATTCCGCCACCGACAAGGACGACATCTAACACAGGCTCATCTGCTGCTGTAGTGACTTTTTTAGAGCTAATAGGTCTAAATAAAAAGATCAGTCCAATAACAAATACAACTCCGATGACAATCAGTAGGTATTTCAAAAATCTCTTCATATATTTCCTGTTTCATCAAGTTTTAATAATATTGTAATGTAGAAAAGTTACATAAATGTTGGTTTGTGTAATGTTTTTTTGCGTAAATGATTTAAATATATGAAATAATTTGTTTTTAAATTTGTAAATAGATGGTTGAAAAATAAACAGCTTAAATTTTGAATAGCAAATTTGTGTGATATTTAAACGAAAAATGCTTAGACTAAAGTATTATTTTTTGTAGGTGTTGGTCATATTATTGATTGAAAGTGTAGAAATAATAAGCAAATAAAGAAGAGTTTTTATCCTCTGTTTTAAAACCCTTCTTTTAAATTTTGCTATTCAATCAGCATGAGATCTGCTTTATTTTCTAATTTTAATGGACGTAAGGCAAAAATGGATCGGGTATGACGAATGCCTTTCATTGAGTATAAATTTTTACGTAAAAAGCGTTCATAATGTTCGGCATTTTTAACCGCGACTTTGACCAAATAATCATAATCTCCAGTCACCAAATGTGCTTCTACCACTTCTGGCATTTGACTGAGCGCATCGCTAAATTGTTCTAAGATTTCATCATCATGACGTTCCAAGGTAATTTCAATAAAGAACAGCTCGTTAATTCCAATTGCCTTGGCATTGATTGTTGCAGTATAGCCTTCAATCACATTCAAGGATTCAAGACGTTTGACTCGTGTCCAACATGGAGAAGAGGAAAGCCCGACAAGTTCAGAGAGTTGAGCAATAGTTAAACGCCCATCTTGACGAAGTGCCGATAAAATTTTGCGATCTATTCGGTCTAAGGTATATTGGCTGTCATTCATAAGCTGTACCACAGAAAATATTTTCGAAAAAAAGCAGATATTTGAAAATTCATTCCGAAAATATTAAAGATTTATATTAAATACGGAAAACATTCTATCCAACATGACGCTAAAATAAACTTATTAAATCAAAGACATTTGGGAGACTGGCTTTGATTTGGCGGATAGTATCTTTAGAGGAAGGGTGCCTTTAACGATACTGTCCGCTGCCTATTTTTAAAGCTTGCAACAGACTTTTTAATCTGCTCAGAGATTGTATGTTCATGCCGCCATAATGAATCTAGTGTATCAATCTTTGTGATTATATAATAAAAATTTATGAAATAATGAAAATATATTTATGATTTTAATAAAGCTTTATTACTGAATTCAGGCTATAAATTTGTAAAGCTCAGAGCAGGAAGATGTGCAATTCTACCAATCCGTATTAAAATGACCCATCTTTAAAATAAAGAACAATAGATGCGCTTCACAGTTTGGCACACCCTCAGAAAATTTATTTATGACAATTTACATAATGAAGATTATGAAACATGGTTTAGTCGTGCGATCAATTTTTCGCTTATTTTTCTGATTATTGGAAATGTGATTGCGGTACTCTTAGAGTCGATTAATGACGTTTATAAAGCGTATCAAGTTTATTTTGATGTATTTGAAGATATATCGATTGTGGTTTTTACTGTTGAATATGTTTTACGTTTTTGGAGTGTTGTAGAAAAAGAACCGTTTGAAGCAGGGTGGAAAGTTCGTTGGAACTATGTGACAAGTGGAGCTGCAATTATTGATTTATTGGCAATATTACCTGCGTATATCAATTTCTTTGTGCATATTGACTTAAGATTCCTCCGAATTTTACGTTTGTTACGTTTGTTAAAACTCACCCGATATTTTATTTCACTACAAATTCTCCTACGTGTAATTGAGCGTGAAAAAGGTTCATTTCAAGCTGTCATTTTTATTTTGGTGATTATGATTGTGATGGCAGCCGCAGGAATTTATGTTGTGGAAGGGCGAGCGCAGCCTGAAGTATTTAGCTCAATTCCTGCATCCATGTGGTGGGCAGTCGTGACATTAACCACAGTAGGTTATGGTGATGTCACACCTATTACCCCACTGGGACGTTTTTTGGGTGCAATGATCACGATTCTTGGGGTGGGTTTAGCTGCTTTGCCAGCAGGTATTTTGGCCAATGGTTTAGCCAATGAACTTGAGTTAAGAAAACAGCAATTAGAGTTGAAATTCAGAGATCTATTACAGAGTTGTGAAATTGATATCATCCATGATGAAGAAAAAATAGATAACATTCGCCGAGAAGTTGGGCTATCTACAGATCAAACCCGTGATATTGTTTTGCAACTCATTCGTGAACGTAAGGAAGATGAGGAGGAAAAGGAAAAGAATAAATATTGTTTTTGCCCACATTGCGGTCATAAGCTACCTGAATGATATTGAGTCAAGATGTTGTAAAATATAATTTAAGTCGGTAGAATTTTTTATACTTGATTCTAATTAATTTTATCAATGATTAAAAAAACTTTAATGGCTGTACTGATTGCAGTCCAGATGAATACTGCTGTTTATGCTGATGTAACACAACAAGATTACAAAAAGCTCGGAAAAATGACCATTATTCGTGGTGATACTTATAGTGAAGCATTAACGATCAAAGAAGAGATCATGTCATTGCTCGCGAAAAAGCAATTCAAAGCGTTAGACCAGCGTATTGTTAAAGAATTAAAGTCGGAAGCCATTTTTTTAAATGGTAAAAACAGGCATACCATATATCTAGAAAAACTTGCCGAAATAACAGAAAGATATAGAACGCGTGATGAGTCAGTTTGGGATCAACAACAACAACTTGCTGATGAATGGTTAAAGGCTACGCCTAAATCACCATTACCCTACTTGTTTGAAGCGTATCTCTTGGGTGCGAAATCATGGGTGTATAGAGGTGGAAATTATATCCATGAAGTCTCTCAAGATGACCTTGATATTTTTATAAAATTACAAATGCAAAGAATCTCTTTTTTACTTGAACATAAAGAGATTGCTTCCAAAGATCCATTTTATTATGTTGCTTTATTAAAGTCATACCAAAATTTTGGTGCAGTCAATGAGGCTTATGCGACATATAAAGAGGGGATTGCAAAATTTCCAGCTTATCGTCCGATTTATAATACCTATATAGCCATTAATGATCCAAAATGGCTCGGTGGCTATCCCGGAATGATTGAGGAGGTTATTGCTGACATCCAACGGTTAAATCCTGGTCCAAATCAGGACATGTATTATTATCTGATTGTTTTTACGGCTACAGATCGAGGGAACCCATTTCATCTAGAGGGTAATAGCATCGACTGGGAGCGAGTTGAACGTGGTTCAATACTCGCCTTGGAACGTTATCCCTCATTTAGCCGAATCACTCAGGTTGCTGAGCTAATGTGTTCTTTTAAGGGCAACAGAGCACGTGTAAATCGCTTATATAGTGCATTTGGAGATGAACAAATACCTGAGTCCTTAAAGAATACAATACTCAACAGTTGCCCAGAGTAACTGTATTAAATTAAATCCTGTGACGTTTCGAAGCTTCTGGTTATCTGTTGCATGGGTTCTGCGGTCATCATTCCCATGCCCGCAATCCATTCTTGAATCGGCGCGTAATAAACAATCTCAGCGTGATATTCACCATATACGGAAAGTGCAGAACATGCAGCCATCCAAGTTCGAATTTCCTGACCACCGCGACCACCATGAAGACGAATGTCTTCACTGGTCATTGAGCCAAGATAATTAAAATCTGCATCTTTAAAACGCTGTAGTAATGCTTTATCCCATGTTGGGTTAAGCGCCAATGCCAAACTCTTATCTCCATGGGCAAGACCTTGACCTACAGCAATCACCTTGGCTTGACGTTGCTGACGGGCCTCCGTGCTAGGATTTCGACCAGCAATCAAAAATTCTTGAACTTCTTTGGATGCAGTGTGTATTTGCGGTGTAGGCGGGTCATGAGATAAACCACCAGAGCCGATAATTAAAATGCGCTCATCTAAGCCTTTCAAATATTTGCCGACGATCTGTCCCATCTGAATCACACGTTGTGTTCGGGGCAATGGATTTGCTGCACTATTGATAAAAATGGGTATTACTGGGTAGCGGTCAAGTTGACCATCACAAAATAAATCTAAGGGTTGAGTGATGCCATGATCTGCCTGCATACGATAAGAATATGACATATCAATATCATGTGCTAAACAGTAATCAGCCAAAGCAAGCGCTTTTGCTTCGGGAACATTCAGTGTTCCAGGGCCGTAGTTCCAATCTCCTGCAGCAGTTGCACGGGTACCCAGACAAAATGCTGGCATCAGATCATAAAAAAATCCATTAAAATGATCTGGACCAAAAATAACAATAAGTGTGGGATCATAAGCTTTCACTTGATCAGCAAGTTGGGTAAATGCTGCTCTTGCTGAAGCTTCAACATCTGGTGCTGGTGAAGCAAAATCGAGTAATGGCGTGTGGGAAATACAAATTAGTTTTACAGACATTCAAGGATCTCACGCTGTTCTATTCCAATCACAAGCATAACGGGATCAACAAAGTGAAATACAATACAAATTTTTGATTCAAAGATCGTTTTTAACTTGTTTCATTGTGTTGAATGAATAAGTAATGGCACTTGGCCCATTTTTATAAAATCAGGAGAGTCAAAGCATATTAAAATTTATTGCAGAAGTATGTATAGGTGTGCTTTTAACCTACATGTTTGCAAAACTGCACTTTGAGAAAAATGCGATTTCCAGTATTTGAATACAGCTTATTTTTGTTTAACATAGTTTGCTCTTAAAGGGGTATACGTTGGTGCCAGTGAAAATAAGAAAACTTATATACATTTCAATTTTAAAGTTGATGTTATTGAGTAGTGCTGTATATTCAGCTGATCTTGAAATTAATGTGGCAGACATACAACGGAAAGCGGCATTAAACCAAAAACAAGCACTATTTGATTTGGGCTATTTGACTCAGACAGGCCAAGGTGTTGAGCAGAATCTAGCAAAAGCAATAGAGCTGTATAAAAGGGCATCAGACTTAGGCCATCGTTCAGCTAACCACAATTTAGGCTTAATTTATTTTTATGGAAAAGGTGTCAGACAAGATTATCTTGAATCCGCCAAGTGGTTTAAAATTGGTGCGGAAAGAGATGTTACTGACTCTCAAAGAAATCTACTCAAGTTATATTATCGCAATCTTATTCCGCGTGATGAAAAATATATAGAGCAGTTACTCAAGAATCTTGCCAATAAGGGAAACGATGAAGATATTTATGCCTTGGCGCAATATTATGACTTCGAACGAGCAGATATCGCCTCTGCAGAACCTTATTACTTGGTACTAGCAGAAAAAGGAAATACAAAGGTTTTCAATCGGCTTGGTTCTATTTACTTCAAGGGATTCGGTGACAAGCGCAATTTTGAAGAAGCCTATAAATGGTTTAAAAAAAGTGCTGAAGTTGGTGACAAAGATGGACAGTATTTAACTGGTATGATGCTTATGGGTAATTTTGGTATCTCTGAAAATAAAGAGACAGCGATCTATTGGCTTAAAGCAGCAGCAAAACAAGGTCAAACTAAAGCCATAGAATATCTCGATTTAATTCAAAACCAATAGTTCAATACTTTGGATAAGAATTGGATGTCCTCCTTCTAAAACTATTTGATGACTTGTTTTTAGGGTTTCTATTTATATTTTTTTTGGTTAAAAAATATTCAGCTAATATTAAGGAAATCACATTACTTTAAAGATTGCGTTGATAAAAGGAACATTGCATGTCAACCAAGGACACAGCTCAATACCATAGACTAAATTGAGCATTCCATCATGAATTTAGTGAGCGCAGTAATATACTTTAAATATGAATCATCATAAGATGTGTTTCAGAATTTTAATGCGGTCTCAAAGTATTTGATTCATATTTTTCAAGTAACCAAGAGTGAAAAATATGTTTGAGGAGTATTGAGATCACTGTGCATTTCCTCTTGTATTGTAAAGCTCGTCTAGGATGATGTATGTCTAAAACGAAACAACCAACAGCCAAGCAATTGCTTTCTGTTATTCAAACACAGACGGCTATTGCTAAATTGGGTTTAGACATCAATGCAGTAATGACATTGGTGGCTGAACAAGTACAACTGATTACTCAAGCCAAAGGCGCAATTGTCGAACTCGCCGAGCAAGGGGATATGGTTTACCGTGCTGTATCGAATGGTGCAACCCAATTTCTGGGCTTGCGATTAAAAATGGATTCTAGCCTTTCTGGATTATGTATAGCGCAAAATTGCACATTATATTGTAAAGACAGTGAATTAGATGAGCGAGTCGATCGAGAAGCATGCAGAAGAGTTGGCTTACGTTCAATGGCTGTTGTTCCCTTGATTCATTATGATGAACCCATAGGCGTATTAAAAATTTATTCTGAACGTGTAAATGCATTTAAACAAGCCGATATCAATTTGTTGACACTTATGTCGGAGTTGATTGCGGCGGCGATGTATCATGCTTCAAAATTCGGTGCACAAGAGTTATATAAATTAGCAACCCAAGATACTTTAACTGGACTTGCGAACCGAGCTCTATTTATAGATTGTTTAAGACAAGGGGTAGAAAAAGCAAAACGGACCCAAAAACTTTTGGGAATATTGATGATTGATATGGATGGTTTGAAACCAATCAATGATCAATACGGTCATCGTTTAGGCGATGAAGCATTAAAGGAAATAGGAAAGCGTATCGTAAGTATTACTCGACAAGACGATTTGGTGGCACGTCTTGGTGGTGATGAATTTGCGGTAATTTTAAGTGGTTTGGGTGATCAAGATTTAGCAAATAAAGTGATGAATCGTATTGTAGATGCGTGTGGACTTCCGTTTGTATTTGAAAACGTCAGATTAAACATGGGTGCAAGTGTGGGATTAGCTTTATTTCCTGAAGATGCCTTGGAGCTGAACAAGCTGATAGAGTTTGCTGATCTTAAAATGTATGAACATAAACGTGCCCGTAAAGTGATAAATTTAAATGTATAAGTGTTAATCGCCATCTTATCTCTAGGTGATTTCAATAGATTAGTGATAGTGGCTAATTAGAACATCTTTATAGGCTTTGGGATTGTGTAACCAAGGTAAATGACCTGAATTTACAAGATTGAAGACAGTCGCAGTAGGGTAGCGATCAACCACAAAATATTTGCTGTTGGTGTATATGTCGTGCTCGCCATATAGGATCGTAATTTTAAAATCTGGGTTTGGCAAACCTTTTAATAGCGGATATTTAATAATTTCAGGTCTGGTTTTATTAATTGGAGCTGCTTTTAATAAATTAAAATCTTCTGTTATATCAAGCTGGTCCATAGATATAAATGTATGATTATAATTTTTCATCACTTGCTTGAAAAGTCGTTGATACGCTTTATCACAACCAAGCCTTCCCAAAAAGCTGTTGATTCCCATTAAGGTCCATTCCCAAGAACTGACTTTGGACTTATTGAATTGCATTACTTCCTTTTCAGTTTGCTGCCATTGTATATTTGTGCCAGATCCAGGGTTACATAGAAACAGACTGATTAAATTATGAGGATATTTTTCTGCATACACCTGAGCATAAAGTCCGCCCCAAGAATGTCCCCATAAATGAAAATGCTTGATCTTATAAAATTTACGTACAGTTTCAACATCATTGATATATGCATCCAATGTGTAATCTGCACTTGTACAAGCTGATCTTTTTGTTCCTCTCTGATGAAAGATAATGACCTGAAAGTCGGGGATGAAGTGTTCTGCAATAATATTTAGATCGTTTGGAAATCCTGGTCCGCCATGTAATAAGATAATGCTTTCTTTTTCTGGCGCAGCATAAATGCAACTGAATAAGGTATCACCGCGATAATCAATGATATTTGATTCTAGGTATTTGTGAGTTTTTACCAGTTGTGGCTTTGGCGCTTCTTTTAACATTGTGCTTGTATTTGTTGTCATATGAAAAATAGTGCCTCATGCAGATGAGTAAAATTTAGGCGAACAATCATGTTGTTTGATGCAGTTACAAGCATTACAAAATTGTTTATTTGTGACCTAATCTATTTTTATATTACTCAATAAAGCCAAGCGTTTGGCTGAGGAAAAATCAACATTAAGATTGCATTTTTGTACTACTTGTAATGTGTGATATTGTTGTTATATTTATAGTTTTATTTAATATTTTTCATGGTTATAAGGGGGAGTACTGTAATTCATGAGAAGAGTAGAAGAGAATCATTATTTTATTAATGAAGTAAAAATTTAAATTTGACCGAGGCAAGAAGCTGTGTGGTCAAATCAGTTCTATTGATTTCTTCTGATCTTACAGCTACCGATAGACATGCTGTATAATCTAAATCTGGCAAGGATGGGATGTCTTTAAAATTTATTGAGTTATATCTGTTTGATGGCTTTAGGATTTACCGATCAATAACGATAAAATGCCGGCTGCGATCAGTGGGCCCACAGGAACACCTCGAAGTAGTGCTACTCCAGCGACAGTACCAATCAGTAAACCTGCTACAACATTGGGTTGGCTGGTCATCAATGAAACACCACGCCCGCCTAACCATGCGACCAATAGTCCAATTGCAATCGCAGCTAGTGATTTCCAGTGCATAAATGATTTAAGAATCACATCGCCTGGAATTTTTCCACTGGCAATCGGGGTGAGAACACCAATTGTTAAAATGATAATTCCCACTTCCAGACCGTGAGTTTGTAATAAAGGGAAAAACTCACTTAATGGCGTGATACGGAATACAATTAATATACCAGCAGCAATAGTTACTGCTGTGTTGTGACTGAAAATACCACAAGCCAATAAAACAAGAAGCACAATTAAATTTAGATCTAGACTAGACAGGCTCATCAATATTCATCATTTACAATTCATTCCAACACCACATTATACTAAAAACAATGGAAGCATGGTGTGAAGACAGCTATTTATTGGTATTAAAATGCTCAATAAAAATGAATCAGTGAGGTGAAGCATGAGAAGATTTAGTATCCGATAAATTCCATTCACACTCAAAATCTTGCGCAAGCTTTGCTAAATTTGTCGATTTAAGCTGCTGTATTAAAATATTTTGTGCTTCAAACATTGCTTGATTTAATGCACTGTTTACCACACGTTCAACAAGGCAGTTGGGCGTTTCTTGTTCATTGCCCATAGCAAAAATTGTTGGCTCACCAACAGCCTGATAAATATCATATAACGAAATTTCATTTAAATTCTGGATTAATGTCCACCCCCCGCCAGGCCCTTTATCGGCATGTACAAACCCTGCTTTTTTTAGCCCCGACATCGTACGTCTTACTACCACTGGGTTCGTGTCAAGCATTCCTGCAATCTGTTCTGATGTGAATGGTCTTTTTTCACGTGCCATATGTAATAACACATGTAACATCCGAGAAAGTTTGCTGTCTTTACGCATGATCATCGCACTCGTCAATTTACTGTTAATTGTAACATCAGAAGTTGCAATTTTAAAAATAAAGAAATATAGTAACTTTAAAAGTTACATATAGGCATTCAAACATGAAATATGATGTGATTATTATTGGTGGAAGTTTTGCGGGTTTATCTGCTGCTTTACCCTTGGCAAGAGCCAGAAAAAATGTGTTGGTGATAGATGCGGGTTTACGTAGGAACCGTTTTGCCACACACTCTCACAATTTCCTCACGCAAGATGGACATGAACCTGCCTCGATCATAGCGAATGCCAAGCAACAGTTAGAAAAATATTCAAGTATTGCTTGGTTGAATGCGTCTGTTATCGACATACAGGCCGTTATTAATCATTATGAAGTTTTTACAAAAGCTGAAAATAACAATTACACAACATTTCAGACTGAAAAAATTATTATTGCAACTGGCGTAAAAGATGAATTACCCCAAATTGACGGATTGGCCGAGCGATGGGGAAAGAGCATTTTCCATTGTCCCTACTGTGATGGGTATGAATTAAATCTTGGTCAAATTGGAATGCTGTATTCAGGTGCTCATTCTCTTCATATGGCATTGATGTTGCCTGATTGGGGGAATACAACATTATTTCTCAATGATGCAGTTCTCATTGATGCAATCGAACCTGCTATACGAGATCAGTTTAAACAGCGTCATGTGAAATTGGATACACGCAAAATAGCCAAAATTCAAAATCACTGTGAATTAAAATTTGAAAATGGTGATCAAACTCAATTGGATGGATTATTTATCTCGACTTTTATGAGAATTCAAACTCCTTGGGTGAGGAAATTAGGTTTGGATATTGATAGCAATGAGTATGGTGAAGCACTCTTGACCAATACATTGAAGCAAACCAATTTAAACAACGTCTATGCATGTGGTGACATCACGCGTTCAGGTGGTTCAGTTGCATTTTCTGTCGCAGATGGTGCAATGGCTGGAGTAGCAGTCCATAAATCATTCGTATTTGGTGGTTAATTTCTATGCATGAGTGGTTGAGAATGCTGAAAAAAATGAATCTTGATTGGGTTTCGATTCACGATACTTTAAACTGTGTCGTGAATTTTTAAGGTATTGATTTATGTTTTTGGAAAAAATGTTGCAATCACAAGGTTTTGGCTCTCGAAAGCATTGCCAGCACTTAATCAAGAATGGTGCAATTCAAATTCAAAACGAGGTTATTACTGATCCAAAGTTTAAACTTGATTTAGATCATTTAGAATTTTCGGTGTATCAGCAAACGTTTCAATATCGAGAAAACGTTTATATTGCTTTAAACAAGCCGCAAAATTATGAGTGTTCACATCAATCTACGCATCATTTCAGCGTTTTTGACTTATTTGATGATGTGTTGATGAATCGTGGTCTACAAAGTGTAGGGCGTTTAGATCAGGATACAACAGGCTTATTACTTTTCACCGATAACGGTCAGTTTTTACAAGCTTTGACGCATCCTAAAAAGCATGTGCCTAAAGTTTATCAGATACACACAGTTGACCCGATTACTGATGATCAAATTCAGCAGCTTGAACAGGGCGTTGAACTGCGTAATGAAAAAGGACGCTTTGCAGCAACAGATGTGCAGCGTCTTTCAGAACATGAGTTAAAAGTTACAGTACATCAAGGTGTTTACCATCAAGTGAAACGAATGCTCGCTGCAGTGGGTAACAAAGTTGAACGTTTGCATCGTGTGCAGGTCGGGCAATTAGTACTCAGTCAATTGCCTGAGGGGGAATGGCTTTATCTGAATGAGGCTCAAGTAGAGGCTGTAAAAAATAAATCAGACAATATATCTGAGATCTAATGATGATCATCGAAGCCTAACTGAGGATTCACAGCTTATCAGGTTTAAATATAGGTCTAGTGTAATATCATCTTCATTGTTGAGTAAATTATTGAAAAAATAGGTATATGTTTTAAGTCAAAATTTAAAGCCTAGGTTGATCGAAAGATACTCCACAAATCATTTTTTATTACAGTGGATGTCAAAATTATTTCAAGAAACAGTGGTAGGTTTGAAACTCATTGTCTTTGACAAAACCCATTTGTTCATACAATTGATGGGAGTGGTAATTGTTTTTTTGTGTTTCTAAACTAATACGCTGCGCATCTTCATGTCTTGCAAATAGAATTGCAGTATCAATCAGCTGTTTGGCAGAACCTTGTCGACGAAACACTGGCGTGACATACACATCATCTAAAATATAGTATTTAGAACAGGAAACAGATGTAAAACCTTGATAGAGGAGGACAAAACCCGTAAAAACATCGTCTTTTACATGGATAAAGATAACACTTTCCTTATTCTCAAAACGTTGTTTAAGAAAATCAAGAGATTGTTTAAGATTGGAAGATGCACCATAAAATTGACGATATTCATCAAATAAAACAGCAAGTTGATCTAAATCTTCTTTGGTCGCGCGTCTCACGATCATTCATATACTCCTTGCAATGATTTTTATCTTTGCAAAAGAGCATAACTAAAAAATAGAAAAGTAAAGTTAATTAATTGTTTAAAAATGCGACACTGTTAATTTTTGTCACTTTCACCCAAGATTGCATTTAACTCTGCAAACAAATCTTCGTCATCGTCACTTAATTCAATAGTCGTGCTGGTGTGTCCATTCTGTTGTTCTTGCTTGAGTTTTCTTAATTTTAATATCTGGTCCATATTGATATTTTGGTTTTCAATTGCAAATGGAATAGATTTGGTAATTACGACCTGCTTAAAAAAAAGTCGAACTGCTTGAGCAGGAGTAATGCCTAATTGTTTAAAAACGGCAAAAGCAAGTTTTTTTTCTTGTGAATCAAGGCGTACTTGATAAACTTCGGTTTTTCTCATGAATGTTAACCAAACAAAATTTAAGTTTGAATGCCTATTTTAATCAAAGCTTTCGGAAATTCAATCTTTAATCATCAAAAAGTCCCATATTTGTCATTACGTCAACATTACAGTGTCAATTCATAGGCAGAACAAAAACATAACGCCTGCAGTGTAATGGGATCTACAAACTCAATTTTTTGAGCTAAAAGTTGTAGAGGTTGTGAGAAGTCATGCGGATCTTTATGCACTACAGTTGGATAGAAGGGATCATTTTTAATGGGTAATTTAAGCCAGTTGAGATGCACACGTAATTGGTGCTGTTTTCCTGTGACTGGTTGTAATAAATATTTTGCCCACATCTGATCATGTTCAAGAAGATGAATTTCCGTCTGTGAATTGATTTTGCCTTCAGTCACTTTCATGGTGTAGAAAGGTTCACCTTTCTCCATTCTTAATGCAACCTGACATGGGAAACTGAGCTCGGGATCATAAGGTGCAATGGCATGGTAGACCTTTTTTACATGACGATCAGCAAACATTTGTTGGTAAATACCGCGAGTTTGCGGACGTTTGGAGAATAGTACGACTCCGGCTGTTTCACGGTCTAAGCGATGTATAGGAGTCAAGTCTGGATTGTTGGTCGTTTTCTTTAGACGAACCAAAAGTGTTTCTTGAATATATTGCCCGGATGGGCTGATGGTCAGAAAATGGGGTTTATCAACCACCAGCAGATGATCATTTTCATAAAGAATCTTTTCTTGAAACGGCACCTGAATTTCGTGGTTGAGAAAACGATAATAATAAATATGGGTATTCTCGGTATAAGGATGCTCTATGCATAGTTTCCGACCACGCATATCCAAAATTAACTGATCATCAAAACGCTGTTTCCATTCATTGGCGCTAATATGTGAAAAGTGCTCACATAAAAAAACAAATAGGCTTTGGGGTAATTTTTCTAATTTGGGCAGATATATTTTAGAAGCTGTTACACCATCTCTCATCGGTGGTTGAAATGTTGAATAAGAATCGTGCTGTTTCATGGTGATAATGAATGTCATTAAGATTGCTGTTGATATTGAACTTAGACCAAATATGTCAAAGCATCTTTTCTCAACAATGCAACATAGGTTTTAAAGTCGTGCAATGCTATCATATTGTCTGGTTTGAATCATGTTGTGAGCGTTATGCAGTATTCCTCTAAATTAAGTCTAAGTCATGAGCAAGATACTCAAAAGTTGGCGCAAAAACTGGCGCAGCATATTGCAAAAGGCGTAATTTATCTTATCGGTGATCTTGGTGCAGGCAAAACAACATTAACGCGTTACTGGTTGCAGAGCTTAGGGCATCAAGGTGCAGTTAAAAGTCCAACCTATACTTTGGTGGAGCCTTATCACATTCAAGGTAAGGATGTATTTCATTTTGACTTGTATCGTTTAAATGATCCTTATGAATTAGAGTTGATGGGAATACGTGATTATCTAGACCAAACAGATGCATTATTCTTATTTGAGTGGCCATCGAAAGGCGGAGATGAAATTCCAAAAGCTGATCATGTGATCACTATTTTAAAAACAGCTGATGAAACTGTACGTGAAGTAAGTATAGAAAGTACATCTTCTGAGTTGGTTCAAGCGTTAAAGCGCTTTTAACCGGATAAATCCCAACTACAAAAACTTTATTTTTAATAATGATCAGGTGAAGTGAATGCAGCGTGAAGATATTACTTTAAGACGTATCCAAACTCTGAACCCAGCATTGGCAAACCAAATTGCAGCAGGTGAGGTAATCGAACGCCCATCTTCTGTGGTGAAAGAATTAGTCGAGAACTCAATTGATGCGTGTGCAACTGAATTGATTGTTCGTGTTGCGAATGGTGGCAGTACGCTCATTGAAATTATTGACAATGGTCGAGGAATTCATCCTGAGGATTTAGCGCTTTCCGTAACACGACATGCCACCAGTAAAATTCAATCTGCTGAAGATTTACATGCAATTGTGAGTCTGGGATTTCGCGGCGAAGCGCTGGCGTCGATTGCTGCTGTTTCTCGTTTAACCTTAACCAGCAGCCAAGATGATTCTGGGGTAGGTTATCAGCTGGAAGTCAATGGTACCGCATTTGATCATCAGGATATACAAGCTGTTGCAGCACAACAAGGCACCCATATTCGTATTCAGGATTTATTTTTCAATGTACCGGCTCGCCGTAAATTCTTAAAAAAGCCAGGTACTGAGTTTGGGCATATTGAAGAAATTGTCCGTCGAATGGCGTTGACCCATTTTGACATACGTTTTGTGTTGGAACACAACGATAATATTCGTTTGAATTTACCTATTGCTGACAGTGGCGAGTTGAGATTTCAACGTGTACAGCAATTATTGGGGCGTCAATTTACTGAAAATGCTTATTGGATTGATGCTGACAGCATTAATATGCGATTATCCGGTTGGCTGGGACATCCATCAGATGCACGTGCCCAAGCTGATTTGCAATATGTGTATGTAAATGGGCGTATTGTCAAAGATAAAACCATTTCACATGCGTTACGCATGGCATACGATGGGATTCTCCATGGACATCAACATGCTGCATATTTGCTTTTTTTAGAAGTTGACCCGGAAAATATCGATGTCAATGTTCACCCCACTAAACATGAAATTCGTTTTTTAAACCAGCGCGAAGTGCATGAATTCGTACGCCATTTTGCTAAAGAAACTTTGTCAAAATTCCAAACTGCGACAGCAGAATTATCTACAGCAATGAAACACGAGGAATCTCAACAAAATCATTGGCAACAACCTCAACCGCGTTATCAAGAACAGTTTCAACTTCATCGTGATCGTGCAGCTTCAGATACAGTTAATCAGCTGCAGGGATATGACAATAGCCTAAGTGACCCAGATTCTGGGCTTATGCAGAACGATGGTTTGACGGATTTTAGCCATGCACAGCCACAAACAGTGCATTATGCTGCAAATCAACCTCAACAGCAGTATTATGGATCACAGCAGTTAAACAATGCCTTGAAGCGCTATCTAGCACCGCTTCGTGAAAATGGTGACATTGCCGAACAGGATCAACAACTCGCAGATCAAGCCTCATATAACCAGTCTGTACAGCAAATTATCAATAAGTCTAACCAATCGCAGATTGATGAATATCCTTTAGGCATTGCGATTGCACAACTACATGGTATTTATATTCTTGCTCAAAATACAGAAGGGTTGATTATCGTTGATATGCATGCAGCGCATGAACGTATTCTTTTACAACAGATGAAATCTGCATGGGACAAGCCTGAGTTTTGGACTTCTCAGCAATTGCTTATTCCTAAAGTGATCTCAATTACACGCATGCAAGCCACACGTGTCGATGATTTGAAGCCGCAACTGGAGCGCCTGGGTCTGGAAATAGACCAATACGGGGATGATCAGGTTATTGTTCGTGGTGTACCCGCTATTTTGCATAAAGCTGACTTTGAAGCTCTGGTTCCTGAGTTGCTTAATGATCTGGATCCAAATGATGAAGCACAGGCACTTCAGCAAAAACGGGATCAAATTTTGGCAGGTATGGCTTGTCATGGTGCAGTAAGGGCACACCGCATGCTAAGCCTCTCAGAAATGAATGCTTTATTGCGCCAGATGGAACAAACAGAATTTGCCAGTCAATGTAATCATGGTCGACCAACGTGGCGAGCATTTCCACTTTCACAACTTGATAAATTATTTGCTCGAGGAGAGTAGTTTTACATGTCGAATCAATTGCCCGTGATCAATTTAATGGGGCCAACTGCAAGTGGAAAAACCGCTTTGGCATGTGAATTATACGAACAGGGAGATTATGAGTTAATTTCTGTGGATTCAGCACTGGTGTATCAAGAGATGGATATTGGTACAGCAAAGCCAACTCAAGCGGAGCAGGAGCGTTATCCGCATCATTTAATTGATATTATTACACCTTTGGAAGTTTATTCTGCGGCTGAGTTTGTTGAAGATGCAAGCCGTTTGATTGATGATATTCATGCAAAAGGGAAAACACCAATCTTGGTGGGCGGAACAATGCTCTATTTCAAGGCATTACTTGAAGGGCTTTCCAGTAATTTACCTAGTGCTGATTATGAGATTCGGGCTGCGATTGAATTCAAAGGCGAAACTGAAGGCTGGCAAGCCGTTTATGATGAATTAAAATCCGTAGATACATTGGCGGCTGAAAAATTTAAAGTCAGCGATAAACAACGAATTATTCGTGCTTTAGAAGTTTACAAGATTACTGGTCGCCCAATTACACAATTACAGGCAGAACAGCCTAAAAAGCAACCTTATCGTTACAATTTTTATAATTATGCTTTGGTTCCTGACAGAGTAGAATTACATAAACGTATCGAGTTGCGATTGGAAAAAATGTGGGAAATCGGTTTTTTGAATGAAGTCGAGTACCTTATGAAAAAATACGATCTCGATGAAAATTTACCCTCAGCACGCTCGGTTGGTTACCGTCAAGCGATAGATTTTTTAAAAAACAGTGATTTGAGTCAAGAAAAAATGCAGGAAATGAAGGATAAAGCGCTTTTTGCGACACGACAATTAGCCAAACGTCAATACACTTGGTTACGTTCTTTGCAAGAATTACACTCTTTTCAAACTTATTTCACGATAAAGCAAGCTCAAGAAGACTTGCGAAACTTATACGGATAAAGCAAAATTTAACAACTGCCTTTTTTATAAATTTTAATTGAAAAATAAAGGCAGTTTTTGCGCTGATTTAAAATTTTTTTTTGGAGTATAAAATGTCTAAAGGTCAAACTTTACAAGATCCGTTCTTAAATTCTCTCCGTAAAGAACGTATTCCGGTTTCTATCTTTCTTGTAAACGGTATCAAATTACAGGGTCACATTGAATCTTTTGACCAGTATGTTGTGTTGTTGAAAAATACTGTAAGCCAAATGGTTTATAAGCATGCGATTTCTACTGTTGTACCTGCACGTAACCCACGTCCTGCTGGTGCTCCTGCTGGTGCTCAAGGCGCTGCTGGTGGTTTCGGTGGTCAAGCGGGTGGTTTTGGCGGTCAAGCTGGTGGCTTCGGCAGCCAAGGTGGTTTCGGTGGTCAAGGTGGCTTTGGTGGTCAAGGTGGCTTTGGTGGTCAGGGCGGCTTCGGTGGTCAAGGCGGCTTCGGTGGTCAACAAGGTGGCTTTGGCGGTCAAGGTGGCTTCGGTGGTCAAGGTGGCTTCGGTGGTCAAGGTTCTGACTTCGGTGGCGAAGGTAAATTTGAAGATTCACAAGAAGATGAAAATAATCGTTAATTTCTAAATGTAGAAATTAATTGAATGAAGGAGACTGTTTTAAAAGTCTCTTGATTCATAAGAAAACCGCAATATGATTAATCATATTGCGGTTTTTCTTTGTTTATTCTTTTTAATTTTACGTAGATTTTAGGTCAATATTGTTGATTAAAGAGAAAACTTTAATAACCTTTATTGATACTAAAAATACAAATTAATCTTATACTTTGATTTAGCCAAATAAAATCAGGAACAATACTTTTAGGGACTTACAATAATCAGCTTATATGTAATGTAAAAATTAAAAAGTCAGAGCAGCTTTCTGTGGTCTTAAAATATAAGACTTTTTGAATGAGTATAGAAATGGCAAAACAATATAGAGAATTTTTGAGGATATTGAAGTAGCCAAAAAGAGTGAAAGCATCGGCAAAAAACAGTCCAGATTGAAGGCATGCATATATGTATTTGTATTGATATGATCAGAATCTCAAAATGAGGATGATGATTTTAAACAATAACGATGATTGGTGGTAGCTCAAAGAAAGAGGTTTTATGATTGGGTAAGCAAATGTGTTCTAGTCCATAGAGTCGAATCTCTCGATATTATTTTTTATCCAATAAAAAAACCAGTGCTCAGCACTGGTTCCTATTTCACGGTTAATTCTCATTTTTCTTTGGATCTAAACTAGGATCTTTAATTTCAATATAAGTATTAGCGCGTAATTCCCGTAACCAGCTGTCATATTCTGATTCAAATTGGCGTTCACCTAAAATCTGGCGAGCCATGCGTTTTTGATATTCTGAAGTCATGTCCTGCTGACGTTTACCAGTAACTTGCAAAATATGCCAACCAAACTGGGTTTCAAATGGTTTACTGATTTCATTGACTGTTGCACTTTGCATCATTTTATCAAATTCAGGAACCATCATACCCGGACTTACCCAGCCTAGGCTACCACCATCACGTGCTGAACCAGGGTCGTTCGAATATGTTGATGCAAGTGTTGCAAAATCCTCACCTGCTTTGAGACGATTATAGATACTCTCAATCATTTGCTTAGCATTTTCAGGGCTAACGACTTCTGAGGTTTTAATGAGAATATGACGAGTTTCAAATTGAGGAACAAGTGCTTTCTGCTCATTTGATTTCTTTTCAAGTAGTTTTAGAACATGAATACCATCTTTGGCTTGGACTAATTCAGTTGTTTGTCCTGGTTCAAGAGAGCTTACTCGAGCAGCAAGTTCCGTTGGAATTTCTGACAGTGGACGGAAGCCCATGTCTGCACCGTCTACTTTGATTTGTGCTGTGCTGAATTTTTTCTCTAAACTTTTTACATCATCCGTACCTTTTAAATCAGTACGAACAGATTTGGCAACTGCCTCTAGTTCAGCTGCTGGGGCATTACCAGATATACGCATATGTAGGACATGTGCTTGGCTACCAACAGCAGCTTGACCTTCAGGCGATTTTAAAAAGTTTTCAACATCCAGATCAGTAATTTTAATCCGAGACATCACTTGCTGTTGACTGAGGCGCTGAATTAACAAATCTTCTGCAACTCGATTACGTAATAATTCGTATGTTCCAGGCGCAACACTATCCAGTTTCTGTTGGAAAGCTTCTAATGAATTCGAACCCGATTGTTGAGCGACTTTAAGAACAGCTTCATTTAAGCTTTTTTCATCTGCTTTTAAACCATATTTTTTAACTTGCTCAAGTTGGGCATCATGGATGATAAGCTGATTAAGTACTTGCTGTTGCAAGATCGTTTGTGGAGGAAGTTCTTTTTTTTGTGCTTGGAACTTATGTGCAGCTTCAGCAACACCTTGGTCTAAATCACTTTTTAAAATTGCTGTAGAACCAACAATGGCAATGATTTGATCTTTAGGCGCTGCATAAACAGATAACGATGTAGAGATGAGTAAAGCTAAGGTTGATGCTTTAAATAGTTCTTTAAATTTTTGCGTCTTCATTAATGAGTCCAAGATTGATTAGCTTTATCAAAACCTAAAATACGATTTTCAAGTAATGAACTTAACTTGTTGTTCAAACCACCTAGTCCTTTGAGTGTGATTTCAGCCATAACTGCGCGTTTTGGCTTGGTATCCGGGAGCGAAACATCATCTAGATCATTGAAGTAAGAACGACCATAGACAGAAATTCCCCAACAACAAGATTCATAATTCACACCTAATAGATATTCGCGTGCAACATGGTTGTCAAGGTCATATTGAACATGTCCCATAATACGCCAGTTATCTTTTACGGGTTGTATAAATGATGCAACTGCTTGATCGTATTCTCGTTGACGATCCGGTAGGTTGTTTCTATAAAAATATCCAACGTTGTACAAATTGCCTTTTTCACCCGTGTAATACATTTGGATATCGTGTTGCGCACTGTCACCATTCGACATCCAGGCTGAATTGGTGCTTACAGTAAAGTTTTGCGATAGCTGACTGGAAATACTGATTACAGGACCAGTATGTTTTTCTTTATCCAACTCATCTGTATTGTTGAGTAAAGTAACTTTACGGTCATCAAAATAATAACTTTGACCAATACTCGCTCTTAAACGCTCTAGACCCACCGTATCAAATAGACTATAGCTTAGCCCGAGTGATAAGAAGTTGTTGTCTTCAAGTCGGTCATGACCATAAAAACGATAAGGGCTGAACAACTGATCATAGCTGATTGATGCCGTGGTCGAATCAAAGTTTGGATAACCAGTTTGGTTTTTATACGGCGCATAAGCATAGAATGCGCGGGGTGTAATGGTTTGAAGGAATTTTCCATCCTTTTCAAAGGTTAGGCCGGTATCCAAAGTAAACTGAGGCACAACCACTGATCTGTTTTTCGAATCTTGACTTTGATTGTTGAGGTTTAATTGATCAACTGTTGTTTGGTCATAGAAAGTATTTAAACTGCGAACAGAAACTTCTGGAATAACAAACGACCATGGATTACGAAAGTTATAACGTGTCGCAAACTGATTGTATAAACGTGTACCACTAGGTTGGTTGCTGTAATCAGCATCTTTAATGTCTTTTTTGAAATATGCGGTATCGTTGTTAAATTCGTATTCCCAACCCTGATAGTCGCCACCCACATAATTCAGCAGGAACTGCGGTAAACGAGCATAAGGCTTGTCAACATCCTTTACGGTTTTATCCAATGTTTGGAAATCCTCAACCTTTAATTGAGCTTTTAAACCAGGAATACCGTGGTTATAGTTGAGTTCCCATGCACGTCGTTGATTCAGTTCAGTGCGTGAGTTCGGATTACTGTCTAAGTCTGAAAAAAAATCTTTATCGGACACATAGTTATATTCTAAATTGGTAGACCACTGTTTATCGATATTCCACTTATGCAAAAAATGCAAATCTTTACGGTCTTCATCATCGTAGCCACGATCTGAAGGTAAGTAACTTCCCCAAATGCTGCCTGCACCAAAATTCTCAGTTAAATAGCGAAACTCGCCCTGAGCCATTAGACCGCGGTCAGTAATCAGTCGAGGAGTAATAGTTGCATCATAATTTGGTGCTAAGTTCAAATAAACGGGAACAGCAAGTTCAAAGCCACCATCATTGGTAAACCCGAAGCTTGGACTGAGAATCCCTGTGGTACGACGATCATCAATCGGGAAATTGAAGTAGGGAACAGCAAGTATAGGGACATCCTTCACATACAACTTGGTCCCACGCGTTACACCCCGGCCAGTTTCTTGATCAAGCTCAATTTTATTGGCTTGGATTTTCCAAGTCGGTTTCTGATCAGGTGGACAGGTGCTATAACTGGCATTTTCAAGTACGATATTTGTAGGGGAGGTTCTTTCAATCTTTGCTGCATGACCATGCGCATGCGTGACTTCAGCAATATAAAAACTATTGTTTAATTGCCCGGTTTCATTTTTTAAGTTGTAATCAATCTGATCACTTTGTGCAATGATACCACCTTGTGCCATTTGTACATTGCCTTTTGCTTTCGCAAAAGTCTGTGTTTTATCTAGGGTTACCTCATCTGCACGAATCATTCGTCCAGATTGATCAATCATGACATCACCAGACAACACAGAGTCGCCATTGGGATTGTAATAGGCTTGATCAGCTGTAATCACAGATGAAGCTTCTTCAGGATTAACAGTTTTTGCCTGTGTGCTAAAAGGTGTAACCCAAATCCCTTCACAGTAGCGATTACTCGCATTCTTTTCGTCACGCACTTGGGCTTCAGGTGCATTTTTGTCTACATAGTATTGTTCAAAAAAGTTTTGACCAGGGTAGCTCTCTTTAATCGCTGCATTTAATTGTTTGTTATTTACTTTGGAGACAGCTGCTTCTGAAGCAGGCGTTGTCGATTCAGCATAGCTGGATACTGAACTTCCACAAAGAAGTGTCAAAATAGCAGTCGCTAAAGGATTAAATTTAAACTGATGCTTCATTTGTCTCATTAACCAAATATGCTAATCGCAATTAATTATTGTCGCATCATAGAGAAAAAGTTGATAAGTAGCTACACTTAGCACTTCAAAAATTCAGCCTGAATTAGATTAAATTGCAAATGAATACACAACGTGAACACTTGATACAAACATGGATAACATCTGTACTCAGTTCAGATCAATTTGAAATCAATTTTTTAGCAGGCGATGCGAGTTTCCGTCGTTATGCACGAATTACTTTGAATAATAAAACATTTATGCTGATGGATGCACCTCCTGAGAAGGAAGATTGTCGTCCTTTTGTTGCGATTGATGAATTCTTTGACTCAAATGGAGTCAGAGTTCCGCATATTGTCGCAAAAGATCTACAACAAGGTCTGTTGTTGCTTGAAGATTTTGGCGATGTTCTGCTGTCTACACAATTAAATGAACAAACAGTAGACACACATTATGCGCAAAGTTTTAAACAGTTGGTGCAATTGCAATCAATTGAAGGTAAAGCGCATCTACCCGCATATGCTTATGAAAAGTTAATTTCAGAAATGGAGTTGTTGACGGATTGGTTATTGCCTGCTTTAAACATTCAAGTGAATCAAGAGGAGCAAACTTTAATCAAGCGAACTTTTGCAATATTGGCAAATGCTGCTTTGGCACAGCCACAAGTTATCGTTCATCGGGACTTCCATAGCCGTAATTTGATGATTCTTGAAGGTCAGGTTGAACAGGGTGTCATCGATTTTCAGGATGCAGTGATTGGAGCAGATACCTATGATTTGATTTCGATTACTCGTGATGCTTACGTGCAATGGAATCCTGAACGTGTGTATTCATGGTTTAAGCTGTTTTATGACATGTTGCCGGCGTCAGCCAAACTTGATCGTAGTTTTGAACAGTTTAAGCACGATGCTGATTTGATGGCGATTCAGCGTCACATCAAAATTTTAGGTATTTTTGTACGTTTATTTGAACGTGATGGAAAATCAGGCTATCTCAAAGATTTGCCGCGCGTGATGTGGTATTTACTTGAAGAGTCCAAGCCATATGCGGAATTACAGCCATTTATGAGCTTTATATATGCCAAAGTTTTGCCAAAATTTGAAGAGAAATATGGAAAATATGAGGTGGCTGCATAATGAAAGCAATGATTTTAGCTGCTGGATTAGGCAACAGAATGCGACCTTTAACGCTATATAAGCCAAAACCTTTATTGGAAGTGGGAGGGAAAGCACTCATTGTTTGGCATATTGAAAAATTAAAAAAAATTGGTGTAACTGAAATCGTAATCAACTCTGCTTGGTTGGCAGATATTTTGATTGGTTCATTGGGGGATGGCGCTCAGTTTGGCGTAACAATTCGCTGGACCAGAGAAGATGAAGGTCTGGAAACTGCTGGAGGGATTATCAATGCTTTGCCGTTACTGGGTGAAGAGCCCTTTATTTTAGTTAATGGTGATGTTTGGACCACCTTCGATTTCGCTGCGTTACTTGATGTGAAACTTGATAAAGATTTAGCACACTTGGTTTTGGTTCCAAATCCTGAACAGCATCCTGAGGGTGATTTCACTTTGTTAAATGATCGTGCCTATACTTTTGATCAAGAACAACTTGGTGAAAATCTTACCTATAGTGGTGTCGCTGTGATCCATCCTAAAATGTTTGATGGTTTGCCACAAGGTAAACGACCATTGGCGCCATTGCTCAAACAAGGCATGTTGGACGGCAAGATTTCTGCAGAAAAAATGCATGCGGCATGGGTAGATGTAGGGACTCCTGAGCGTTTAACCGCCTTAGATTTGCAAATTAGACAGGGTGTATATGCTTAACTGCATATTAACTCATCGTTAACTACTGTTCCACGGGCGAGAAATCGGTATACTTTCAGCTAATTTTTTAGAGATGTTATTCGAACATGCATCCATTTTTTCAAGAGTTAAAGCAAGGTAGCTTAAAGCTTGGCTTAGAACTGAGTGATGAAGCTTTAGAATTGTTGTTGCGTTATCAAGATGCACTCGTCCTGTGGAACAAAGCATATAACTTAACCGCAATTCGTGATCCCAAAGAAATGCTGGTTAAACATTTGTTGGATAGTCTAAGTATTTTAAATGATTTACCTCAAGGTCGTTTGTTAGATATCGGAACAGGTGGTGGTATGCCTGGGATGATTATTGCATTGTGTCAGCCACAGCGTCAGTGCGTGTTGCTTGATTCAAATGGTAAGAAAATTCGTTTTCTGAAACAGTTTATTGCAGATTTAAAATTAAAAAATGTTGTTGCGGTGCAGACGCGCGTAGAAAATGAAGACAGTATCAATGACCTTGGGCAGTTTGATGTGATTACCAGTCGTGCATTTGCTTCATTGACTGATTTTGTCGCTGCTTCAAAACCTTATATGCATGAGAAAAGCATTATTGCTTCAATGAAAGGGTTGGTGCCTATAGAAGAAGTGGAGGCTCTGAAAGATCATTGGCAATGTGATATTGTAGAATTGCATGTGCCGCGATTGGATGAACAACGTCATTTACTTTTATTAAAACAGATCTGAAACAGACAAAGGATTGGGGTTACCATGGCTCAAATTATTGCTATCGCAAACCAAAAAGGTGGCGTCGGTAAAACCACAACAGCCGTAAATTTGGCTGCCTCTTTGGCAGTTTTGAAAAAGCGTGTTTTATTGGTCGATATGGACTCTCAAGGTAATGCCACAATGGGGTCTGGAATTCAAAAAAACGATTTATTGTATTCAGTTACTGATGTGTTGCTGAGCGAAGTTCCTATTGAAACAGCGATCACTAAAGCTGAAGTTGGTTATAAAGTTTTAGGTTCAAATCGTGATTTGGCTGGTGTAGAGCTGGTAATTGCAGAACAGGAAGGGCGTGAATTTATTTTACGTAATGCTTTGCAACAGATTGAAAAAGACTTCGATTACATTATTGTCGATTGCGCTCCAAGTCTCAGTTTGATTACAGTAAATGCACTGGCTGCTGTTGATGCTGTCATTATTCCAATGCAATGTGAGTATTATGCACTGGAAGGTCTTGCAGATTTGACACAAACCATCGATAAAATTCAACAAGCGCTGAACCCTGAGTTGGAAATTATTGGGGTACTTCGAACCATGTATGATGCACGTAATGCATTGACTCGTGATGTTTCTGCCGAACTTGAACAGTATTTTGGCAAAAAACTTTATGATACAGTGATCCCACGTAATGTGCGTTTGGCTGAAGCGCCAGCACATGGTTTGCCGATTATTTATTTTGAGAAAAGCTCTAAAGGTGCAATTGCATATTTAAATTTAGCAGCTGAAATGTTGAAAAAGAGTAAAGTGAAAAAAGGAAATAAAGCATGACCGTTAAAAAAAGAGGCTTGGCTAAAGGTCGTGGCTTAGATGCATTATTAGGTTCAATCCAAAAAGAAAAATTACAGCTTGAAGTTCAAGCTTTGGATCATGGTCAGTTAAAACAGATTGATGTGAGTCAATTAAAACGTGGTGCATATCAGCCGCGTCGCTTTATTGATGAGCAAGACCTGCAAGAGCTTGCAGCTTCGATTAAAAAACACGGTGTTATGCAGCCGATAGTGATTCGTCCAATTGAGAGTGCTGAAACACCTTACGAAATTATTGCGGGTGAGCGACGTTGGCGAGCTGCACAGTTAGCGGGTTTAACAGAAATCCCCGCAATTGTTCGTGATTTGACTGATCAAGTTGCGATCGCATTGGCATTGATCGAAAACATTCAACGTCAAGATCTTAATCCTGTAGATCAGGCTTTGGCTTTACAGCGTTTCCATGATGAATTTGGTCTAAGCCATCAAGAAATTGCGGATACTGTAGGTAAGGCACGTACAACCGTGAGTAATTTATTACGCCTATTAAGTCTTGATGATGAAATTAAAAATCTGATGCAACAAGGTTTATTGGATATGGGACATGCGCGTGCCATACTGACCTTGAAAGCCAAAGATCAATTGCAAATTGCTAAAATGGTGATTGATCGAAACTTATCAGTTCGTCAAACTGAACAGCTGGTACGTGATTGGAATACCCCTAAACAGGAAAAATCAAAAGATCCACTTGCGCCAGACGTACAACAATTGACCCAAAAACTTTCGGAACGTTTCAGTGCCAGCGTGAAATTGGATTATAACAAACAAGGCAAAGGGAAGTTGGTCATCAGTTATAACTCACTTGATGAGTTGGATGGTATCTTAAATATCTGTTTATCAGAACAATAATTTTTTTAATGATTGATTAATTCGGGGAACTAAAGATGTGGGAACTTGTTAAAGCCGGCGGTTGGTTAATGCTGCCATTGGTTTTATGTTCGATTTTTACAGTTGCAATTTCGATTGAGAGATTTATACGACTAAAACGCTCTTTAGTTCTGCCTAAATCATTGATGCTGTACAAAGGACGAGATATAGATGAGGTTCTTGATGTATTGGAACAGGATCAATCGGTTCGCCAATCAGCATTGGGGTTTATTTTTAAAGATGCCGTGGATGCTTATGCACAAGGTGAAGAATATGCACGCGCACAAATGGAAGTGACTGCTTCACGGGAAATTGGATATTTAGAAAAAAATATCAATTTCTTGGGAACTTTAAGTGCCGTTGCACCTTTGTTGGGTTTATTGGGTACGGTAATTGGGATTATTGAATCATTTTTAGTGATTGATTTAGGTTCATCTGCAAATCCAACCATGATGATTCCAGGGATATCTAAGGCACTGATCACAACAGCTGCCGGAATGTTGATCGCAATTCCTGCTCTATTTGCCTATCGTTACTTTCAACGTTTGGTACAGGAGTATGTAGCTGAATTAGAACAGCAATCAACGTTATTTCATGCAGCATTATTTTTTCAAAAACATCTTGAACGTGTACAAAAAAAAGCAGGCTAAGGCTGAGCTAGAGGTGTTTTATGAAATTTAAACGTAGAACGGTTGAAGATATTCATATCAACCTTACGCCATTGATTGATTGTCTGTTGTTTATCTTGGTGATCTTGTTGTTGACGACTACTTTTAATCAACAGAGTCGCATCAATCTTTCTTTACCTGATGCGCAAGGTGTTCCGCCAAAAGAATACAAACATAAGATTGAAGTCATGGTAGACTCGACAGGTCATTATGCGGTAAACGGTCAGGCACTTTCAAGCAAAGAGTCTGCTGATTTAAGTACTGCGATCAAACAAGCAGCCAATGATAAACGGGATTTAATGTTTGTCATTGCTGCTGATGCGAAAGCCACTCATCAAGATGTTATTCGAGTAATGGATGTCGCAGGACAACTTGGCTTTGTCAATATCAATATCAGTACTAAAGTTCCATCTCGAGGTTATTAATTCGTGAATCAAGATTTTAAGGTTTATATTCGCCTATTGGCATATTTAAAGCCATATTGGGGGGCAGCCTTACTCGTTATTGTCGGATTTGGAATAAATGCAGCCACTGAAGTCTCAGTGGCCAAGTTACTCAAATATATTATTGATGCTATCCAGGGTGGCAGTCGGAGTGACCTGGATTGGTTTCCGGCATTGATTATTTTACTGATTTTCTTTCGTGGATTGGGTTTATTCATGGGCGGCTATTTTACCGCTGTGATTTCCAGAAGTTTGGTGTTTAGTATCCGGCAAGAGATTTATGCCAAACTGTTGAAATTGCCTGCTCAGTATTATCTTGATAATTCATCGGGTCATATTACAGCAAAAATCATGTATAACGTTGAGCAGTTGACGGCTGCATCATCAGAGTCGCTGAAAACCATAATTCGTGATGGTACAATTACTCTCGGTTTATTGGGGTATTTACTTTATACCAACTGGCGTTTGACACTGTGTATTTTTATTTTTATGCCGATCATTGGCTTACTGGTTCGTAAAGCTTCAAAGCGCATGCGTAAACTTTCTATTCAAGTGCAAAACACAATGGGGGATGTTAACCATATTGTGCATGAAACTGTAAGTGGAAACGCAGTTGTTAAAAGTTTTGCGGGAGAAGATAATGAACAAGCCCGTTTTTATAAATCATCACAAGAGAACTTAAGACGTGGCTTGAAAATGGTGGTGGTACAGAATTTGAATAGCCCACTGGTGCAATTGGTCATGTCATTTGCACTGGGTATTATTATTTGGTTGGCATTGCGTCCGCAAATTTTGGGGGATACTTCCGCAGGTGAATTTGTCGCTTATATTACAGCAGCAGGCTTGTTGGCAAAACCGATTAAAAGCTTAACTGATATCAATGAAAAATTACAGCGTGGTATGGCTGCTGCATATTCAGTGTTTGAAGTTTTGGATTTGCCACACGAACAAAATACAGGAACCAAAACACCCGAGCTACAAGGCAACATTAAGTTTGAGCATGTTGATTTAATTTATAAAAATAATGTCAAGGCAATTGATAATTTATCTTTAGATATAGAAGCAGGGCAAACTGTTGCACTGGTTGGTCGTTCAGGAGCTGGGAAGTCATCACTTGTAAATATGTTGGTGCGTTTTCAAGAGAAGAACGCGGGTGAAATATATTTAGATGGTTTACCTATTCATGATATTGAATTGACATGTTTGCGCTCACAGATTGCGATGGTCAACCAACAAGTGGTTTTGTTTGATCGAACGGTCCGTGAAAATATTGCCTATGGTCAGTTGGGTGGTGCATCTGAAGAGGCTGTTATTGCGGCTGCAAAAGCAGCCTACGCACATGATTTTATCATGGCGTTGCCTAAAGGTTATGATACTCCATTGGGTGCCCAAGGATTGAGTCTTTCTGGTGGACAACGTCAACGAATTGCAATTGCTCGTGCTGTTCTAAAAAATGCCCCTATTCTTATTCTGGATGAAGCGACCAGTGCTTTAGATAATGAATCTGAGCATTTTATTCAAAAAGCCTTTGATGAAGCAATTTTAGATAAAAACCGAACAACCATTGTCATTGCACACCGTCTTTCGACTATTGAAAATGCAGATAAGATTGTGGTTATGGATAAAGGGCGTATTATAGAACAAGGAAGTCATGCTGAACTGCTGGCAAAACAAGGCGCTTACTATCAGCTACATGAACGCAATTTTGAGGAATAACGAATGTCTTTCGCGCAAATCATTCAAGATGCTTGGAATAAACAGTCCAAGTGGTTGATTGTACTGCGTCCCTTGTCATGGTTATATCAATTTGGTTTTGCGCTCAATAAACAGTTGTACCAATTTGGGCTCAAAGAAACCTATAAAGCACCAGTCCCCGTGATGATCATTGGAAACATTACTGTAGGTGGGAGTGGAAAAACCCCGCTTCTGATTCAGTTGGTTAAATATTTACAACTTCATCAGGTTCGTGTTGGTGTGATCAGCCGCGGTTATGGTGGAAAAGGTCCATTTCCAGCAATGGTTACATTAGATTCCTTACCTGAGGTGGTGGGTGATGAACCTTGTTTGATTGTTCAATCGACTGCTGTGCCTATGGTGGTTGGTGGAAATCGTCGAGCAAGCATCGAGTTGTTGCTTCAGCGTTATGATTTGGATTTAATTATCAGTGATGATGGTTTGCAGCATTGGGCATTGCAGCGGCAGATCGAATGGATTGTATTGGACAATAATCGAGGCTTAGGCAATAAAAAAATGCTTCCTGAAGGTTATCTGCGAGAACCTGTCAGCCGCCTAAAGCAAAGCACAGTGATTGAACATGCGCAACAGCCGGATTCGCTCTTGAATATGCATCTGGAGGTGGCTGAACCTTATCTGTTAAATCCTTTTTTTGATCAGACCCAATCTTTTGATTCTGAGCTCGATTATTATGCAGTGGTGGGTATTGGCTTTCCCCAACGCTTCTATAATACTTTGGAAAGTATTGGTGTGAGCCAATTTCAATGTCATGAGTTTCCAGACCATTATGATTATGAAATTGATGATTTGCAGTTTGAAGATGCAAACCCAATCATTACCACAGAAAAAGATGCGGTAAAACTGTTGGCTTTATTAAAAAATCATCCTGAATTTAATCGTGAAATTTGGGTAGTTCCTGTCGGCGCAGTGTTATCAGATGAATGTTACCTGCTCCTCAATCAACAACTCTCTCAGCTTGGTATTGATCTAATACAAGGTTAATTTGATGAAACATATTGTTATTCCTGCACGTTTTTCCAGTACACGTTTACCAGGAAAGCCGCTTTTAAAAATTCATGGTCGTGCAATGATTTTGCGTGTCGTCGACCAAGCAAAAAAAGTTCAGGGATTTGATGATCTCTGTGTGGCAACTGATGATTCACGTATTGCTGAGATTTGTCGTCAGGAAGGCGTAGATGTGGTCATTACAGATCCCAATCATCCATCAGGTACAGATCGTCTGAGTGAAGTTGCTCGAATCAAAGGCTGGAGTGCAGATGACATTATTGTCAATGTGCAAGGTGATGAACCGTTGCTGCCCGCACCATTGGTGACGCAGGTGGCAGAGCTGCTTGCCAATAATCCGCAATGTTCAATGTCAACGCTATGTGAACCCATTCATCAAGTTGAAGAATTCCAGCGCGAAAGTATTGTTAAAGTGGTCATGTCTAAGTTAAATGAAGCGCTTTATTTTAGTCGTTCACCGATTCCATATGAGCGTAAAACTGGACAGCTGAATGATCAAGCATTACATCAGTCCGCCTATCGACATTTGGGGCTATATGCATATCGAGTGAAGTTATTGCAAGAATATGTGACTTGGGATATGGGGACTTTGGAGCGTTTAGAAAGCCTTGAGCAATTACGTGTTTTAGAGAATGGACACCGTATTGCAATAGATATTGCTCAAGTCAATTTACCGCCTGGCGTGGATACCCAAGCTGATTTAGATCGTTTAAATGCCTTGGATGTTTCTGTGTTTGAGTGATTTAATCTGAGTTTGATAAAAATTCTCGATAAAAAATGATATTCGAAAATACCTTGCCATTTGTCTGAGCGAATACTTCTATAAACTATGCTCTGCAATTGATTAACAGTATTGTTGGTTGTTGAAGAGTCTTGCAGTGAACGGTGATGTCGTTCTGCAAGATGGTTGTTCTTGTGGAGCTTTACTGCTTAGGCAGAAGTAAAAGTATGGCGAGCCGCAGGCTGATCCTGAGAGGGATGAATACCCAGCAAGATTCTGCCAGGATCTGTTTTTTCAATCAGTTAAAGAATGAGTTTCATCGAACTCGCGTTAATTTGTATTTAAGCTTTTTTAGGTCTTTCATTTATGGATGCTTCAAGTTCTCAGGTTTACCCTTGGCAACAACAAACATGGGAAACATTGACGACCCGTTTTCCTAAATTAGGACATGGTCTGCTATTCTATGGTAAAAAGGGTTGTGGTAAAGATGCTTTTGCTCAGCATTTTTTGTCATGGGTTCTATGTTTAAATAAGACATCACAAGGTGCTTGTGGTGAGTGCAGCAGTTGTCAGTGGTTAAAATCGGATACCCATCCTAATTATGTCAATATCACGACCGATGAAGAGAATAAGAAGCAAAACGCGAAAATTAAGATCGAGAAGATCCGTGATTTACTACCATTTGTGCAACAGACGGTAGATGGTTGGCGCGTTATTGTGATTGAACCTGCTGAGGCATTAAATATTGCTTCAGCAAATGCGTTGTTAAAAACGCTCGAAGAGCCTGGTGAGCGGGTACTGATTATTTTGTTGGCAGATCATTATCTAAAGCTTCCTGCTACTATTCGTAGTCGACTGCAACATTTTGCGATGGACCGTATTACTCCAATGCAAACGGAGCAATATTTGCAGCAACGACTTCCTGTGGAAAAACATGCTCAAATTCAGTTGTTAATGAACTTATCCAACAATATGCCTTTAGAGGCACAGTTCCTTGCAGAATTGGATTGGCTGAATCGTCGTGGTAAGTTTTTGCAAGATTGGTTCAAACTGGTCAGTCAAAAAAGCATGCCGATGCAGTTTGCCTCAAAATGGAATAAAGAGCTGAATTTTTATGACCTGATTCAAATGTTTGAATACTTGTTGTCAGATATAATTTGTGTCAAGCTGAATCAGGTTGTCAAAAATTCAGATTTGGTGTTTTCAGAGATTGCAGAACAGTATGATTTGCAAACACTGTTCTCCATTTATGAAAACTTACAACAAGCGAAACTCAAAGTTGATCAAAATGTACAAACAAATCTAATTATTGATCAACTGACCATTCAGTTAATGAATGTGACATAAAAATTGAATATTTAAGGGGAATAATCATGCAACCACGTATGGGCGGTTTGATTCAAGTCAACATTGCTGATCGAGCAACTCTGCAAGCAAGTTATATGCCATATATTTTAGGTGGTGGTTTGTTTGTACCATCGAAAACACCTGTCAAAATGGGTGATGAAGTTTTCGTGCTTGCAAGCTTACCGGATCAATCCCAAAAAATTCCTTTAACGGGTAAGGTGATTTGGATCACGCAAAAACAGAATGGTATGAAACCTCAAGGTTTTGCAATTCAGTTGACGGGTGAAAAAGGCATCTATTACAAAATGGAAGCAGAAAAACTACTCGCTGGGAGTATGTCTTTGGATCGTCCAAGCTTTACAATGTAAGCCAATTTAGAATATTTAGGAAAGCCTGTGTTTGTTGATACGCATTGCCATTTAACCATGTTAAATCTTGAACCTTATGCAGGTAATTTGGATTTGGCATTACAACAGGCACGTGATGCTGGGGTTTCCAAATTCATGGGGATCTCAGTAGATTTGGATGATCATCTTGTGCTTGCTGAAATTGCAGCGCGCCATGTTGATGTTGGTTATAGTGTTGGGGTACATCCTTGTGAAGACCCGGAGATGATGCAACGAGCAACAGTCGAAAAGCTGGTTCAACTTGCTCAAACTGATAAAGTTTGGGCATTGGGTGAAACAGGTCTGGATTATTTTCACAGTACTGAATTTATTGAGGAACAGAAACAATGTTTTGCGCGACATATTCATGCATCACAAATTGTCAGAAAACCTGTAGTTGTACATACCCGTTCAGCAAAGCATGAAACTGTAGATATTATTCGCGCAGAAAAGTCGACCCATGGTATTTTGCACTGTTTTACAGAGGATTGGGAAACTGCTAAAGCTGTCTTGGACTGCGGTTATTACATTTCATTTTCCGGGATTGTTTCTTTTAAAAATGCACAGGATTTAAGAGATGTAGCCAGACAAGTACCACTTGATCGTGTTCTTATAGAAACAGATAGTCCTTATCTAGCGCCTATGCCATATAGAGGAAGGTCTAACGAACCTAAATACGTTCCCTATGTAGCCAAAGCCTTAAGTGATGTATATGATAAAACACTTGAGGAGATGGCTTTCATTACAACGCAAAATTTTGAAAATCTTCTTCAACAAAAGTAATCAAAGCGCCAATGATTGATAAAATCATGACTAGAAGTGCGACAATTTATTAACGGATAGAATTAACAAGAGAGTTTATCGGGTGAAGATGGATCGACAGGCTCAATTTAGAGCAAGAGAAGCTTTAATTTTTCAGGTTGCTGAACAATTGCTTTTAGAAAACGGTGAAGCGGGGATGACATTAGATGCACTCGCAGCGGAACTAGATCTAGCGAAGGGAACACTTTATAAACATTTTCAGAGTAAAGATGAACTGTACATGCTACTGATTATTCGTAATGAGCGTATGTTGCTAGAAATGGTGCGTGATACGGAAAAGGCCTTTCCTGAACATTTGGCTTTTTTTATGCTTCATCATTTACATCATCCTGAGAGAGCAGTGTTATTTCATCAAATTGAAGAGCGTTTATCTACCACAGGACAAGGGATTTATCACTTGTTTAATGAGCTTTATCAGGTACGCAAACAACGTCTTCGCCTGATCATTCGCATGACTGAAAGTTATTTGGAGTCTATACAGAGTTTGATGTCTGTACGTGATTATTTGGCTTCGATTTGGTCAATAACGCATGGCGGTGCTGCAATCTTGAATTCGAGCTTTTATCAACGTTATTTGGGCTGTAGAGATACTTTACGTGTAGCGCTGATTGATCAAGCCTTGGCGATTCCTAAACATCCGCAAGCTTCAGAACAAGTGGCTTAACTCTTATGAAGCGTATGCCATCATCTCTCAATAATAAAGGCTTTACCTTGATTGAGGTGATGGTTGTCATTGTTATAATCAGTATTATTGCATCATTGATTGTTTTAAATATTGATGGTGTAGATCAACGTAAGGCAATGCAGGCACGTGAGATGCTATTGTTGGATTTAAAGCAAATCAATCGTGAAGCCAATGATCAATCCCGTATTTATGCTTTGGATTTTCATCCTGCAACCGATGTGGCTACGGCACAATATGGATTGGTTGAATATATTCCAAGGCAGCAGGGCACTGAACAAGGCATAAGAGTGATTGATTCTAAACCTTGGAAAGAGGTTAAAGATTTTACGCGCCGAAATTTGCCAGATCAGGTTTCATTTTTAGTTGAACCTCAAGAGCATCAGTTTCGAGATGCCAGTAATGCGGATTTATTGGGAAACAATGCGCCACAACTGATTTGGTTTGGAAATGGAGAAACCAAGCCCGTCACAATTCAAATGTATTATCAACAAAAGCCTGTAGGCAGTGTGATTCGGGTAGATTATTTGGGTAAAGTCGATGAAGAAAAATAGCGGCTTTACCTTAATCGAAGTAGTGGTGGCACTGGCTATCTTTGCTGTTGCCGCAATGGCCTTGACCAAGGTTGCGATGCAATATACCCAATCTACAGCCAATGCGATTTTACGGACCAAAGCACAGTTCGTTGCACAAAATGAAATTTCAATGATGATGATTAACCGAGAGTGGTTAACGGGTACGGCTTCAAAACAGATCACTGCTCAAGGTGAAACATGGCAGGTGGATAAAAAAGCAGAATCTACACTAAGCCCTGATGTGCAAAAAATCGATGTGCAGGTCAGCTTATTTAATACTGATACAGGTAAAGTTGAAGCCGGAATTACCAATATGGTGTTTTATAATTATCCAATTAAAGAAAAACAGTCATGAAATTCACTTCCGATAAAAACAATAATGCTGTAAATGTCAGAAAACAATCAGGTTTCACATTAATTGAATTGCTGGTGGCAATTGCTATATTTGCTGTACTTTCTGCCTTGGGGTGGAAGATATTTGACTATTTGATTAAGGTCAAAGATCGCAATGTCATGCATGAAGAGAATTTAGGGCAACTCCAAGGCGCATATCAACAAATTCAGCGTGATACATTGCAAATCGTTCCAATTTCAGCCCGAAGCGGTGAACAAGTTGAACCTGCATTGCGCTTAGATCGACAAAAACTATCATTTAGTAAAGCTGGCGTTACAGATCCATTAAAGCAAGGTCTCTCACCTTATGAGCGAATAGAATACGGTTATGACCAGCAAGAGAAGAAACTATATCGATTAAAGTATTCAAATCTGAATCGAAATAACGCGGAACAACCATTGTCGAGTGTAATGCTAACGGATGTTGATGCCTATCAAATTGAAGTACTCAATCCAAATGAGTCAGATCGTTGGCCAAATGACTTAACTAAAAATGATAGCCAATTACCGCGTGGGATTAAAATGAAAATCACGATTCATGAAGTAGAATATGAATGGATTTTCAGTTTATTGAACACTGATTTCTTGATAAAGAATAATCAAAATGGATAAATCATTTATACAATTCAAACCACAGCAAGGGATTGCCTTAATTACTATTTTGATGATGGTGGCTTTGGCAACCATTATTGCCGCAGCAATTGCGAAACATCAAAGTTATACGAATCAAAGCACGGGTTTTTTAAAACGTCAAAGTCAAGCTTTATTTTATGCAAAAAGTGCAGAAGCTTTTTATTCAGAGATATTGGTTCAGGATAGTGAAAATGGTAAAGAAGCAGACTATCTTCAAGAAGCATGGGCAAAACCAATGCCAGCATTTCCTGTAGAAGATGGGTATGTTTCAGGTGTACTGGAAGATGAGTCGGGTAAATTCAATCTCAACAGTTTATTGAACAGTGAAGCTAAACCAAATGAGGCAGCACAAAAATATTTTTCTAAACTATTGGTACGTGTTGGCTTGCCTGCCGATAATGTTCAAGCGGTTATAGATTGGCAGGACCCTGACAATGAAACAATAGGCGCAATGGGGGCGGAAACAAGTTACTATCAAGGGCTGCCAAAATCTTATTCTGCTGCAAATCGCAAATTTGCCAGTATCGAAGAGTTAAAGTTGGTACGTGGTTTTGAAGGGGGTAAATATGATTTGATTGCACCTTATATATCGGCTTTACCAGACATTAATACTCGAATCAATGTAAATACAGCACCTGCATTGGTTTTAGCTGCATTTGATGAAAAATTGGATGTGAATAGCATTCAAACTGCTTTAAATGCACGCCAAGAAAAAATTGAGTATTTTGCCAATGTTGGAGAACTGATGAAAATATCGCCATTTGATACTCTTGAGGCGGCGGCAAAAACGGAATCGGATAAAATTTTTGGTGTTAGATCGAATTACTTTAAAGCGAAAATCGAAGTTTTATTAAGCAATCGCAAGCGTCAATTTACCAGCCATTTGCTAAGAAATGATCAGTCACAAGTATTTGTATACTCGCGAAGCTTGGCACCATTTTAGTAAGAAAAATTAAGAAATATTTGTAAGTATATTATTTTAAAGTAAATTTATAGGTTGTAAAAAGGTTGGTTGAGATATTTTATTGAACTGGTTAAGCTCAATCCAAGCCAAAAAAAGGGGTATCCTTTTGGCTAATTGTAATGAACGAGAAAATTAATGCTCAGGGTTCGAGTTTTGCTTTATAATCAAGTTTCTTAACCGCTTTGTTTATAAAATTTGGCTCATGTTAATTCGTAAGTTATTTAAGTTTGAAAATGCACATATTGTGCGTAATTGCACATCAGATCGTTGCAAACGATCTATACATGGGCATAGCTATAAAGTTGAATTATTACTGAAAGCTTCAAAACTTGATCATGGTCAAATGGTATATGATTTTGGATTGCTGAAGGGAATAATCAAAGAAATTTTTGATAGCTTTGACCATGCGATCTGTTTTTGGCAAGAAGATAGTGCTGAGTATATTCAAGCATGTAAAACATTTAGCGCACGTTGGGTGGCATTGCCAGTTTCACCTTCAGCTGAGCAGTTTTCCCGTGTATTTTTCTTTCTTGCGCAACAGGTTCTAAAATCAACCATTACCCAGAATGGTGAAGGTGATGTTGAGGTTTATTCTGTCATCGTGCATGAAACAGATACTGGATATGCACAGAGTTTTCAGGAAGATATTGAAAATGCGCAGATGGGACTGCTCAGTTTGGATAAAATTATTTTTTCTGAACAAGTTCAAGTTGAGTGGACAGACCCTGAAATGTATGAAAAATTGAAACAAGGTGTTCAATTTCAAAACCCTGAAGTGGATTTACAGGTTAAAATATAAATTGCGGTTTCAATCAAGAAATCCATTTAGATATAAATACGTTTTTTAGGAAATTAAAATTTAGGATGAAAGTTGATGCAATTGTCTGAACTCGAACAAACAAAACTAAATCAAGTTCGGTTAGATCAAAGTTGGAAAGAAGGCTTGGCTGATTTCCTTTTAAGTCAGCAAATGGATGATCTGCGTTCTTTTTTAGTGGCTGAAAAAAATGCAAACAAAACTATTTATCCACCAAGCTCTCTCATTTTCAATGCCTTAGACACGACGCCTCTTCCAAATGTGAAAGTGGTAATTCTTGGGCAAGACCCTTATCATGGTCCTGATCAAGCGCATGGATTGAGTTTTTCTGTACAAAAAGGAGTCGCATTGCCTCCGTCTTTACGCAATATTTTTCATGAACTGAATACTGATTTAGGTGTTCCAGTCTCACGACATGGCGACCTGAGTAAATGGGCGCAACAGGGCGTATTGCTGCTTAACAGTGTATTGACCGTAGAGGCAGGGCAGCCAACTTCACATCAGAAGCGTGGCTGGGAAAACTTTACCGATCATGTCATTGATGTACTTAATCAACAACGCGAGCATATTGTGTTTATCCTTTGGGGTGCATATGCTCAAAAAAAAGGACAACGTATCGATCAGAACAAACACCTGGTACTAAAGGCTGCTCATCCATCTCCATTGGCAGCAAATCGTGGTGGTTTTTTTGGTTGTAAGGTTTTCTCTAAAACAAATAATTATCTGAAACAACATGGCATTGAGCCAATTGACTGGCAGCTGGACGCATGACAAATTCTCCCGAAATAAATAACTACCACCCTGATTTAATTATCGATGAAGCACAAAATGGCTGGCGGATTATTCGTTTAAATCGCCCTAAATCGCTTCATGCCCTTGATGAATCCATCGTTGCAGCACTTTTAAAACTGTTTCAAGATTTTCATCATGATGATTCAGTCAAGGCGATTTGGTTGGATTCAACTACACCTAAGGCATTTTGTGCAGGTGGTGACGTGCGTAAGCTTCGTCAGTTAGTGATTAACAACGAGGTTGAAACTGCCAATCAATTTTTTGAAACCGAATATGCTTTAGATTTATTGTTGCATAACTACGCTAAGCCAATAGTCGTGTGGGGCGAAGGGTATGTGATGGGGGGGGGGCTGGGTTTGTTTATGGCTGCACCATTCCGTTTGGTGACTCCTTACTCTCGTTTGGCTATGCCAGAAGTGAATATTGGACTTTATCCGGATGTAGGCGCGACGCGCTTCTTGGCAGATCGTGGTCCAATTGGATTGTTTACGGGTTTAACAGGATCCATCATGACTGCTGCTGGTGGTTATGGAATCGGTTGGGCAACCCATATTTGTGATGCGCAACGTGATGTTGTATTGCAAAAATTGCTTGATATTGATTGGGATCATTATCCTGCGGGTGATTTCCGTGCTTTGGATGACACATTAAATAGTTTACATCGCCCGGTATCACCTGGACCGTTACAAAATTCTTTGGATGTGATTCACAGTGTTTGTCGTGGTGTGAACTTTGAACAGGACTACGAAGCGATCATCGGTTTAAGTGATGCGCGTAGTGACTGGTTGCGTCAGGCCAGTGAGAACTTACAAAAAGGCTCTCCAAGTACGGCTGCAATTACATGGCTATTATGGCAATGGGGACGTCAAGTTCATTCTTGGGCTGAAGTATTTGAATTGGAAAAACAAATTTCTGACTGGAAAATTCGCCACCCGGATTTTGTTGAGGGTGTGCGTGCACGTTTAGTGGACAAAGATTTATCTCCTGAATGGGAGAAGATTGAATCAAGAACATTGAAAGGAATTCTTGGGCATAATCCACCAAAAACGAGCATTGAAAGCTGGAATAGTTTGCTTACTCAGTATGGCATCCTCTAGAGTGCCATGACTCAAGAACTTCAGCAAAATATAGATGAGAAATGGATGCAGCTTGCTTTGGAGCAGGCTGCATTTGCAGCTTCTTTGGGGGAGATCCCAGTCGGTGCCATAGTGGTGAGTCAAGGTCAAGTGATTGGAATGGGATACAATCAACCCATTGCCAGTCACGATCCCACAGCACATGCCGAAATTCAGGCACTAAGAAACGCATGCCAAAAGATTCAAAACTACCGCCTTCCAGAAGATGCTACTTTATATGTTACCCTTGAGCCCTGTACCATGTGTGTGGGTGCATTAATACACTCAAGAGTACATCGGGTCGTATTTGGTGCAGAAGAACCCAAAGCTGGGTCACTGATTAGCAGTCGAAAGCTGTTGGAAACGGGTTATTACAATCATATATTTCAATATGATGGCGGATGTCTGCAGGAACAATGTTCACTTCAACTGTCTGATTTTTTTAAAATGCGTCGTGAACAAAAAAAACAATTAAAGCAACAACAAAAGACCTTAAATGACACATTAAAATGATCTAGAATACTGATGGTTTTAATGACAATTGATATTGTCAAAAATAAATGCAACAAAATATATGACCATCATAGAAGGGTACAATAATGAATTCTATTCAAGTAAAACAAGACTTTGATGCACCAGTCGAGCAAGTTTTTGAGCTGCTGTCAAAACATGCAACCTACAATGTAGCATTTGCACCTGTACAAGTGGTACGTGTAAAAGATGCGGCTGATCCTGAACGTCCAGATGGATTGGGATCTATTCGTCGCATGGGGTTTGGTCCAATTAAACCGATTCAAGAACAAATCACTTTTTTAGATGTCAATAAACGTATTGAATATAAGTTGATTAAAAATCCCTTAATCAAACATCATATTGGGATTATCGAGTTTGAAGCGCTTTCGCCAAATAAAACCCGTGTCAACTATACGATCGAATTACAAGCACGTGCGCCCTTTATCAGTAAATTAATACTTGCACAGCTTAAACTAGCGATTACACTTGGCTTTAAGAAACTTGCAAAGTCTGTAGCTTAATTGGAAATACAATGACAATTCAAATTATCACGATTGATGGGCCGAGTGGTTCTGGAAAAGGAACATTGGCTGCAAAACTCGCAGATCATTATCAATTTCATCTCTTGGATTCAGGTGCGCTTTATCGTCTGCTTGGGTTGTCATTGCATCAAAAAGAATTACTTGATTCACTAGACTCAGCAACTGTCCTTGCACAAAGCGTTACAATTGCAACAAATCTGGATATTGTGTTTAAGACCGCGGATGTTGGTGCAAAAATTTTGCTGGATGGTGAAGATGTCACTCAAACTATTCGTACTGAACGCGTAGGTGAGTTTGCTTCTAAGGTTGCTGCAATTCCTGAACTTAGAGCGGCTTTGGTTGAGCGTCAACATGCATTTGCCAAACAACCAGGTCTGGTGGCAGATGGTCGAGATATGGCAACTTCGATCTTTCCACAAGCGCAGGCTAAAATCTATCTCACCGCATCGGCTGAGTCCCGTGCAGCACGTCGTGTAAAACAGTTGCAGGGAATGGGGCTGGATGTTAAAATAAGCGACATTTTAGCTAATATACAAGCTCGAGATAAGCGAGATATGGAACGCGCAGTCGCTCCACTCAAGCCAGCAGTAGATGCGTATATCATCGATAGTTCAGATTTGAGCATTGATGAAGTGTTTAAACTGATGACTGATTATGTCGATGCCCATTTGGCTAAGTAACGAATATTTTTATTAAATATTAGCAAAAGCATAGCTTGATCAGTTTTATATGGACTATGTAGATGCTTAACTAAACCGGCCTTGTCTGATCCAAGACCGCTGACTTTTCTAGGTATATCATGACCGAATCTTTTGCAGCCCTCTTTGAAGAAAGCGAATCAACTCTTAATATCGACAAAGGTGCCGTTATTAAAGGTATCGTTGTTAGCATCGACTCTGACTGGGTTACTGTTGACACAGGCCTTAAATCTGAAGGTGTTGTTGCACGTTCAGAATTCTTAAACGAACAACGTGAACTTGAAGTTCAAGTTGGTGACGAAGTTGATGTTGTTGTTGAAGCGCTTGACAACGGTATGGGCCAAACAGTTTTATCACGTGAAAAAGCAAAACGTGCTGAAACTTGGACTAAACTTGAAAAAATCTTTGAAGACGGAGAAATCGTTACTGGTGTTATCTCTGGTAAGGTTAAAGGCGGTTTCACTGTTGACATCGGTCCAGTTCGTGCATTCTTACCTGGTTCATTGGTAGACACTCGTCCTATCCGTGACACAACTCACCTTGAAGGTAAAGAGTTAGAATTCAAAGTAATCAAACTTGATGCTAAGCGTAACAACGTTGTTGTATCACGTCGTGCTGTTATGGAAGCTGAATCTTCAGCTGACCGTGAAGCGCTTCTTTCTCAATTGGAAGAAGGTCAAACAGTTACTGGTACAATCAAAAACCTTACTGATTACGGTGCATTCGTTGACCTTGGTGGTATTGACGGTCTTCTACATATCACGGATATGGCTTGGAAACGTATCAAACATCCTTCAGAAGTTGTTGAAGTGGGTCAAGAAGTTACTGTTAAAGTACTTAAATTCGACAAAGAACGTAATCGTGTATCTTTAGGCCTTAAGCAATTAGGCGAAGATCCTTGGTTAGCGATCATGAACCGCTATCCTAAAGGTTCTATCGTTAAAGCACGTGTTACGAACTTAACTGACTACGGTTGCTTCGCTGAAATTGCCGAAGGTGTTGAAGGTTTAGTACACGTTTCTGAAATGGATCACACTAACAAAAACATCCACCCATCTAAAGTTGTTCAGATTGGTGATGAAGTTGATGTTATGGTTCTTGAAGTTGATGAAGAGCGTCGTCGTATTTCATTGGGTATCAAGCAAACTCGTGCGAACCCATGGGAAGAGTTCTCTAAGTCACACGACAAAGGTGAAAAAGTTTCAGGTACGATCAAGTCAATCACTGACTTCGGTATCTTCATCGGTTTACCAGGCGGTATCGATGGTCTAGTTCACTTGTCTGATATTTCTTGGAACGAACAAGGCGAAGATGCGATTCGTCGTTACAAGAAAGGTGATACAGTTGAAGCTGTTATCTTGTCTGTAGATGCAGAAGGTAACCGTATCAGCCTTGGTATCAAGCAAATGAACAGCGATCCGTTCAATGACTTCTTAGCTGCTAACGAACGCGGTGCGTTGGTTAAAGGTACAGTAACTGCAGTTGATGCTAAAGGCGCTACTGTTAAGTTGGCTGATGAAGTTGAAGCTTCTTTGAAAGCATCTGAAATCAACCGTGATCGCGTTGAAGATGCAACTAAATTCCTAGAAGTTGGTCAAGAAGTTGAAGCTAAAATCATCAACGTAGATCGTAAATCACGTTCTATCAACTTGTCGATTAAAGCGAAAGACGAAGCTGAAGAGAAAGAAGCAGTAGCTAACTTGAAAACAGCTGCAAATGGTCAAGACAATGGTCCTAAGACAATTGGTGATTTGATCAAAGCGCAGATGAACCACTAAGTTATTGTTAAGAAGTATTATTTAATGTAATTAATTAATATTTTTTATTCAAATACTGTAAAAGGTAGCGTAGTATATGATGACTGCGCTACCTTTTTGTATTTAAAAAGGATATTATCTAGTGTATGTCAAATAGCATTAAAATTAATGAGGTCTTAAATGACAACTGAAGCACTTAATAAGTCTGACTTAATAGAAAGAATTGCTCTCAAGAACCCACATTTGGCAGAGCCATTGGTTGAAGAAGCAGTAAAAATTATGATTGATCAAATGATTGCATCATTGTCTTCAGATGATCGTATTGAAATTCGTGGTTTTGGTAGCTTTGCACTGCACCATCGCGAGCCACGTGTAGGTCGTAATCCTAAAACAGGTAAATCTGTAGAAGTTGCAGCGAAAGCAGTACCACATTTTAAGCCTGGTAAAGCATTGCGTGATGCAGTAAACGAATCTGCTAACTAATAAAATTCGAATGGGGTGATTATGCGCTATTTCTTAGTTGCATTACTATTGGTAATATTTGGCTATGCTTTAGCATTGGTCCTACAAAATCCTGCTGAACTACCAGTAGACTTATTGTTTACTCAAGTTCCTGCAATGCGTTTAGGACTATTACTATTATTGACTTTATTCCTCGGAATTGTTCTTGGATTGTTGCTTGGTGTGCAGGTTTTCCGTGTATTCCAAAATGCTTGGGAAGTTAAGCGTCTTCGTAAAGATATTGATCATCTCAGAAAGGAACAAATTCAGACTGCGCAATTGGCTGCCGCTGAAGCTGCTGCAAATGCACGTCATGAAAAGACGGTATTAGATATTCAACCAGAAAATAAGAATTCTAATCCTCTTTAATCATTATGCTAAAAAAGCGCTTTTCTTTACAGGTAAAGCGCTTTTTGCTTCTCAAATTAATAATAAATTAAGTTGTTTTTTAATCATATATAATATTCAAATAGGCTTGAGCTCTGACTAAACCTGGGGTAACGTTATTCGCTGTTCTTACGTAATTGGCTTTAATTGTATGTTGAATCAATTGAGAAGTACTGAGATTACCGAATGTCCATTTATTTGTGCTCTTTGATTGGTTTGGATCTAAACTGATTATATTGTTATTTTTGTCACGTAAGCGGATACCCACGCCAGTAGCATATCCACTACCCACTTGATTTTCTAATATATTGGTTGCATTTGATTGGTTCAAGGCATCTGTAGTATATGCTTTAATTTCGCGACCTGCGCCATCATTTAAATTTGCACAATTAATGCTGATGGTTGCAGTATTTCCCGAACTTAATGCTGTTTCATTTCCGACTAAACCTAGATTGCGTACACTAGCATCAGGTAAATTAATTGTATAACTACTTTGGCTTAACGAGCATGTAGATTCAGAGATATTTACGGTCGCATTTAAATATACTGGGATTTGTGTATTTGCGGGGATAAGTGCATTATCACTGACACGTCTTAAGCTGATCGTTGCGATTCGTAGATTGGAAATGTTGATGTTGGTAGGATAAGACGTCATTGAAGATGTTCTTGGTAAAACATACAAAGTGACTCTTAGTTTTACACCGTGAGTATCACCACTATAATTATAAATTGCTAATTCAGTTGTATTTAATGTTTTTAAAGTTGCTGTAGCGGGTGCATCACCCATTTCAACTTTAATTCCTAATGCAGGATATGCAGTTAAGCGAGAAATATTAGCATCATAAGCAGTAACGTTACTGGCAAAAATATTGCCGAGTATGGTTCTATTTACACCTACAGTACATCCAGTGTAGACACGGAAAATATCAAAATTTGCTGAAGCAACTTCACGTGAATAAACGTTAGATTGTACAGATGTTCCTTCATATTTATTGATGTTCATCGTGCTCGCACTCATTGTCGGCATATTATAACCGCTGGTAAAATTGCTCCCTACACTACAATCTGCAAATACAGCTGCACTTGCTGGGAGTGTGCATAGCATCAATAAAAATTTATATTTCAGCATAATATAACTCCGTTGCTTATTTGCAGTTGAGGCTAAAACTTGCAAATGGGATTTGATTTTTACTTTCTTCCAATAGATTTTTTGAAATATCGAACTCACAAGAATCTGTATTGGCCCAATTAACGGTATAGCGTCCAGAACTGATATTTTGCATAAAAATTTGCTGACCTTGTCCTACCGTAGTGACTGTATTGCCTGAAGCATCTTTTACCAATGCTCCCATTGGTATAATGACTTCATTTTCTGATTTGAGTTCAATTAATGCTTTGGTTGTTTTCAATGCTTTAAAATCAACAAAGATACTGGCATTTGATTTTGGCACAACTTGTAATTGTGTTGCATCGACATCTGTATTTAATGGGATTGTATTTGGGTTTAAGTTTATTGAATTATATTGATAAGGATTTAGGTAAGGAATAATGGCATTTCCCCAACGGTCAATTTTGATATTATTCCCACTCGATAAACTCGTACCTTCTAAACCTTTAGCATGGATGATTGCAAAAGTATCATTTAAATCATTGGATAGAGTAATACCATGTTGATGTGCAACAATTGCCCCTTGTGCTTGTAACGAGTATTGTTGTTGCTGATCAAAGTCTGTTGTATATGTAGATGCCAAATAAATCGGATTGGTTCGATAACTCAAGGAACTACTCAACTGATCTCTATCTTGACTATTTGCATAGTTTAAATTATAGCCGAATTGTTGGTTTTCGCCTAAATTTCCAAATATTCCAATTTGATTGGTATTTAAAGCATTATTATCAGGATAAACCTCACTGCTTAAACGTAAATTGCTATTTTTCTTTTTAAATGAAAGTGGAATATTAACATTTACAAAATATTGAGTGTCCTTATCAAAATTATATTTATCATTTTGTGTATGTTGCATACCAATATAATAGCTTATACCTTTATAGCTGTTGCTGTAGCTGACTTGGTAGAATTTTTGCGTGTTCACTTCGTGCCAAAATTTGTATTGCGAAAAATTTGCTGAAATAGCACCGTACTGACGGCCTAGGTTCTGAGTAAGCTGGATATAACTTGATGATTTTGGACGTCCATTCAAAATAATCGCAGAACTGTTGTTTTGTATATAACGATTTTGCATCACCTCATCGAAGGTATAATATTCATCATTACCATAGACAGTACTGTTTAAACTTATATTTGTTTTAGCGTTATTTAACGCGAGGTTATAACGAAGTGTGAGTAGATAACTATCTAAATTTTGATTAAATTGATTAATATTCGCCTTAACAAAGTTGCTTTCTAGAGCAAATCCGCCCAATTGCGTATTTAACGCTGTTCCAAGAATATAGGATTGATAATGATTACTGATCAATGCAGAGCTACTGACGGACATAAGATTATTCAGTCCATAGTCAAATGATGCATTGATCAGCTTTTCGTCATAAGACTTACTGTTCTGACGAAAATTACCTGCTGCGATTTGATAACGATACTGATCTGCACGGATCGATTGAATAAAATTATTATAAGGCAAATCATAACTATGGATTTCGCCATTTGCCTCAATGATATCTACATTTAGTGTGCCACCAGTTCCTGGAGTTTGTAGATCTGTAATATTAAATGCACCTGCAGGAACAGTGCGCTCCATGATAATCTGTTGATTTTGGCGTACACGTACTAAAGCATTACTTTTCGCATAACCTGAAATGGTAGGGGCATAACTTTGTAATGAGATCGGTAGCATTCTGTCATCACTCGCGAGTTGTACACCGCGAATTGCAATACTTGAGTTGCTATTGATTGTTTTAGTATTTGTATAGAAGTCACCAAGGGTAAGTTGGCTTTTTAAAGCAGGCAGTACTCGCATAAGTTTATTTTCATAACTTACATACTCATCGGACTGATTGTTGTTATTTCCAAAACTTGTACTCCCAGAATGACGAAATTGCCAATCACCAATATTGATACCAGAATTAACGTTGAGAAAACTAGAGTCTTGCTTATTGTCTTGACCATAATCAGAATTATAGTAATTGTAGTAGTATTTTAAAAACGCACTATTTCCACCAGTTTCCCACAGTGATGGATCAATATAGCCAGATGGACGTTCATTTAACATAGATTGGGGGCTTGTTACATCAACACGTTGTTCCGCGATATTGAGTTTCCAAAACACGACATGATTCATTAAACGAGTATCGATACAGTCACTGGTTACTTTGTCTAAATCGATAAGTTTATGATTGAAGTCCAACTGTTTCACTGTATTCCGTGGTATACAATAGCGTTGTTTTTCTGGGAATTCTGGATCATCTGATATATGAACAATAGACCGAGTAATGTATCGGTCATTCAAGTAAATATCCAGGATGTAATCATTCGGTGCGACTTTATCGCTTGAAATAAATTGTTCAAGATCAATATTTTTAGAATTTTTCCCGTATAAAAAACTATTATCGAATTGTGGTGATTGCGCTAACACATTTTGATTGCATAGATACAGACTTAGCGCTAAAACACTATATCTAAGTGTGAAATGTTTCAAGCACAATTCTCCCCGAAATTTTAATTAAAATTGCTTCTCAATCGTAGATAAACTGCCATAGTCATCGATTAAGGAAAGTTGTACAGATTTAGCGTCAGCTAGATTTTCGACATCAAATTGTTGTTTTGAAAAAGGCTCGATAAAGCTCAGATTTTTAATTTCACTTAATGCACCATTTTTTAAAATAAGGTGAGATTTAGCAAAATTTAAATAATAAGGAGTAGGGTTGTTGATTTCTAATCGATTGTTTGTACGTTGGGCTTCAATCTTTTGGAATGCTTGTTGCTGCTCAATTTTTAAACCGGTAGGTCGGTAAAAAAGCTTTAAGCGATTGCGAATAGCAAATTGCAAGTAATTTTTACCCTGTTCTGGCTTGGCTGGAACATCAAGTACATTCAGCCAAAATAATGTCTCGCGATCAGAGGCAAGCTTTTGTTTTTGATTGAAAATAATACGCAAAGATTGACCTTTGCTGGCTTCAATTGTAGTAATAGGTGGGGTAACAATAAAAGGCGCTTTAGTTGTGGTTGGGTCTGCAATAATGTCTTTGTCATCGATCCATGATTGTACCAATGCGATTTGTTCACCAACATTGGTTAATTGAACAGAAACAAACTCTTTATCACTAGGGTAAATTACACGTGTACCTGTAATCACAATACCTGCCTGAGCAGATGTGACCATAGCACTGAGTGTTAACAACGCAGAAATAAAAAATTGCTTATTCATCGAGAGACCTACTGAGAGATGCAAGTCTGGTTAGTATGTATTGATTAACGCAGACTTGTTTGAAAACTTACAGACCCAAATGATTAATTATGGATATACAACATAGTAAGTTGCAGTTGTGCTTACATCACCGGCAGTAGTTGCACCAGTCGCATAGTAACGCGCATAAAAATCAAGGTTTGCTGAACCATTTGCAGTTGCAACATTTGAAGTTACGATATTTTGCCCAGTACGGTCTTTAGTTAAGTCAATAACTGCTTTTGCAGAGTTTAATAATTGAATATTGACGTTAGTAGCACCGCCAGTCGTTACCGTATTGTTCAAACGACCTGCTGTATTGATATTTGCATTTGTGTTGTCATAGTAAACACCGACATTGCCTACAGGGCAAGCAGTTAAATTAATTGTAAATTTAGTGTCACCATTTGTCGTTGCAGCCGTTGCTAAACTTGATTTCGCAACAGTTGGTAAAACTACAGTATAGTTACCGGCAGTACCGCCAACTGTACAAGTTTGATCTACAATTTTACCTGTAACTGTAACAGTACCATCTGGAGCTGCAAAAACTGTTGATGATGCTAAACCTAAGCCAATGATTGCTAAGCCTAATTGAACTTTTTTCATAGAATTTCTCTCAGTAACACGTTGATTTTCCCTTTAATGTTCATTCTAATAAAGGGGAGTGTTTAGGAACTAAACAATTAAGGTCACTATAGATTTTTTGCAAAAAAAAACAACAAAAAAGTGATAAATATCACGTTTATTTTATTGGATATTTATTGTTTTACATATTTATTTAATAGTATGATTTTTTATTTATTTAAATACAACATCATATATATAAATCACTCTTTTTTTATAATATGAATCTTGATTATAGTTATTTATAATAAAGTGACAAAAAGTGTCATTTTAAACAAATTATTTTACCCATACAGTGTTTAAATTTGATAATTTGGTTTGATAGAATTTATTAAGTAAATTTTAAATATTTGATTATTAATATTAATGAATAAGTTTTTTATTCTGTTTTATTTGTATTTTTGTTGGAAAATTTAAATTAGTGATTATTGTTTAGTATTTATAATTAATTTGTGAAGTATTTATTTGATATGAAGGGGCTTTAAGCCTCTAATTTTTTATTAATATAAGAGAATTTGGAAATATTTTTATCTTAAAAATTTAATTTCCAAATTTTAGTGGAAAACTGTAAGAATAATTTATTAGATATTAACAGTAAAATTGAGCTAACGGATAAGTCAATAACAATTCTAATGCGCTTTAAATCATTATGCTAAAAAGCGCTTTTTGTTTGGGTTATTGATTTCATTGATCTCAATTAAAATTGCACGATATGATCAATCGAAATAAAGTTGTGATCAGTGTTGCAATTAAAATAATGGTGATCAATGAATAATTTTTCCATATCAAATATAAGGCAACCAATACACCACAGATTCTTGCAAAGTCAGCCCATCCATTTGCTTCAAAAAAAGTGCTCAAAATAGCAATAGAAAAAAGTAATGTTGTTGCTGCATCATTAAATAGCTGTTCTTGTTGTTTGCTGATGGAAAAATATTGATTAAATACAAATCCCGAATATCGAATGAGATAGGTACCTATTGCAAGAAGTAGAATTCCTGTAAAAATAATCATCTGTTGATTCATGTTATTTTTTTCCCGCAATGAGACCAAACAATGACATGAGTATTGGGATCCCAGTTGGTAAAAATGGGACTGTTGCTAGGCTAATCATTGCCCCTGTAATTGCAGATTTTCGGGTTGATTTTCGTTTTAATGCTTTAAACGTAAGTGCAAAAAGAACCACTGGAAAAATGGTATCAATACCCAGTAGCTTTGCATAAGCTAAATGGCTTCCAATAAAATAACCTGTCAAAACACCAATTGGCCAAGCAAATAAAATACCAACTCCACATAACCAATAGGCACTACGTTTTAGCTCACGGGTAGGTTGAGTGAGTCCAAATAGCACGCTTTCGTCATTCATAATGTGTGTGGCAAAGTATTTAAATTTATTATTTTCAATAAAATCGTGAATGGCCAAGCCAAAAGGAAGATGGCGTAAATTAATTAATAACCCTGCAATTGCAGCAGTAATGGGACTGCTTCCAGACGCAATCATTCCAATAAAAGTAAATTCTGCTGCGCCTGCCAGTACACAAGTGGATAGCAACAACGGTATCCAAATAGGTAGCTGATAGCTTATGGCAAGTGAACCAAGTGAAATACCAATCATAGAGGTTGCTATGCAGATGATTACAATAGACTTTACGATGGGCTTGGGTAAATTTTTAATTTCTTTATACTTCATCTGAATTGGCCTTGATTTAGAGTATAAAACTGTTCGATATGGCGAACGCTCATTTGTTATAATAGTGATATTGTTTTTGTTCGTCAAATCGAACGATCGTATTTTTTGAGGTGAAAATGTCTATCCCAATCGAAATCATTGCAAAAAACTTGCACACAGAAAGAACCAACGTTGGATTATCATTGGGTGAAGTTGCTAGGCGTGCTGGCGTTGCAAAGTCAACACTTTCTCAACTTGAGTCTGGGCAAGGTAATCCTAGCCTAGAGACCCTATGGGCATTATGTGTAGCGTTAAATATCCCTTTTGCTAAATTAGTCGAGGCACACACACAATCATCACACATTATTCGTTATGGTGATGGTGCATCAGTAACATCTGAAATATCAAATTATCAAGCAGTTTTGTTGGCAACTTGCCCACCGAATGCAAGGCGAGATGTGTATATTTTAACCACTCAACCTGGTGAGCCACGTTGTAGCCAACCGCACCCTGTTGGAAGTGTTGAACATATTATTATTATGCAAGGATCGGCCAAAGTGGGCTTAATCGATGCCAGTGAAGTCCTCAATGCCGGAGATTATATGTCTTATCCTGCAGATCAAGAACACATCTTTGAAGCACTAGAGCAAGATACACGCGCAATTTTAATTTCTGAACAGAGATAGAGATATTTTGCCATGTTAGATTGAGTTTTTTGCTGATGTTGGTTTTCTGCTTTTGTTAATCACTTTATAATGTGCCAAATTTTATGTGATGGAATGAAGATCTGTGAGTATTATTGTCGCCCTAGATGCAAAAAGCCAATATGACGCCCTAACAATTGCCGATCAGTTGGATCCATCACTATGTCGCTTAAAAGTAGGCAAAGAATTATTTACTCATGAAGGTCCAAGTGTTGTAAAAGCATTGCATGATCATGGCTTTGAAGTTTTTTTAGATTTAAAATTTCATGATATTCCAAACACGACTGCGCAGGCAGTATGTGCCGCGGCTGACTTAGGGGTATGGATGGTCAATGTACATGCTTCTGGTGGTCGCAAGATGATGGAAACTTGTGTAGAACGTTTAAAAGTGGGTAATTATTCTACACAGCTGATAGCTGTAACCGTTTTGACCTCAATGGGACGTGAAGATCTGCGGGATATTGGTTTGGATATTGAGCCTTTTGAACAGGTGAAACGTCTTGCTAAACTTACTCAAGATAGTGGTTTGGATGGTGTAGTGTGTTCTGCACAAGAAGCAAAAATGTTGCGTCAAGATTTAGGTGCAGAATTTGCTCTCGTTACACCAGGCATCCGCCCGGCAGGTACAAATGCAGATGATCAAAAAAGAATTGTCACACCGAAGCAAGCCATGTTGGATGGTTCAACACATTTAGTGATTGGTCGACCAATTACTCAGTCAGAGAATCCGAGTCAAATGCTCAAAGATATTTTAGCGACATTATAATTTAGTAGCAGGCTAAAAAATAAACCCTCTTTTCTTAATCAGGAACAGAGGGTTTATTTTTTAACAGGAATAAAAATCTATTTATAGAATAATTCATATACATTTAAAGTGCTGCCAATACACTCACCGCTATGGGTGCAAGTACAGAAAGGATAAAGCCACTGACCATGGCATGCGGAATAAACTCATTTCCACAGGCTTGTTTGACCATGGGTAAAGTGACATCCATGGCTGTGGCGCCCGCCGATGAAATTGCTGAACGAGGGTAGCGCCAACCGATGAGGTACATCAATAAAATCGAAAAAATTTCTCTAAATAAATCATTCATTAAGGCAATACTACCTAAGTGTGCATTTTTCAATTCAGTGACTACAATCCCAGTCATAGAATAAAATCCATAACCTTGTGATAACATAATCAGATCTCGCATGCTGATATCGTTGACCAAGAAAAAAGCTGCAAAGGCTCCTAATAACGAACCGATCACACAAGCCAATGGAACAAGCATGATTTTCCAGTTTAACCATGAACGATCCAGTGGCGAATAAGCCAAATCTAAGCCAATCAATAGCATATAGACCAAAAGTAAGTTCCATGTGCTGATATGTAAAGGGAAGGCAGCATAGTGTGCAAACTCTGCCACAGCATAACCCACCGCCAAAGCAATAAATGCATAGCTAATATTCAATAAAGAACCGAGCAGTAATTCTGCAGAAACTTTACCTTGAGCAGGTTTAAATCCAATGGCTTTAAACACAAGATAGCAGCAAACAAATGCTCCCAGGGAAGTAGTCAATGCAATGGTTGCAGCATTGGTGAGAATCTGCGTAGGACTGGCAATATGATGAATGGTTTGAGAAAATTCAATTGCAATCGCAATCAACAAAATATAAGTAAAATAAGGCAATATCTTGAATGCGATTTTTTCGATAACTTGAGGAATTCTTCGAGCGAGAATAAATCCAAAAAATAAGCAAAATAAGAGTTGGAAAATTAACCAAAGCGATTGCATAAAAATAGATAGGTAGTGAGAACCTATCTATTATAACGGAGCTTTTAAAAGCTGTTTGCAATATTGTGATCAGATCATAAAAAATTATGCAGCTTGAGGTTTGGCCTGAACCTTTTGTTGTTTGCCCAACAACCTAAAATTACCTGGGTTGACCTTGCGTGTTTCTAACCAAAACTTCCAAGTATATGTCGGCCAAAGTGCAAAGTTTTTACCGCCATCCTGTTGATACCAACTGACACAGCCGGATTGCCAAACCGTACCTTTGAGTTGCTTTTGTACTTTGTCATTAAATCGATCTTGAATTTCTGCTTTAACAACAATCGCTTGCGTTTGGGTTTTTTGTACCATCTGAATCAATTGTAAAATATAATTGACCTGAGACTCGATCATGAAAATAACAGAATTATGTCCTAATACAGTATTTGGTCCAAGTAATTGGAATAAGTTTGGAAAGCCTTTGGTAATGACGCCATAATAGCTTTCTGCACCGTCTTTCCAGGCTTCTTTTAACTCAAGGCCATTTTCCCCAAAGCAATCAAAAGATTTTAAATAAATACGAGGATCGGTAATAAAACCAGTACCATAGATTAAACAATCAATTTGGCGTACTTTACCATCTTTAGTGATGATGCTGTCTTCCGTTATTTCTTGAATAGCATCAGTAATCAGTTCGACATTGTCACGATTGAAAGTTGGAAAATATTTATTTGAAATCAAAATCCGTTTACAGCCCATAACATAATCAGGAATGAGTTTTTTCGCTGTTTGTTGATCTTTGACTTGGAATTTAATGAAGGCTTCAGCAAGTTTTTGCCCGTATTTCATGATTTGTGGTTTAACAATTGGGACCACACGCGACTCATTCGACCAATATAAACGGGCACGATGTAGTTTTCTAAACCATTCAAAGCGCTGAAATAGCTTTTTATCAAGCGTATTGTAGGCACGCTCATCACGTGGAATTATCCAAGCAGGTGTTCGTTGTAATACGTAGAGATTTTTGACTTTGGCAGCGATTTCAGGAATGTACTGAATTGCACTTCCTCCAGTTCCAATAGAGGCAACATTCTTTTGATTCAGATTATATTTATGGTTCCATTGAGAGGAGTGAAACACTTCACCTTTAAATTTTTCAATGCCTTTAATAAGTGGAATTTGCGGAACATGCAGAGGACCCGATGCAAAAATAACAAATTGTGCATCAATTTGCTGACCTTTTTTTAATGCTAAATGCCAATTAAACTGATCTTCGTCATATTGTGCAGAAATCACTTCTTGATTAAATTGAATATATTTTTTTAAATCATATTCTTGAATCAAATCTTGGATATAATCAAAAATCTCAGGTGCTTCCGCATAACGTTTTGACCAATCTGTTTTAGGGGCGAATGAAAGTGAGTACATGTGCGATTGAACATCACAAGCAGCACCAGGGTACTGGTTTTCACGCCAAGTACCGCCCGCATCATTGGCTTTTTCAAGGATAATGAAGTCATGGATATTGGCTTGTATTAAGCGGATCGCCATGGCTAATCCCCCAAAACCTGCTCCAATAATTGCAACTTGTGTTGATTGCGCTTTTGCTTTAACCGCAGATGTTGTACTCATTTTTCTTTACTCTGAGTTTTCCAGTTTTGCATAGAATATCGGAACTGTTGGATCTGAAATATGATTGCAATGACATAAAAATTGATATATTCGGCAATTCCCAAAATCTTGGCTTTGTAGTAAAAAGTTTGGGTGAAAATGAAATGATGATGAAATGAAGCGATCGATTCTCGGTTTAATGTATTTAATTCATGGTATGCGTAATGCGGGAATTGATGTGGACTCTCGACTTGCAAGTGTCGGGATTAAAGCTGATGCGCTTGATCCGAGTTCAATTATTCATCCCAGTTTAGAGTGGGATATCCAGAAAATTATTGGTCAGGGTGTGCAACCTGAAACAGGATTATTCATTGGTCAACACTATTCGCTTGCAGGATATGGTCCCTTATTGATGTTATTGGTGACTTGCAATAATGTCGGTGATGCAATTCAAAATGGGATTCATTATCAAGGTTTGACCTATCTGTATGGAGTACTTGGGCTTGAAAAAGGTGATCATCAAATTGCACTGACTTATCAACCAGTGGATTTGGAAACCGAAATGGGTTTACTTCGGGCACAATGTGAAATTTCAGGCACTTATAAATTTCTCGACGATATTTATAAAATGATGGGATTGACTGCACCAAGTGTCAGAATTGAATTGCCATTTGAACAACCTCAAGACCCGGTTATTTTAAAACAATACCATGATTATTATGGTTCAGATTTACATTTTAATTGTAATAAAGCTGCATTTTGGATTAATGAAGATGTGATGCAATTGCCCATACCTTCTGCTGATCCCATTACCCATCGGGTTTATGAGGCAAAATGTATTGCTGAAATTGAACGTTTAAATGCTGAAGAGCAGAAAGTGGCGCCGCTGATTCAACGGGTGAATGATTATTTGGAATTACAACAAGGTGTTATTCCATCAATGGCTGAGGTTGCACAGGCCTTAAATGTTCCTGAGCGTACTTTGCGTCATCAGTTGCAACAATTGAATACGAGCTATAAACAGATTCGAGAGCAGCTCATTAAACATAAAGCTTTACGTTTGATTGAATATAAAGAGTATTCGATTGAAGTGATTGCCGAATTGTTGGGCTATTCAGAACCTGCAGCATTTAATCATGCCTTTAAGCGTTGGTTTGGACAAAGCCCTCGACAGTACGGTAAATAAACAGGTGGTGTTAAAAATGGAATACAGTAAAGAAATTATGCCAAAGTTTTATTTATCAAAAATAAATCTTCGCTATACTTCCTTCAGCCTTTAAAAGTAACAATACGATATGTTATTAGATCAGAATAGAACTTCCTCAACAGCATTTACTCCCGTTTCACCTGCTGAGCGTTATGCAAAAGCATTATCCTCTGGGCAATTTTTACCCGATGATGCTCAGGCACAAGCAGTACATGAGCTGGAACGTGTATGGCAAGAGCTGATTAATCGTTATAAAGCTTCAAAAAAGGCTTTCCGTCGTTTCCGTCGTCAAACAGCGCCCAAAGGTGTCTACATGTGGGGCGGGGTAGGACGTGGAAAAACATGGTTAATGGACCAATTTTACGATTCCATTCCATTTCGTCGAAAAACACGGATGCATTTTCATCACTTTATGCAATTTGTTCATAAAGAACTCAATAAATTATCTGGTCAGCGTAATCCTTTGGATATGGTGGCGGATCAGATTTACAAAGAAGCTGTTGTCATCTGCTTTGATGAATTCTTTGTATCCAATGTAACTGATGCGATGATTCTGAGTGACTTGTTTCAGAAGTTATTTACTCGCGGCATTACTTTGGTGGCGACATCAAATATTGCGCCAGATGGCTTATACAAAAATGGTATCCACCGCGATCGTTTTATTCCAACCATTGAAATGGTAAAAACCCATTGTGTGGTTTTAAATGTCGATGCGGGTGTGGATTATCGTTTACGCGTATTGAAGCAGGCCCAATTATTCAAAGCACCGCTTAGCGATGATAATAAAGTTTGGATGGCAAAGCGATTTAGTGCTTTAACCGCTTCACAGACAGTGTCGGAAGAACCGATCACCATCAACAATCGTATTGTTGAAACTCTGGGGCATACTGAGGATGTATTATGGTGTGATTTCCGGGAACTCTGTATGAAGCCGCGAAGTCCATCAGATTTTATTGAAATTGCAAATATTTATAATACTGTGCTTGTGAGTAATGTCCCACATTTGACTGATTTGCTTTCAGAAGGAACACGTCGTTTTATTTATCTGGTCGATGAGTTTTATGATCGTGGGGTAAAATTATTGTTGACTTCTGAAGATTCAATTATTGAAATTTATCAAGGGGAAAAACTTGCCTTTGAAATTGAACGTACCCGTTCACGTTTATTAGAAATGCAATCTGATGAATATTTACAGTCAGAGCATCGTCTGATTCAAGGAAACAGTGAACTAGAAGTTGAATAATTCATGCAAAGAGATAGAAAAGCGATCTTAGTCAAATAAGATCGCTTTTTTACTGCTATCAGTACAACTTATTTAAATAGAAACAACACACTTAACATTGTTTTGGCAAAATAAGTTGATGGCGATGTATTGAATGATCTTTAAGCATTTGTGTACCAAGACACAAGTTAACCCACTTGAATTTCTGTAGTGGGATGGCGCACGCGACTTTTATTTGGTGTTGCAATCAGATAAGCCAATGTAAGTGGACCAAGACGTCCAGCAAACATGAGACAGATCAAGGCAATTTGACTGCCTGCATGCAGGTTTTCTGTTATTCCTCGCGATAAACCAACAGTACATGCTGCGGAAACGGCTTCAAATAATAAATCTAAAAACTTTTTATCGGGTTCAAGAATCAATAAGGTAAAAAAACCAATCAAAATCAGAAGAGATGTGATTGCAATGACTGCCAGTGCTTTAAATGTGGCTTGATGAGAAACGGAATGACCAAATACGGTAATCTCATCTGAACGTTTTAAAAAAGTGATGACACTCAAGATCATAATGATAAATGTACCCACTTTAATCCCCCCAGCTGTACTGAGCGATCCCCCCCCAATAAACATTAAAACCATGGTAATTAAGGTGGAGGCATTGGTCATACTGCTGACTTCCAGACTGTTAAAGCCAGATGAACGGGGAACGGTTGCATGAAACCATGCATTGAGTGCCTGATCACCGAATGTCATAGGTGCCAATGTGAGTGGATTAGATGCTTCAATCGCCCAAATCACGATAAATGCAAACAGATTGAGTCCAGCAATGGTAGATAGAATTAATTTGCTGTTGGTTGAAAGCTTCTTCCAGCGTTTAGCTTTCTTGATGTCCATCAACACAACAAAACCGATACCCCCAATGATATACAGCATACTGATGGTAAAAGTCACCATATACTGATCTGAGAAACTCATTAAACTGTTGGGGAATAGCGAGAATCCACCATTGTTAAAAGCAGAAATACTGTAAAATAGGGCATAGAAGAAAGCATGTTCTAGATCATAATGATGTGACCATGCCATGGTTAAAATACCTGTGCCAATCGCTTCAAAAAATAAGGAATAGAGAAAAACACCTTTAACTGTAAAAGTTGCCCTCGCTAAACTGGTTTGCCCAATGGTTTCTTGTGCCATGATTTGCTGTTTTAGCCCAACTTTGGATGATAGGCTCAGTGCAGCAAGAATCGCAAAAGTCATAAATCCCAAACCGCCACATTGAATCAAGATCATGACCACAACCTGACCGAATGTAGTCAGTGATTCACCGATATTGACAACAGAAAGCCCTGTAATCGTTACTGCAGATGTCGCCGTAAAGAGAGCATCAACCCAAGTCAAATCACCTTGATGAGCAAAAGGGAGTTTCAGCAATACTGTTCCAATAATAATGAAGCTCAAAAAACCTAAAGCAAGTAAACTTGGCGGGCTGAGATTAATACTATTATGTTGCTTGTTGATCAGTTCTTTTTTAGATAGACGCATGGTTATGACTATAAGAAGCGAATCGAAAATTGTCTGAGCATTTCTACAGGTCCTTCAAGAATTAAAATGTCTTTTTCCTGTAAAATTGTGCCAGGCGCAATATCATAGAGAACATGAGATCCACGTTGTAACAATAATGTGGTTAATTCTGGAGTATTTTCCATGACGGTTTGAAACTGAGCGCCCTGTAAATTTGCACCGATTTCGATTTTTACGATATAACGATCATTGTTCAGCGCCATATAGCGTCTGACCATTGGATAGCTTAAAGACTGGGCAACACGGATGCCCATATCCTCTTCAGGGTGAATAATTTTACTGATTCCCAAATGCGATAAAATCATGTGGTGGGATTTAGATTTGGCTTTGACAAAGATTTTTTCAATACCTAAGTTTTTGAGATGGAGTACACACAGGATACTGGCTTCGATATCTTCACCGATCGCAACAACCACAGCATCACAATTTTTAATATTGAGTTCATCTAAAACATGCTCATCAGTTGCATCTGCGATGACGGCATGACTGATTTGGTCTGCAATATTTTCAACATTTTTCTTTAAGGTATCAATGCCAATCACATCGTGATTTAAGTTGGTCAGTTCAAGCGCAACAGCTTCACCAAAACTACCTAAACCGATGACAGCGAACTGCGCCATTCTACAAAATCCTTATCTCAGCACTTGAATTGTGCGAGCATTATCATCTTCAATTTTTATATATTTTATAGTTAAAGTATTCAATCGCCAATCTCGAAACCTTGAATATAAACTGATATATGTAAATAAAACCTGAATTATGTCATAAAACCTTCAAATGAATTAGCTATGCTCAATCAAGGTATTCAAAATTGATCTTCATCAATATTCGCTTGTTTAAGTAAGTATAAGAAAATGGACGATAAAAAAATTTATAAAATACTCCAACATTGGTTTCCTGAATTGAAGCAAAGGGATATGCCGAAAAAGAAGTATCGTAAAAGTTTTGAAGCATTTTTAAACTGGATTGCTGCAGAAAAATTCGGTGGTCGTTTCCGTGCCTATCTGATGAAAATAGATCGCATGGAATTTCATGAAAATCAGATTGAGCGAAGTGCTGTATTTCATGAGTATGCCGTTGATAGTCTAGGCATTCAAAGCAAGATTCGCGAAAGAGCTCAACCTTTATTTGATCATTACGAATTGCACAAAGAGGTTATCGGGCGTTATTATAATGTGCAAGATCAAGTCTATGATATTGTATTTGAAGAAATATTGACCGAAGCAAAACAACATCATCATGAGTTGCTTCTCATCTACGCTGAAGATTATTATTGGTTAATCGTTCCAAACCATGAACACAAGATTGAAAAGTTTTGTAAGCATTTCAATAAACAGTTTCATGACGAAGATGTCAGTATTGAGCACTATGCATTGTTTGATTGTTCTAGATCGACCTGATTTTTAAAGTTTTTACTTTTCACTTTATAATAAAACCATGAGAGAGATTCGCATGTCACATAAAATTTACTCACTTCTTCAAGCCACTTTTGCTGAATTAAACACACAGCCCATCCCTGTAGACGATGAATTTCACACATTTGATGAATGGATCAATGAAGATCAAAAATTGCTGCATTATATTGAATTAAAAGAATACAGTGACAATGGAATTGAAGATAACTTTTATTTTGAAAAGTACAATGTTGACACTGACCAATTGCAAAATGAGATTGAAATCGCCGTTCAGGAATGCTTTGAACAATTTCAAGAAGATGACGATATTTCATTTGAAGAGCAAATGGATGTCATGGAACGTACAGAGGAAATCATTTTTGACGCCATTAAAAAGGTAGCAGAACAGCACCAGTTATCACTCTTGGTGGTTTATCGAGAAAATCCATATTGGATGCTGGTACCCACGCAAGATGAACAGCAATTAATTCAAATTGTTGATGCTTTTAATGAAGCATTTAATGATGATGGTGATTTAAATATGGCAATATATTGATTATTGGTCTCTTTATTTCATCATTCCATTTTAAAACTATAAATCGACCTAAACTCTTCTCATTCTGATCTTCTCCCTGTGAGGAAGAGGGATTATGAGTATCCATATGATTCGTTTAACCTGGTCATTTTTATTTTATGAAAGAGATCTATTTTTCTATATTTGAAGCCAATGCTGTATCGGTTAAAGCATTGCGGCGATTAAAAACTGAAGTGTATCAAATGATAACCTTATTAAAAGATTTTTCCTGTCAAGCAAAGGGTGAGGCTGAGAGGCTATTTTATACTCAGTGACGCTCTGCAAAAGGATCAATGCAAATCGTCTGTAACGCTGGAAAATTGATAATCAATAACCTGTAAAATTATTACAGGCTATTGATAAAATTCATTTATTTCAAGAAACGTTGATAACCTAGATTATTGGTAATTTCCTGATATGGATAATTGATATTTTCTAAGGTTTCAATTAAGCCGTCTGGGTTCTGTACAGCATCTTCCGCATCCAACCCAACCAGGACACGACCTTCCGCTGCACCATGGTTACGATAATGGAACAAGCTGATGTTATGTGTAGGACCCAAACGTTCTAGGAAGGTTAATAATGCGCCTGGACGTTCTGGAAATTCAACACGGAATAAACGTTCATTGGCTATATCTGCATGACCGCCAATCAAATAGCGAATATGCAGTTTTGCGACCTCATCATCAGATAGATCATCTACATCATAATGAACTTTTAACGCTTCATAGATGTCATGACGTTCTTTCTCACCAAATTTTAAACTAATGCCGACAAAAACCTGCGCTGCTGAAGCATCACTTGCACGATAGTTGAATTCGGTAATATTTCGTCCTTGTAAAGCACGGCAGAAGTTAAGGAAAGATCCTTTTTCTTCAGGAATGGTAACAGCAAAAATTGCTTCTTTACGTTCACCTAATTCAGTTCTTTCTGCAATATAGCGTAAACGGTCAAAGTTCATGTTTGCGCCACATATAATCGACACCATGTTCTTGCCTTCAAGCCCATGCGTTTCTACATATTTTTTGATACCAGCCAATGCCATTGCGCCAGACGGTTCTACGATACTGCGGCATTCGTCATATGTATCTTTTATCGCTGTACAGATTTCATCGGTGTTGACCAAAACAACTTCTGGCTCAACTATGGGACCAGAAAGATCTGATTTTTGTAACTGAATAACTTCAAAAGGTTTCTCACCAATCTGAGCCACAGCTGTCCCATCTGCAAATAGACCAACAGAAGGTAAAATAACCCGTTCTTTGGCTTCTAAAGCAGCTTTTAGACAGGCAGATTCGTCGTATTCTACAGGGATGACTTTGACATGTGGAGCGACATCACCTAAATAAGCGGCAACACCTGCGATTAAACCACCACCACCCACTGCAACGAATACATATTCTACATCACGCCATTGGCGTAAAATTTCATTGGCAATAGTCCCTTGACCGGCCATGACCAATTCATCGTCATATGGCGGAATAAAGGTCATGCCTTCATCTGCTGCACGTTGAATGGCATATTTGTTGGCTACATCAAAAGAATCGCCGTGAAGCACCACTTCACCGCCTAAGCGCTTAACGGCCTGTACTTTAATATCGGGTGTGGTTTTGGGCATCACAATAATGGCGCGAATACCTAACTTTTGACCAGATAATGCCACGCCTTGTGCATGGTTACCCGCAGAAGCAGTAATAACGCCACGTTCCAACTGAGATTTCGGTAATTGGCTGATACGGTTATAAGCACCGCGCAGCTTGAAAGAAAAGACAGGTTGTAAGTCTTCGCGTTTGAAGCGAATGTTATTGTTTAGTTTTTCACTAATTCGTGGCGCTGCTTCGAGTGGGGTTTCGATTGCAACGTCATACACCGTTGCCTGTAATATTTGTCGAACCAAACGAGACAGCATGTTAATTTTCCATCTAACAGTTTAAAATGAGCGTCCATTGTAACAAACCGTTGCACCTTTGCGTTTTAAAATTATGCAAAATGTGCAAGAAATTGAAATTTAATTGAGAGATGTCATGAGCCTTTATGCAACCCAGGATGAGAAAAAACAAGCTGCAGCCCAAGCCGCTTTAAAACACTTACCAAAAGGGGGCATTTTGGGTGTGGGAACTGGAAGTACGGTCAATTTTTTGATCGAGCTTTTGCCGCAACTTCAACTTGAAGCTGCGGTTGCAAGTTCTGAAGCGACTGCGCAACGCCTTAAAAAGTTAGGAATTGAAGTGGTTGATATGAACCATGTGGGTGGTCTAGATGCCTATGTGGATGGCGCGGATGAAATTGACCGTCATATGCACATGATCAAAGGTGGCGGTGCTGCACTGACACGTGAGAAAATTGTTGCTTCAATTGCAAAGAAGTTTGTCTGTATTGTGGATGATTCGAAATGGGTTGAGCAATTAGGACGTGAGTTTCCATTGCCCATTGAAGTAATTCCTATGGCACGTTCTGCTGTTGCTCGCAAAATTGTGTCTTTAGGGGGTGACCCGACTTATCGTGAGGGTGTCGTTACTGATAATGGTAACGTGATTTTAGATGTTTTTAATTTAAATATTTTAAATGCGCTTGAGTTGGAAAAAACCATTAATGATATTCCAGGGGTTGTGTGCAACGGGATTTTTGCAATCAATAAAGCAGATATTGCAATTGTTGCGACCAACAATGGTATTGAAGAGCGTTCAGCGATCTAAAGATTAGATTTCTCTCTGTTAAGCCCTTCGTGAAGAAGGGTTTTACTTTCTTCTGAAGCGTTGCGGTGAATTAAATTTAGAGTCATATGACAGCCACATTTCCTGAAATTAAAATTACCCACCATGCACGTGCTACACGTTTACGCTTACGTGTTGAACCTAGTCAAATTAAACTAACCGTACCCAAATTTTGTACTCAGCGTCAAATTGATGATTTTTTAAAACAGTCCGAATCCTGGATGATCGAAACTTGGCAGAAGCAGCAGCAACATCTTGCGCTTGTCGATCGAAGTTTACCGTCTACATTGACGCTTTTTAATCTGCAACAACCCATAAAAATTATTTATCAAAAGCAAAGACAAGCCTACGTTTTCGATGAGCAGACACTGACTATATTGATCAGTGATCAACACGCTGAAGTGTATTTAAAAAACTTTGTAATTCAGTATGCAAAACAGCATTTACCAATTTTTTTACAGCAGATCAGTGAAGAAACAGGTATGAAATTTAACCAATGTGCGATTCGACAAGCTAAAACACGTTGGGGAAGTTGTACAGTAAAGCATGCTATTATGTTGAATAGTACATTGGCTTTGTGTAATTTCAATATTACGCGTTATGTCTGTATACACGAATTGGCGCACACTCGTTATTTTGACCATAGTGCGGCGTTTTGGTCAGAAGTTGAAAAATATGATCCGAATTATAAGCAACATCGTCAAATTTTAAAAAATGGAATTTTACCGTGGTGGTGGAGCTAATCAAATTGTAAAATAAAACGCAGCTTTTAATCAGTGATGCAGGGAAATGCCATGGCAATAAAAAGAATCGTCAGTAATATTCAGGCTCTAGATCTCAGGTTGGCACAAACGTTTTATGGTGATTTTTTAGGTATGCAGTTAGTCATGGATCAGGGGTGGATAAAAACTTATGCTAGTCATGGAATGATGAGCCCGCAAATCAGTATTGCCTCCCAAGGCGGAAATGCAACAGAGGTTCCTGATTTTTCAATAGAAGTCGATAATGTGGATGAATTGTATGTTAGAGCTCAGCAACTCAATATGGAAATTATATACCCATTAACCATTGAGGAATGGGGGGTAAAACGTTTTTATTTAAAAGATCCTTTTGGCAAGACAGTCAATCTATTGCAACATATTGAACCCTAGATTTTTTTAAACGGCAACACGATAGGTTTTAAATGCAACGAGGCAAATCGGTTTAAGAATGAATCGTCAAAAAATTGCATGATAAGTGATCAGCTTGGGGTAGTCTATGGTTTTTCTTTAATATTCAAGTATTTGGATGAAAAATTATATATTTAGATTTTAATGATGTGTACTTTATGTTGAAACAATAATAACAAGGACTATGGCTTATATCTCGGTTGGACTATCCATTGGATGAGGCATAAGCTTTTGAATCAAGGTTGAGCAGTTTGATAAAATTTCAACTGGTTTAAGTTGGGTTCAATGGTCGCTGTTTTGTGAAGCTGAACAACGTTGCTGGCATCGGCAGAACAACTGTTTACTGGAACTGGCCATCTAAAATGTTTATTGGAAAATAAATAAGCATTGAATTTTTATCAGCGTCATGACTGGACAAGTGCTCGGTACCGGTAACAGCGAAGAGAGCACCTATCTATTGATGTCCAAAGAAAAATTATGACTCAAGATGATTTATCCAATCCATGATTCTTTGTACAACCTTTTCTGGCTGTTTAATCCAAACGCTATGCTGATTTCCTTGAATAGTTTTGGTTAGATCTAAAGTTTGAACGACGGGCTGTTTGAAATAACGGCTTAAAGCCAACATAGATGACATGGGCGCAAAATCATCATCTTTTAAAGTCATAAACAAGGCTGAGTTTTTCACAATTTTTTCATTACTGATGATGTGTTTATAATTTCCTGTAAAGACGACTTTTGACCAGTCTCGCATCAAGGATTTGGCTTCTCGATTGCCAAATGCAATTTTATATCCTGCAAAGTAACCATCCTTTAAAATCATGGCATTAATAACAGTGACTGCTTTTAAGATATTAATTTTACCTTTTAAATCCCAATTTTTTAGCCCGATATTGCCTGTAGCTATACCAATGACTGTGTTGTCATGGCTCTGTGCATACAATGTAGCCAAATGTCCACCTAAGCTATGACCCAATAAAATAGGGGAATGAAGATTTGCATCTAAGGCAATTTTCTCAAGTTGTGCTATAAAACCATGAATGAGATCGGCGTAACCATAATCTATTTGGGCTGATACATGAGGCGTGTTCCGTCCACAATAGGGGTAATCTGCGACAATAAGATTAAAACCATGATTTGCCAGTAAAGAAATTAACTTCTCGTATTTATGGATTGTTACGCCTAAAGCAGTCAATAAAATAATCGTGTGTTTATTCTGTGGATGGACATAGAGGTCAACAAGGATAGGATGTTGTTGAAAATATATCGTTTTCTGAATTAAGTTGTTGTTTAACATTTGATTACTCCTTAAAAATATTAAGTTGAATCATGTATGGCAGCCCTAATCCAGACAACAGTGCTGTGCGGGATTGAGGGTGATTGAGCGACTCCTTATGTAAAAGTTTTTTGAAATGTGAATTAAATTGAGTTCGAGGATGTTCTGTCAAAACATCTTCAGCATAAGTTTTTGAGAACCGTACATAATCTGTGCCAATAACATCACAAGAAGTTGCCTGATGTAGTAACAGCGCTTCTATCGGCAAATTTTGATTAGACTCATCTAAGTAACCATTCATATGAAGGCAAATAGCTTCAGAAATAATTTTTGTACGCGATTCATCGTAATGGTGTTTTAGACATAAACGTTCTGAACGTAAGGCACTTTCATAAGTAAAGCAGTGACAGGAATATTGATCTAGATGTTCAACCAAGCCCAAATCGTGCATTAAGCAGGAAATTAAAAAGCTTTCTTGGTCAAATTGCCAGTCTTTACTTTGCGCGATTCCTGCTCCCCAAAAAAAACTACGCCAAGAATGATGGAAAATAGCTTGATCCTGTGCGTTTTCTAGCTCAGCCATTGCATCTTTGACAATAGGTGTATCGGGGATTCGAACATCTTGTATGGCAATATGAGCAGGCTGGATATGGGATTGTATAAAGGTCTTAGAGTACTTGTAGGTGATGGGAAGTAAAGTCTGTCTGATCAGATTTATTTTTTCTTTAAAGCTCAGGCTTCCTTGGTTAATTTCCATCCATTTTCGGGATCCGATCATAGTACGTGATTCCTATTGTTAATAATTAGAGTAATTACTCTAATTATTTTCTCTAAATTGAAAAGAAAATACAAGTTGCTTTAAAGCAACGTGGATAAAAACTGAGTGGGTTGAGAGTGGAATGAGCAAAGTCAGTTGGTTTTTTTGATTCTAGTTGACGATATTCTATGTACGAACTGTTATGTGAATAGCCTAAAATTGGCTTAAGCGCGCAGTAAAAATAGTAAAGATTTTAAGTTTTAATCGGATGTATGAAATTAAATTACAAAATAATATGACTATTTTTTATCATTAATTGGGCGCGTATAAAAAAATACTCTAAACTTATCGACTTTACGATATTTCCTATTTCTTATCATAAAGATATCAGACGTGAATTTTGCAGATACCCATTACTTTATTTTAATTGTGCCCATCTGCCTGATATTAATGGGTAGTTTGCTTCTGATTTGTCACTTCTTTTTTAAAGCACCTGCATATTTATTTTGGTTGGGGCTTGGATATATTGTGCCGTCATTTTCTTTGGCTGCGCAAAGCTTTATGACTAACCAGCAGTTGACATTAACAGCACCACTTTTAGGCTGTTTCTATTTATTCGGCGCTTGGACAAGCGCTTATGCAATGGCATTACGTAAAAATGGAAATGCTCATAATTTATTGGCAGTTATTTTAACTGGATTAACATTGCCATTCCTCATTTACTTTTCATATATTGATGAACAGCTCTGGGTCAGAATGCTGATTTTGAATTTAGCCATTGCAACGATTGAGTCTTTAGTCTTGCCATCGCTTTTTAAAGATTATCAACATGGGGACTGGCTGAATAAATTAGTAGATTATTCTTAACTTTTCATAGTTTTATATACTTTTTCCCGTAGCGTTATTGTCTATTGTTGTCTGCAAAACGTTCAAACCAATATGCTTGTAGATTCGGTGTGGTGGCTGATGATGCTAGCCGCAAGTATTCTGTTGAGTTTATGGTTTGCGATTATTGTTGTAGGAACGTTGGTTCGCGATATTATTTTAAAATTGAACGATGATCGTTCAAGAGATCCACTGACACATCTGCTCAATCGCCGTGGGTTTTATGATGCTGCCAAAACAAGTCTAATTGATTTATCCCAAACACAATATTTTTTACTGATGTGTGATGTAGATCATTTTAAAAAAATTAATGACACCTATGGGCATCTGATTGGTGATCAAATTTTACAGCGAGTCAGTAATTTGGTCAGTCAAAATGTTGGAAAAGAAGACTTGGTCGGGCGTTTCGGAGGTGAAGAATTCATTGTTTTATTACACATTGCCAATGCTGAACTTGCTTATAAAATTGCTGAGAAAATACGTATCAGCATTGAAAATGAAGTTTTTTCTTCGAAAAATATTGTATTGACAGCCAGTTTCGGACTTGTTCAGGTGCAGTATCGAAATCTAGCACTCGGCATTGAATCTGCGGATAAATGTTTATACGCCGCCAAGCGTGCTGGTCGTAATTGCATTATTCAAGGCTAATGGATGCCTGAAACGATGCAAATTAAGATTTGTACGGCGATTAAAACGATAAAAAACCAAGTAAAACAGTTTAGAAAGCATAAACTTCCTGTCATACTACAGTTCATACAGAATGGATACATTTAAATCGAGGTAAAAAACGTGATTTCAGTGGGTATTGTCGGTGGAACGGGTTATACAGGCGTTGAATTGTTGCGTCTTTTACTGCGACATCCAAATGTTCAAGTGAATGTACTGACATCGCGTACTGAAGATGGTCGTCGAGTAGATGATATGTTCCCTAGTTTGCGTGGACATACAACACTTAAATATTCAGATTTAAAAATTGATGAACTCAAAAAATGTGATGTAGTATTTTTTGCAACACCGCATGGTGTTGCAATGAAACATGCCGAAGAACTATTGGCATCAAATACTAAAATTATTGATTTAGCAGCTGATTTTCGTTTAAAAAATTTAACTGAATTTGAAAAATGGTATGGAATGCAGCATGCCTGTCCAGACATTTTGACAGGCGCCGTATATGGTTTGTCTGAGCTTAACCGCGAACAGATCAAGCAAGCGAAAGTGGTTGGAAACCCAGGCTGTTATCCGACAACAGTACAACTGGGCTTAGCACCCTTATTTAAACAAACTGCAACATTGGTTAAACCTGAAAGTATTATTATCGATGCAAAATCAGGTGTGTCTGGTGCTGGACGCAAAGCCAATTTAGGTATGATCTATTCTGAAAATGCCGACAACTTTAAGGCTTATGGCGTTGCAGGACACCGTCATCATCCTGAGATTGTCGAGGCACTTGAAAATATTTCAGGGCAACAAGGTGTATTTGATCATATCCTCTTTGTCCCTCATTTAGTGCCGATGATTCGCGGCATGCTCAGTACGATTTATATTGATCTGACGGATGAGGGTGAACATGTAGATTTACAAACACTTTATGAGCAGTTTTATGCTGATGAAACATTTGTAGATGTCATGCCGGCCAACAGCTCACCTGAAACGCGTTCAGTACGTGGTGCCAACCAACTAAGAATTGCATTGTACAAGCCGCAACCAAAAAAATTGATTGTTTTATCTGTGCAAGATAATTTAGTGAAAGGGGCTGCGGGTCAGGCAGTACAAAATATGAACTTAATGTTTGGTTTTGCTGAAGATGCTGGTTTAAAAGGTATCGGATTATTACCATAAAAAACGCTTTATAACTTCACACACATTTAACTTTGCGGTTAAATGTGTGTTTTGATGCGATCAATACTTTAGAGATGACGATGCAGAACACAGAAACAAATACCGCGTCACAACCAGCTCAAACACCAAAAAAACCTTTTCTTAAAGGCAATATGCCATTGGTGATCGGGGGTGTCGTATTATGTGCGGGTAGTGTACTTTTAGGCTACACAGTTGGACACCGTCAAGGACTTACTGTTGTTGGTTTTGATGCAGACGCGGAACAATTGGTAGAAGTGGTTAAACAACAAAAAACGACCCTGGCTACGTTAAATAAAAACTTAAATGCCACTGTACAAGAACGTGATGTGGCTGTGTCTAATGCCAATGATTTACTAGAAGCATTGAATAAAGCCAATGCAGAAAAATCACAAATCGATGTAATGAGTGCAATTTACCGTGAAGTGTTAAAACAACGTGGTGGTTTAGGCTTAACAATTCAGAATCTTGCGGTTAAACCTTTGCCTGAAAATGCTTACGAATATCAACTGGATCTTATCCAAGTGAGTCCAAGACGTGCTACAGGGACAGTGGAAATTCGTTTAATCAGTGGTACAGAAGTGTTGACTGTACCCATGACTGATGCGAATTACAATTTTACTGATTATGAACGTTTAACAGGTCGCTGGACGATGCCGAAAGGTTTCAATCCACAATTTATCGAAGTGCGTTTAAATGGTGCTACACCAGTCATTAAGCGATTCAGTTGGTCACGCGGAAAGGCGGTAGACAGTGCAGCCGCATTTGCTGCTGAGGTACCTCAAGCAGAAGCTAATTCTCAATAAATCATAAGTATTTTGGAAAATATGCGAACTAATAAGCGTCAAATGAGTTTAAATGAAGTGAAATCATCGTTCCGTGATTCAGGATATGTAGATTGGCATTTGAATATTCGTGCAAGCCAATCAGAAGATCCCCATCACGAACAAGGGGATGTTGCTGTCCAAACAGCTCCCCCTGAAATAAAAAGACCACCGATGTATTCAGTCATTTTGCTAAACGATGACTATACGCCAATGGACTTTGTTATTGAAATTTTACAACAATACTTTGCTTTGAATCTTGACCAAGCCACTCAAGTAATGTTAACAGTACATTATGAAGGCAAAGGTGAAGCTGGCGTATATCCGAGAGATATTGCGGAAACAAAAGCCAACCAAGTAAACAACTATGCTCGATCTCAAGGTCATCCATTACTTTGTCAGATTGAGCCAAAAGAATAAGGGGGTTTCATGCTCAGTCGTCAATTAGAAGTTTCACTCCGTTTGGCTGTTAGCATGGCTCGTCAAAAGAGACATGAGTTTCTTACGGTTGAACACTTATTATTAGCTTTACTCGACAATGACTCAGCAGTAAATGCCTTAAAAGCATGTGGTGCTGAAATTATCAGTTTGCGTAAAGAATTAGAAGAGTATGTTGAGCAACATACACCTAAATTAGGAGAAAACAGCGACCAAGCCCCTCATCCAACAGAAAGTTTTGATCGTATATTGCAACGCGCAATTTTCCATGTTCAGTCGAGTGGCGGTGACCGCACGGTTGAAGGTGCAGACGTCCTGGTGGCGATGTATTCTGAACGTGATTCTTTTGCTGTTTACTTACTCAAACGTCACCAGATCAATCGTTTGACGTTAACTCAATATTTATCGCATGGCGCACGCAAAGAAGAGATTCAGGTTGAAGAAGAATCTGATGACTTGGAAGGTGAATCAAGCGCTTCAGCAAATGCAGGTCCGCTTGAGTTATATACTTTAAATCTAAATATTGAAGCTCAAAAAGGCAAAACTGATCCTTTAATCGGTCGTGAAAAAGAAATTGAGCGTGCTGCTCAAATTCTTTGCCGCCGTCGTAAAAATAACCCTCTACTGGTGGGTGATCCAGGCGTGGGTAAAACTTCGATTGCAGAAGGTTTAGCTTGGCTAATTGTGAATGGTAAAGCGCCTAAACCACTTGCCAATGCTGAAGTCTTTAGTTTGGACATCGGTGCGTTGGTTGCAGGCACTAAATATCGCGGTGATTTTGAGAAACGATTAAAACAGCTGCTGAATGCTTTGAAAAAGAAACCGGATGCGATCCTATTTATTGATGAGATCCATATGATTATTGGTGCCGGTTCAAGTATGGGCAGCACGATGGATGCGTCGAACTTAATCAAACCAGCTTTGGCGAATGGCACTTTACGCTGCATTGGATCAACCACTTTTCAAGAATACCGTCAAGTATTTGAAAAAGATCATGCTTTATCACGTCGTTTCCAAAAAATCGATGTGAATGAGCCATCGATCTCAGAAACAATCGATATACTGCGCGGTTTAAAAAGCAAGTTTGAAGACTTTCATCATGTCAAATACGATGATTCTGCTTTAATTTCTGCTGTTGAGCTGTCTGCTAAATTTATCAACGATCGTTTCTTGCCAGACAAGGCGATTGATGTGATTGATGAAGCCGGAGCACAGCGCCGTTTAAAAGCAGAACAGGACGATACATTGATCACGGTTGAGAATATCGAAGATATCATCTCTAAGATTGCACGTATTCCGCCTAAAACTGTCTCTAAAGATGATAAATCTGTATTGGAATACTTAGAACGTGATCTGAAACGTGTTGTCTTTGGTCAAGATGAGGCAATTACAGCGCTTGCATCTGCGATCAAGTTGTCACGAGCCGGTTTAAAAGCACCAGACAAGCCAGTCGGGAGTTTTGTCTTTGCCGGTCCAACAGGGGTTGGTAAAACAGAAGTCACCAAACAGTTGGCCAAATTGTTAGGTGTAGAGCTTGTACGTTTTGACATGTCTGAATATATGGAACGTCATGCTGTATCACGATTGATTGGTGCACCTCCAGGTTATGTAGGTTATGACCAGGGTGGTTTACTGACAGACGCCATCCATAAAAATCCGCACTGCGTACTATTATTGGATGAAATTGAAAAAGCGCATCCGGATGTATTCAACTTGTTATTACAAGTCATGGATCATGGGGCGTTAACCGATAACAATGGACGCAAGTCTGATTTTCGTAATGTGATTATTGTACTTACTACCAATATTGGGGCAGAAAGTATTTCTCGAACCAGCATTGGATTTACAGAACAAGACAACAGCAATGACAATCAGGAGGCGATGAAACGTGCATTTGCGCCTGAATTCCGAAATCGTTTGGATGGCGTGATTCAGTTTAAAGCTTTACCTACCACAGTGATTGAATCAGTGGTTGACAAATTCTTAACTGAGTTGCAGGCACAGCTTGATGACAAGAAGGTGGTACTTGAGGTTGATCAATCTGCGCGTGACTGGATGGCTGAAAATGGTTATGATCGTTTGATGGGTGCTCGCCCAATGCAACGCTTAATTCAAGAACATCTGAAGAAACCACTTGCTGAAATGATCTTATTTGGAGAGCTTGCCGATCATGGCGGAAATGTAGCCGTTTCAGTGAAAAAAGAGAATGGTCAAGCTGTTGGTTTAACACTTGAGGTTTTTGAAGACCAAACTGCTGAACCAGCATAATGGTTGATGATCTTGATATCGGCGCTCTAAAAAATAACCCGTATTGATTACGGGTTATTTTTTGTTTGAATAATCAACTGGCAAAATATTAATTTTTTAACCATGCGATTAATCGAGTAATAAATTACGCCATTGCATTGTTTCTGTATTTGCCTTTCCTAGGCCTTTTTTTATATCAATGAATTTCATAAGGGATTCTGTTGTTCTCTAAAGCCATTTACATGTCTAAACTATGTTGAACTGAAGCTATCGGGTCACCAATCGAATGGGCTAGAAAGATAGGTGTTGTTTGTGGGTTAACATGTAAATCCACTGAAAAGAAAGTTTGTTCTAGCAAATCATGTTTTTGTCCCATCAAACTTTTATATGCATGTGTGTACTCTAAGGGTGCTTGCATACTGATCACGGGATTCAACAATAAAGTAAAGTTCGGTTTTGTTGAGATCTGTTCTAATGAATCATCAAGCGTTGAAAACTTTATATGCCGATTGCGTGGTGATCATGCCAGCTCAATGTCCAACAGCAGAAAAACCCAAAACACCAATTTTTTCAGGATCGATATTGAATCGATTCGACTGTGAACGAATGATTCGTATAGCGCTTTGGCCGTCTTGAAATGGTGCAAGCGCGTTATTGGCATCTTGATTGGGCGGTCGATAAACCAATTCAAAAACAGTAAAACCGTGGTACTGTAGAAACTCTGATGTGGGGGTGCTTTCTATGGCAAGTTCTTCTCGTGGATATCCGCCACCGCTAATCGTCAGAATCGCCACATGATTGCTATGTTTGGGTAGGTATACCCTGAGATAAGTGGAGTCAATATGGCTAACTGCACCATGCTTAACAACTGTATTTGGATTTTATCTTGTCATGGATGCGTAAGTCCAAAGCGGAAGTGTGAATGCTGCTGCTCTAGTCTGTTGACTTAAAAGAAAATCATTAACAAACCACATCGCATATAGTGGATGTTCATTTGAACCGCCAAGTTTCTAAAGTTTTTTTGTTTAACACATTTGTTTGCATATAAAATAATCGATGGATGCTTTAATGTAGGATTTTTTTTAGTTCAACCTAGGCAATAGGTGAATACTAAAAATTGAATCAGTCCTCAAGGAGATTAAATTTATTGCTGATATTCTGTGAAAATCACCTATACTTTTACAACATCAATTACGCTTGAGTAGAAATGGATATTGCATTTAATAAAGTGTTCACTACGCTTTTATTATTTTTAGTTACGGCAGTTGCTGAAATTCTAGGTTGTTATTTTCCTTATCTCATTTTAAATCAAAACAAAAGCCATTGGTTATGGATACCTACTGCTTTAAGCTTAGCTGTATTTGTTTGGCTATTGACCTTACATCCGGCAGCATCTGGGCGGATTTATGCAGCTTATGGCGGAATCTATATTTTTTCGGCCTTGATGTGGCTGAGATTTGTTGATCAAGTCACTCTCAGCCGTTGGGATTTACTCGGTGGGTGTATTGTGATGGTTGGTGCTTTGGTGATCATTTTACAGCCACAAGGGCTGATTCGTTAAATGTTTTTGCAAAAAGTCAATTTAAGATACTGGGTTTCTCGTTGTTTCTAACTGAGTTATTTTACAAACTTCAGGTAATGCTTTCCGGTATTCTTGATAATCTTGAGTATATTTTTTAAACCATTTTTGATATTCAGGGTTCAATCTTAAATTTGCTAGATTGGGCTCATTTTCAAAAGAAGAGGGTTCAGTGCTGTTCTCATCTGAAAATTCTAATTGCTTTAAATACGACAGTGCTTTAGCAGGTTGATTCAATAAGGCATAGAATTCAGCTAAAAATTCATTTTCACGCTGAGTATGCTTACGATTTTTATTGACCACTGTTTCAATTTTTTGTTGATTATCCCTTAACCATTTTTCAGCTGCTTTGGGGTTCTCTCTATTTAAGCCTTGATAGTATTGCTGTGCCAGAATAACAAAGTTACCAGAATCAAAAGGTTGATCAGGATCAGCAAGAAACTGAAATAAGGGCTTTTTGAGAATATTCACCAAACGTTTTTGTTCTTCTGTATCTCGATGATACTTGTGTAGCAACATTAATTTATCGCTCAATACAGCATAATAATTTCTTTCATATTCTTCATCCTTAGGTTTAATTTGAATCAGAGTTTCAAATAATTGCTCCGCTTTAAGCAAATAAGTTAAACGAGGTGTTGGATCGCTATTTTTTCGGTAATAAACAGACATTTGTGCATAGAAAAGTCCAAAATTATTTAATGCAATGCTATCTTTAGGATCGCGTTTCTGTAATGCGAGATAAGCTTGTTCAGCCAGTTCTTGGATCGGATGTGAAAGTTCTGCACAATCTTGATCAAGCAAATATTCAGCATATCCGGAAGTAATGATTGCATAATTGTGTAAATAGACTGAATCATTATAATTAATTTCTTCAGCTTTAAATAATTGTTGCACAGTGGGTTGTGATTTTTTGATTTGAGCTTTGATCTGAGGTTCCAGTGGGGCTAGTTTTTTATTTCCTAAAACCTGGTCCGTTAAATTTTCAATGGTTTGAAGATCATCACTGCTGATCTCAGCGTAGGTAAAAGAGCAACTCAGCCATAATAATAAGAAGAGGTTTTTTATTTTCAAGATCAATACTTCACTTTTATATTATTGCAAATTATTGTATAGAAGCTTAGGACAAACAGCAAAATTTGTTGTAAGTGGTTTATAAAAAAGATAGTCAAGACTGTAATAAAAAAGCATCCAGTAAACTGAATGCTTTTTCTTAGTGGTCATCCATGACTATTGAATAGGTGGATGCTGTAACTGGTTTAACTCTTTTTTACTGAAACCTCTTGAGATCAGTACTTTCTTAATTCCAGTAATCACATCTTGATCTGTAGTATTCATCAACGCAGATAAGAGTTGATCATTGGATTTACAAGAGCAATCATTTTCAACGCATGCAATCTGATTTTTATGTTCATTTTGCACAGTATCTTTAGCCATAAACAGCTTTTGCCAAAAACTCATAGAGCCTTCATACGCAACCTAACATAGTTCGAAATATAGACGTTTTTTTATAAAATTCAAGATAGCAGGCATGGTAAATGGTCGAGTTATAGACTGAATTTGCCAATCATTAAATATTTTCTAAGTGATGTTTTTAAATTTAAATATAAGAAATAATTATATGTTATTGATATATATATATGTATTTTAAAAAATAAAAATGCCATGAAATCTTTCATGGCATGTTGCGGTTGTAATAAATTGTTTAAATCTTTTTAAGCAAAACCCCAGATTCAATATGATGGGTGTAAGGAAATTGGTCAAACATCGCAAATTTAACAATTTTATGGGTCTTGGTAAGGGTTTCCAGATTGCGGTATAAAGTATCTGGATTACATGAGATATAAAGAATCGTGTCAAAACCTTGCAGTAATTTGAGCGTATCGTCATCAATCCCTGCGCGTGGAGGATCAACAAAAACAGTATCAAATTGATAGCTTTGCACATCAATGTCTGCTTCCTGTAAACGGCGGAATTCACGCTCACCATTATACGCTTGGGTAAACTCTTCAGCAGACAGTCGTGCTACCTGAATATTATCAATTTTGTTCTGCTCAATATTCCATTGTGCAGCATAGACTGAAGACTTTGCCAACTCAGTTGCCAAAACACGCTTGAAATTTAACGACAAGGGAAGGGTAAAGTTACCATTGCCACAATACAGTTCCAGTAAGTCTTGATTGTCGCCATCTACTGCTTGACAAGCCCACTCCAACATTTTTTGGCAGACTTGTGCATTTGGTTGAGTAAAACTACTTTCGATTTGTTTATATTGAAATTTTCTTTCGAATACCTGTAATTCTTCAACAACAAACTCATCGCTCAATACGATTTTTTGGCCACGACTACGTCCAATAATTTTAATATTCAGTTTGTCAGCCAATTGTTTTGCTAAAACCTCCCATTCTTCATTTAAAGGAGCACGGTAAATTAACGAGACCAGCATTTCACCTTTCAGTGTTGCAAGAAAATGCACTTCGAAAAGACGTTTGGATAACTGCGGACAGGTTTTCAATTCAGCCAATAAAATAGGCATAAGTTGATTGATGCTAAGATCTGCTATAGGAAATTCATCAATACGTGCAACTGTTTTCTGCTGATTTTCATCTCGCTCAAACATGGCGTAGAACATATCGTCTTCCGTATGCCAAATGCGGAATTCTGCACGCATACGAAAGTTTTGTTCAGGTGATACAAAGACTTCCAGTGATGGTGGATTAAATTCTGCAAATTGAGATTGAATACGTTCAATTTTGGCATCAAGTTGTTGTTGATAAGATGAAGTCATATAAATCAGAAAAACGTTGGAATTAAGCAGTGATGATGGTATCAAAAATAGCAATAGATGGACACCGAATAACGCCCCATCTTACTTAATTTATTCTGCTTAAGACTTTGAATCAGATTCCGTGAATCCTTATTTTCAACTCTTGAGTGGAATCTGCACTTAACGGTTGCTAAGATGTTCGACTAAATAATCAATAAACACCCGTACAGCAGGGAGTAACCCACGGCGTGAAGGGTAAACTGCATGGAAAATACCATGTGGCGCTTTCCAATCAGGCAATACACGTACCAACTCACCTGATGCAACAAAATCATTGGCAATTGTATCTGGGAGTAGAGCGATGCCACAGTTTTGACTGGCTAATTTTGCAAGCATCATTAAATCTGATCCCATAAGCACAGGATTGACTTTAATTTTTTTCTGCTGGTTTTGACCATCATGCAAAATCATTTGCTGATCCAAATGTTCATCGACCATACTTAAAATACGATGTTCAGTTAAATCTTCAGGTTTTTTTAGCATCCCAAATTCATTTAAGTAAGCTTGGCTTGCAAGCAGATGCTGTTCAATATTCCCAAATTTTCTCAGGACCAAGCTTGGATCATCATCCAAATTTGCTCGGACACGTAGGGCGAGATCAAAACCTTCATTGATAATGTCAACACGACGGTTGCTGACCAAAAGCTGCACTTTAATTTCAGGATAGGTTTTTAAGAAAGCAGGTAAAATTTTGGATAATTCACTTTGCGCAACAGTAACAGGTACGCTGACTTTAATTACACCTCGTGGTTGTTCACTAAGATGATCCACCAAATCATGTGCAGACTGAGCAGCATTCATCATGACTTGCGCATGGCGATATATGTTCATGCCAATATCAGTTACAGCAAAATGACGGGAACTGCGTTGAATCAGACGTACGCCCAGTTTTTCTTCAAGATTATAGACTCGGCGACTCAGTTTAGACTTTGGAATATCGGTTGCACGTTCAGCAGCACTGAATCCACCGTGTTCAACAACCAAACCAAAACAATAAAAATCATCCAAATCAGTCAGCATGAGACATTCCATTATTGCGACAATTTGGCTTTTTTAACCTTAATCGTTGCATCAAGTCAATTGTAAATTGTGAAAAAAAGGATTTAAGCTGTACCCGCCATTAGAATATATTGGACCTGTTTATATTCTTCCAGCCTCAAAAGATCTTTGGTGGTGGGATGTGGAATCCGGGAAAGATCCATATTGTCTGCGACATCTGCTAATTTGACAATTCTCGCAATGGGATTTTTTACCGCACGGTATGCTGCTTCGATACGAGATTCATTTTCTTTTTTAGTCAATGCAAGTATGGCATCAACAATTTCTTGACTAAAACCCAGAGAAATCAAATCGACCACAGTGGTATCGGTATCTTCTAAGATATCATGCAACACAGCAACTATCTGCTGTTCAGCAGTTTTAACTTTAAACATTAGTCTCAATGGATGAAAAATATAAGGTTGCTGTCCTTTATCTTTTTGACCTGCGTGTTTACGAGCTGCTAAAGCAATCGCTTTTTCAATCGTTGACATAGTATCCTTATTTATATTTTCTCTATTTATAAAAGATTTAACAAGCAATTTTAAACTGGCAAGAGTAGTGTTTAAATCCCGTGTTTAATTTTGCCAACTGGTTTAAAATACAATTTTATTTTGTTCTAAAGCGTATGCCATTTCAACTGATCACTCTAGAAAATTCTCAAGAAAATGTTACATGCCCGCATTGCACACATGCAGTGATTGATTGGAATGAAGAGCAATATCTTCAACCTTGCGAGCATACTTTATTTATCGCTATGGATTTGGGCTTCGAATATATTGCAGATGAATTTGAACAAACGATGCAACGCAGTGTGGATGAAATCCATCAGCATGATGATCAAGGATTAAATATTTTTAATGAGCTGGGTCAAAGTACATATGCAAACTATATGATTTATAAAACAAGTCTAGGTTCAGTCGGTTCTCAAGAAATTTATCGCTATATTGGATTTAGTGCTTAAACGCAATCAAAACCTACTTGATATGGGGATAGGCTTTTTATTGCATAAATGTATTTTTGGAAATTTCTACTTCAGCAAGAAGCCATTCAACAAATTTTGCAATGAGTGGTGATTGCTGCTGTTCAGCATAGACAAAATAATAAGCACGTGAGCCTTTAAGTTTAATATTAGAAGCGATCACTAAATCACCTGAACGTAGTTCTTTTTCCAGAAGTTTCTGAGGAATAAGTGCAACACCCATATGATGAGTGGCTGCTACAGCAAGCATTGAAAATAATTCATGTCGTTGCCCTTCCAGTGCAAAAGGATGTTCATAGCCATTCACTTCAAACCATTCTTTCCAAATATAAGGCCGTGTGGTTTGTTGCAGTAGGGGTAAGCTGGCGATTTCTTCTGCAGTGAGGCTGCGAGTTAAATGTCCTGAGGTCGTTTTTAATTCGGGAAAATACTTAAAAATTAATTCAGCTGAACAGACGGGAACGACATCTTCATTCATTAAGAAATGAATTTTTGCCCCTGGCCAATTTTCGATTTGTGCCGGTGTTCCTGTATAAATTGCAGCATCAAAAATATGTTCGCTGAATAAGAAAGGTTTGGTACTGGTTTCAAGGTGGATGGTAATTTCTGGATAGACTGCATTGAACTTGTATAGTCGCGGCAGTAACCAGCGTGTTGCAAATGTAGGAACGACACCGAGTTTTAATGTGCCGCCTAAACCTTTATGACTGATTAAATCAAGCGTACTTTGCTCAATGCCCAATAAATGAGATTTTATATTTTTATAATAATGTTCACCTGCTTGGGTCAGTTCAACACCATGTCGAGTTCGATTGAATAAATGTAATCCCAGAAAATCTTCCAATTGCTGCACTTGACGAGAGATTGCGCTTTGAGTCAGATGTAATTCTTGTGCTGCAAAGGTATAACTCAAATGTTTGGCAGCAGCCTCAAAACAAATTAAAGATTGTAATGAAGGGATCATTCTACGCATATTCACTCCTTGAATATCTAGGGCTATTTTAAAGACCGATTTAACAGGGCTGGCTACAGTTTTGACAAAAATAAAATCATCAGCACTTCACACAACTTTAAGTGGTGTTTGTAAGTCTATGAAAATAAAACAAGATAATTGGTGATTTAGATCTGTCAACAATAAAAGCTATTCAATTACTGAATTTATAAAAACATAAGATATGCATAAATGGAATATCTGAGTGAAAATTTATCGTTTGAAAGAATGATTTTTCACACATAACATCAACTGCAACAAGACAAAATACATCAAGCAGAGGATGCGATGAATCAAATGGTCAATTCAGCGAAAAAACCACATGTACAGTTTAACTGGCAAGATCCTTTTTTATTGGAGCAGCAACTCACTGAAGAAGAACGCATGATTCGTGATGCTGCCAATGCTTATTCACAAGATAAACTCATGCCTCGAGTGCTTGAGCAGTTCCGCCATGAACAGACAGATATTTCGATTTTTCGTGAAATGGGTGAGTTGGGTTTATTAGGACCTACAATTCCAGAGCAATATGGCGGCGCAGGACTTAATTATGTGAGTTATGGTCTGATTGCCCGTGAAATTGAGCGTGTGGATTCTGGTTATCGGTCAATGGCGAGTGTGCAAAGTTCATTGGTGATGGTACCGATTAACGAATTTGGCTCGGAACAACAGAAGCAGAAATATTTACCAAAATTGGCATCAGGTGAGTTTATAGGCTGTTTTGGTTTAACTGAACCTGATCATGGATCTGACCCGGGAAGCATGATTACACGCGCTAAAAAAGTCACAGGTGGCTATCGTCTGACGGGTGCAAAAATGTGGATTACCAATAGCCCAATAGCTGATGTGTTTGTTGTCTGGGCAAAGGAAGTTTCTGCTGAAGGTCATGTAGGAGAGATTCGTGGTTTTATCTTGGAAAAGGGATGGGAAGGACTTTCCGCACCAGCCATTCATGGCAAGGTGGGATTACGTGCCTCAATTACAGGTGAAATTGTAATGGACAATGTTTTTGTGCCTGAAGAAAATGCATTTCCTGAAATTCGTGGCTTAAGAGGTCCGTTTACCTGCTTAAACAGTGCCCGTTATGGCATCGCTTGGGGGGCAATGGGGGCTGCTGAGTTCTGTTGGCACACTGCCCATCAATATACTATGGATCGTAAACAGTTTGGTCGTCCTTTGGCTGCAAATCAATTGGTGCAAAAGAAATTGGCGGATATGCAAACCGAAATTGCATTGGGCTTGCAAATTGCACTGCGCTTTGGACGTATGAAAGACGAGGGAATGGCTTCGGTTGAAGGAACCTCATTAATTAAACGTAATAACTGCGGTAAAGCCTTAGATATCGCACGCGTTGCACGAGACATGATGGGTGGAAACGGTATTAGTGATGAATTTGGCGTTGCCCGTCATCTGGTTAATCTTGAAGTAGTGAATACCTATGAAGGTACACATGATGTACATGCTTTAATTCTTGGGCGTGCACAAACAGGCATTGCCGCTTTTTCTAATTAATTTATTGGTTTTATAACATGGATGTTAAATCAACATCCATGTAGCATCTTTTACCTTAAATTCAGTCATGATTTAGGTAAAAAACATCAACGATAGAAGGATTCATCGTGAAAATATCTCATTATCTTTAAGGGTTGTAGCCATTTCATAGATGGATTGCACTGCAATGCGCAGCGGGCAAGGATTGTGTCTTTACGAGGTCATCGTTCCCTTAGTAAACAGTATTGATCATTATTTAGCATGACTAAATTTCGTATTTCACGCCGCGTATCGTTTAAAACATATCTGGTCGCAAACATGGAAAAATTGTGAACAGCCCTTTAATACTCTTACTTCATTCCTAAACGATATTGAATAAAAACAATAACGGAATCAGTAGAGAAAAGATGAAAGATAACCGATGACTCATTTGGGAAAATGAGGTAAAGGAAAATGAACAATGAGGTTCAATCAGTTGCTGTTACAGCAAAAGGCAACCTGCCATCGAATATTGGTACTTATGAAAAAATAGGACCAAACACGTGGAAATGGGCGCTATTGTTTGCATATTTTGCCATGGTGGTTGATGGCGTAGATATTATGTTGTTGTCCTATAGTTTAACCAGTTTAAAAGGTGAGTTTGGATTATCTACTTTTCAAGCGGGTGCTTTGGGCAGTGCTTCACTGGCAGGGATGGGAATCGGTGGAATTTTAGGCGGGTGGGCGTGTGATAAATTTGGTCGAGTACGCACCATTGCAAATTCTGTAACCTTTTTTTCAGTGGCGACCTGCTTATTGGGTTTTACACAGAGCTTTGAGCAATTTATGGCGCTGCGCTTTATTGGTGCTTTAGGGATTGGTGCATTATATATGGCATGTAATACCTTGATGGCTGAGTATGTACCCACCACGTATCGAACAACGGTACTGGGTACATTACAAACAGGGCAAACAGTGGGCTATATTGTAGCCACCCTTTTAGCAGGTGCGATTATTCCGGAACAAGGTTGGCGGGTGCTATTTTTTATTACAGTCATTCCAGCGTTTATCAATATTTTCTTACAGCGATTTGTACCAGAACCAAAATCTTGGCAACTGACTAAAATTGAACAGCTTCAAGTGAAAAAGAAACCTGATGTAGTCGTTCAAGAAAAGCCCAAAAGTAGCAGTATTTACAAGCAGATTTTTGCCAACTTCAAGCACCGTAAAATGTTTTTACTGTGGATGACGACTGCATTCTTCTTACAGTTCGGTTATTACGGGATCAATAACTGGATGCCAAGCTATCTTGAAACTGAAGTGCATATGAATTTTAAAAACCTAACCAGTTATATGGTGGGTTCATATACAGCAATGATTTTAGGGAAAATATTGGCAGGCTATCTGGCAGATAAGTTCAATCGTCGTGCAGTATTTGTTTTTGGCACCATCGCCAGCGCAGTTTTCCTTCCAATCATTATTTTCTTTAATACGCCTGACAACATTTTGTATTTATTGATTACGTTTGGCTTCCTGTATGGAATTCCTTATGGTGTAAATGCAACCTATATGGCTGAATCATTTTCAACTGATGTCCGCGGTACAGCAATTGGTGGAGCATATAACATAGGGCGTGTTGGTGCTGCAATTGCACCTGCAACCATTGGATTTCTGGCCTCAGGCGGGACATTTATGACAGCCTTTATTGTCATGGGGGCTGCTTATTTTGTGGCTGGTATACTGCCAGGCCTATTCATTAAAGACCGTCAATACGATCCGCAACAACAATAGTTATTGGTCAAGCATAAGCGGCTTAGGATACAACCCATTGTTATTAGGTTCAATTCAATCATGAATTTGCGGGAGCGTTAACTGCTCCTCGGATAGAGGTAAAACAGATGAGTGCATTACACGGCATACGCGTATTAGATCTCAGTAGAGTACTTGCTGGTCCATGGTGCGGGCAAGTTTTGGCAGATTTAGGCGCAGAGGTGATTAAAATCGAACGCCCCAAAGTGGGAGATGATACCCGTATGTGGGGACCACCTTGGATGCTTGATCAACGGGGGCAACCCACTCGAGAGTCGGGCTATTATCAAGCCGCAAATCGTAATAAATCTTCTGTTGCGATTGATATTGCAACAGAAGACGGTCAAAAACTGGTACAACAGATTGCCCAAACAGCAGATGTGGTGATTGAAAATTTTAAAGCAGGGTCGTTAAAAAAATATGGTTTGGATTATGCGACTTTAAGTCAAATCAATCCAAAATTGATTTACTGTTCAATTACTGGATTTGGACAGGATGGACCTCGTGCTGAGGAGCCAGGTTATGATTTCATCATTCAAGGTATGTCAGGCTTGATGAGTATCACAGGACAGCAAGAAGGTGAGCTGGGTGCAAGTTCACAAAAAGTCGGTGTGGCAGTTGTAGATATTCAAACTGGTTTATATGCAACCATTGCGATCCAAGCCGCGATTATTGCTCGCCAACACACAGGAGTTGGACAGTATATTGATTTATCTCTACTTGATGTGCAGGTGGCTGGATTAGCCAATCAAGGCATGAATTATTTAAGCTCAGGTATTGCACCGAAACGGATGGGCAATAGTCATCCCAATATCGTGCCGTATCAGACTTTTAAAGCTCGAGATAAGGAATTTATCATTGCCTGTGGAAATGACAAGCAATTTAAAGATTTGTGTATGGCGATAGGCAAACCTGAATTACTGGATAATTCTAATTACATTCGGAATCAAGATCGAGTGAAATATCGGCATGAATTAATTGCAGTGTTGTCTGAGTATTTCTTGAACAATGATGCGAAACATTGGGTAGATGCCATCCATGCTGTCAAAGTGCCTGTGGGCATGATTAATTCAGTTGCAGATGCTTTGCATGAGCCACAAATTCTGTCTCGTAAAATGGTGGTCAATATTCCGCATGCGGAGAATACTGACTTTAAAATGATTGGTTCTCCGATCAAAATGTCAGGAACACCAATCCAGTATCGCAATGCTCCGCCACGTTTGGGAGAGCATACAAAAGAGATCCTAGGAAAATTTTATACGAATGATGAATTACAGCAATTGAAACAGCAGGGCATTATTGATGGGATGGGGCTTTAAACTCAACTAAAATGAATAATGAATAGGATAGCTTGTACATGATAAGCGCAGTTCATCTGATAGGATCAAAATAGCCTTTCGCCTATTAAAGTTAAAGAAAGGCTGGATAATGACCATGATTTTGCTGAGTGGTGTAATCGCTGTCTAAGCCGTGGTTGGAAGAGTACGTTGTTGCATTAACACTTGTTGTGCAATATGTGCTTCTTCTCCATCTTTTGGGCTTACTGCATGCCATTGATCATTTGCATCCAATTCCCATGCACGCACATTGTCTTTGAGATAGCTGAGTAAACCATAGTCAATGATTTGCTTCTTCAGTTTTTTATCCTCGATTGGAAAACAGGTTTCAACCCGTGAAAACAGATTTCTACCCATCCAGTCAGCACTAGCACAATACAAGTCTTCCTGACCATCATTATGGAAATAATAAACGCGAGTGTGTTCCAGGTAGCGACCTACAATGGAGCGCACACGAATATTTTCGGAGAGCCCTTGTATCTGTGGTCTTAAACAGCAGATTGAACGTATGATCAAATCAATTTTTACACCAGCTTGTGAGGCTGTATACAATGCCGAAATGAGTTTTGGCTCAGTTAAAGCATTTACTTTAACGATAATTCGGGCCTTTTTACCTGCTTTGGCATGCGCAGTTTCCTGCTCGATCAAATGCAAAAGCTGGGCATGCAAGGTGAAGGGTGCATGAAATAACTTTTTCAGCTTTAACAGTTTCCCCATGCCAGTCAGTTCTTGAAAGATTTTATGAACGTCCTCACAGATAGCTTCATGTGTTGTTAGTAAACCGTAATCGGTGTACATCCGTGCATTTCCAGCATGATAGTTTCCTGTACCCAGATGAACATAACGTTTCAGTTTTCCAGCTTCACGCCTTACGATCAAAATCATTTTGGCATGGGTTTTATAGCCAACAATTCCATAAACTACAACAGCACCGGCTTCCTGTAAAAGATTTGCAACAGTAATATTGGATTCTTCATCAAAGCGTGCACGCAGCTCAATGACCGCTGTGACTTCTTTGCCATTACGGGCTGCTTCTGCAAGTACTTGTACAATTTCAGAATTCGGACCACTGCGATATAGAGTTTGTTTAATTGCAAGCACATTCGGATCTTGTGCTGCTTCACGCAGTAAGTTGATGACAGGTTTAAAAGAATCGAAAGGATGATGCAAAAGCACATCCTGTTTGGTTAAAGTTTCAAAGATCTTGTTTGAATTTCTGAGGGCTTTTGGAATCACAGCTTGATAAGGTTTAAAACGCAGTTCAGGAATATCAAAATTGGTGATCAATCGGGTTAAATTAACCGGCCCATTCACTTGATAAAGATGTTGTGGATCAAGATCAAATTGCTCCAGAAGATAATCGTTGATCGAGTTTGGGCAATTGTTGGCAATCTCTAATCGAACTGCACGACCAAAACGGCGTGAGGATAACTCATCTTTTAAAGCAACTGCGAGGTCATCAACATCTTCTGCTAGAGTCAAATCGGCATTTCGCGTCACACGAAATTGATAACAGCCCGTTGCAATCATTCCTGGGAATAAATCACTGATATGTTGTTGGATGATTGCAGATAACAAAATGTAATGTTCTTCACCATCCGTCAATTCATCCGGTAGACGTACTACACGCGGTAAAGAACGCGGAGCAGGAACAATTGCCAATTCAATTTGTCGACCAAATGCATCCTTTCCTTCCAAACTTACAATAAAATTTAAGCTTTTATTGACCAGTCGAGGAAAGGGATGTGCTGGATCCAAGCTAATGGGTGTCACGACGGGTTGAACTTGTTTAAAGAAATAGTGCTTAATCCAGTCCAGATGTTTTTCTAAGATATTATGATATTGGATGAATTTGATACCGTAATTTTCAAGTTCTGGTAAAAGTATATGATTCAGCGTGTCATATTGTTCTTGAATCGCGAGGTGAGCACTTTCAGAGATTTGTTCAATGATCACTTCATTGGGAATACCGTCAGGCGCAGTGGTAATGGTTTTGAAGTCAATCTGCTTCATTAATCCCGACACTCGAATTTCAAAAAATTCATCTAAATTACGTGAAAATATAATGAGGAAATTTAAACGTTCAAGTAAGGGATGATTTTTATCTTTAGCTTGTGCCAACACACGCTTATGAAACGCTAGCAATGAAATTTCACGGTTGATGTAGCTACTTGAACTATGTTGAAATTCAACTGGGGATAAATTTTTTGAAGCGGGCATGATCTGCGTCATTTGAAACTGTCTTAACGACCTTGATGGGCATAGTAAGTATTCTACATGACAAAATTGTTACAGCTACTTAAAATATTGAAAATTATTTCAATTTTAAATCTCGGGTAAATCAATGCTTTTTACCAGCTTATAACAATTGAAAACACATCAATTTTCACAACTTTTAAATGCATCAAGATCTTGAATAACAAAAATGTTATTTTTAAAAACTACATTGATCATTTTTGAGTTTAAGTTGATAGCTTTTTTGTTCAGAACTTAGTTTCATTTTCACGTAATAAGGATTATGCCTTTGAAACTCATTTTCAAAGATTAAATGGCAGTTTTCAAGCATGCCTTGCATCAGGAGTTGCTGCGTCTTTTCTTGTCCAATACTGTCAGAAAACTGTTTGAAATTCTCAGATGTAATTAAACCTTCTAAATCGATATGATCATGATACATACGTATTTTTTCAATCACTGTATTTTGATCTATTTGTACAGGAAGTACGCGAGAGTCTTCATCACTTAAGGCATTTAAAACTTCATCTAACTTTTTAGAATCCTTGATTTTATAATTTTTTTCAATCAATTGATTCTGAATAAAATAATCATCCAATTCAGTTGCATAACTTGGAATCGATTGAGTGAGTAAAAAAGTAGTGATCGATAAAGATATTATTTTGAAATTCATTTGAATAATACACTTATTAAAAATATGAATTTATTATACTGAAACAAACATTATCTACCAGCCTTGCAGCTAATTTTTATTAAAATCTTACATAATTTTCATATCTGGATTGGTGAGAAATATAGGATAGGTTTATTTATTTCTTTTTCAAAAACACTTTTTTAAGCGTGTTGATTCTGTGGTTGTATATTGTAAACCCTTGGTTTGAAATTTTTTCAATATGATATGTATAGTGCCATCCAACAGATTGAAATGGTTGAAAATCCAGATAGTGTTAAACTGAGCGTATTTGAATGAGTTAAAGAATTTTGATAATACATAAAATTTAAATTTTATCGATCACAGATTACAGATAAAAAAATAAGCACCTGAATCGGTGCTTATTTGATGGATATGATTTGATCATAACTTTAGAAAACTAATCTTTTTTTAAGTTTTCATTGATCAAGAACTCAACCAATGCTTTTTGTGCATGTAAACGATTTTCTGCTTCATCCCAAACAACTGCATTCTTATGATCCAGCATATTTTCAGAAATTTCCTCACCGCGATGTGCAGGGAGGCAATGCATAAATAAACAATCCGGATGTGCTAAATTCATCAATGTTTCATTGACCTGATATGCAGCAAATGCTTGCTCACGAATTTTCTGCTCTTCTTCTTGTCCCATACTTGCCCAGACGTCAGTCACAATCAAATCTGCATTTACCGCAGCATCTTCAGCAGATTCGAACAGTTCAACACAATGAGCGAATTCAGAAAGAAACTCCGGTTTTGGTTCATAGCCTTTTGGAGAAGCAATCTTTAATTTAAAACCCCACATATGCGCTGCTTCAATATATGAGTTACACATATTATTGCCATCACCTATCCAAGCAACTGTTTTGCCTTCAATTGAACCGCGGTGTTCAACAAAAGTCTGAACATCAGCCAGTAATTGGCATGGGTGGTGGTCGTCGGTCAGTGCATTAATGACGGGTACAGAAGAATATTCAGCAAAACGCTCAACAATATCGTGACCAAAAGTACGAATCATTACGATATCGAGCATACTGGAGATAACACGTGCTGAATCTTCAATCGGTTCACCACGTCCTAGCTGTGTGTCGCGAGATGATAGAAAAATTGCACTGCCGCCAAACTGGCTCATACCGGCTTCGAAGGAGACACGTGTACGGGTGCTCGACTTTTCAAAAATCATCCCCATGACTTTTCCAACGAAAGGTTGGAATACTTCGTTATTGTGCTGTTTTCGCTTTAACTCTAAAGCACGTTCAATGATGCGATTCAGTTCAGCAGTGGATAAGTCACGTAAAGTAAGAAAATGTCGTAGAGCCATGGTTACTCCACAATAATTGTCTAGTCAAAGCCAATAGCGAATTGACCAACAATTCATTGTTGGTTGATGAAAATAGAAAGGAGAATCATCTAATATACTATATCAATATGAAAACGCAAAAAAATTAGACCTTTTGATGCCCTTGAAGGAAGCGATCTACGCAATAACTGATGCAATCGAGTATTTCTTGATCAGAATCTTTGATTTCGATACCCATCAAGATTCGCCATTCTAAATTTCTGAGAATGCCAAAATAGAATTGTGCTGAATAGAGTGGATTTTCACAAACCAATTTTTGATTTTCTGCATAACGTTCTAAAGCACTGGCGATCGAGAGTTGGACTTGTTTAGGTCCCTTTTCATGAATATAAAGTGCCAATTTTGGATCTTTTTGTGAGCGTTCAAAGATCAAACGTATAAATGCAATGTTTTCAGGCATGATCATATGCTTATAGAAAGTGATCAAGGTATTAATCAGATAAGCACGAAGATCATTGCATGTCGGGTTGAAAGGTCGGCAGATATCTTTGAAAAAAAGATCACGCCGATAGTCACAAATTGCAGTAAACAAGCCTTCTTTATTGCCAAAATATTTATAAATCGAAGCTTTTGAACCACCTGCATGATTCACGATGTCATCAAGTGACACTGCATCATAGCCATGTTCCAAAAAAAGTTGATTTGCACTAATCAACAATGCCAAACGACGTTCATGACCACGTTTTGTTTGTGGGAAATCACATCCAGAGGCTTCAATATGTGCTAAATCTTGGTTCATAAATGGCTGAAAAAAAGTACGTTGCCATTATTATAGCAAAAATGTCAATAAATTTCTTTATCAGCATTGATTTGTCATGTTTGTTCAAAAAACAATCAATAAATTAAAAAAATGAATCAAAATTCATTTTTCTTTGACTAAAGTTTTAGAGTAATATACCTAAATGGTCATATGCGATTTATAAATTATGGCTATACTCGAAACTCAATAAACAAGTGACCACTGTGGAAGGGAATATGACACAACAAACGTCTGCAGGCTTAAGATTTAGACAAGCGCTAGAAGTGGAAAAACCATTACAAATCATTGGTACAGTCAATGCCTATGCCGCGATGATGGCAAAGCAAGTGGGTTATAAAGCTATCTATGTCTCAGGTGCCGGAGTAGCCAATTATTCATATGGCTTACCAGATTTAGGGATGACAAGCTTAGACAATGTATTAGAAGATGTTCGCCGTATCACAGAACGTGTAGACACCCCATTATTGGTCGATATTGATACAGGTTGGGGCGGTGCTTTTAATATTGCACGCACAATAAAACAAATGATTAGTGCAGGTGCTGCTGCTGTTCATATTGAAGACCAGGTGGCACAAAAGCGTTGTGGGCATCGTCCGAACAAAGAAATCGTTTCTCAACAAGAAATGGTGGATCGTATTAAAGCAGCAGTGGATGCTAAAACTGACTCGAACTTTGTGGTGATGGCGCGTACAGATGCCTTACAAAAAGAAGGCTTGCAAGCGGTGATCGACCGTGCGTGTGCATGTGTTGAAGCTGGTGCTGATGCAATTTTTGCTGAAGCCATGACTGATATTACCATGTATAAAACGGTATGTGATGCTGTCGGTGTTCCTGTACTTGCCAACATTACTGAATTTGGTGATACCCCTTATTACACCACCGAAGAGTTGGGTGAACAGGGCATCAGTATGGTGTTATATCCACTATCTGCAACACGTGCCATGCAAAAAGCTGCACTCGAAGTTTTCCGATCTATTCGTGAAAATGGTACTCAAGTCAATGTATTGGATACCATGCAACAACGTAAAGAACTTTACGAATTCCTTGATTATCACACTTTTGAAAATACTCTAGACAAGCTGTTCACGCAGGAGAAATAATAAAATGGCTGAAGGAAAAGTACTTACAGGCGCAGGATTGCGCGGTCAGGTTGCAGGTAAAACCGCACTTTCTACAGTAGGTAAAAGTGGTGCAGGTTTAACCTATCGTGGTTATGATGTACAAGATCTTGCCGAAAATTGCCAATTCGAAGAAGTTGCTTATTTGATCTTCTTTGGTGAATTACCAACAGCAGAACAGTTGGCTGCTTATAAAGCAAAATTAAAATCTTTGCGTCAATTACCACAGGCTTTAAAAGAAGTCTTGGAACGTATTCCTGCCGACTCACATCCTATGGATGTGATGCGTACAGGCGTATCGATGCTGGGTAATCTTGAAACTGAAAAATCATTTGAAGAACAGCAAGATGTTGCAGATCGAATTCTAGCGACTTTGCCTGCAATCATTTGTTATTGGTATCGTTTTAGCCATGATGGCGTGCGTATTGAAGAAAATACGGATGATGATTCAATTGGTGCTCAATTCCTGCATTTACTTCGTGGTGAGAAGCCAAACGAGTTGCATGAACAAGTCATGAATGTTTCTTTAATTCTTTATGCAGAGCATGAGTTTAATGCATCTACATTCACTGCGCGTGTTTGTGCATCAACCCTGTCTGATATGCATTCATGTATTACGGGTGCAATCGGCTCACTCCGTGGTCCATTGCATGGCGGTGCAAATGAAGCGGCGATGGAAATGATTGAAAACTGGGCCTCTCCTGAACAAGCTGAGCGAGAAATGCTGGGTAAACTTGAGCGTAAAGAAAAAATCATGGGCTTTGGTCATGCGATCTATAAAGACAATGATCCTCGTAATGGCATAATCAAAATTTGGTCTGAACGTTTAGCAAAAGATGTGGGTGATACAGTACTTTATCCGGTATCTGTTCGTTGTGAAGAAGTCATGTGGCGTGAGAAGAAGTTATTCTGTAATGCAGACTTCTTCCATGCATCTGCTTATCACTTTATGAGCATTGCGACTAAATTGTTTACCCCAATTTTTGTGATGTCCCGTGTGACAGGTTGGGCTGCACATGTGATGGAACAGCGGGCAGACAATCGTATCATTCGCCCGAGTGCGGACTATACAGGTCCAGAACTGCGTAAAGTTGTTCCAATTTCAGAGCGTTCAGCTGCGTAATTGCTGTACCCAAAAATGATCAAAATAAAGCCTTCATGAAGGCTTTATTTATTGAGGAAGCTGACGATTAGGAAATAGGATTATTGCTTCTTCACGTGTATACCCCTCATCAAAAGGCAAGCTGAGGGATTCAAAAGTGATCAAGGCACCTTGGTTTCTGGGAAGCTCAAACGCTTGTTTAAGTTTTATATCGGGACTGTAACTGGTTAAGTTCATCACTTTACTTTGATTTTGACTATCCTGAACTGTGAATATTGAACTGTATACGCTAGTTAGAGGTGTTGAATCTTGTTGTGAGGACTGTTTCTGTTCAACGAGATTGAGCTTGAAATTTCCAAGATCCAATGCTTTAAGTGGCTTAAGTTGGGGCTGAATCTTGGCGAGTGTTTGCTCAAACTTAACTTGATCGTTGATTGCTGTGAATCTTTCATCATATTTTGGCAAGTCATACTTTTTTTCGTTCAGAGAGTAATAATAAACTTTAGGAATGGAATAACTTTTTGAATTTTCAACAACATATATATGATTAGTATTTAAATCATAACCCAGGACTTCGAGTGTAATATTACTGTAATCATTTGCGAAAGCAGCACAGCTAAACATCAATAAAATACTGGACGCGATTATTTTTGACATTTTTGCCTCATCATTTTTTAGGTAATAATAAAACCGGATCTTCAATATCATAACCCGTTTCTTCAGGAATACCGTAGTATTTGATCACCACTAACATCTTATTCTGATGGGGTATGACATAATTCTGAATGATTTTTATTGTTGGAGAATAATGTACTACCTCTTGACTGCCGCTTTTTAAAGAGCCAGTGCTCACCCTATATAGAGTTTTGTACTGAGAAATCTTTTCTGAGGGATCATCCCAAGCAGGAACATACTGAGTTTGGCTTTTTACGATCTGAATTTTTGCGGTCATGGCATTGCTGATCAGCAAAGGTGTTAATCGCTTTTTTATTTTAGCCAGGTCTTTTTCAAATTGAGTAGCATCTTGATCATAATCAATTTGATGGGTTTTAGGATTAACATACAGCGACTTAACTTCAATCAAACGATCTGGTGATCTGCTATTCAACTGATAATAATACAATTGTGCTAAGCGTCCACGCTCATCTTGAAAATGTCTGAGTAAATAAAGCTTTTGTTCCATCGCTTCATAGCCGAGCACTTCAATGTTCTGACCGCCACCAACAGTAGCATTACAATGTAATGACGTTGCAAGAGTGACTCCAAGGAGTAGGTATTTTAAAATCTGCATTTGTGAATTTTTTTTGGGTCCTTTTTTATTGTGTTGCATGATTTTGTCCAATCAAAAGTAGTATTTAAGAGATTCATTTAATGTAGAACGATAGACTTTATTTGTACACATTTTTCAACGCGTGATTTCATATACAGGCTTTCTCTCCGAGCTTTTTAAAATGGGTTGAATTACTAAAAATATGGATATGTTTTTTACTGTTTAGGATTGTTTTTGATTTATGGAATATGGTTGATAAACATTAGTTTGAAGATACAAAAAATGCTCAGGTGCTGTTGTTTCAACCGAGTTGATGCGTAAAAAAAAGATGATTCAAAACTTTGATTTCATATGGCGTATCTGTATCTATCCATATTTATTAAAGCTATAATTCATTCCAATTTTTAATATTAAACAAGGTTTTATTCAACAAGACCTTTAGAATTAAAGTTTATAAGAAATGATGCATATAGAAAATCTTGCTGAAGAAAGTGGAAATATCAGTTTTATAGAATATACGGCGACCGGGATATTTGTCTTAAAGATAAAAAGCAGAAAGTATCGCGGCACGAAAATTCAATCACAAATTTTTGAATTAGAGGATGATGTTCAGGTCATTTTCAATGCTTTGGATAAAGATATATATGCAGTATTCAATAAAACTAAGCAAATACTTTATTTGAATGATCAGATTGAATCGGTTGAACACTTTGACGCTGTATTGAATCTGCGTAAATCACTCAGTTTCAGTATGGCTGTTTTGATTTTTGCACTGGGTGCATATCCTTTTTATCAATATTTTATGGATGGAACTGTTTATTATTTTGATACGTTCATACATTTGACCATATTAACTTTGGGCAGTTGCTTTGTTTATTTTATTTATGAGGGGCTAAAATTAAATCAACAAACAAGCCGCAATATTGAAGCGTTGTTTCATATGTTGGATCTGCCTATATTGAGTAAAAGAACGCTTGAGAGTTTAAAACTCATCAATTCATATTTTTATGAGTTTGATCAATTGTATGATTTAAGCTTAATCAATCATTTGAGGCGTGGTCTGAATGATACCGCATTAAAAACTCAATTACAGCAGCAAACCGAAAAATTGTTCCAGTTTGGTTTAACCCAACATGAACTTGCCAAATTTAAATTGGAGACTATTTCTGGAAGATTGGATCAATCTGTGATCGAAACGCGGGAATCCACAACTGCCCATCCTGATGCTTTAACTGAAGTAAAATTTAATCTGCAAGGGATAAATTTCTATAGCTATTTAGACGACTTTTTCTTTGTTCAAGGTACTGATGTAATGATGATCATTTCTCAACAAGATGATTCCACAGGACAATATGCTTGGTTGATTTATGATGGTCATGCTTATCTAAGCATGGATGAAGAGTTGATACAGGTTATGCAAAGACCGCAATTCCCGCAGACTCACCACGAAAAATATATGCAAACTTTAAGATTAATAACAGGCTTCATTGTTTTAGTCAGTTTTATATTATTTGACATTTTTGCAGCATTTATTGCATTAGCTATAAGTATCGTGAGCTATTATTATTTTCAATTTTGTCATGCGGTTTTCTTAAAGTTTTCATTCAGCAAAGATATTTATGCTTATTTGGGATTTCAATCACTTCAATTATTTCAGGTGCTCAATCTTAAGAAATTTAAGTCAGACAATTTTAAATCTGTTTATCTGACTTCAATTGTACGACCAAGTCGAACAGGATTTAACATCGAAAAAAGGAGATCAAGATGATCTCCTTAATCAGGACTTCGTGATGAACATGGTCAGAAGCGTTCAGCGCTGGCTAAATTCCACATTCTAAAATAGAAATTTTCTTCATCTTTATTTTCACAACTGAGTAGTTCACCATCTTTCATCCAAAAATGTAACTGCGCATAGTTTTTAATTTCACGGTCATTGATTCGCTGAGCAAGATGGTGTGCTTTAATTTCAGCTGGATGTTGCAATCCTGCTGCTGCAATCATTTCTGCAAGTGCTTTTAAGGTGTTTTTCTGGAAGCTGAATACTCGATCTGCTTTTGATGGAACATCAAGTGCTTTTTGGCGCTCTTTGTTTTGCGTTGCAACACCGACGGGGCATTGGTTGGTATGGCAGCTTTGTGCTTGAATACAGCCTACGGCAAACATAAAGCCCCTCGCTGAATTGACCCAATCTGCACCCATGGCCATTGTACTTGCAATATCAAATGCACTGATAATTTTACCACTTGCCCCGATTTTGACTTGTGAACGTAAACCTGCACCAACAAGCGTATTGTGAACGAACAGCAGACCTTCACGCAAAGGAGTCCCCATATGGTCAATTAATTCAATTGGCGCTGCACCTGTACCCCCCTCTGAACCATCCACAACGATAAAGTCAGGGACGATTTTGGTTTGCAACATCGCTTTGACTATACTCATAAATTGCCAAGGCTGACCAATACACAATTTAAATCCGACGGGCTTACCATCTGATAATTCACGTAATTGTTGAATAAAATACATCATTTCAATCGGTGTACTGAATGCTGAATGTGATGCAGGCGAGACGCAGTCTACATCCATCGACACACCGCGGATTTCAGCAATTTCCTTGGTAATTTTATCTTTTGGCAGAATACCGCCGTGACCGGGTTTTGCGCCTTGTGAAAGTTTGATTTCAATCATTTTGATCTGTGGCAAAGCTGCTTGCTGTTTGAACTTTTCGGGATCAAACTTACCATCCAAAGTACGACAGCCAAAGTAACCACTGGCAATTTCCCAAACGATGTCACCTCCTGGTTTAAGGTGATAAGGGCTTAAACTTCCTTCCCCTGTATCATGATAAAAGTTGCCTTTTTTTGCACCTGTATTTAAAGCTAAAATTGCGTTTGCACTTAAACTACCAAAGCTCATTGCAGAAATGTTCATGATAGATGCACTATATGGCTGCTTACATTGATCATTACCGATGCTAATTCTAAATGTATTAAAGTCAGCTGGAGTTTTTGGTGTCATTGAGTGGGTCAAAAAACGATAGTCTTCCTGGTATACATCAATAATCGAACCAAAAGGTTTATCCGCATTTTCATTTTTGGCACGCTGATAAACAAGGCTTCGCTGTGCACGTGAAAAGGGTAAAGCATCATCATCAGATTCAATAAAGTACTGACGGATTTCAGGACGTATATCTTCAAAGAAGAAACGAAAATGTCCCATTAAGGGGTAATTTCTTAAAATGGAATGCTGTGTTTGAATAATGTCTGCAAAACCTATTGCAGCAAGAATTGAGAAAATAACCCAAGCCAAATTCAGGACGGTATCTGAAAAAAAGTAATAGATATAGTGACCTTCATTAAAGAAAATAATCCAAGTCAAAAGTAAACAGAGAAAAATACAGATAAACCAAACGGAATAGCGAGAGAAAAAAGTGTTTAAAAGTTGATGTCGAATTGCTTGAGCAGGACTTGCCATACAGGAAATATCTCTTTCGTTATATGCTGTTAAAATTGCCTAAATTTATGAAACAGCTCAAGTAATGATTTGTTAGACTTGAGAATGGTTCTAGATTAATACATCAATGATTTCTTTTGTTCATCATTTAAGACAACTTGCTTAATCATGGGTTGAATAATTTTTGCAAAATAAAAAAAGAAATCTATGTTTGCAGAATTTCAGAACAAATTATTCAATCCGAATATCAGCTTTTTAGCCATCTATGTTTCCATCATTGTAGTTTTGTCTTATATCGAGGTTTTGCTACAGTTTTTAAAAATAACAAGACTGAAGTCAGAGAATCAAACTTTAAGGCATCCGTTAAATTCTCGATCGCACTCAAACATCAGTTTGAATAAAGATAGGGGAATTATTTCTTAAAATTATCCTAAATGTAAATCCGTACAGAGATAAAGCCTGAATTTTCAGGCTTTATTCGAAATGGACTCTCTGAAATTGCGAATTTTATTCTTCAGTAGGCACCAGCATTAGAATGGATTCATTCAGCAAACCTGCAATATCTTCTAGGATTTCCTGTTCAGCTAATTCATGATTTAACGATACCGTTTGACCATCAGCAATCTGTTTTAAATAGGGGGTAAATTGGTTAGAAATACACATCGATTCGCCATTTGCCCAGAACAATAATTGATTATTTTGTTCAAGATAGATCAGTCTTGAAGCAGGTTCGATTTGCAGTAAATAGCCTTGTTCAAGGACTTCTTCCAAATCTCCCGTCCCTATAGCATCCGCCTCTGGAATGTTTTCAGGATATTTGGGTTCAGCCATTAAACTCATGATTGCATCTTCCAAGACTTCAGAATTGTTTAATTTTGCCAACAATTCTGCTTTTAAATAATCAAGTTCAGCTTGAGTAACTTGCCCAATCGGGTTTTGCTTATTGCGTAATATGTCCAATAGTGGATTGCGTAACTGTTGATCTTCTACAAATTTATCACTTACACGATCCATCATGTCAGCAATATTCGGCATACGAAAACCAAAAGAGTAGGTTAGACAATCGTCTTCTGCGACACCATAATGTGCCAAGCCTGGCGGAACATAAAGCAAATCGCCCGGTGCTAGAACTTCATCAAAATTGATCTCGATGTTGGACAGTAATTTTAATGGTTGTCCTTCAACAAACTCAGTCTCGGCATCACACATTTGTCCCAATTGCCAGCGTCGATGTCCATAACCCTGCACGAGAAAAACATCATAAAAGTCAAAATGCTGACCGACTGAACCGCCTTTTTGCGCATAAGACACCATGATGTCATCACGGCGCCATTGTGGAATAAAAGGAAATTTCTTCCAAAGTTCAGCCAAGTCAAATGAGTAATGGTCGACCGCTTGAACCAACAAGGTCCAGAGCTTTGGCATTTTTTGAAAATCACCTTTGATGAGAGGTGATGTTTTAACGGACCATTGATTTGGATCTTTATCTTTTTGTTTGATTAAACGAGCAGTAATGTTTTCATCCAGGGCGAGTTCCATCACATCATCGGGTACCAGAATCTCAGCAATTTCGGGAAGTGCATTACGAACCAATAATGGTTTTTTTTGCCAATATTCTGTGAGGAATTGTTCGGCAGTTATTCCGCCAAGGACATCTAAAGGTTGGGACATGAAAATAGCCTAAGCAAATTTAAATCTATAATGTGCTATTGTCTTATGAGATGAATGGAGGTGCAAGCATTTGTAATTTTATCCAAAATATATTGATATAAAAAGGCAGTCATTCATACTTTTTCGAAGTGAAGAGCACGATATCAATGATGGTTGTACAAAAGCTCCACAATATTTTGAAAATTCTTTGATTTAAAAAAGTTTTTTTATTGGATAGACAGATATAGTGGGGTATTTCTATCTTGCTGATCCAAAGCAATAGTACTTAAAACGCCTCTAGTAATACGCCTGTACTGGCAACTCACTATTAAATAAAGGCAAAAAAATTGTCTTTAGCAGAATCGAGAGTTGATGAAACACAGGTAAATGACTGAAGTGAAACACAGTTAAATCTGATTTAGTGAGCGTATTTAAATAAGGTGATCCTTGTATTTGGTTTAGTCTTGGCTAGAGATGATCAAACTCGCTCCCAAACCAGAATTAAAGAAGACTTCATGTTATTTGCAATGAACTGATGGTTATTTCTCAAAAAATGCCAGTGGTTTAAGTGCACGATCATTAAGGCAGTGATATTCCCAATTCTCTTAAAATTCTACAGAGTTGAATCATGGGCATACCCATCAAGGTTGTTTGATCTTGACCAATCATTTGTTCAAACAAACTGATCCCTAAACTTTCACATTTAAAACTACCCGCACAATGTAAAGGTTGATCGATTTCGATATAGCGCTCTATTTCTGCAAGTGTTAAATCACGAAATTTCACATGATAATGTTCAACTAAGGTCTGTTCATAACCAGAAGCCAAATGCTGCACGCTTAAAGCGGTACTAAAAAAGACATTTTGACCAGAATTGGCTTGAAGTTGTTGAATGGCATTGTCTACAGACAAAGGCTTACCAATAAAATCTTGAGGTGCATGTTCACGCCAAGCCACCTGATCTGATCCGATCACAATAGCATTTGGGCAGTTTTTAGCAATAAAAAAAGCCTTTTCAAAAGCCAAGCGTTTCGCAAGTTGATCTGCATGAGATTCATTTTGAGGAGATTCGTCAATATCAGGTGAAATACAGCGATAATCCAAACCTAAACGATTCATCAAATCCTGACGGGTTTGACTGGAAGATGCCAAGATAATTTCTGAATGTGCCATATCTTCGTTTTTCCAGTTATACCGCATATTCCATTAAAAGATCTAAAGGAACATAAGCCAAAACAGCTTGATGGCATGCTTGTAGTTTCACACGCGGTGCCATATCGTTTTGGTAGGCTTCGACCCATCGAGTGACACATAAACACCAAAAATCACCAGGTTGTAGACCCGGAAAGCCATGTTCTGGCAGAGGGGTAATCAGATCATTACCGATTTTTTGGGAAAAGTTAAGAAATTCAGAGGTCATTTCAGCACAAACCGTATGCTGACCTAAATCGGTTGTTGCAGTATGGCAAAAACCATTACGAAAATAACCTGTGATGGGTGAAAAACAACAACTTGCTAGAGGTTCACCTAAGACATTTAAACCATTGATTTTAGGATCTGGATGAAAAGACATAAGCATATAAAATTAAAAAGTTTGCCCTATAATAATCAAATCTCAACATTTCTACAGCTTTTCTACAAAAGTATCTAACCTTTTTTTGTGTAATCATTTAGAATCTACGCGATTTTTAATATCTATAAGAGAGCTATACATGAATTTTCAGCGTATGACTGACCTTGATTTAGCAGGCAAGCGTGTACTTATTCGTGAAGACTTAAACGTACCTGTTAAAAATGGTGTGATTACCAGTGATGCACGTTTACGCGCAGCATTACCGACTATTAAGTTGGCACTTGAGAAAGGTGCTGCAGTCATGGTTTATTCTCATCTTGGTCGTCCAGTTGAAGGTGAACCAAAACAAGAACAATCATTGGCTCCTGTAGCGGCTTATTTGACTGAAGCACTCAGTCAGGAAGTTAAATTATTCACAGAATATTTAGACGGTGTGGATGTTGCCGCAGGACAAGTGGTATTACTTGAAAACTGCCGTTTTAATGTTGGTGAAAAGAAAAACAATACTGAACTTGCTGCAAAATATGCGGCACTTTGTGATGTGTTTGTCATGGATGCATTTGGCACCGCACACCGTGCAGAAGCATCAACAGAAGGTGTTGCACGTTTAGCAAAAGTTGCAGCAGCAGGGCCTTTACTTGCCGCTGAATTGGATGCTTTAGGTCGTGCGCTGCAAACACCTGAAAAGCCAATGGTTGCCATTGTTGCAGGTTCCAAAGTTTCAACCAAGCTTGATGTTTTAACATCACTTTCAGACATTTGTGATCAATTGATTGTGGGTGGCGGTATTGCCAATACTTTCTTGGCCGCAGCAGGTTTCAATGTCGGTAAGTCATTATGTGAAAATGATTTAATTGATACTGCCAAGGCAATTGCAGCGAAAGTCTCTGTTCCTCTTCCAACAGATGTTGTGGTTGCAGATGCTGCTGAAATCGATTTCGCAGATTTCTTGGGCTCATTGGCGAAAGCAAAAGCTGTAGTAAAGAAAGTTGAAGATGTTGCAGACAATGACATGATCTTGGATGTTGGCCCTGAAACAGCGCAAATGTTTGCAGAGATTTTAAAAACATCTAAAACGATCCTTTGGAATGGTCCTGTAGGCGTATTTGAAGTGGATCAATTCGGTGAAGGTACAAAAACACTTTCATTGGCGATTGCTGAATCTGAGGGATTCTCGATTGCGGGTGGTGGGGATACATTGGCTGCAATTGATAAATATGAAGTTGCGGATAAAATTGGTTATATTTCAACAGGTGGCGGCGCATTTCTTGAGTTTGTTGAAGGCAAAACCCTTCCAGCTGTTGCAGTATTGCTTGAGCGTGCATAATTGATATTTTAGTGTAATTATGACGTTTTGATGAAAGGCTGGCCATGTGTCAGCCTTTTTCATCAAGCTGATTCACTGTAAAGTAATAAAAATGAAATATAACTGCAATAAACTAAGTTAAATCCAATCACCAACACTGGGAAATGTGATGAAATTAAAATTTGCACTTGTCGCTCTTATTCTTGCTCCTTTGGCACTTACTGCATGTTCTAAAAAAGAACAGGCGCCAGCTTCAGAACAAACTGCTACTTCCGAAGCCGTTGCAACTGAATCAGCAAATACGACTCCAGAACAACAAGCTGCGATTGATGCAATTGATCAACCTGTTTTGGATGAAAAAAATACGGATGTCCCTGCTGAAAAAGCAAATGCACCTGCTGATGCAGCGACGCCTGCAACTGAAGAAGAAGCACCGAAAGCTCAATAATCTTTTTAAATGTTGTTATTTGTTAAAAGTCCTCGCAATCGCGGGGATTTTTTATGAAATAGTCAATATTGTTGCTGAATTGAAATAAATCAGCATGTAGAATATGGGGCATTACTTGGGAGGATATTATGGCTCTTATTTCATTGCGCCAACTCTTGGATCATGCCGGTGAGCATAGCTACGGTGTTCCAGCGTTTAATGTAAACAACTTAGAACAAATGCGCGCAATCATGTTAGCCGCTGACGAAACCAATTCACCTGTAATTGTGCAAGCTTCTGCTGGTGCACGTAAGTATGCAGGTGCGCCGTTTTTACGTCATTTAATTTTAGCTGCCATCGAAGAGTGGCCACATATTCCAGTGGTGATGCATCAGGATCACGGTACAAGCCCAGACGTTTGCCAACGCTCAATTCAACTTGGCTTTTCATCGGTAATGATGGATGGTTCATTGGGTGCAGATGGCAAGACTCCAACCTCTTATGAATATAACGTTGATGTGACCCGCCGTACTGTTGAAATGGCGCATGCTTGCGGTGTTTCTGTAGAAGGTGAAATTGGTTGTCTAGGTAGCCTTGAAACAGGTATGGCTGGTGAAGAAGATGGTGTGGGCGCTGAAGGTGTTCTTGACCACTCTCAGCTGCTGACTTCTGTAGAAGAAGCTCGCCAATTTGTATCTGATACCAATGTAGATGCTTTAGCCATCGCTGTGGGTACTTCACATGGTGCGTACAAATTTACACGTCCACCTACAGGCGATATCTTGGCAATTGACCGTATTAAAGAAATTCATGCGGCACTTCCAAACACTCACCTTGTTATGCATGGTTCAAGCTCAGTACCACAAGAGTGGTTGGCTGTAATTAACCAGTATGGCGGCGACATCAAAGAAACTTATGGTGTTCCTGTTGAGCAATTGGTTGAAGCAATCAAACATGGCGTACGTAAAATCAACATTGATACAGATTTACGTTTAGCTTCTACTGGTGCGATGCGTCGTATGATGGCTGAAAAACCAAGCGAATTTGATCCGCGTAAATTCTTCGGTGAAACTGTCCAAGCAATGAAACAAATTTGTGTAGATCGTTATACAGCGTTTGGTACTGCGGGGAATGCTGACAAAATTCGTCCAATTTCTTTGGAAAAAATGGTTGATCGTTATAAATAATTTTTAACGATAATAAACTATAGAAAGCCCACTCCAGTGCAGTGGGCTTTTTACTGGCTAAATACTTGATAACTTTGTAATAGGATAAATTTTGAAAATTTATCCATCATATTGATCGGATGAAATCCCATTATGGAACTGATATTTTCAGCTGCTTTGTGTAGTGTATTGGTCTCAATGCTTTTAAAATTTACCAAGCAGAAAGGCTTTGATGCATTGCAGATGATTGCTTGGAATTATTTGGTTGCCAGTTTATTGAGTTACCTTTGGTTTAAGCCAGATTTGGTTCATATTTCAATTTCAAATACACCATGGTGGCTGATTGTTGCACTGGGGACTGTATTACCCAGTATTTTCTTTTGTCTGTCGAAATCATTACACAGTGCAGGAATTCTGAGAACAGAAATTGCACAGCGTTTATCTGTTGTCCTATCGCTTCTGGCTGCATATTTTCTATTTCAAGAACAGTTTAACCAATTAAAAATGTTCGGTATTGGTCTTGGGATTTTTTCAGTTTTATGCATTGTACTTTCTCATTCAGAATCATCAAATCAGTCAGTCAATAAAAAGGGTATGCTGTATTTACTCAGTGTATGGGTAGGCTATGCCTTGGTTGATGTTTTATTGAAATATACAACCAGTTTAGGTCTTCAATTTCCAGTCACATTAACGCTGGTATTTATTTGTTCTTTTGTCTTATCTATAGGCTATTTACTGCTACAGAAGACACAATGGAAAATCCAGAATTTATATGCAGGATTGGCGTTAGGTGTTTTAAATTTTGCCAATATTGCACTCTATGTAAAAGCTCATCTTTTGCTGAAAGATTCTCCTGCGATTGTTTTTGCGGGCATGAATATTTTAGTGGTTTTGATGGGCGTAATCGCAGGCTTGGTTATTTTTAAAGAAAAACTCAAAATTGTTACAGCTTTAGGTTTGGTGTTGGGCTTACTCGGTGTGATCTGTTTAGCTTTGGCAATTTAAGACTTCCTGAATCGGATTATATGTTTCGAGTGTAAAACTTGAGAATAAAAAACTCAGCTTTATCTATACTGCATCATAATTCTGCCGCTCTTTTCTTTACTAAAGTCCGTAAAAAATTGCTGAGTATAAGGAAATTTCCCCCTGTTTCTGAAAGATGTGAGGCACTGCTTCGCAAGGTTTAGAATTAACTATGAAAGCCCAAAACAGCAATTGAGAATTTTGCGATTTTGGACCGGTATTTAAACCTTATCCATTACAGTCCCTAGATTTATTCACGATTTTTATCTCTGGCTTTGAATGACTTGCTATTGGGCGAATGCTGTTTTGAAAAATATTGTTTAGTAAGGTTTAATAAAAATGTTTTTAATTGGCAAGAAAAAATTAACAAAAAAATTTTGAATTAAGAGAAAGTTGATAAAAATAGCTTATTGATGAATGAAAAATATGAATGGCTATGGCTAACAGATATAAAACCTATCCAATAAAGTCGATCATGGATTGGCAAGGTGAAGACTGGGATGTTTATGAAGAGACGATGATGGTTGTGGGTATTATGCTATATAGAGAATGACTTTATTTATCTAAAGCAGGTGGCCAATTTGCTTATATTCTTACCAATGTGAGATTGGAAGTAGAAAGCAAAGTTACGATAAAGAACAATGGTATCAGCATAATAAAGATCGCATCATCCATATGAGTCTTAAAGAAATTCAACAGACTTTTAACATTTCAAAGAGTGTTGCAGGTGAGGCTTATCGACGTGTATGTAGGAAATACCAACAACCTACACCAGGTGAGTTACTAAAACAAAAATGGCAATGCAGTAGACAGTGGCTATTAGATCATCAGCAAGATATCTTAAATGAGAATATAACTGTCAAAGAGATTGCAAAGCAATTAAACAAAAAAAACAAACAAATTGTTTATGCCCGAACCATGTTACGCAAAATGTTAAATATCACACCACCCATACCAGAGGCAGATTGGCTCAGAGCGCATCAAGAAGATTTGCAACAGTTAAGTGTTGCCCAACTACAAGACAAATATCACAAGACTCAAGGACAAGTTGAATATTATCTAAAAGTTCTAAAAATACTGAAACAAAATGAAACATAACCAAGTGTTTAGATAAATTTAAATATGGACAAAATATAATCTTTTTTTGTAATATGCTTCTAATTTAGAACAACTATACAATAATTCATGTTTAATAATATTTATTTTGTTTTGGATCAAATTGGATTGACTGCTCAAAAACGTGCAATCCATGTATTTTTTTCAAATACGGATCTCAATCAGCAAGTATTTTTACAGCGTATTGATGGGACACATGCCATTAATGACGGTGTTGATTTACAACTGATCTGTTTGTCTACGAAACACGATATAGCGCTGAAAAACTTTATCGGCTGTCGTGTAGCTGTTGATATTGTCAATGATCGATCTGAGCTCAATCGAATTTCAGGCATTATCACCAAAGCAGAGGTAGGTGCCTCTGACGGTGCTCTCACAGTTTATCGTTTGACCGTAGAAGATCCAACAGCACTTTGGAAACAGCGTAGAAATTCGCGTGTGTTTATGAATATGTCTGCTTTGCAAGTCGTGGAAGTGATATTTAATGAATGGCGAGAAAAATCTCAGCTCTTTGCTTCAAGTTTGACTCTGGATAAAAGTGGTTTAATCAAAGACTATGATGTTAGACCGTTCATTATGCAGCACAATGAACTAGATACGGACTTCGTTCAAAGATTGCTCGCTGAGGAAAGCGTGTGCACTTTAATTGATGAAGCACAACTTAAAGTTTCCGGTTTTACCGAACACATCCAACCTCAGAAGCTTCGTTTGATTGATGATAATTCTCAGTATACCTGTTTGGATCGACGCAGCATCCGCTTCCATCGAAGTAGTGCAGTAGAAAAAAGCGATTCGATGATCAGTTTTACAGGGCAACGTTCACTTCAACCAACTTCAGTGCATATCCAACGTTGGCAAGCTGATGTATTGGATACGGATGAAGGTGCAGGCAATGTCTTAAGCACACACAAACACAGTGATAACTATGACAATGCCAGTTTAGGTTTAGAACAAGTATGGCACTATAGTCCTGCATGGGTTGCAGACCTCAATGGTGAGGATGGTGCAACGCCTTCGGGTAACAGTCAGGTTGAGCGCTTTAACCAAAACCTCAGCAACTACTACGATGCCCAAGCCAAACAATTCACGGCAATATCGACGGTACGAGATGCGCAGGTTGGTTATCACTTTGAGCTTAACCAACATCCAAACCTAGAGCTAAAAGATTCTGCCGATCAGCAGTTCTTGATCATCTCCAAAACCTTTTATAACCAAAATAATTTACCCAAAGACTTGAGCCATCAAGTCGAAACTTTGTTAAAACAAAGTGATTGGCAACGCACCCATCTCACCGTAAACAACAGCGAAGAACGCCAAGCGAATCAGTTGGTGCTACAACGACGTAATATCAAGGTTGTTCCTGAATATAATCCCTTAACTAAAAGACCCGCAGTCCATCCAATGCGAGCGAGAGTGGTTGGTCCGAGTGGAGAAGAAATCCATGTGGATGAATGGGGACGCATCAAGGTTCGCTTCCTGTTTACCCGCAATGAAGACCACAGCCATGATGGTGGTGCAGGCTCGAATGACAATGATACCGACTCGGCTTGGGTCGATGTCTTGACGCCATGGGCAGGCGAAGGCTATGGCGCACGATTCTTACCGAGAATAGGAGAGATTGTTGTTATCGACTTCTTTGATGGCAATATCGACAGACCATTTGTGGTGGGACGAATCCATGAAGGACAACGAAGCCCGACCAAGTTCGATGACAAAGGCAAACTGCCTGATACCAAAAAGTTATCAGGGATTAAAAGTAAGGAATATCAGGGTAGTGGCTATAATCAACTGCGTTTTGACGATACCACCAACCAGATCAGCAGTCAGTTACACAGCAGTCATGGCGCCAGTCAACTCAACCTTGGCAATCTCAGTCATCCGAAAGATACAGCGGAAAGTGATGATCGTGGTGAGGGTTTTGAGCTAAGAACTGATCAATGGGGTGCATTACGGGCAGGACAAGGTTTACTGCTGAGTACCCATGCACAAGATGGGGCATCAGGTAATCATCTTGATGCGGCAGAAGCTAAAAGTCAGTTAGAAAGTAGTTTAAACAATACCAAGGCTTTAAGTGAAGTTGCGAAGAATCAACAGACTGATCCTTTGGAGGTTTTAGAAAACATTAAAAGCTTTATCGAAACTTTGGCTCAACAAGATCCGAAAAAAGTAGACGCATTTAAGTCGGCAGTGATGATATTGACTTCACCGAATTCAATTGGCTTGTCGAGTAATGAAGACATTCATCTTTCCTCAGATGGACAGATCAGCCAAAGTGCAGGTGAAAGCATTAATCTGAGTACTCAAAAATCTTTACTTGCTCATGCCAGTGCTAAGATCAGCCTATTTGCAGCACAGGAAGGTGCAAGGCTTTATGCAGGCAAAGGCAAAGTTGAAATACAAGCGCAAGGTGATGGTGCTGATTTGATTGCACGTAAAGGTATTCAAATCATTTCAACTGAAGATACGGTTTATATCATCAGTCCGAAAGAGATTAAGCTCATTAGTGATGGCTCTGAATTAAAGCTCAATGCTTCTGGGGTATTTGCAACCACTGGTGGTTTATTTGAGGTGAAGTCTGGGCAGCAAAAGTTAACTTCATCAGCTTCGATTAACCCACCTGCGACAGATTTACCCGATTGTTCAGCAAAACAAGGACATGCTGCTCAAAATGGATCTGCGAAGGTGAACTTATGATAACTGGGCATTACCTACAGCAGACCAATATATTGCCTAAAAATCATTCAGTAGAAATGATTTATCAAAAAATGCAGGCAGTGTTCCAGCAGCATGAACGGCTTATTGTTCTGCTTGATCAAACTTTAGCTCCTGATATTTTTGATGATTTAAAAAATAAGTTAAGAGTTGACCAGATCATTTATATTCCCTTGGCTAAGGGGAATGGATACAAAGACACCAATCTTTTTTTTATTGAAATCATAGATAACAAGATTTTAAACGACATTGGATTTGAGCTAGCTGAACATTTACTCAAGCATTGTGATGTTGCAAATGATCGATATTTAGTTCACGGTTTTGGGTGTTCTAGTTATGACAATGACGAATTAAATCGAAAATTTAAAACGTCATTGGTGTTGCAAGATATAGAGTCCAAAATTTTATTTCGTTGGTATGATCCTCGGGTCATGATTTATTTGGATCAAATATTTAATGAATCCCAAATGAACAGTTTATTGGGCAATTTTACTCAATGGCATTTTTTCCACCCAACGGGGTATTACCGCTGGGAAAATATAGAGCAGAATAAATTACAACGTAAAGCCATCAACAAAATCAATGCACAACAGTCTTTGCAACTGGATCTGATTGAAATCAGTAATATGGTTTTTAGGAAAGCACATGAATTGGAACAGATCGATAGTCATAATTTAATACCTCAAAATATTCTTAAAAATTTATATCAAGCTCATGAGCAATATCATATTAAAAAATATATTGATTTAGTGAGTTATGGTTTATATGCAGAGCTACTTGGGCAGGGGTTTATACAACATCCTCATGTCGTAAATGTGCTCGAACAATATTGGAATACTGAACCTGAAAATTATAATTTTACTGAAGCGATGAACTTTGTTACAGAAGACGCTTGGGCATTAATTAAAACGGAAATAATTGAATAAGGAGAATAATATGGGTGGTGATAAAGAAGCGTTTGCAAGAAGAGAAAATAAAAAAGCAGAACAACGTAGACAGCAAGAAGAGATTTTGGCTGCACCAAATGCAATTACCAAAGCGGCAAATGCTGCGATACAAGTCAATCAACAGACTTCTGATGCAAAAGGCAGTAAAGATCAATGTAATTTTTGCCGTAAATTAGGATTACAGATCTTGCCTTTACGTTACAGCGTTACTCAAGACAAAGCGCCACAACTGTCTCCGCAGCTTGGAAAAAATGTAAAAAACGTTGCTTTGTCGTATTCACAATATACAACTGAAATGATTGATTCTGGTTATGTGTATGCCATGATCAAAAGAAAAAAAGGTTATGAATGGAGTGGCTACATCGTGACGCCAAAGGGATATTTGTCATCCTTCCCATTGGATAAACCTGCACCCGTATCTGTACTTGAGTTTGCCTGTCAGGGAAATGAACATGCGGTATTTGCTTCATTTGTTACAGTTGAATATATTGCAACAAATTTGGCAGAAAAAGCGTATTTGATTTATACCCATGCGCCCATGACTGATACAAAAAGAAAAGAATATCAAGCCAAAGCGGATGAATATGTCAGTTCAGGCAAATGGCAGTCTGTAGATGTTGCAGCATGGGCGAAAGGAACGTCTCAACAGCAACATTGTTTAAACAACACGACCTTAAAGGGTGGTATCAGCCAGCCTTTTTCATTTGGTACTGATCGTTGGAAGCAGCTCGTGACGAAATTCACCGAGAAACCGAAAGCTTTTTCAGCTGTTGTGTTATATGACCCCGTTGGAATTACAATAAAATTAAATGAATATCGAAATGAAGCTTATGTCCCTGTAGATGACTATTTAGAAGCTAAAGATAAATATGGTGTCACCAATCAGCGTAAACTGGACTCCGTGCAACGCGTGAAAAGCATAGAAGGTTCATTGCTTAAAAATAAGGAAAAAATCGTACAGCGCGAAAATGAAATTCATGAACAAACAGCACCCGCCATTGAAATAAGATATAAAAGCAATTTAAATGCGATTGAGCAACGACTTATCTATGCGAGGAAATGGAATAATACAGCAGAAATAGAGCAACTTGAACGAAGCAAAAAATTGTTGATCGAAGAACATGAACGTACCATGAAAAAACGGGCGGGTCACGGTGAAGAAGTTGGGGAAGCCAATTACCAAACTGACCGCAAAGTTCTACTTGATCATTTAAACTATAAAGAAATTGAAGCGTTTAAGCAGGAAGTAGCTCAAAAATATGACACAGCTTTAAAGGTTGCCAATCAACGTGCTCAAGAACATTTAAATTGGGTGGTTTCTGAAAGTTTATTGGATGCTTTAGATGCCTATGATCAAAAGGATTTACAGAGTGGATGTGCTTTTAAAGCGCATGTAGCGACCATGCTATTTGGAATGGAAGGTGCTGAAGCAGGTGCAAAACAGTTGGATGACTGGGTTAAAAAGCCAGATTATGAGCGTAAAAATTTATTTATACGTGGTTTGTATAGTAATCAGGTAGAAGCAAAAGCCAAGCATGACGAAGTAAAAAAAGCCGCAACAGATTTTACCGCTGTTGGTATAAAAGCCATGAAAGGCACGATAGACTTTTTAAAGAAAACTGATTCTGCGTGGGATGAATGGGCAAGGAATCAGGGTCTAGACAAAAATAAAGGTAATATTGCATTTTCTAAAGTTGAGAAAAAGGTCATGCTGTATGTTTCTAACTTTGCCCGTGTTGTATTTCGGGCAGGCATGGGGTCAACTGCTGAAAGTCGATTTGTCACTGCAATTTCGCAAAAACTGTTGTTTGCTCAGATGGGTGATTTGGCTGGAAAATTAAGATTTGATCAAGTTGTATATAATATAAACCCTGAGAAATTAAACTCTGGAAATATCAAACTCAGTCCTGAACTTGGTGAAAGAGTCGGTGGTCAGCTTTCAAAAAATGCAAAAGAAGCTACCATTCGTTCTTTGGATCTATTGATCGATGATGCGATGGCAAAAAAGCAACAAGTGGCATTAACTTTAGAAGAAATTGAAAAAGCGGGTAGTAAAGGTATGGCGAACCATACCAACAATTATCATCAGGTACGCGCATCAGGCATTCTGGTATTTTTAGAGGTGATTAATTTAACGCATATGCTGAGTTCTGGAAAATATAAGGATAACGTCCAAATTGCGGCATTGGTGGCATCTGTTTCGGCATTGATGGCATTTGGCTTAGACATTTTTTATGGTTTAGCGAAAGGTGCCAGAGAGGTTGCAACACAAGCATCTTATGCAGGTGCAGGCGCAGCGGCAACACGAGGTGCAGCAAATATTCAAAGAGCGGGTATTAAATGGGCGGCAGGGAGTTTAAGTACCTTTGCAGGAAGTATTACTTGTGTATTAGATTTAGTAAAAGGCTTTGAAGAAAAAAATAAAATAGGTACTGTACATCGCTCTTTAATGGCACTTTATTTTTTAAGAAGTTTGAGTGGTGGATTGGCATCTTTATTCGGCTTATTAGCAGCATTGACTTATATTAGCCCATTAATCAATTATTTAAAAGAAATTGGTAAAAGTCCTGTGATTCAGCGTTTAGGAGGGCGTTTAATTGCTACTAAATTAACTGAAGAAGCTGTTCGGATTGCATTACTACGTGGAGTAGCATGGGCAAGTGGTGTCGGATTAGTTTTAACTGTCATCGAAGTTACATTCTTTATATATATGGAAGCAACCAAACTTCGCCGTTGGTGTGAATATTCTACTTTTAGAGCATTAAAAACCAATAAATTAATGTCGGAAAAGCAAGAAGATGAAGATTTTCAAGCCTTATTTGCATAAAAGAGTAGTCATAACATGAGTTTAAAAAAAACAGATCGAATCATTGATGAACTGACTGATCGGCTTTTTATCGTTGAAGGAGAAGTCACAGACTTACTGACCAGTGAAAGCATGCAAAACTTAAATGCCAATATGCAAACGGGTGCAGGTGCAATAGCACTGGGTTCAGCCCTAGTTGGGCAAATAGGAAATGCGACTTTAGCCAGTTTTGCCGCCAGTGATGAAGGGATTGAGGTCAGTGATTTTGCTTTAGAAATCACTGATAAAAATAATCAAAAGCATTACTTTAAGGGATGTTTCCCAGAAGTTATTTTTAAAATTGGTGACAATGTTAAAGTTATAGCTGAACCTTTTACAACAAAATATTCAATAGTAAAAGCAATAATTGAACCTAAAAATCAATATATATGGGCAGGTCAACAAGTGTTTAATGGACGGCTTCGATATAGAATTTTTGGAATGAAGATGATGGTGGGAGGATCTCTATTTGTAATGTGTATACAACTAATCATAGATTATTTTATGTCTGATTCTATAAATCAAATGTTATTTAGTGATACAGTAATTCAAATAACAGCCTTAATTGCTCTTATTGTTTTTACTGGTATTGGTTGGCGAATAGGTGCAAGCTTTGATGAGCAAAGTGTTGAATTGGAAGCAATATTAAAAAAATTAGGATTTAATAAACCCAGTATGGCTAGTTTAAATAACTTTTCAGTTTCCTCAGTCAATAGAAAGAATAAAGTAAAGATGGATGAATATCCTGATCGTTGGGAGCAATATACCTATCGTATCGATTTAGTCAAACAATATGATGAAGAAAAATATGGAAAAAAATGAGCTTAAAAAAAACAGACAAAATCATTGATGAATTGGCAGATCGGCTTTTTATCGTTGAAGGAGAAGTCACAGACTTATTGACCAGCGAAACCATGCAAAACTTAAATGCCAATATGCAAACGGCTTCAGGTGCAATAGCGGTTGGTTCAGCACTAGTCGGACAAATTGGGAATGCTGCTTTAGCCAGTTTTGCCGCCAGTGATGAAGGTATTGAGGTGAGTGATTTTGCCATAGAAGTCACGGATCACAATAACCAAAAGCATTACTTTACAGGATGTTTTCCTGTAGTGATCTTTAAAAAAGGCGATAAGGTTAAAGTGATTGCAGAACCACTTTCAGGTCAAAATAAATATGCTCGAGCCACTGCAATAATTGATCAAAAAAGTAATTATATATGGACTAGTCAAGAAGTAGTAAAAGGGCGGTTTCGATATAGAATATTTGGAATGAAGATGACGGGGGCGGTTTGTGTATTTGTGATGTTTGCACAACTCATCTTAGATTACTTCATATCTGATTCACTAGATCAAATGTTAATGGCTAAGCTTGGTATTCAAATAAATATTTTAATTATAATGTTTATTTGCTTGTTTATTGGTTGGCGAGTAGGTGCTAGCTTTGATGGTCAAAGTATAGAATTAGAAGCAATATTAAAAAAATTAGGATTTAATAAACCTAGTCGAATGGATTTACAACATTATGCTCTCAACGATTTGAGTTGGAAAAATAAAGAAGATAATAAAGGATACGTCCATGAGCGTTGGAAAGATTATACCTACCGTATTGATTTAGCCAAACAATATGATGAAGAAAAATATGGGAAAAAATGAGTTTTAAAAAAACAGACCAAATCATTGACGAATTGGCGGAAAGACTTTTTATCGTTGAAGGAGAAGTCACAGACTTATTGACCAGTGAAACCATGCAAAACTTAAATGCCAATATGCAAACGACTACAGGTGCAATAGCAGTGGGTTCAGCACTTGTTGGACAAATAGGAAATGCGGCTTTAGCCAGTTTCGCTGCCAGTGATGAAGGGATTGAGGTCAGTGATTTTGCCATCGAAGTTACTGATAAAAGTAATCAAAAGCATTACTTTAAAGGGTGTTTCCCAGTGGTCATATTTAAAAAAGGCGATATGGTTAAAGTCATTGCAGAACCACTTTCGGATCAAAATAAATATGCTTATGCATCAGCTATTATTGATCAAAAAAACAATTATATATGGACTGCACAACAAGTGTTTAAGGGACGGCTTCGATATAGAATATTTGGAATAAAATTATTTGGTATAATGGGAGGAGGGGCATTATTAATAGGTATAATTACAGTTTCATTTATGGGTGCATTTAATAGTTTATTAGAAAATTATATGATTTTAACAATTTTAACAATTTTAATTGCTTTTATATTTATGGGTTGGCGAGTAGGCGCAAGTTTTGATGAACAAAGTATAGAATTAGAAGCAATACTAAAAAAACTCGGATTTAACAAACCCAGTATGGCAAGTTTAAATGATTTTTCAGTTTCATCAGTCAATAGAAAGAATAAGATAAAAATGAATGAATATCCTGATCGTTGGGAGCAATACACTTATCGTTTAGACCTAGCAAAAAAATATGATGAAGAAAAATATGGGAAAAAACGTATTAAGTAACCACCCATTTATTGGCAGATTAACTCCACCAATATCTTAAAATATGGAAAAAGATCGGTGCTGAGAAACAAATAGAATCAATACGATCTAGCATACCACCATGACCATGAATCAATTGTCCCCAATCCTTAACGCCACGATCACGTTTGATCGCAGACATAACCAAACCACCAAAGAAGCCAAAAATACACACCACAAGCCCAATAAATGCTGCCTGTAAATAACTAAACGGGGTCAGCCATGCCATAGCAACACCTAGAGCAGTGGCGAGGATGATACCGCCAAGTAAACCCTCTACAGTTTTAGAAGGAGATAAAACAGGGGCAACCTTGTGTTCGCCAAAAAGCTTTCCGCATACATACTGCAAAACATCTGATGCCTGCACAACCATAATCAACCAGATTGCCAGCCAAATTGGTTCACCCTTAAAACCATGTAGCTTTAAATTAAGTAGTGCAGGGACATGAGAGATACAGAAAACACAGACCATCAAACCCCATTGAATTTTAGAGCTGCGTTCAAGAAAATGCTTGGTGTCTTCTTGTTTTAAACTGGCAATCGGAATCAGTAAAAACACATACAATGGAATAAAAATAGAATATAAGCCATACCAGTCGATAGCGATTAAATAGTATTGATATGGAATCACAAAATAAAAAGCAATCAACAACGGAAAGTAATCACCACGCCGTGTTGGCAACAAACTGATAAACTCACGCAATGCAAAAAGCGAAATAATGCCAAATAAGATAATAAATGCAGTTTGACCAAGAAGAATTGCCGCACCAATGACAATTAACATCACCCACCAAGCATTGATTCGAGCATTTAAGTTATCAATGACTGGCGCAGGCTGATGTCCCGCTTTTTGTTTAAGAATAAATCCCACTGAGGAGGCAAAAACCAAAATGCCCGCAAAAATGCCAAATAAAAGATAGGTCTTATATAGATTATCAAGAATCATTGATTTTCAACCTCTTTTAATTGTAGTAACTGTTTTTGGGCATAGTCAATAAAAGCGGTCTTATCCATCTCTAAATGTTGCTCTAAAGGGCAGCCAAAACATACTGTAGATAACAGAGGCAAAGGTATAAAAGAGCCTTTAGGCATGACACGTCTTAAGTTTGAAATCCAAACAGGTACAATTTCAATTTCAGGGAATTGCTTATGCAGGTTATATAAACCACTCTTAAATGGCAGTAATTCAACATCATCGTCCAAATTACGTGTACCTTCAGGGAAGAAGATAATCGAATATCCTTGTGCGAGAGCATCTTTTACGGGCTGTAATGGATCTGAACCATCTTCACGGTTACGTTGAATGGTGACCCCATTAAAAGTATCTTTTATCAAAAACTGGCGGAAACCATCTTTCAGCCAATAATCTGATGCAGCAACAGGTTTGGTCTTTCGACGCATTAATTTGGGAAGTGAAGACCACAATAAAATAAAGTCGATATGGCTGTTATGATTGGCATAGTAGATTCGTTGTTTCATTTCAGGCTGACAACCAATCCACAAACTGCGCGCACCTGTGATCAAGCGCGCACCACGTCGGGTTAGAAATGCAATAAAACGAGCAATCGAACTAGATGCTAAATTTCCACGAGGTGGTTGTAAAGCCTGCATTTTGTTCTGCACAGGCGCATTATTCTCTATTTTTAAATCTTGTTGGGGACGCTGTTCAGGTAACTGATTCATTATTTAAGCCAATTGATATTAAATCATTTTTTGTACTATTCATACGAATGATGAAATGATAAGAAAGCAAATCTCTACTTTTCAAAAGTACAAAATTATATTGAATTCAACGATATATTCATTATCGATTTTAAATTAACAGTTTTGAATAAAAAGTAAAAATCATTTATATCTAACTGTTAATTTATCATTTTTACTTTTTGAATCATAGCGTAATTTAAAGCAATTTATCGATCTTAGTCTTTCAAATATAGGCATTTTAGCCCCTAGCTTAGTTTGAGTTTTGATCTAAAAATTAACCATCAAAGATTGCTTAAGCCAAGGAGCCAACTTAGATAATTCGATAAATTAAAATCACTAAAACCAGATATTGTATGAATAGGAGTGCAATTTGCAATTTGATCAATCGAAAACAACCTGCAAAACGCAGGGACCAATCACGACCTATTTTATGCTCTGGGAGTAGTTTCATCTCCACTAAAGTTTGATCAAACTCTTGTGTAAGATTTTCAATCGTATCTGTTTGGGATTGTATTGCAATCATTTCAATCAATTGAGCATCAAATTTGACTCTAAAAGAGAGATAATGATGTGCAGCCATCAGCAATAATGTAATGACAATGAATATCCAAAACTCAAACGATTGCCAACCTTTGAATAATATTGCAAAAACAGATAAAGCAAATGCCAGATAACCTGAACACATTAAACCAGTGCTTGCAAACAAAAGTTTAGCAACCACAAAGAAATTCATTTTCATGGTGCTAAACCTTTTAGTTTAAGCTGATAAATTTGCAGCTCTTCAATTTGAACAGCTTTAAGCACCACCCACGGACGTGCTTTACGAATAATTTCAATCACGTCTTCAACAGTTGCATCTTGATTTTGCTGCATTAACCAAGCAGCGAGTAAAGCACTACTTCTTGAATATCCAAGAGCACAACAGACAAGAATATTTTGTGACGGACTGTGATCAATGTTTATCAGTAACTGATTGAACCGATTCACTGCATAGTCAAGCTGATTGGCTTGTAAAGGAATCAAATCAAGGCTTGGATACTGTTGATACTCAGATTCACTGTTTAAAGGTAACTCTGCAACACAATCAAAAATTGCGGTATATTTTTGGCTGTCTTTTTGAGTGGGGATCCGCCCAATAAAGATTTTTCTATTTTCCGAATCAATCACCAATGAATCTTCAGGATGTTTTTTGGTCCAAATTCGGCTATTGAGCCATGCAAAAATAAGGTATGGTGCAAGTAGAATCTGTGCAGCGACGGTCATTTTTCCATTGGTTTGTTTTTGGAAAAAGTGTGGTCGTACAAAACTATAGCTATGGGCAACGATAAATAAGCTTACCGCTGGATAGATTAGCCATAATCCCCAGGGTCTTAATTCATATGCCAAGATCAAGAAAATTACAGCTCCACACAGGTAGTAACTGCCTAGTTTTAAATGTTTTGCCGTTAGCTGTTGTAAGCCATCTTTTCTAAATGGTGATTTAACCGTTATAGGGAATAACCACAAACACAAAGCTCCGACTAAAATCCCTGTAGGAAGGTCGATAAAATGATGTTGCCATGTGGTAAGGATGGACAGTCCGATCAACGCACTCCAAAAGTCCACCAAGTATTTCCATGAGCCTTGTACATGTCGACGATAAAAATCCCATAGGATCACCAATAGAACAATATGCAAAGAAGGCGCTTGGTTAAAAGGTTTATCGAAGCCCATAAGAACATCAAACCAAAGACCGAAAAAACCATCCAAAGCAGGTCGTTCAAAGCTGAATTTTAATGGGAACAGTAAAAAGCAACTGATCGAAATCACTTGTGCTAAAAACAGTCTGAGAGCCTGTTGTTTGAGTTCAAACTTGTTCCAGCACAGTAGCAGGGATAGACCATAAAACAGGTCAATCGACCAGTAAGGCACAATGGTCCAAGGCCAGAGCGGAATATTTTTTTCCCAGTCAAAAACAATACTTGGAACATCCGTTAACCCAGATGCGTATTGATTTGCAAAGCCATAAGTAAGGAAAAAGAAAGGTGCAAGGAGAACCAAGCAAAGCAAGCCCCATTTCCAGGTTCCTGATTCTTTGATGAGTGTTGGCATACGACATCCATTATTATTTTAATCAGCATTGATGGCTGAATAAAATTACTATTCAGCCAAGAAATCTAATAACAGCTTTTATAGCTTTTGTGCGACTGAAACTGTAAATATTCCAAACTCATCAATACACTGATCAACCTTCTTAAAGCCGGCAGCTTCAACCAACGCATCCATTTCTGCCTGTGAGCGCAAACGCATTACCCATGCATCACCTTCGCGATGTGAAGTAAGCGCACGAGCAATAAACTCTTGTTGTGGGTGCCAGATTTGACCTGTGTAAATTAGATAGCCATCTTTAAGTATTGCTTTACTTAGTCCATCAAGAGATTGTCGTAATAAATCATTGTCACTGAACAGTTCGTACAAACCAGATACCACTGCCAGAGAAGGCTTTGGTTTTACCGAAGCTAATGACGCTGCATCAAAAGCATCTGCTTGAACAAATTCAGCGATATGACTTAATCCACGTTCTGCAATCATTTTCTGACCAGCACTTACATTGATGTCACTATAATCACGTAACAAAATCGAATCAGGTTGTTTAGGCAATTGAGCAACCGCATCCAAAATATAGCGCCCGTGTCCAGATGCGATATCCATAATCCGGAGCGGCTTGCGTTTTTTAATCAGAATATCTGCATATTTTTGTAGTAAAGATTCAATATTCTGTTTGCGTACTCGAATACCACGCCAACCAATGGCATTCAGATATTGGCGATCAATGATTTTACCAATCGGGTTAGTGCTTTCAGTTTGATTGCGGTAGACAAAATCTAAAGTACTGCCTGAGTCATATCCCGTATCTTCACCAATTTTTAAACCTTGAGATAAATGGCTTCCAATTTTTAAGTTCTTTTTGGTCAATTCCCAAAATGCATTTTTTATTGATTTAGCGGGTAATGGGGAACTGAGATCTTCTGCAATCGCACAGCTTGAACCAATTTTATCGGCATTTAAAACATCTGGTGCCTGATATGCTGTTGCAAAGCATTGTTGAATAAATCGTTGTATTTTTTCCGTTGCAATATGTCTGTCTTTTTCACCCAATGTATCGTGGAAGAAACCATCTAAAATGTGTAATTCTTTTTTAGGATGTGGAAGTTTTTGATAAAACTCACGTTGTGGTTTTTGGAAAACGACGAAATCTGAACCTGAACATAAGACTTGGGTCGGTACAAAGATATTTTGTGAATCAGCAACGATACGTTTTGAAGCATCGTAAAGCCCGAGTAACATTCTTACTGAAATTGCTTTCGCAATTTTCGGATCCGTATCATAGCTTGATGCACGTTCTTCATCATGAGTGAGCATTTTGGCTTTCACATAACTTTGAATAAAGAAGTTACCGCGCAGCTTTTCCATAACTCTTAAGCTTGGTTCTGCAAAGGGTACATAAAGCTTGATGTCAAAAGCAGGTGAAGCTAAGCACAGGGCACGAATTTTAGGTGCATAATCATGTACCCAAGTGGCTGCAAGTACAGCACCAACACTTTGTGCTACAACAGCAATATTCTCTGGATCAATTGCATACGTTTGCTGGATGTGTTGGACAAAATATTGAATATCTTTTACACAGGCAGAAAAGCTCGGGGCATCTCCACGTTCACCTGGTGAGTCGCCATGACCACGGGCATCCCATGCAAAAAAATCAAAATCTGGTAGATTAAGCTCTTCAACCAGATGTGCCATTCGACCAGAGTGTTCGTGTCCACGATGAAATAGGATAATGGCTTTTTTGGTTTCGGATGCTGATTGTGTTGCCCAATGTTGATAGAACAATGCAGTACCATCGTGGCTGGTGAAGGTGTGGTGGCTATTGTTATACATAGTAATTTACCCTGAAAGATGAAACTATTTTATGAAGCTGTTTTTAAACTATTTTTAATTCGGTTATAGATTGTTAAAGCAAGTAACACACCCATGAGACTGAGTATGCCATTACAGATTAAACTGAGTAGTTGTAAATTTGTATTGAACAATGGAAAAACCATAATCAGCATTGTAATTAAGCTAAACCAAAATGCACGGTCACTTTTTCCCATCGGGCCATCATAACGACGTTGTTGTCCAATCAATGGAGCCATTACGCCAGTGTATTCACTTAAAATGGCAAGAAAAGCCACCAATAACAGTAGCTTTGCATGGATAAAGCCAAATGCAATCAAGCAAACATAAAGTGCTGTATCTGCAACTACATCGCTTAATTCATTGTAAAAAGCACCTAAATTGGATTGTTGGTTAAACTCTCGTGCCAACATGCCATCAATTGCGTTAAATGCCATTCGAATCAGCATCCATAATGGAAACAGTAATAACCACCAATTCACAGGATGATTCAAATAATACACATATAAAAAAATGCTTAAACCCAATGAAATAAACATCGCAAAAAGTGTAACTTGATTTGCAGTAACACCGCGCTTGAAAAGCCATTGTACCAAAGGGCGCAATAAGTTTTGAAATGCTGGTTTTAATTGATAGATAGATGGCATTGTTCTATTAAAATGAAGTCTTTGAGATGATTTTAATCAGGTTGTTCAAGATTTTACAAGTGATAATTTTGAGCAATCAATGTTGAAAACGAATTTAAAATTTTGAGCAATCGTCCTATAATTACAATATCTTTTTAATTTCCACCTCTTGTTGATCTTATGACACCAGCCTGTAAAGTTTTAAAATCAAATAAAATTGAATTTTCTATTCATGAATATGAACATGACATGAATGCAAAAAGTTTTGGTTTAGAAGCTGCAGAAAAATTGGGATTGGACGTGAAAGAAGTGTTTAAAACACTCATGGTAACGGATGACAAAAATTATTTCGTTGCAGTACTCCCCGTCAATCATCAACTGAATTTGAAGAAAGTGGCGAATGCTTTTGGCTGTAAAAAATTGCATATGGCAGATCCAAAAGATGCAGAACGTTTAACAGGTTACTTGGTTGGCGGTATTAGTCCAGTTGGTCAGAAAAAACGTTTAAAAACGGTCATTGATGAAAGTGCAGAGGCATTTGCAAAAATTTATGTAAGTGGCGGAAAACGAGGACTTGATATCGGACTTAATCCTCAGGATTTAGCACGAGTTTTGGGTGCAAATTTTGTTGATGTTTTGGATGAGTAAGCAATCCTGAAAGAAGTTTTAAAATGTCACTCAAAATATTTTTATTATTTCGTCAAAATTGCTTTCTATATAAACCATCAACATAATTCTGCTGAATCATCAATGATTTCAACTATTTTCCAAAATGAAAAGTTAGCTTTTATGCCTAATTATACTTCTTGTCAAAATAGAATAATTACAAAATAATTTACATGATTGTTGTAGCATAATAGGCTGGAAATAATTTTTTGATTTATGCTCGATCAGTGACAAATTGATAACATTAAAAAAGATGCATAAGTTTTATTCAACATTTCACTTCCCAAAGGAATAGATAAAGTGATCATAACCAAACATCAGATTTTTAAATTTCCTATTTTTATCGGTCTCTTAATTTTTTTAGGAATTTCCTATAGTCATGCTGAAGGTAATTGTCCTTCGGGATATTATCCAGTTGGTGGGCAAGGTGTTCAAGGCTGTGCGCCGATTCCAGGTGGAGGCGGTGGAAATTATAATCAAAGTCCAGCACTGTATCCTATGGCTGAAAACTTATGGGGAGCAATTGCGGAAGAAAAAGGCAGGGAATTAAAGGGGCGTTCGGTTGGTTTTTCAAAAAACCATAAAGCTAAAGATGAGGCGCAAGCTGATGCATTAAAAGCATGTCAACAGCATGCTGTACAAAAGTGTGAGCTTACGCATACCTATAAAAATGGTTGTGTTGCCGTGGCGGATCCAATCAATGGCGGGCAAAAATCCGAAATAAAATATAATGTTTCAGAGGATAAGGCCAAGGATGCTGCACTATTGTTTTGCTCTTTAAGCAATCAGCAGTCATGTCGTATTGTTTATTCTGGATGTAGTTTGTAAATGCATTGCCAAGATTGGGCAAAGTGTAGGATTTTAAAAAATTTATAGATCAGTTACCATGCATTGTTTTCAAATGAGAATAAAAAGTTAATCTTATGCAAAACAAATTAGCAGGTTTGATTTTCATTATATTAATTTCATCTTTACAGTCAGCTTATGCATATAATTTTATTAATCGGCTCATTATGGGCAAAAATGGCATGGTTGTAGATAAAGATGAGTTTTATACTCCACGTATTCAACCAGAATGGGTTATACCAGTAAATCCACATTTCAGTGCTGAAGAAATTGAATATGTTCATAAAACGCTAAATAAAGAACATTACTTTGTAGAACTTGAATTTTGGGTGAATGAAAATGGGAATGTGATTGATGTAAACATCTTGGATGCTAATATCACTGATTTTAAAACCGATGAAATCTTGAATGCAGCTAAAAAAGCCAAGATGACTTATAATTTTAAACCCGATACCCGTTTTCCATTCCGTTTTATCACTTCATTGTATTTTTTAAACTAATTTGTGATATTAAGCACGAAATAACTTAAATAATGCAATTTAATGAAAATTTTCATGAAATCTCTCAATCCTAAATGAGAATATTATCATTTAATACCATTAAAAATTTTAAGATAGGGATGTTCATAAAAAATACGATTTACAATAAAAATTCATAAAATCATCAAATTAACTATCCTAATACATGAAAAATACAAAATTGCATTCTTAAATGAGAATTATTAACATTAAGATCGATTTGTGCTGGGCATGACAGCATGATCCAAGAAAAAACATAAATTAAATTTAGAACTTTTTAGTGCAGTAAAAAGTCTTGTATAGAGGATATGGTCAGATGAAAGAGCTTGCCAGCCGTTTGGCGATGCAGCACCTAATCAATGCATACTCACAAGAAACAGGCAGTGGAATTTTACTTGAAAAATATCAACAAAATTCTACTCAACTCACGTTTAGCCAAGGCTTGACGTTGTTAGTAATTCCTTTGGAATCAATTCAATCTCAATTATTTGTTCCATTGTCATATAGCAGTTTTGTTGGCAGACATAGAATCGCCAGACTTCCGCAAGTATTTACTAGAGGCCAACTACAGCAGTTTAGTGCAATTGCGATGGTCAGCTTACTGTTGGAAGAATTGGTACAAAATGCTTCACAAACACTGGATTGTGCATCACTGGTGGAAAAGTGGATTCAAAGTCGCGATGCATTGCTCCAGTTTTTAACACATCGAGAGCCTGATTTTGATCGCTTGATTCAGGCAAAACAGGATTTCATTCAATCAGAACAAGCATTAATTCTAGGGCACAGCATGCATCCCGCACCTAAAAGTAGGTTGGGATTTATACATGAAGACTGGCGGAAATTTTCTCCTGAACATCAAGGTCAAACCCAGTTGTACTACTGGTTGGTTGCACCAGAATATGTCGCTGAAAGCAATGCTTCTTGTGAAGAGGACATCACATCACAACTCAAGCAAAAGATACAATGGTATTTAAATGAAGCTGAAATCACATTACTGAATACCTATTCAAGCTATAAGTTACTGCCTCTACATCCTTGGCAAGCGCGATATTTACAAAGTAAAGACTGGTACAAGGAATTAACAGCCAAAAAAAAATTGATCGATTTTGGTGAAAAAGCTTGGCAGTTTTCAGCTACAACTTCAGTAAGAACTTTAGCCAGTTATGCCGCGCCGTGGATGGTCAAGCCGTCCTTGTCAGTGATGATTACCAATTCAATCCGCATCAATTTAGCCAAAGAGTGCCATCGTGGTGAAATGACCCATCGCTTGTGGCATGGGCCGATGGGGCAGTCGATTGTTGAACATTGTCCTACGCTTAAAGCGGTCAATGATCCGGCATGGACTGCGTTGAAGCTGGGAGAAAGTATTGTCAATGAAACCATCTGTATTTTCAGAGATCAACCTTTTGACAAAAAGCAGCAGGTCACCTGTATTGCATCTTTATGTCAGGATCATCCTGAAAAGGATTTAAATCGTTTTGATCATTTGTTTGAAGAAATTGCTCAAGCTGAGCCTCAGCACAATATTGAACAAATTGCATTAAATTGGTTTAAGCAGTTCTTGGAAATCAGTTTAGTGCCAATGATGTATCTCTATCATCGTTACGGCATGGCATTTGAATCGCATCAACAGAATGTCTTGGTTGAGTTGGAAAATGCCTACCCTAAAAATTTATGGTTAAGAGACAATCAGGGGTTTTACTATATCGAAGAATATGCGACTGAAATATTAAAAGAATTTCCTGAGCTTGATGAAAAAGCACATGCTGTTGGACCGAAGTCTTTTGTAGATGAACGGTTTAGCTACTATTTCTTTGGCAATACTATTTTCGGCATTATCAATGCAATCGGTGCAACAGGCAGTATTTCTGAGCAAAGGCTCATTCATGTGCTGCAGGATAAATTATCTGACTTGCTCAAACAATATCCTGAAAGTACTTTACTGCACGCTTTGTTATATCAGCCAACGTTGCCATATAAAGGTAATTTACTGACGCGTTTATATGAATTGGATGAGCTGATCGCTCCCGTTGAACAGCAATCAGTGTATGTCCAATTGCCCAATCCTCTATGTCTTAAACAGAAGGATGCCATCTATGCTTGATTTTATTGCTGTTGGCTTAGGTCCGTTTAATTTAAGTCTGGCCAGCCTGTTACATAAAAAATCTGATTTGCAATATCTCTTTTTCGAAAAAAAGCAGCAGTTCGATTGGCATGCGGGGATGCAGTTACCGAATACCTTGTTGCAGGTTCCATTTATGGCAGATTTGGTCTCCATGGTAGATCCAACCAGTCCATTTAGTTTTCTCAATTATTTAAAAGATCAACAACGCTTATACAAGTTTTATTTTCTTGAACAGCCCCATATTCCACGTAAGGAATATAACGATTATTGTCAATGGGTGGCGGATCAACTTGAGTGTATTCAGTATTTGTCGACAGTGACGGATATTATTCCTAAAAGCTATGGCTTTGAGGTGTCTGTGCATCAAGATGGTATTCAACAACGTTACAATTGTCGAAATCTTGTATTGGGGGCTGGTAACGCTCCTTATGTACCGCAATGTATGCGCAAGTTCATGCAGGAGCACCCTGAACGCTGCAAGCATTCAGCAGACTATCTTGAGCATTCAAAACAAGATTTACAAGGCAATGTGGTGGTTCTAGGTTCTGGGCAGTCAGCAGCTGAAATATTTTTGGATTTATTTGATCGTCAGTACCGATTCGATCAAGTGTCTAAACCTCAGTTCAACCTAAACTGGTTGACACGTGCCAATGGCTTTTTCCCGATGGAATATACGCCTTTGGGTTTAGAGCATTTCAGTCCAGATTATATTCAGCATTTTTATAAGTTTGATGATTTAAATAAAGATTTGCAATTAGGAAAACAGGCATATCTCTATAAAGGTATTAGTGCCCAGACCATTCGAGAAATCTATAAAAAACTTTACCATCGAAATATTGCCAATCAACAGCTGGCGACACATTTACATAGTCAGTCTAATTTAATAGATGCAGCATTGACATCTGAAGGGAAAATCAAACTGATTTTTCAGGATCGTGTTAGCTTAAATCATTTCAGCATTGACAGTGATTATGTCGTTTGTGCGACAGGTTATATGAGTCCAGAGTTTGAGTTCCTCAAACATATTAAACCGCTGATCCAGACCAATGCACAAGGACATTGGGATATCACTATAGACTATCGTACTGCATATACAGGTGTAGGCGAAATCTATGTACAGAATATGGAAATGCACAGTCACGGTGTCGGTACACCAGACTTGGGCTTGGGGGCATATCGTGCAGCAACGATTGCCAATCAGCTATGCGGTTATGCCTTGTATGATCTTCCTGAGCAATCACAATGTTTTCAACATTTTGATCCTTTCCAAAATCCACAGGTTCAAGTGATTTCAAAAAATCCAGCGATACAGTCTTACAGACCGACTAAAGAGATTGAGCATTCGGCAAAAAACCTGAAAACCACATCAGCAACTTTACCGCAATGTGCCCAGCATAAACAAAACCAACAACGATATTCAAATATTGAGAAAAGCATATGAATTTTGCCCAGTTAAAAATTAACCAGAAGCAGTGGCGTAGTGCAGGACAACGCCTGATCGAAATGGCAATTGCTGAATTTTTATATGAGGAAATTATTCAGGCAGACCACATGGGAGGCAATTTATTCCAGATCACTCTGGATGATCAGTGCTATCAGTTTAATGGCAGAAAATATCTAATGGGACATTGGTGGATTGAAGAAGGTTCTGTCCGCAATGTAAATCAAGACGCCATTGAAGTGGCTTGGAATTTACACCAATTCATTGCAGCATTTTCAAATCAAGCCCAAGTAAAACCCTTTACCAAAGCCTATTTGATCAAAGAAATGAATAATACCTGGCTTGCAGAAGCACATGTCTTTGATGAAAAGCGCTTAAATAGTACTGCGGTACTTACAGAATCACACCATAAGATTGAAGGGATGTTACGTGGACATCCATGGCTCATCATGAGTAAGGGGCGTATGGGCTTTGGTTATGATGACTATCTCAGTGCAGCCCCCGAAATTTCACCCACAGTAAAACTACTTTGGTTGGCTGTACATGCTGATTTGGCGGAGTTTCGTTCCACCAATGAATGGCAAGCTACTGATCTATATCGGCATGAATTTGATGCTGAGGAACTTGAACGCTTCCGTGAAAAAATGCATAGCCTGAATTTAAATGCCGAAGACTATTTTTTAATTCCTGTGCATGCTTGGCAATGGCATCAATGGATTGTACCGACTTATAGCAATGAAATTGTTCATCAGCGAATTGTAGAGCTTGATATTGGCCAAGATGATTATGTACCAATGCAGTCCATTCGGACATTATGCAATACATCAAACACACAACGTCATTACATTAAACTGCCGGTGAGTATTTTTAATACAGCAGTTTACCGAGGTTTGCCGTCGAAACGAAACCTCGCAGCACCTGCAGTGACAGCTTGGCTAAAAAAAATGCTCGATGAAGATACAGATTTACAAAATACGGGTGTGGTGTTTCTCGGTGAAGTCGCAACATTGACCATACAGCAGCCTTGTTATGATCAAATCGAAGGTGCACCTTATCAATTCAAGGAATTATTTGGTTGCCTGTGGCGAGAAAGTATAGATCCTTTTGTCGAAGATCATCAGCAAGTGCTCTCTCAAGCTGCGTTATTACATCGAGATATTCACGGTAAATCTATTCTTGAGGTGCTGATTCAAGCTTCGGGATTAACACCATTGGCGTGGTTAAAGCAATTTGCCGTTGTAAGTTTAACGCCCTTACTGATTTGTTTATATAAATATGGTCTAGCCTTTTCCCCACATGGTGAAAATACCATGCTGATCCATGAAAATGGTAGACCTCAAGCAATGGTATTAAAAGACTTTATTGATGATATCAACCTAGTGGATGAAGATTTCCCAGAACTATCCGGACTGCCAGAAGAAGGAAAAATATTACTTCGACATTCGGCCTTGGAACTCAGTCACTTTATTTTTACAGGTTTATTCATGGTGCATTACCGTTATATCTGTAATGTATTTTTACAGGACTTCCCAGCGCATAGCGAAGTGGAATTTTGGCAAACAATTTCGAATGTGATTGCTGAATTTCATCAACAGCATCCTGAACTATCGGCACGTATTGACAAATTTGCAATGTTTAGAAGCCAGTACGACAAGATCTGTCTAAACCGTGTGCGTCTGTTTACCACCAGTTATAACGATGAAGCTGAACGTCCTGTTCCTGTTTTTTTGGATTTGATCGCAAATCCTGTCAGTCCAACCACATTGCAGCAGTGGGCGGAACAACAGTTGCAACAACAGCATTTTACTCAAAAGCATTCAGCAAGTCTGTCTGCATAGTATCCAAATTGAATCTTAAATATTGAAGTAATATATTTTATCAAGGTGACATCAATGAAAACACTATCACAGCAATTACCTGATTTTTATGAATATTATGAAAATGGCACACAGTTTTACCTGCGCCAGGTGCAATATCCTGATGATATGGCACTGTTACACAAGTGGATGCATGAACCCCATGTCATTCCGCAGTGGCAATTGGATAAGTCTGAATTGGAACTCAAGGTGTATTTTGAAAAGCAACTGGCTGATGACCATCATCGTTTGTTAATCGTCGGTGTAGACGGACAAGATGTAGGTTATAGCGAAATTTATGAAGGAAAACGTGATAGATTGGGGCGTTATTATAAGGGACATGAATTAGATTTAGGTTGGCATCTGCTTTTTGGTGAAAAATCAGCATTTGGTAAAGGTTATCTGAGAGCAGTGATGCGTTTATTGAGCTTTTATATCTTTGAAAATGCAGCCTCATTGAAAATCGTGGGTGAACCTGACTCTAAAGTCAAACCTTATGCAGCAGTAGTAGAAGACATGTGTTATGAAGCTCAGGGTATAATTCCAATGCCTGAGAAAGATGCCATGCTGTATTATTGTTGTAGAGAGACCTTTTATCAAAAATTTGGGGATTATTTAACGCAATCTCAGCAGTATCTTGCGCAAAAGAAATTTCCAAACCAAACAGAGCGAGTTGAACCCTCCATATGAGTTACCAGTCTACACATATTCAAATTATGGATATGACGTTTTCAAAAGATGTATCAATTGCCGAGTTTGAGCAGTGGCTCACTGAAGTTGAAAACTTTTTGCATCATCAACAGAATTTTGCACTGGTGATGCAAAGTCTAGATGGTACGACTTTTCCAGAGGAATATCGCCAAGTTCAAGCGGCTTGGTATAAAAAGAACAAAGTCAATTTTTTTAAATATTGTGTGGGATTGGTGCGGATTGCGTTAGATGATGCAGATCAACAACGCTTAAATTCCCCAGCTTTACATGTGGCTTGGCGCGTTCCTTATTATGTTACGTTGGATCGTTGTGATGCATTGCAGTGGGCGGTGCAGAGGTGGGTATGCAGAACATAGAAAATCAAAAAAGTACATCAGTGACACAACAAATTTCAGTATTAGGCTTAGGTGTTGTGATTGTTCTGTATTTGGCACATGCTTTACCTTTATATTTTTATAATGTGGCATTGCCTGCGATTTTAAGACATCAAGGGGTAGATTTACGTTGGATTGGGATGTTGTCATTGTTATATATCCCATGGGCTTTTAAATTTTTTTGGGCACCCTTGATTGATCGCATTTATGTTAAAAAATTAGGTAAACGAAAGACATGGTTGTTGTTCACGCAAATTGCTTTGGTTCTTGGCGTGTTAGCACTTGCATTTACACAATTTTCTTATGGTTTGGCAGTATTTGTGGTGATCGGACTCTGGATCTCAACATTTGCTGCGACCCAAGACATTGCCATTGATGGCTATACCGTAGAAGCATTTTCGGAACAGGATTACCGTTTTGGCAGTATGGCGCAAAGCATTGGTGTTGCGATAGGCAGCATGATTGGAGGCGCTGCGACATTATGGATTTATCAATATCATGGTTGGCAAATTGCATTAACGTGTTTAGCGGTGATGACGGCTTTAACGATGTTGGCTATATTTCAAATCAAAGAAAAATCCAAAGAACATATTGTTCAAAACCCTCCTAGTCTGATTCGAGCATTTAAACGACCCGAAATTCGTTGGGCTTTATTGTTAATTGTTTGCTATCGCTTTGTCGAAGCACCTGCAATGGCAATGCTTAACCCAATGCTTATTGATCAACACTGGTCGCTGTCACAGATTGGTGTACTGATGTCTGTAGTGGGCGCTGGTGTAGGCTTATTAGCTGCCGTTTCAGCAGCATTATTGTTAAAAAAAATAAAGGCAACACAATTGCTGGTTTGGGCAGGTTGGCTACGAACTTTAATTTACGGATTATTGGGGCTTGCTATTTTGTTCGGTTGGTTAAATCAGTGGCATTTATTGCTGGGGATTTTCGTCATTGCTTTTCTTGCAATTCGTTATATTGCAATGACTTCGCTTTATGCTTATTTCATGCAAAACAGCTCAAAAGAACAAGCAGGAACTGATTTTACAATTCTGGTGTGTTTTGAATTGTTGGTCTATTTCATTGGTGGGGCAGGCTCAGGTTTTCTGGCCAAATCATTGGGCTATGGCAATTTTTATATTGTACTGGCCGTAGCATCTGTAGTGAGTGTTATTTTATCACATCTCATTATTTCAAAATCGCAAATAAATCCAAAACCAAAGATTATGGAAGGATAACTCATGAGAAAAAAATCGATACACATACAAATGACCTGTGTAAGTTTGGCTGTATGTACTCAACTTTATGCGCAAGAACCAGCGAACAATAATGATCATACCGTATCAGAAGTGAAAAGCTTGGCTCCTATCGTTGTTACCGCGACTCGTTCAGCAAAAAGTATTTCCGAAATCGCTGGAACAGTGTACAGCATTGATCATGCTGAGATCGAAAAACAGGCAAATGCGGGTAAAAGTACCGCGGATATTTTGGGTTTGTTGGTACCTTCTTTAACGCCGAATACAGGTACAACATCAAACTACGGTATGACGATGCGTGGTCGGGTAGTGCAATACATGATTGATGGCGTACCCCAAACAGGTTATCGGGATGGTTCACGACAACTCAATAGCATTAGTCCATCTATGATTGAGCGAATTGAGGTTGTTTCTGGTGCAAGCAGTATTTATGGTTCCGGCGCAACAGGCGGGATCATTAATATCATCACCAAAAATGGTGGTGAAGCACCTTTGAGTTTTGAAACCAAAGTCGGTGTCACGTCTGGTAATAATTTTAAAAGTGATGCAATGGCTTATGAAGCCTCACAAAGTATTTCATTCAATCAGGCTGCTTTAAAAGGAACACTGGGTATTGGCTATGCTAAACGTGGTGAAATTCAAGACAGTCATGGAGATCGAGTCGGACCTGAAGTTGCACAGACAGATCGCCAAGATACCCAAACCCTCGATGTGAATGGGCGTTTGACATGGAAAATTGCAGATGGTCAGAGTCTCAGTTTTGGTGGTCAATATTACAACGATGAACAAGACAGTGATTATGGTCCAGACTATGGTCCTGGGCTTGCAGTCTTATTTGGTGCGAAACCAAGCCAAAAAGCCGTGAAAGGCTTATTGCTCGATGATCAGCCAAGAACCAAACGTTATAGTTTTAATACCCAATATCAAAATGATGACTTCTTTACACAGATATTAAACGCGGAAGCCTACTATCGTAATGAGAAAGCCCGTTGGTATCCAGCAGTCAATCCTATCGCTCATACAGCATTGCCAGAATCAGGCAGCACGTATTTAGTCTACCAATCTGATACTGATATTGATGTGTGGGGGGCTCGACTTGCTTTACAAAAGGATTTTAATTTACAAGGTCGTAAGCTAGGGCTGACCTATGGCGTAGATTATGAAAATGAGCAAGATCGTCAGGATATGCAACGTTATGATTTAGCGACTTTTATGGCGAGTAATGGTTTATCCTTTAAACCACTTAAGCGCTATCAATTCGGACCTGATGTAGAAACCAGTAAATTAGGCTTTTTTGCACAAAGCCAATTGGATATCACCGATCGTATTGATATACAAGCGGGCGTACGTTATGAACGTGTTGAGAGTGATGTAGATGCTTCAACCCCTTATACTGAAGCAGTTGTGGCTGATCTGGTTCCTACATATCAGGCGAAGACCTTAAATGGTGGTACGGTCAAACATGATGCAACCCTGTTTAATATTGGTGCTGTCTATCATCTGACCGATGCACAACAGATTTTTGCCAATTTTTCACAAGGTTCAAATTTACCAGACATCCAACGTATGCTGCGTGATGTACCCGCTAACTTTGTGGTGAATAGCCAGACAATTGATCCAATTAAAGTCAATAACTATGAATTGGGGTGGAGAATTCAAAGCGCTAAAGGCTTAAATGCTGGTATTACTGCGTTTTACAATGACTCAGACAAGAGTTTGAAATTTGGACCACCGAATTATGCTATAGAGGTAATTGATACAGACGAACGTGTGTATGGTGCTGAAGCCAATATCTCTTATCCAGTTTCATCGAATTGGACTGTCGGCGGAACAGCAGCCTATACCACAGGGCAATATAAGAATACTCAAGGCAAATGGCAGGAATTGGATGCCATTCGCATTGCCCCATTAAAAGGAACAGTCTATTCAGATTGGCAGTTTGATGATGGAATTGGTGTACGTATCCAAGCTTTAGCAATAGGTGGCACAGACAAAGCGCGTCAAGATGCGATTGAAAGTGGTTCAACACGCCCACCAGCTGAAATTAAAGGATTTACCACAATGGATGTGATTGCCAATGCCAAAGTTGGACCAGGAACACTTGGGTTTGGTGTTTATAATGTCTGGAATACAGATTATAAATCGGTCTATAGTCAAGCTGTATCATCTGTGTATGGAGCACTATCAAGCTTACCATCACAAGGACGTACCTATGGTTTAAGCTATAGCTTGAAATATTAATTAAAAATCTAGCCTCTTTTGCAACATGTGAAAGAGGCTTTTTAATTTGATATGAATTGAAATGCGTCTCAATTGCAAAAAATTCTGTTTACTGTGATATTTCAATAAGGTTTAAATGAATAAAAACAATACAATTCTGTTGTTGGCAAGTTTGGCGAATGGCATGAGTTTTTCGATGATTTTGCCTTTGCTTGCACCTCTGATTCGCCAGCTTAAAATGTCAGAACTTCAGGCAGGTTTGTTGGTTTCTGCAAGTGCATTGCTGATGAGTTTAACGGCAATGTGGATCTCAAAAAAAACCAAATTACAGAATCAGTATGGTTTACTCAGTCTTGGTTTTATTGGAATGACCATCACATGGGGACTATTTTCAGGCGTACTCAGTTATGGGCTGCATTATACTGTTCCAGCAGGACTATTATTTACTTTACTGTTATTGAGTCGTAGCAGTACAGGTATTTTTATGGCAATGCCGCAGATTGCTTTACAAAGTTATGTGATGACACGCTATGCGGAAGAAAAACAACGTGGTCAAATGATGGCAAAATTTGGTGCATTCAATAGCTTGGGCTTAATTTTAGGGCCATTCCTAACCACATTATTGATCGTTTATGGGATATTGCTTCCCATGTGGCTGGCTGTGGTGATTCTGGCAATTTTGAGTATATTGATCGTATGTTTTTATCAAAAAAATAATTACATTCCAGTCGATCATCGACAAAAATCATTTCAAGACCATACAGATCCAGCCTGCGAACAACTTGATCTCAATGGTCAGCCTCGAGCAAAAATTAAAAATAATCATAAATTAAACAATGCCTTGGTATGGCTGATCTTAGGATTTAGTTTATATATTGCGATTGTTACCCTTAATCTAACGGCTGGTTTCTATATCCAAGACAAGTTTAAATTTAGTATTGAACAAAGTGCGCTGTATTTTTCCCAATGCTCATTAATTGTTGGCATTGCATTGGTTACCATGCAAGTTGCCATTTCTAAATGGTTAAAATGGTCATTACAACTCCTTTTATTGGTTGGATTATCAGCAATGCTGATCGGGTTGCTGATGTCGATCTATACCCAACAGATTCTCGTCTTTCAGCTTGCTTATATTTTTTATGGGATCGCCGTAGCGTGTTTAATGCCTGCATTTACTACAGGTGCTTCACAATCCGTGCCACTGGCAGAGCAAACAAAAATAGCAGCCTTATGCACGATGGTGCAGGCGTTGAGTTTAGTAGTTGCACCTTTAATGAGTACAGCACTGTATCAATTCAATATTATTTTCCCATATTATTTATTGATTGGTATTTTTGCACTGTTCTTATTTTATTTTATTGTTTTTAAATGGCGTAGAGGAAAATAATTAAATTCATCTCTATGTCATATTTGAGGACTATTTTCTTGAGCATTTAATTTGATATGACATTTTGCTGATGAAAAATTTAAAAATTAAACATTCTATATTTATATGTTTGAGTTCTGGTTTATTCCTGACTGCCTGTAATGATGATACGGACAATAAGAACTCTGCTACACCACCACAAACAGCTACATTTCTATATTTGCAGACCAAACAACCTTATTTACCACAACAGAAATTAAGCACTTATGAGGCTCAACCTGCTGGCTATCAGGCAGTTTTTACTGAACTTGTTGCACGACATGGCTCACGTGGTTTATCGAGTATTAAATATGATCTAGCACTTTACAACATGTGGCTAAAAGCCAAACAAGAAAATGCTTTAACGCCATTAGGCGAAAAACTCGGTGCTGATCTAGAAGCAATGATGAAAGCCAATATTTTATTGGGCTATGGGGTCGAAGGTATCCGCCAATACGGATATGGCAATGAATCATCAATAGGGATTAAAGAACATCGTGGAATTGCAGATCGACTGTTACAGCGTTTACCTGAGTTGTTTATTCAAGCCAAACAACAGGGTAAAAGTATTCAAATTGTCAGTTCAGGTGTAGACCGCGCCGTAGACAGTGCTAAATTTTTTACCCATGAGTTGTTAAAACAGCAACCGAACTTAAAAGATTCGATTACACCCGCAAGTTATCAAAGCTTGAGCAGTGGATCTGTACCCAGTATCGCAGATGGTGGTATAAGTCGCTTTAACTTATATTTTCACAGCTTGAATGCACAGGATGATCTTAGCAACATCAAAACGGATGTAGAAAAGCAAGTCTATGATGCAAGCCTGAAATATCAAGATTTTGAAGAAAATGATCTAAGTTTAAAACAAAAGCTTAGAGAATTGAGTGTCGATCATAATGCTCAAAAAATTGCAGCAACAGTGTTAACGCCTATTTTTAAAGCAGCGTTTATTCAAAAAATAGGCCAAAGCGGTTATACCTTTAGCAATACAGGGACATTTACAGTAACCAGTCCCCAAGGTGAGCAAATCACTGAAAAAGGTAAAGGTAAAAATACCATTGCAAGTGCAGTGGATGCAGCGGCTTATTTATATGAGTTATATTCAATTACAGGTGGCATGCAAGACGAGTTAGGCGCTACAGATTTTAACAAATATATGCCAATTGATGCCGCCAAATTTTATGCACAATATAACGATGCAAGTGATTTCTATAGTAAAGGACCGAGTTTTGAAGCCGGTAAAGCCATTACCACCGATATTGCACAGTCACTTAAACAAGATTTATTTAAACAAGTCGATGATGTGATCAATAAGCGTCAAAAAAATATTGCCGTGCTCCGTTTTGCACATGCTGAAATTATTATTCCTTTAGCTACCAGTCTAGAGCTAAAAGGTATGATGCAATCTGTGCCATTTTCACAGACCTTTAATTACAATAACAGCACATGGCGCGGTGAAGATATTTCCCCAATGGCTGCAAACATACAGTGGGATATTTATCAAAACTCACAAGGTCAAACCTTATTGAAAATGTTATACAACGAGAAAGAGACCAGTTTTAAAAAAGACTGTGATTATGCGCGTTATAAAGTCAACAGTTACTACTATGATTATTCAAAGCTTAAACAATGCTATAATATTCAATAAATTGCTGTTTTGATGCAAGGGAGATACAGTTCTCCCTTTTTATTTATAATGGAAAACCTTATCCAGAAATTTTTAAAACTGCCTGTGAAAAATTAAATTTACCACCAGAAAACTGTTTATGTTTGAAGATTCAGAAAATGTGCTTCGTTCAGCACATGATGCAAATGGTGTGACTATTTTAATTCGAAATATGAAAGAGCCAAATCCAAACATACTCGAAATCGCTGGCTATTATTTTGAGTCAATGGATGATTTTCAAAACATGCTTAAAAAATCGACTTGAATCAAATTCTCTTTTAATTGAACAACACTCATGCAATTTAGCAATTAAATCATTTCATTCCATGCTTTAATAGAACAATTAAAATGAATGTGAATTTGACTGTGTTTTTACATTCCCAAAGCTTAACGATAGCAACCCAAAAGCATGATTATCCTGAGTGGCATAAAGGGAGGAAAGATTATGCTTTGTGGTATATTGAAATTAATCATCCGGAATTGCTCAATTACCTAAATGAATTAAGACGACAATTTTCAAAGTTTTTATTTCAACCCAACACGCGACAGTTTCATATCACATTATATGTTTGTGGTTTTTTAACAGATTTATCTCCGCAATTTAATGATGATTTTCAACTCAAACAATTAAAACAGCAACTACAGGATTTGAAGAAAAGCAATTTTCAAGCATTTCAACTCAAGACAGGCAAGATAAACAGTTTCAGCAGCGCGTTATTTGTTGACATTGAAGATAATCAAAATAGCCTAAGCAATATAAGAACGATTTTATCCAGTTCTACCCGTGAAATTGCACCCACAAATTATTGTCCACACATTACGCTGGGGCTTTACAATGCAGAATTTCCTTCACAACAAATTTTAGAAGAGATTGAAATGACACAGCAACAACAGTTTGAAATCACGGTAGATCAACTGCATTTTGGTTTTTATAAAGCAAAACATCTACAGGGTAAATTATTTGATTTAGACTGTTATTCAATCAATTTAAATACTAAAAATGCATCTTTGGAGCAGAATACATGCTGCAATTAATTTTGGGTGGAGCACGTTCTGGAAAAAGTAAACTTGCGGAACAGATTGCAAAAGAAACGTCTTTAAATGTGATTTATGTCGCCACAGCACAAGCTTGGGATGAAGAAATGCAATTGCGTATTGCCCATCACCAGTCGCAACGACCAAGTGAATGGCAATTGATTGAAGAAACATATTATCTTGCCGATACATTGAAAAAAAATGATCAAGAAGGACAGTTGATTCTGGTTGATTGTTTAACATTGTGGATGAGTAATTTACTAATACATGATGATGAAAATCTACAGATTCAGGAATGTCAAAAGCTATTACAAGTCCTGCCTAAACTGCAGTCTCAGGTGATATTGGTAAGCAACGAAACCGGACTTGGAGTTGTTCCTATGGGAGAAATCACCCGCAAATTCGTCGATGAGTCGGGACGTTTGCATCAACAGTTGGGACAACTGGCAGATAGAGTTGTATTTTGTATTGCTGGGTTCCCGATGGTTTTAAAAGGTGAATGTCTATGATTTGTATTGGTCTAAATCATAGGTTTAATTGATTTTTATACGTTTAAAATGATTGAAATGGAGAAAGACAATGAGTTGGTGGTTAGAAGCATGCAAAGTTCCAAGTGCCGAGATTAAACAACAGGCAGAAGAGCGTCAGTCCCAATTGACCAAGCCGACAGGTTCGCTTGCTGTACTAGAAAATGTTGCTGTGCAACTGGCAAGTCTACAAAACAATCCCAAACCACAGGTAGAGCATCCTTGGATTACAATTTTTGCAGGTGATCATGGGGTGATGGCAGAAAATGTGTCTGCCTATCCGCAAGCGGTAACACGTCAAATGTTGCAAAATTTCGCAACAGGCGGTGCATGCATCAGTGTGATTGCCAAAGAATATTCAGCAACATTGCAAGTGATTGATTGTGGCACGGTTGGAGATGCTTATGAATATCAAGGCGTTGAACGTCACTGTATTGCGCCAGGAACAGCAAACTTTGCAAAACAAGTGGCGATGACTGAAGAACAATGTGCTCAGGCCATGGATTTAGGACGTGAAAGTGTTGAAAAAGCCCTTGCCAATCATGCTTCGATTTACATTGCTGGAGAAATGGGAATCGGGAATACCTGTGCTGCATCCGCCGTGGCAAGCTTTTTATTGAATGAACCGGCAGAGCAATTAACTGGTGTAGGGACAGGAATTCGAGAAGAACAATTGATACACAAGAAAAATATAATTAAAAATGCTGTTGAAATGCATAAAAATTATGTTAAAAGTGATGTATTTAAGGCGCTTTGTGCAGTAGGTGGCTTAGAAATTGCAGCAATGGTTGGTGCATATATTCGTTGTGCTCAGCTTGGTTTGGCTGTGATTGTGGATGGATTTATCAGTTCTGTTGCAGCTTTGGTGGCAGTTCAGTTGAATCCTGCAGTTCGTCAGTGGATGTTGTTTGGACATCAATCTGCTGAATATGGTCACTTGCGTATATTAAAACAACTTAATGCTGATCCATTACTAAAATTGAATTTGCGCTTGGGTGAAGGAAGTGGAGCAGGGGCTTCACTAGGGGTCATCAAACTCGCATGTAGCTTACATAACAATATGGCAACATTTGCTGAAGCTGCTGTGATTGGTGAAAAAGTTTAAAATATTTAAAATAAGAGCAGATAAATGAAACTGAGGGTTGATCTACTACGTCACGGCGAAACTACGTTAAGTCATACCTTGCGTGGTTCGACTGATGATGATTTAACAGAATTGGGGTGGCAGCAAATGCACCAGAGCATATTCTTAGATCAAAACTCAGTTCATACAAAGTGGGATTATATATTTAGTTCACCTTTAAAGCGTTGTGCGCAATTTGCTCAGTCTTTTTCACAACACGTCAGCATTCCGCTTCTGCAAGATCAACGACTTCAGGAAATACATTTTGGTGACTGGGAAGGTATTTCTGTTCAGCAGATTTATACAGACTCCCCTGAGCTTTTGGCAAATTTTTGGCAATATCCTACTCGTTTTACGCCACCCAATGCTGAAAAATATTTAGATTTTCAATCTCGAATCAATCAAGCATTGCATTCGATTCAACAGCATATGTTGGCGTCAAACAGTCGATCGGCTTTGGTGGTCACACATGGCGGTGTAATTAAATTATTAAAGTGTATGGCACTGCAACAATCATTAGATGATATTTTAAAAATGACTGCTGATTTAGGGCAATTAAATCGCTTTATTTTAGACAGTGAAACCATGCAACTGGAACTTTTGGAGGATGTGATATGACTCCATTTTTTATTGCACTGCAGTTTCTAACGATTTTTCCTGTTCACTTAAAAACATTACCTTCACCTCAACAGAATGGCTGTTCATTATTATTCTATCCCGTGGTGGGTCTATTAATTGGCTTAGTACTTTATGCTGTAGCCAGCCTATTGCATGTTTTACCCATTGTTTTATTAAGTACTTTTATTTTGGTGATTTGGATTTGGTTAACGGGTGGCCTTCATCTGGATGGTTTGGCAGATACTGCTGATGCTTGGGTGGGGGGCTTCGGTGACAAAGAAAATACCCTCAGAATAATGAAAGACCCTGCCTGTGGGCCTATTGGCGTATTAAGCCTGATCATCATTTGTATAATTAAATGGTCTGCCTTGTATGTTTTACTTGAAAAACAGCTTTATACTGCTTTGGTGCTATTTCCTGTTTTTGGACGTTTAACGCCACTTTTTTTATTTCTGACGACAGAATATGTTCGTGAAAAGGGCTTAGGTTCTACCATTGCTCAATATATTCCAAAAACATGGTCAATCATTATCTTTAGTATCAGTTTATTGGCAGTCGGATATTTTGTCTGGGTTGGTTTAGCCACTGCCATTTTCTTTATTCTGACTCTGATTTATCTCCGACATAAGTTTATTCAGCGTATTGATGGTATTACAGGCGATACCATTGGCGCGAGTATAGAGATTGCTGAAACTGTTTGTTTGCTCAGTTTTGTGATTTTGGGCTTTTATCTTTGATTGCATTCAGCATCTCATGATGGGGCTATTGATCAAGATATCATCTGAGTAATGAGCTTCAAAAGCAAGTTATGAGCAAAGATAAGCTATATCGATGCAATGATGAGATGACGGAATAGATCATCTGCAACTTTTCGGAGTAGGTGATTGTTCAATACGTTAAACATATTGCTAAATTGAAATAATGTTATTTATATTCAGTTACCGAAGTTTAAATTAAGATTGTGCCTAAATAATTGATCTTAGAGCACAATCCATGTTGTAAATAATGACAGATAGTTTTTAGCTGCCCCAAAATTACCACATTAAATCATCTGGAATAATGTAAGCGGCATAAGGATCTTCTTCATCTGTTATCTGTTCATTCTTTTCAGAATTATTGACAATAATAAAGCCGGCCATTTTCTCGTTGATGCGGTCAGCTAAGGCTTTGGGTAAAATCGCATAAGCATCGTGATCATGCGCAATTACTAGACTACCAGAAACCAAAGCATTATAAACCTGTTGATTGATATAAATTTTCTTAATTGAACCATCTATAAATTGATATGTGACATCGCCATCGGTATCTTTGATTTTATGTTGACCAATCATCTGGATGATTGATGCTTTTAATGCTTTTTCATCTAAAACTCTTTGTTTTTCTTGATTAAGTGCTTGGTCCTTAGACACTTTTTCCTGTTTGTCTTGCTCAATTTTTGCTTTCAGTTCAGCTTCATTACTCTGACCAGTACGCTGTTCATGTTGTGCTTGCTTAGAAAGTTTCTTTGCTTTTTTATTATCAACTAAGCCAGCTTTGAGTAACTGCGCTTGTAATGCATTTTTAACCATAATAATAACCAACGATTAACTGTGTTTCGAGCCATGTCGAAAATAAATAAACCAATACACTAAGCTTAATATTAAACTTAATCCAGCAGGGATAAGGAATGCATTCAATTGTAAATAAGGATGAATGATACTGGCAATGATTCCACCAAGAATAAATCCAAAAAGAATCAGCAAATGTAAAGTTACTCGGCGTCTTTCAACCACAAGTCCTCTGAAAAAGTAGCCTAATGCCAAACCTAAATCTGTTAATACACCTGAAAGATGTGTGGTACGAATAATTGTACCTTTGTAATGGCTCACCATGGCATTTTGTATACCCATGGCGGCACTTGCCCAAAGTAATGCGTATTGAGGATGATAGGGAATAAAGATCCAGCATAGAAAGATAAAGATACTCACTAGACTCAGCGGGATGCCGTATCTGCGGCCAAGTTGAAAATGGCTATTACCCAATATGTAGCCACTATAACTTGAACCGAGTACATAACAGATCATAATCAGTAAGAGATAAAGCACATGACTATATTGTTGATGAACCAATGCTTGTGCAAGCAGACTGGCATTGCCGGTCATATGAGAGATGGACTGGTGTAGAACCGTGATTAAGCCCAATACATTAATTATGCCTGCATTGATTGCAAGCATAAAAGCACCAAGCTGAATCCAGGCTGGTAAATATTGAAGAGGCATAATTCCTTCTTTTCTTCATATGGTCGACAAATTACCTTTTTGACAGGTCAATTGCTGCTGTAAATATAACATCAGTAGATGAATTTAATGCAGTTTCTGTAGAATCTTGCAATACACTGATGACCATTCCAATAGCCACTACTTGCATCGCGATTTCTGAAGGAATCCCAAACAAACCACATGCAATTGGAATCAGTAATAAAGAACCACTGGCAACACCTGAAGCCCCACATGCAGATAAAACAGATACAATACACAAGATAACCATGGTGACAATATCAACATGAATATTGAGGGTATGTACTGCTGCAAGCGAGAGTACCGTAATAGTGACTGCAGCACCAGCCATGTTGATTGTGGCACCTAACGGAATGGCAACATTCGCAGTGGTATCATTTACACCTAATCGTTTTGCGAGATCAAGATTGACAGGAATATTTGCTGCAGAACTACGGGTAAAGAAGGCAGTAATTCCACTTTCTCTTAAGCACTTGAGTACCAAAGGATATGGGTTTTTACGCATCACAATACCCACGATCAGTGGATTGATGACCAATGCGACAAACAACATGGTTCCCACAAGGACTGCAATCAAATGTGCATAATTTTTTAAGGTTTCTAAACCGGCTTGGGCGAAAGTAGCAACCACTAAACCAAAAATACCTACTGGCGCAAATGAAATCACAATACGAATAATACTGTTAACTGCATCTGCCACATCTGTAATCATTTGTTTGGTTGTTTCTGATCCGTGACGAAGCGCAGCGCCTAGACCAACAGCCCAAGCCAAAATACCAATGAAATTGGCTTCATATAATGCTGTAATTGGGTTGGTAATAAAACTCAGCAGTAAATTTTTTAATACTTCCGCGACACTTCCAGGGGGTTGCAAAGCTGCTTCACTGGCATGAGTGAAAATCAGTGTACTTGGAAATAGGGTACTAATAATTATTGCGCTAATCGCAGCCAATAACATTCCGATTGCATATAAAATAAGAATGGGTCTTAAATTACTTGCTCCGCCACCCACTTTAAAATTAGCGATCGAAGCGAGAACCAATACAAATACCAGAATGGGTGCAATAGATTTTAATGCTTTAATAAAAAGCTCGCCTAAAATATTGAAATATTGGGCTGAATTTGGGAATAGATACGCAACTAAAAAACCAAGAATGATGGCAATAAGAATACGTGTAACTAAACTTAAACGTGCTAGGACAGCAAACATATTGAACCTTTTTGCCTAAACTGGTCTAAAATCAATGAACAAGCCGGCTATTCTATACCTAAAAGCGAAAACTTAAATACCACATTTTCGCCATAAAAATTAAGATATTAAAAAATATATAGCTTTTTCAGCAATCATATTAAAAATTGTTGATAAATTAAATGATTTTTTATCTGAAAGTTTGAGCATCTAAGGCATGCATCGCCTGATAATGGGTTAAATAAACAGTCCCACTCAGTTCATTGATTAAATTCGACTGTCTTAAACGATCCATGACAGGCCCTTTAATCTCGGTAAGATGCATTTGAATGTTTAATTTGCTCAATTCACTATTAATTTCTTCTAAAGTTTCGAGCGCACTTGCATCAATATTGCTGATACTTGAACAATTGATCACAACATGATGCAGTTCAGGATGTTGACTGACTTCAAAAATCACAAATTCTTTTAAAATATTGGCATTTAAAAAAGTTAAATTTTCATCGATACGAATTGAGACAATATTGGTACTGGTCAATACGTCATGCCGTGAAATGTTACGAAAGTGCTGTGTACCTTCAACTAGTCCAATCACAGCAATATGGGGGCGACTAATCCGCCACAATAACAAAATAAATGTCGAAATAATGCCGATGATTAAACCTGTAGAAATGTCGATACACAACACTCCCCAAAAGGTCACCCACATTGCAATTCCATCTGCTTTGGAATAGTGCCAAGTTTCGATAAAAGGCTTAAAAACGACTAATTTCCAAATCGATACCATAATGGTTGCTGCTAGTATAGCCAAAGGTAAGGCTTTAAATAGACCTGTAAAATATAAGCTGACAATGACAATAAAAATAGACGATAAAACTCCGGCCATTGGCGTTTTTGCCCCAGCATCGGCGTTGACTACAGTCCGTGACAAGCTACCCGTCACAGGAAATGCTGAAGTAACACCAGCACTAAAATTGGCGAGACCCAAGGCAATAAGCTCTTGATTGCTGTTTAATTCACTGCGCTGTTGAAAGGCAGTGGTCTGAGCTATAGAGATAGACTCTACAAAACTGACCATTGTAATCATGGCTGCACCAGGAAGAAGCTGAACCACCATATCCCAGTTCCAGTAAGGCATGTCAATCGGTGGAAATCCTGAAGGAATTTCACCTACCGTTTTAATTCCATATTGATCCATATCAAAAAAATGAATCAGTGCAATTGAAATAAACACCAAGAGAAGGGGGAGTGCCTTGATCCAAAATTGCACAGAATTTGAAAATGCCTGACATATTTTTGACTTCAAGACATTTGGCATATAAATCAAAAACAGTGTTGCAGTAATACCAAAAACCAGCGTTTCAATACTGGTAAATCGAAGATATTGCCAAGCACTTTGAATAAACTCAATGATATTTCCAGATTTTAAGGGAATATCCAGCATAAACTTGACTTGGCTAAGGGCAATCAGCACAGCAGAAGCGATAATAAAACTTTTAATTACAGGATGACTGATTAAACGAATTAAAAAACCAAACCTAAAAATGCCAAGTAGGGTCGAAAGTATGCCGACTAAAACTGCCAATAAACATGCAGCTTGAATATAAACAGGTGAACCCACTTCATACAGAGGCTCAAGCGTTGCAAAGGTCATCATGGAAATCAATGCAACAGGACCAATGGATAAAGTTGCACTGCCGCCAACAAGGGCATAGATAATCATGGGTAAAATACTGGCATATAACCCTGTGACTGGCGGTAAGCCTGCAACCATTGCATATGCCATTCCTTGTGGAACAAGCATGGCAATAACGATCAAAGCGGCGAGTAAGTCTGCTCGAAATTTAGGAACAGTATAATCTTGTAACCATTGCCAAGCAGGGAGAGCTTTACTGAATTGCAGTCTAGGAATAGCCATTGAATCTTCATTATCACATTTTCATATATATTATGCAGAAAAAATGCTAAGAAAAATAGCGACAATAAGTGCTTAAATAATAAGTCTCTGTTTTTATTTTTAATTTTTAAATTATTGCAAAATTCAAATTTTAGGACAGTAAAGATCGTAGAGCATTTTTAAGACAGTGGTGAGTTTGTCGTCTTTAATTGAATAAAAAATTTGTTTTCCATCTCTGCGCGTCGCAACGACATCACTTTTGCGCAACATCATTAATTGCTGTGAGAGTGTAGGTTGATTAATTTGAGTATGTTCTTCTATTTGTGAAACATTCAACTCTTGTTGAGCCAAATAACACAAAATGAGCAAACGATCAGTATTGGCTAAAGATTTTAGGATCGTAACGACTGATGAGGCTGAGTCACGCATGACATCAATTTTAAGATCGTTGGGCATAAAACGGTTCCATCATGGTTTGGCTTAGTATAACTGTGTCCAAGCATGTCGCATGGATTAGAACATATGTTTTTTCGTGAATTTCTAAATCAATTTTATAAATATATACGCCTTGATGTCGATACAATATTAACGGTATATTGACATGTATGAAAGGTGTTGAATAAATAGACAAAAATACAGCGTATGTTATGATAACTCAAACCGCACACATAGGTTGGGGATTTTTCCATGCATCAATTTACAGTTATGAAAACGACATTGCGTGAAGAAGCAACGATTCCAGTGCTTGCTATTGATGCATTTCATCATGCATTTAAACAGGCAAGTTTGTCTGATATGGGTGTCACTTATGTGAAAGACGGTCAGCTTGTGCAACAATTACACGGTGAAATAACCGTTATTCAAGACTTATCGGCAGCATATACATTGCCTAAACTCAAACGTAGTGTTTTAAAGCGTAAAAAGAAACAAGAGGTCTTGGCATAATTTTACATGCGACCACCAAGAATAAGAATGTTTGCTGGTCCGAATGGATCAGGTAAAAGCACCATCAAAGACTATTTAGCGCCGAATCAAATTGGAGCGTATTTAAATGCTGATGAACTGGAAAAGCAGTTGTATGCGACTCAGCAACTTCGTTTAAGCGATTATCACACAGATTTATCAGCTTCTGCTTTATTAAGGTTTCTAAACCAAAATAAGCGTAAAAGAAATGAAAAATTAGTACCACTATTATCCTCTCAACCCAAAATCATGAATGATCAAGTGATTGTTTTTGAATTAGCAGAAATAGATTCTTATCTTTGTGCGCGCATCATTGATTTTATTCGGATGGAATTTTTAAAGCTCAAAATAAGTTTTACCTTCGAAACTGTAATGTCACATGTCAGTAAAGTCGATTTTTTACGTGAAGCGAAACGTCAAGGGTTCAAGACATATTTATACTATGTTGCGACTGTAGATCCTAAAATAAATATTGCACGTGTTAAGTATCGTGTATATGCAGGTGGGCATGATGTTCCGGAAAAAAAGGTCTATGAACGTTATCATCGGAGTTTGGATTTATTGATGTCAGCGATTGAAGTTTCTGATCGCGCATATATTTTTGATAATTCAAGCGAAGGGGAAAGGGCATCTTTCATTGCCGAAATCGAGAATGCTGAAGTATTAAAATTAAACCCAGCTGTCCATTACTTTCCTAAATGGTTTGTTGACAAAGTTTTGAATGAATTCACTTGACGTTCAAGAGAAGATCTTTTCTCAGTCAAGCCAACAACTCCCATTGCAAATGTGGTTGTACTTTGTTTTAGCTGCTATTGATTAGGAGTTTATGTCCTTATACAAAAATGACCTTGAATAAATTATAAAAATATATATTATAAAAAAATATATTGTTCGGGTTTAAAACGATGCATGATTTTATCCTTGCTTTCATTGGCGGCGCTTTACTTGGACTGGCTGTTGTCGGCTATCTACTGGTAAATGGACGTATTGCTGGTATTAGTGGCTTGGTTGCCCAGGTATTAAATCCTAAAATGCTGTTGAAGACGCCCGCCTTATGGTTTCTATTAGGTTTGTTGATCACACCATTTATCTATAATTCCATTGTTCATCCACAAATTGAAATGATGACGACAGATCCAATTTTATTGATCATTGCAGGTCTTTTGGTGGGATTTGGTACGCGACTGGGTTCAGGCTGTACCAGTGGACATGGTATTTGTGGGATTAGCCGTTTATCCAAGCGTTCAATTATTGCAACCTGTACTTTTATGCTGGCAGGATTCATCACTGTTTATGTGATGCGTCATCTATTGGGAGCATGAACATGAAAAATTTATTTGCCTTTGTTTTTGGTGGTTTATTTGCAATTGGTCTGATGCTTTCAGGCATGTCGAATCCTGCAAAAGTTATTGGTTTTTTAGACATATTGGGGCATTGGGACCCTAGTTTGGCTTTTGTCATGATCGGAGCGATCATGGTCGCATTTTTACCATTTCAGAAAGTAAAACGTCAGCCAGTCACACTATTTAATGAAAAAATCGACTTACCGACCAATACGAAAATTGATACAAAGTTAATCCTTGGCGCTGTGCTTTTTGGAATAGGATGGGGAATTGCAGGCATATGTCCAGCCCCCGCATTTACTTTGATTGGCGCAGGCGTTTATTCGGCTATGTACTTTATTGTCGCCATGTTGGTTGGTGTGCTTATTCACCGTAAAATTGCAGGAGTTTAGGTGGTGTTGAATCCAATAGTTCAAGATTTTTTTGATGAAAACAGCAACACGTTCAGTTATGTTGTGACCGATCCAACAACTAAATGTTGTGCAATTATTGACAGCGTGTTGGATTATGATGCAGCATCAGCGACAACCAGTACAAAGCATGCAGATCGCATCATTGAATATGTTCAACAAGAGCAACTTTGTGTTGACTGGATTTTGGAAACTCATGTGCATGCTGATCATTTAACGGCTTCTCAATACTTAAAGCAAAAGCTCGGTGGACGAATTGCAATGAGTGAAAAGATTGCCATCGTACAAGACACTTTTAGCCGAATTTATCATGTCGATATAAAAACATTAAACTCACATCACTCATTTGACTATTTCTTTAAAGATCATGAAGTTTTTAAAATAGGTCAATTAGAGGCTTACAATATTCCGACACCTGGTCATACGCCTGCATGTTTAACTTATGTGATCGGCGATGCGGCATTTGTGGGTGACACATTGTTTATGCCAGATTATGGTACTGCTCGTTGTGATTTTCCTAAAGGTAGTGCAGCTCAACTTTATGATTCTGTCATGCAGATTTTTAAACTGGCAGATGACACTCGTATTTTCTTATGCCATGACTATCTTCCTGAGTCACGTACAGACTATAACTGCCAAACTGATATCAAAACCCAACGCCAAAAAAATATTCATATCCATACAGGTGTTACTAAAGCAGCATTTATTGACATGCGTGAACAACGTGATGCAACTTTATCCATGCCTAAACTGATTCTTCCAGCGATTCAAATCAATATGGATGCGGGTAAGTTTCCGGAACCTGAAAGTAATGGGATTCGATACCTAAAGTTACCGCTAAATTATTTTAAATGATGGGAAATTTTCCAGAAAAATAGGCACTTGCACCAAGATAAGTATAAAAACTTGCATTGATTATTGCGAATAAACATATCCGCAATAATCAGATATAGATAGATTAGAAAAATACTAGAAAATCATTTAAACATAGATTTTATTGCTCATTTTGTCTATAATTTTACACTCTTCTATTGAAGTGTGATCTGAATCAATTTATTTTCTGATAAATGAAAGGCTTAACATTTCTGTTAATGATCGCAAAATAAACATGTGACTAAAATATATGATCTAGAAAAAGAGTTTATATTGAATTTGCATTGATATTATAGGATTAATCTATGGCTGGCGCTCATTTACCTTATGATCGTAATATGAATCAGGTGAGTTCGTCTCGGAATTCTATAAAGCCGCAGTGTGTGCAAATTTCAAATGAAGTTAAGTTTACTTTAGATCAACTTCCACATTTAATTTGGATGACTAAATTTGGTGAAACTTATTGTAATACCGCTTTAAAGCAATATTTCGGAATTGATCATAATAATATTGACGCTCATCAATGGATGGATTTTTTATATCCAGAAGATAGAACGCTTATCCATAACATTTGGACCAAAGCTCAAAAGACAGGTCAGCGTTTTGAACAAGAATGTCGTATCAAACGACATGATGGTGAATATCAATGGTTTTTGTTAATTGCACAAAGCACGTTATATCAAAAGAAATATTTCGATTGGACAATCACCTGTACCCACATTCATGAGCATTTTTCAAAATTACATGAAACCCGACAACTATTAAAAGCCAATACCGACATGTTGGATGTCAGTGTTGACTGTATCAAAATCATTAGTCCAGATGGTTTTGTTTCACATATGAATAAAGCAGGCTGTCGGGCACTACTTGGACAGGAGAATGTCACTGCTTTTGGTATGCAGTGGCTGGGTCTGTTACCTCCTGAAGTGAGAGAGCAGGGTAAAAAGGCAATCAAAGAAGCAGCAAAAGGGAAAAATGTTCGATTTGCTGGAAAGAGTGTTTTTAATAATGTCACGATGTATTGGGACAATATATTGACACCTATAATCAATGCACTAGGGCAAACCACCAGTATTCTGTGTGTATCAAGAGATATTACCAAACAACGCATTGCTGAAGAAAAGCTAAGACTAAACAGCGAATTTGATGAAATGACGAGTCTGATGAACCGTCGTATATTCAAAAAAAGACTGAAATCCTCAATTGGTAAAGCCCGAGATTGCCGTGGCAAAATTGGATTATTGTTACTTGACCTCGACCATTTCAAACATATCAACGATACTTTAGGGCATTCAGCGGGAGATCATTTACTCAAGGTTCTATCGAAACGACTAGCCAATTGTCTTGATGAACATGCCTATATTGCGAGACTGGGTGGAGATGAGTTTGCAGTGGTGGTTGAAAAGGTAGAAAGCCATCAACGAATTGAAACAATCTCAAAAAAAATATTAAAACAATTAGAAGCCCCAATTACTTATAGTGGCAAGCTATTAAACGGCGGGATGAGTATTGGTGGTTCGATTTATCCTGATGACGCGAAAGATGGTTCGGGACTTTTAAAATGTGCAGATACGGCATTGAATGATTTAAAAGAACGTGGGCGTGGTGGTGTACGTATGTTTGGGGCTGACATGTTTGAAACAGCACAGCGTAAAGCTAAACAATTACATACTGCACGACACATGATTCGGAGTAATCAGGTAGAAGCATTCTATCAGCCTAAAGTAAAACTCGATGATTGTTCAATTATTGGATTTGAAGCGTTATTGAGATGGCGAGATCCGGAGGGAGAGGTGTATTTTCCTTCTACTGTCGCAGAAGCATTCAATGATTTTGAGTTGGCTACTAAAATCAGTGAAATTATGCATGATCGTATTTTTACCGATATGTCGTACTGGATGAGTCTGGGATTAAAAGTGGTTCCCATTTCGATTAATGCATCACCGGTAGAGTTTATGCGGGATAATTACGCTGAAACTTTACTTAAACGACTAATGAACTATGCAATTCCGACACATTTGATTGAAATTGAAATAACTGAGCATGTACTTGCAGATCGTGGTTATGAATATGTGGTTCGGGCATTAAAAAAACTTAAAAATGCAGGGGTGCGTATCGCCTTAGATGATTTTGGGACAGGGCATTCTTCAATGTCACATATCCGAGATTATCCAGTAGATAGTCTGAAGATCGACTATAATTTTGTGAATCGTATGCATGAGGAAGATTCAATCAAGGCAATCGTTGAAGGAATTGCCAAACTGGGTCCGATTCTATCTTTAGATATTGTTGCTGAGGGAATCGAAACCACGCAACAATTAGACAGTTTAATTGCGATAGGATGCAAATTCGGTCAAGGTTTCTTATTTAGTGCAGCGATCACCGCAGATCAAGTCAAAAAAATGTTGGCTAGAGAGATTACCGTTTCACCATATGTATATCACTAAAGATATGCCAAATTCAGGGTGTTCATATAAAATCAAAATTATTTTAAAAATAGCTTGAAAAGTCATGACACACCGAGTATTGTAAATTCAATACAGATTTTATGAACGATATAAAGATGTTAAAGCAAGCTACAATCGCTACTTCTTATTATTTCTGGCAATTCTTTAGATAGTTGCCTGAAGTCGTTCGGGCACTGAAATGGTTGCCCATCCAAGTTAATACCTGATCGGGCAACCCCGGTCAGGTTTTTTTATGCCTAATATTAAAGATTTTAAATCGTTTTAATTTAAAGATTTTGGAGAATATCATGATGAAATTTAACGCAGTATACTTTAGTAACTTTTATTGGTTTTACTTTGGTCAAATGAACAATCTGATTGCCCATTTGAATAGATCCCATACGCTCAAATAAAAGTTAGGACTGATTGAGAGTCCAAAGGAATACGTGATGAATGCTCTGAATATTGCTTTACAACAAGATCAAACCATAGAAACTCAGTTGGCTCTGCCTGTTGAGTTAAAAGAAAAATTCCCATTACAACATAAGCTTGCCTTACAAATATTTGAACAACGTCAAACAATTCAAAACATTCTGGATGGTTCAGACCACCGCTTGCTTGTGATTACAGGCCCATGCTCAATTCATGATGAAAAATCTGCACTTGAATACGCAGCTCGTCTTATCCAACTACAAAAAAAAGTTTCAGACCATATTTTTCTGGTGATGCGTGCCTATATTGAAAAACCACGTACAACTGTCGGCTGGAAAGGTTTCTTATATGACCCGAATCTAGATGGCTCTGCAAATATGCAGTTGGGTTTGGAAAAGTCACGCCAACTGTATTTACAAATTATAGAAAAAGGTCTGCCGATTGCCAGTGAAATTTTAAGTCCAATGGCAACGGCATATTTTGATGATTTATTGGCATGGGGCGCAATTGGTGCACGGACCAGTGAATCACAAATCCATCGTGAAATTTCAAGTCATATGCCTTTCAGCATCGGCTTCAAAAATGGTACCGATGGTTCGATTCAAATTGCTTTAGATGCAATCCAATCTGCAAGCCATCCGCATCAATTCCTTGCGATGAGCCAAAAAGGTACACCGTGTATCGTACATAGTCAGGGCAATCCTTTGGCGCATATCATCTTGCGTGGTTCAAACAAAGGGACCAATTATGATGCAGAATCGATTCAGCAGATCCGTCATCAACATCAGGGAAAATTACCTGCATTGGTGATTGACTGTAGCCATGGCAACAGCAGTAAAGATCCTTTAAAACAACCATTGGTTTTACAGCAGATTATTGAAGAAAGACATTTAACCCATGTACGTGGTGTCATGTTGGAAAGTCATTTGGTTGATGGCAATCAGAAAATTTCTTGTGATATGACCTATGGTCAATCTATTACGGATGGTTGTCTAGGTTGGAGTAAAACTGAGCAGTTACTCTTAGATGTGGCTGAACAGCTTTCTGAAAAGAGTTTAGCGTGTACAGCATAAATACAATATGTAATTTTTATAAAGGCTATACTAGATTAGCAATGTGTTAATCTAGTCGACCTATAAGCTGTAATTGAACATTTATTTTTTTGATTGGTACAAAAAACGAGTAAACTTAATTGATTGAAAAAACTTCAAATTTACTTTATTTCGAAATCTATATTAAGTTGATTAAGCAAAAAGAACTTAATAATTTGAATAAGGAAATTAGTTTTTAACTTTGATGATCAATTTGTTTAATGGTACAAAAAGATGCACTTCCTTGATTTTCATCAACATATAGCGTTACTTGAGGTTTTTTTCTAGCCCAATTCATTAAGAATGCTGCTAGAATAGTTTTTCTGGCTTGCGGTATGATTAAGTAACCCCAAGGATTTCTATTTTCGCAAATTCTAGGAACCTCTCTAGTTTCTAATCGTATTAGTAATCCATCAGTTATACTTGTAATATCAGAAACTCTTCCAGATACATATGTTTCAGCTGCAAAAGTTTGCTGGGTAAGTAGAATCACCAATAATAATATTTTCTTCATCGCTGTATTTCCTTGATTTAAATGTTATTGTTTGAATTTTAGAATGCATTTGTAGTCAATTAATCGTTTAAAATATAATGATAAAATCCTCCAGCTAAAGTCCATGGTTGAAAATCGGAACAACTCTGAGCTCCAGAAAAATACAAAGTAACCGTTCTTTTTGTAATTTGAGCAGTAAGTAATACAGCAAATAACTTACTACAATTTGAAGGAGAAATTTCATTTAATGTTGTTGATGTACTGCACAATATAGGGCTACTTAAACCACCTACAGTATTCGCTAAAAGTCCACCAGTACGTGGATTTATTGACACACCACTTACTTTTCCAGTGCACATAATATCGGCAGCAAAAACAGATTGGTTGAGCAAAATCAGTAGTAAAAAGATAATTCTTTTCATTTTTATCACCTTATTTGACATGATAATAGTTGGGCTACAAGTTTAAAAACTACTGTTTATATAAAATTTTACAATTTCAATTAAACCTAAGACATTCTAACCATCCATGGAACAGTTATATAATCAGTTTCATCACAGTTATAACTGTCAGTAATGTAACGCAAAGTAATATTCTTTTTCATTGCATAGGCTTGCATGAGAATCGCTAAATATGGTTTTGTAGACGGTTTTGACCATGAACCAATTTGTTTCCACGACTCTTGACCACTTTGAGATTTAAGCAAAGCTAATAAATCTGTTTCTTGGGTCTGAATTTGCATCACTTTATAAGGCCCACAATTAACTATTGCGAAAGATTGAGTACAGAAAAACACAGTAATAAAAATAATAATTATTTTCATGTCTATCCCTTAATAAATGTGAAACCAAACTAAAGTTGGTTTATTATCAAAACAGCCATCAAGATGAACATCAACAGTTTTCTTTGCTATAAATGCACCATATAAAGACGCGTACGTTCTTCTACCTACTGTTGTTGAAGAATCAAAGCGAAATTCATTAGTTTCTCCTACTAAACATTTCAAAGTGGAACCGATAGCGCTTCCGTTTAGCTTTATAAAACAGGTTCCGTTGTAAGCATTGCATCCAACATGCACAATTTTCCTACCAATGACTCCTTCTATACCGAAAGCTATTTGCGATATTGATATTGATAGAAGTAAACCAAAAAAAAATTTCTTCAGCATTTGAAGCCTCTCTAATAAATTTTATGAATTAATTGTGTGGATATTGTATTTTTTCTTAAAAATATGTATTTTTTATATACGACTTATTAGAAAAAGTAAACAGGGTTGAAATGAAAAAAATATTATCCGTTGTTTTTATCGTGTTTCAACTGATCTTTGTTGGAAATGCTTTAGCGAGTACATACAAGGGGAAAGTTCAGGCGATTAACGTGAGAGATGAAGATGGTTTAGTTTGGGTGTATATCTCAGGTGAACGTACAGGAAATAGACCAGCTTGCGCAACGAATTGGTACATGATGATTAAAAATGAAAATAGTTCAGCAGGGAAAAGACAATTAGCACTTTTGATGATGGCTCAGGCTACTAATAAAACTGTGTTGATAGATGGGGCAGGTACTTGTAGTCGTTGGGGTGATGGTGAAGATATAAGTATGATTAGTGTAGAACGCTAATTCTAAATACAATCTAATTATAAAAATGGACAATTCTTATGAAAATAATACTTAGTTTGATATGTAGTTTATTTTGTTCGGTCCTCTATGCAGGACCAATTGACTGGTCTGTTGCAATGACTTCATTTCCTTCTGATCAAAGTGTTGGGGATACAGGACAAGAAAAAACACCGAATGGTTATGTTGACTTAATGAGTGGAAACCTTGTCTATGATATTCCAGAAGTTACTTTAAAGGGCGAGCGAGGGTTGAATTTTACACTTTCCCGTTCTTATGGAAAGGTCAATAATGGTTTTCGTTCTATGGGGAATTGGGAGTTAGAGTCACCAAGATTGGTGATGATGACAGGGGCATCTACAAAACTTCAAGGTGATGACGGGGCAGGTATATGCATAGCCAATGGCGATGCTAAAACTGGAAATGATAGTTACGGTAAACCTGTTTATGATACAACTATTATTGATAGTGGATATAAAAGTGAAACTGTACAAGAACTCTGGCAATTAGCTAATTCTAATTATTTTAAAAATTTAGCTTATGCGATTTCTATATCTACAGCTGAACAAAGAGGAATAGACCCTAATTCTTTTTATAATGTTAATATTTCTTCAAAAATATATTCTGATATTCCCTACAATATATTAGGCAGTATACAGGGTGTACAAATTGCAGTTCCAGATTCTGTCAAGAATAATCGAGATTCTTTAATATTTGAAAATAATAAAAATAATCAAGCTGTAATTAATGCTCTGATTACACATTTAAATTTATCAGTTTTTACTTTTAACAGCCTTTTCTTTAATAAAAGAATAAATAAAGTTATTATTACAGCAGATGGTTTTGAAAGAGTGCTTTATAAAGGCGATAACGATTACACAAATTTTAGACCTTTTGCTGAAAAAGTAATTAGCAGTTTTGATACGCAAATATTAACAGCAAAAAGTCTAACAGTTAACTTTTATAGTGTAGGTTCTAGTAAGCCAATTATTCTAAAAGATAACGATGGCATGTCATTAAGCGTAGCACAGTTAAATATATTATTTCAAACTAATGCATATGCAAATACAATGTTAGCTTTACTAGAAAAAAAGTGGAATGGATATAACCAATATATTAGTGAGCATCCTTGGGAATTCACAAGAACTTATGTAAATAGACCGGACTATTCTTTGTATTCACAAGTTGATCCTCGTCAAAGACCAATTAGTTTATATCTTCCAGGGCAAAAAAATATTACATTCTATCCAATTAAAAGTGGTGTAAGTGGATACCCTCAATCAGCAAAGTATATCTCACAAGATAATTGGTTTATTTCCTGTGAGAATGGTGGTAATGACTTTAAAGTACGAGCACCAAATGGAACGAGTTATCTATTTCCAATTCAAAATAGAGAAAATCAAACAGGTTTTCCAACTGTATTTTCAAGTCAATATATAGCTGGGCGTGTAAGCATTTATGCATCTAAAGTCGAAAATCAGTTTGGTGAGTCTTATCTCATGAATTATCATAAGATGGAAAATACGAATAAAACTTATCAAGGATACAATAATTCATCTAAATTCTTTTTAGAAAGTGTAAAACACCAACTTGATGGAAAAGACATTTCTACAAAAGATGAGCTAATTTTAACATATGCAAAATATAAAAATGGTTCAATACTTACAGGGTATAAGGAAGATTTTTCTAATTATTCTGGTGATGTTGTTTTAAATAGTATTCAACGCTTTATGAATAATAAATATTTGGTTTGGAAAGCTTATGTCTATTATCCAGGAAGTATGAGTAGTTATCTAAATAATGATTCTATCCCAGGAAGTACCAATACAGTTGGTCAGGTTCAAACTAAACAAACAGCAAATGTTTACTTAAGAACAGCAGGAGATATTAGTGGCGATGCGATTACTTATGAATATGGAGGACCATATCGGATCGTAGGAAATCACCCAAAGTCAGTAAATGGAATAACTTCGCAAGGCTATATGTGGTTTTATAGTGACCTCACTGGAATTAAATATTATAAAGCTTCATCCAATGGTCTTATTAACGTCAAATCTGCAGGTTGGGCATATTCTTTAGTCAATGATTCACGACCTGGTTTTAGTGAAAATAAATCTTTTAAAGTGAATAATTCTAACTATAGTGGAATAGATATTAATCCCTTACAAATTACATATAGATACAGCCGTAATAAAGATGCAAAAGAACAAACAACTACTGTAACAACCAAAGATACAACTACAGGCGTTACGAAGGCATATGTTTATGTCATGAATGCTTTTGAAGGTGGAATTGCTGAAAGCTTTTTACATGGTTTACTTAAGCGAGTAACGATTGATTCACGAACTGAATCCTATGAATGGGCATTACTTAATCTCATTGGGCAAAAACCAAAAACAACCAATGATAATTATACGGATAACGAAGATGTTTCACTGATCAGGATGTCTAAAAAAACAGTCGATCATTATGGTACTTACAGTACGATTTACAGAGATTTTGATCAATATGGAAATGCTCAAACCATAGAGTCCACAGGGCTAAAAGGTACAGGCGCTATATCGTTACCAAGTGTCAGTGTCAGTTATTTTAATGCAGATCCAAACAATAGTGCCGTAAATGATGGCAATTTACCTTGGATAACGGGATTACCTCGTCAAAAGACCTCGAATGGTTATACAACGCAATCGATTGATTACGATGTTCAAGGTGCAATTACCACAGAAAATAAAGAAGGACGTACAACCAAGTTTAAATATGAAACCGTTTCTTTTAGTACTTGCCTTGGGAATTTAGCTGACTTTGCTTGGTCTAAATTTGCGAGCTGTTTCTCTGGTTATATGACAGGAGAAAAACATACAGGTTTACCTTTAGAAGTAGATGCTGGAAATGGTCAGCAAATTACACAATACTCAGGTTATAAAAAGGGTATACCAAACAATATACGTTTAGCCAATGGTGGCCAAGAAACGAATACAGTTGATGATCTTGGTAATATTATCTTTCATACTGACGCAGATGGTATACGTTCACAAAAGCAATATGATGATGCAGGTCGATTAATTGTTGAAACGCCAATTGTTGGTTTGAGTTATACCCATATTAATTATGATGGTTTAAACATTACCAGAACCATGCAAAATGGTGGTAGTTATAGTAAGTCTGAAAAATACAATGGTGATGGACTTCTTATTTATTCATCAGAAAACACTTCAAATAAAACAGTGGTGAATTCTAATAGCTATGATGCTTTTGGCAACGTGACCTTTAGTTCAAACCCTTCAACGAACGGCACAAGTGAAGGCGTACGAACCAGTTATGATATTTTTGATCGACCATTGACCGTAAACGACAACGGTGTAACGATTAACTATTGTTATCAATCCTGTAGTGGACGTACGGGTGCAATCAGTCTCAGTTCTGATGCTTATGGAACGACTGAATCTGATTATTTAGCGGTCGGTGATTTTAGTGCAAATCTTAAAACACTGGTCAACCGCAAAGGTAATGATGGTTCTGTGTTTACGACCTCTACAGACTACAATCTAGGTTTATTAAAACCTACTGTAGCTACATCAGGAGCGTCTACACAAAGTTATAGCTATAACAGTAATGGTTCTTTAGCGACTGAACGTGATAATGGCATCAATGGTCAAAAAGTTTATGGCTATGATGCGACAGGTAGAATCAAAACGATCAGCCACCAAGATGGTTCAGTTGAGACAATCCAATATTATCCAATCAATGATTTGATCAGTTCTCGTACGTGGCGTGGTGTAACAACCAATTATGGGTATAGTTTAGCAGGTCGTTTAAACTCAAGCAGTAATGCCAATACATCTCAAGGTTATGGTCGTGATGGCTTTGGTCGTGTTGTTTCATTGACACAAAATATTAATTCCAACAATGCCAACTATGGCTATACCACGACATTTGGTTACAACAATCTCAATCAAGTGGTTTCTATTATTTATCCAAATGGTAAGTCTGTGAACTTGTCTGATCAAAATGCCTTTGGTGAAGTTTATTCGATACCGAACGTGATTCAGGGACTTAACTATAATGCGATGAATCAACTGACATCGGTACAAGCAAATGGAGATGTGGCTTGGACATATGCGTACTCCAACAGTGGCTTACCTACTGGGGTAAGTTCGACCAGTTTAAATAAATGTGTGCTGAATATTGGTTATGGTTATGATGCTTTGAATCGTATCAATAGAATGAGTGATTATTGTGGGGCGACTTATAACGCTGTCATTGATCGCTATGGTACAGGCTTAATGAAACAAGTCGAGCTTGATCAGGCACGGTATCAGTATTTTTATAACAATGATGATATTAGTTCAGTCAATATCACCTCCAAGAGTCAAATCGTTGCACCTGCTTCATATACCTATAATTATGTAAACGGAACATCACGTTTAGCTAATGTGAATGGCTCACCTTATAACTTTAGTTATGATGCCATGGGTAATGTCACCAATGATGGTATTCGTGCTTTGGATTATGACGCTTACTATCGTATCAGTAAAAATGGAAATGAAAGCTATATTTATAATACTGAAGGCTTACGTGTTCGTGCTGTACGTGATGATGGAATTACTGACTATATCTATGATTCCGCAGGTAATCTCGTTTATGACATTAACCATCAATCTGGTTATAACAAAGCTTATGTTTATGTCGCTGGAAAATTAGTTGCAACATTAGAGCGTTATCCAGATACCAACAGTAAAGGCTTCGACTTGATGAATGATTTTGAAGGCGCAGAGTTTGGTATCAATAACTTGTTAGACAGTTATGTGGACAGCGATGATGATGGCTTACCTGATTATCTTGAACGTTTTATTGGTTCTGATCCAAATAATCCAGATTCAGATGGTGATGGTTACAAGGATGGTTATGAATATAAGTTATTGGGGGCTAAAGGCGTTTTAGATCCTCTGATTCATCCGAATGAACCTGATCCTGACGAAGATATGGCAGCTTGGTTACCTGCAATCTTAGATATGATCTTGGAAGATGACTAAGGGGAAAATCATGAGAATAAAAATGATAAAAGCGATGAAAAATAAAAATATGCAGTCAAACAAAGTTTGGTCATCTGCTGTTCAATTGATGTTGTTGAGTTTTGTTTTACTCCTTAGTCAGCTCACACTGGCGAAGGATCGGATTCAATATCATGTTCAGAACTTTGATGGCTCAACTTTAAAAGTGATCAATGAACAGGGTGTAGTCAGTCAGTCTTATCAATACGCACCTTTTGGTCAACAACTGCAATATAAGAAGCCAAGCAATTTAAAGAACCCCAATGCTTTTGTTGGTGGGGTTCAAGATGCTGATGATTTGGTTTATTTAAAGCAACGTCACTATAACCCTGTGTTGGGGAGGTTTTATCAACCTGATCCTGTGACTTTTCTAGAAAAAGGTCATGGGCAGACCAATCGTTATCAGTATGGGTGGAATGATAGTTATACTTTCAGAGACCCTCAAGGTACATCTGTTGAAAAGGAACCAAATGTATGGATGCCATGGGTTTTTGGAACCATCGTACATAATGTTTTTGCTTATCAATTAGATTCTAGTGCAAGCAATTGGGAAGGCGGAGTTTCTTGGTCAGCTTGGGGGCTCGGTTTTAAACCTGATGGTGTTGAAAGATCTTTTTTTGATAGTGCGGGTATGAATTTAGTTGAGCTTAAACCAATATCCTATTTATATGACAAATCACTTTATAATGGTGCTTTAGAGCAATTACGTACTTATAAATTAGTAGCTGGAATCAATTTCACTGGACAAGTTAATACAAGTGGAGTATTACCAAATACAGTACAGAATTTCAAAATGCCTTACCTTGATGGTTATTGGTATACGATACGCTATGATACTACGAGTGCACCAATTAATGGTTTAATATTCTATACTAAAGAAAGAGGAGATAAACTAACTCCAGATGAAAGATTGAAATATTCTTCTGCTGCTGCAATAACATTAGGTGCTATTGGATTACTAAATTATGCAAGTAGAGGAAAAATTCCCTCAGGAAGAATGCCTCCTTTTTTACCTGCTTATTAATTGGAAATTATATGGATAGTTTGAAAGATAAAATTCAGGAAAATTTTATTACGTATCAAAATGAAATATTTAAAAATTTATCTATATTTATACGTTCTATTGAATTGGAACATGAATTTAATTTTACCTATATAAATTTGTATTTATTATTAACACAATATGAGGAAGACTTTTACAGTCATTTAAAGAAAGTAAGTCATGATTATTGGTTTTTTGATGACTTTAATAACAGACCACCTGATGGAATTTTAGGTGATCTAGGTTTGAAAATTAATGAGCTTAATGATTTAGAGAAAGAAAGTTCTTTAAAATTCACTTCCATGTATAAAGTTTGGTTAGATAGAATAGGTGTAGGATATTCTGAATTTTTACACTTAAATAATTTTGATTTAATTAAAAATGAATTTGATTTAAAATTAATTAAAGGAAAAAAAAATAAGGAGATAGCTTTAGCTTATAGTGGTATATTTAATACGCAAGGTTGGATGTTTTTTTTAAATGCAATATTTAAAAGTGAGCTTCAGAATTTTAAAGCTGAATTTGATGATAATGAATTTTATGTATTTAAAGTAGTTGGTGATTATATTATAAAGATTGAAATAAATCCAGATAATATTTTAAATATTAATGAATTATTAAAAAATTATGGTGTTTTTTATTTTGGAATAATTTTAACTATTAATTTATTAAAAGATAAAAGCAAAAAAATATATCCACCAGAATTATCTTTTCTCTTAACGGATTCATTATTTAAAAAATATAGCATTAAATTCAAAAATGCATCATGTGAAGAAGCTAAAATTAGAGTATATGCTAATGTAAAAGCGTATTGTCAATTAATTAATATTTTACTGCCAACATTAGAAAAATTATTAACGGGAAATAATTTAAATTAATTATTGGTTGAAGTCTAAGTAGTGTCATTTTTACAAAGTGTTAAATAGAAAATTTTAAATTAATTTACGTCGATTTATTATAATATGGCATAGAATGGTTCATCAATTCAACTTGTATTATGATGGCGATAAACCAAGATATAGAGAGATTAAATAATGAGTAAATTTATTATTTTATTTTTAAGAAATATTAAATATTTTAATAGATCATAATGTTTCTTTTATTGGTGATCCACCTTGCAGTTTATCATGAATAATGATTTTATCGAGAGGAAAAATGGTTTTGGTAAGTCTTAAATATAAAGATTTACCAATAAATTTAATTGAAAGAATACCTAAATGTAATTGGAAAATTGAAGAGTTTTATGAATATACGCCATCTGAAATCCTCATTGAGGATGTTGATCAGGATTATATTAGACGTAGTAATATTAAACATTAAAAAATTTAATTTATTAATGGAAATTTAATGAACGAAAAGGGAGCGTTTAACAAAATCTTAATAATAATCTTATAACAGCTACAATACAAAAGCCAAGCAATTTAAAGAACCCTAATGCTTTTGTGGGTGGGGTTCAAGATGCAGATGATTTGGTTTATTTAAAGGCACGACACTATAACCCTGTGTTGGGGAGGTTTTATCAGCCTGATCAAATCACTTTTTTAAGCGGCGGTCATGGGCAGACCAATCGTTATCAGTATGGGTGGAATGATACTTATACGTTTAGTGATCCGAATGGGTTAAATCCTGATGAATATTATAAAGCGTTAGATAAGGATTTACAGGCTTATTTCAGAGGACAGATAACATTTGAAGCATATTCACAAAATGCACAAATGTATGGGTTATTGATAAGAAAAGATAGTGAACCCTCTTTATTTTCTACTGAAAATATATTCACAATGGTATCAGTAATGCTTTCAAGAGGTACAAATCCGATAGCATATGCTGGTAGCGGTATAGCAGGAAAACAGGGGCAATTAACTCCAAATGCATGTGGTATGGCATGTGGACAAAAAGTATTAAGTGAGCGTGGAATTGAAGTATTCCAATCTAATCTAGCAAAGGGATTTTATAAAGGTTTAAGTCCAGAACAATTAGCAAAAAATATCAATAGTTATCAATCTGGTTGGAAAGGAGTGCAAGCACTACCAGAAGTAAGAGATATCCAAGGTCTTTATAGTTCTTATGGAAGCTATATTGCGATGTTAGGGCATAGTCAAAGACATTTTGTAACAGTTCAGTCCGTTTCAGGAGGAATAGTGAGATACTGGGATCCTGCGGGAGGCGTTGTTAAAACAATGCCAATTAAACAATTTGCTACTAATACTACTGGATTAGTTTGGAAGGATAAATAATGAGTAATAATTATGATGTAATTGTTAAATGCTATTATTACAATAAACGATCATTAATTATCGAAGATGTAAATTGGCTTATGGAGGTTCTATTCCATAGGTTTGGTAATTCTATTAATATCACTTTCTTAGAAATGAATGATTCTCAAAAGGAGGAAAGTACACATTTTGAAGGAAGTAAATTTAAAATTTTAGCAATAGATAAAAATATACATATTTATATTTATAATAAAGAAAAAAATGATTTTATTCGTGATGAAGATTTGGAGCACGAAATAAAGAATGGTAAGAGAAGAGATTTAATATAGGATTTATTATAATATCACTGTAAAAAATTCAATATCATGTTCAGAACTTTGATGGCTCAACTTTAAAAGTGATCAATGAACAGGGTGTAGTCAGTCAGTCTTATCAATACGCACCTTTTGGTCAACAACTACAATATAAGAAGCCAAGCAATTTAAAGAACCCAAATGCTTTTGTTGGTGGGGTTCAAGATGCTGATGATTTGGTTTATTTAAAGCAACGTCACTATAACCCCGTATTAGGAAGATTTTATCAGCCTGATCCCGTGACTTTTATTATGAAAGGGCATGGGCAGACCAATCGTTATCAATATGGGTGGAATGATAGTTATAGTTTTAGAGATCCTGATGGAAAAGAGGCAAGAGACTATCTTGGCCAAACTGAATTCAATACGGATTTTTATGATTTATCAACATTTAGCGTTCCTAGTGCAAAAGCAGGATTTAGCTATTTGAAAAATAACATTGATTATCATATCTACAATAGAAGTGTTTTTGTTAGTGGATTGAGCGAAATGGAAATCTTAAATTTAAGATTTTATTTGATACAACATCCAACACCAAATGATAATGCTCAACCAGCAACAATAGGTGGAACTTTTAATCTTGCGAATCCTAGTGGATTTAATTTTAGAACATTCATGGCAACATCTAAGACTTTAATACATGATGTTCCCGATAATGTATATTCATTTTTAAGAACAGGAAATAGTGGTGTTTCATGGGTTGTAAATATTACAAGACCAGATCATTCGTTATATCCAGGAATAGTTATTAGAGGGGTTCAGGATTTAGGAGGGGGTAATGTATTGATTCATAATTATGGTGAGGGTACAGGTAAGCTCCAATCTTTGGGGTGGGGGTCTGATAAAGTAATTAATAATATATGGTATGATGCTACAAAATCAGCTTTGAAAACGGCAACAGGACGTGAGTATAAAATTAATATTAAATAGTAATATGGAGCAAGCATGATTAATAATTTAATGGATTTTATTGCTATCATTTTTGGAGTTTTTTTGACTTTTTTACATAGTCTAATCATTGGATTGTATATGCCTTATTTGAATTTTTATATTAATGTAATATTGTTGATATTTTATTTATATGCATCCAAGAAGGAAAATAAGAAATTGTTTTATTTTATTTCTTTTTCATTTATTTTTATTATCTGGATTCCAGTTTATTATCATGATGGCAGATTAGGTTTTGGTTATTTATATTCAAAAAGCTTTTTTAAAGAAATGAAGGACGGATGGATTTATCTTTTACCTGCAAGCCTTATTACTATTTTTGGTTTATTTTTGATTGAATTTAATTTTAAAAACTTATTTGATAAAAAGTATTGATATGAATTTTATCAAAACATTATAAAATTTAAAAAAATCAAAGATAGTTTTAGGAGTTCTATTATGAAGTTGAATGTTGAACAAGAAAAAGCACTTGAAGATCATGTGTTTAAAAGAATTAGTGTGGGGAGCTTAAAGAAAACTCTTGGGCTTAATATCGAAAATAATCAGAATTTTGGTTTTGAATTATTAAAGTTGGCTGAGGCTAATAAGGAAGAGTTCGCATTAATGTTAGGCATGGGTTATGTTTTTATGGATAATAATGTGGATTATCTTTAAAAGAATTATGCTTAAGCGCCAGTGATGCCAATTCATCTGAAAAGGCTTGATAGACTCTAATGGTAGAGTCAGTTTGATAAGCTCGGATCACCTTTTCATCATATTGATTCATTATAAAACTCAAATAAAATATTTTTATACTTTATAGTATAAATTGATAATTGAATTATTCTTGTTATAATAACTTAAAATATAAAAACTGGTCAAAATATGAAAAAAATATTTATCGTATTATGCTTTAACCTACTACTTTGCAATTCTGTATTTGCCAATAGTGGTTTCTATAACTCAAAAATTAGTGCAATCACAATTCATGATTCATGGAATGTGTTTATTATTGAATTAAAAAGTCCAGTAGCTAATGGTGAAAATTGTGGTGTGTCAAACGCTGTCGTTTTAAGAAAAGATCACTATCTTTTTAAAGAAATGTACGCAGCTTTACTATCTGCATTTCATGCTCAAACTGTGATTAGTGGTTGGGCAAATGGTTGCTTTGGTCAATATCCAGTATTAACTAGATTAGACCTAAGAAAATAACAAATTATGTCACCTAATTTAAGAAAAATAAAAGACCAGAATATTCTGGTCTTTTTAATTGTACGGTTAAAATCTGAAAATTAAAGCCCAGCTTCATATTCAGAATTGCTGAGTAACTTTTCAACATCAGCGATATTGTCTGGTTTAATCTTGTAAATCCAACCTTTGCCATATGGGTCTTCATTGACAAAATCAGGATCATCTTCAAGCGCAGTATTCACTTCGACCACTTCACCAGAAACAGGAGCATGAATATCCGATGCTGTTTTCACTGATTCAACGACACCTGCCTGAGCGCCTGCAGTTACACGGCTGCCGGCTTCTGGTGCTTCCACATAAACAAGATCACCTAAAGCATCTTGAGCATGGTCAGAAATACCAGTAACCACAAGATCACCTTCAATTTTTACCCATTCATGTGTAGCTGCATATTTCAAATCAGAAGGATGATTCATAATGACTCCATTAATCCATTTATTTTTGCCACGATTTATACCGCTTTTTCAAACAAAACAAAAAGCAGAGATACTGATAAACTTATTCATATAAATCAATAATCAGTGTAAAACATATTATAAGTACGGATCTTTACGCCAACTGCTAGGACTGCGTCCACTCCAGCGTTTGAATGCACGGCTAAAATTTGCCACATCACTATAACCAAGTTCATCCGCGATTTGCTCAAGGGTATAGTCGGTACGAGAAAGTAGCGAAGTCGCATGGCGATAACGCACTTCATCGACCAAAGTCGAAAAAGAAGTACCTTCAGCAGCCAACTGACGCTTTAATGTACGGTCTGACATATGCAGGCGATCTGCAACATTTTCAATACTCAGATAATGCTGCTCTGAATGAGTCAGAATATCGCGTACACGCATAGCTAAACGGCGTCTTTCACCTAAAGCTGAAAGTTCAGCTTCACATTGGTTAATGGCAATTTGACTGGCAATCGGGTCTGCATTGACCATTTTCAAACCTAAATATGACTTGTCAAAACTTGCAATCAAATGAGGCTGTTCAAAACGCATGGTGTATTGTTTAGATAATTTTTCAATATATTTGTCAAAACCATCAGGTTTTGGAAAATCAAAATCAATATCGCCATGCAGGTCATTAATCCCAGTTAATGCCTTCGCCATGGTCATGATCCCAAAAGTCAGCCCCATCACAATTTCAGTACGCAAAGGTTCGATTTCAATATCACACTGCAATTGCAATGTGGCTTTTTCACCGAATGTAGAGAAGTATAATTGCAAAAAGGGCATACGCAATTGAATGAATCGATTTGCCAGTACCAATGCATCAGTGATGTCATTCGCGGTCATGATGGCATAGCCAATAAATCCATGAATTGAAATACGCATCTGCGTTCCAAGGTGAAAACCCAAGGTACTTTCACCCGTGAGTTTCAGCGCATGTTTAATGAGTTCATTGGCAAGTGGTGTAGGAATACGGCAATCAGGTTCAGCGAGCTGTTCACTGGTAAAGTTAAACGGTGCAAATAATGTTTCCGCACTATATCCCCAACGCGAAACGATATCTAATAATAGTAGTCCATAAACACCAGGAATTCCCTGATCTTGGCGAGCTGAGACTGTTTTCATGTGCTTTCCATTGCTCTGAACATTGCTTTTACTTGTTTCATCATATTGTCATGATATGGAAAAACCCTTAAATATTGTAAGACAAATTCAGGATTAATGCGCATCAAAATTACGTTTAAATACCACAATTTTGGTGGTTGAAATAAGCAATACATCATCATTTTGATTTTTAGCTTGTGTGATATAAGTCACAATAGCACGATCATTTTTAGTTTTAGAAGGGGTAATCGAAACAATTTCAACATCGACATGAATGCGATCACCGACTCGTGTCGGTCTAGGCCACCGTAAGCTGGATTCTGAACCAATCAGTCCATACGCAACGGGGAAGCATTCAGTCCAAAGACGCATAGTAACAGCGGATGTATGCCAGCCACTTGCAGCTAATCCTTTAAAAATAGGGTGATCTTTGGCTTTTTCAGCATCTGTATGGAAAACTTGTGGATCATACTTATGTGCAAATTCTAAAACTTCATCCAAAGTCATTTCGTATTCACGACTTTTAAAATGATCACCTACGTTTAAATCTTCCAGATACAACATTGTTTATACATTCCCTTAATTTCAAACGATACTTATAAAATCATGAATTTCTAAGTATAAAAATTAAATTATCTAAACATTTTCATTGTAAATTACCGTTATGCAATTTCAATGACTGTTTTGCCAAGGTTTCAATTTTTTAAGCCGTATTAAAAAATACATTTCAGTTTTAAATGATTCTAATCTTCGCATTGTCTAATGACTTTAAAGCAATGCAAATACGACCAAAGTGAATGAAGTGGACTTCTATAATGTTTTGAGCATCCAAAATTCACAAGCATGACTATGACCTGTGTTGCCTTTAGGTGCAGACAAACGCTCAAAACCTAATTTTTCATAGAGTTTTACGGCTTGCCACAGATTTTCAGTAGTTTCTAAATAACAGGCTTGAAAGCCATGATGCTGAGCAAATTCAAAACATTGTTCAAGAATTTTCTTTGCAAACCCGTGCCCGCGAAGTTCAGGTAAAAAATACATTTTTTGAATTTCTAAAATAGAGGAATCTCCCTGTAACGGTGAAAGCCCCCCACCACCTACAATTCGATGATTGGTATCCTCAATTACCCAATATTTCGCACTTTCTTGTGCATATACCTGATATAAATCATCCAGAACAGGATCGGCGACAGCAAAGCCAGATTCAGCCGCAAGACCAAATTCTTTAGATACTTCCCGAATGACCTGTGCAATAGCTGCGTTATCTTGTCTTTGTATAGTCCGAATTTGATACATATAGATATGAAAATAAAAAAGATAGAATTTTTATAACAAAAATTCTATCTTTTGTGATCAGTTGAAAATTTGACTGATCAAAATTCTAGCAGTTAAGATTTAATCAATCATTCAAAACTATTTCAGTTCACTGGATGATTTACCTAACTCACGACGTGCAATAATCAACTGTTGAATTTGTTGTGTACCCTCGAAAATATCTAAAATCTTTGAGTCGCGTGCCCATTTCTCGAGTAGTTCATCTTCGTTGTAACCGACACTGGCTGCAAGTTCTACACATTTCAATGTAATTTCATTGCCTATACGTCCAGCTTTGGCTTTGGCAATTGAGGCTTCACGAGAATTCGGTTTTTTATTATCCGCCATCCAAGTTGCTTTAATGGTGAGTAAACGTGCAGCTTCCCATTCTGCCTCCATTCGGTAGATTTGCGCTGCTAGATTCGAACTTTGCAAGTAAGGTGTAGCATAGTCAGCATCCAGTTCATCTTTAAAAATTTCTTTGATCCGTTCTAAAGAGGCTTTGGCACAACCTACCGCCATTGCAGCAACCAGAGGGCGGGTGTTGTCAAAGGTTTCCATGACACCTGCAAAACCTTTTGCGACGTCAATCTCAGCATTTCCAAGCAAATTGGCAGCAGGAACACGACAATCAATGAAACTGATCGCAGCAGTATCCGATGCTTTAATTCCCAGTTTATGTTCTAAACGTTCAACTTTCATCCCCGGTGTACCTTTAGGTACAACAAAAGACTTGATTGCAGCTCGACCTAACTTTTTATCTAATGTTGCCCAGACCACCACAGAATCTGCACGTTCACCTGAAGTCACAAAGATTTTCTCACCATTGAGAATATATTCATCACCATCTTGAGTTGCAGTTGTACGAATGGCCGCAGAGTCAGAACCACATCCCGGCTCAGTGATCGCCATTGCTGCCCATGTACCTTTAAAGCGTTCAAGCTGTTCATCATTGGCAACCGCAGCAATCGCCGAATTTCCCAGTCCTTGACGTGGCATAGACAGAAGCAGACCGGTATCGCCATAGCACATTTCGATAATGCCCAATGCCGTGGACATGTTGGTGCCATTTTTATTGCTATTGTCATGGTCACCACGTTTGTTGATTGCAGCACCAGCATTTAAGCCATCACCCCCATCATTCATACCATCTAGCAAAGAGGCAAGCATATCTAACTCTTTGGGATAGGCATGTTCTGCTTTGTCGTATTTACGTGAAATTGGACGTAACACATTGATTGCTGTTTCATGTGCTTGGTCTAAAAGCATTTTGAATTTTTTTGGATTTTGTAAATTCATGATCAGTATCCTTTTATATGCTTTTAAGCATGTAAACCAGAATGTAAAACAGCAGTAGCACGCAAATCACGGTACCAACGTTCAGCAGGATGTTCTTTGGTAAAACCATGTCCACCTAAAATTTGTACGCCATCAGTGGCGATTTTCATCGACTTTTCCGCACACAGTAAGCGTGCCAAATACGCTTCGCGATGGAAAGATTGACCTGATTCAGCCAAACTTGCTGCATTTAAGATCAGCATACGCATTGCATCAATCTCAATTGCCATATCGGCAATCATAAATGCGACACTTTGACGGTGTGAAATAGGTTCACCAAATGCGGTGCGTTCGTTGGCATAATTGATACTATATTCTTTGACCGCTTCACATGTACCTACGGCCAACGCACACCACATTAAATTGCCCAGATCAAGGAATGCAGGGTAGTTAAAGTCTTCATCACCCAATCGCAGTGCAGGTGTGTTCTCAAATTTAAGTGTTACAGTTTCTGTAGCTTTTAACCCCATGGCTGGAGACTTTTTCACAGTGATACTTGCGTCACGATTGACGATAAACACATCAGCTTTGCCATTGAAATCTGCACTAACCAACAACAAATCAGCAGTTTCACCCAACAAAACCAGTGTTTTTTCACCCGTCAGGCTAAATTGACCATTATTCGAGACTGCTTTGGTTTTTAAACGCAATGGGTTAAAGGCAGGGGTAGCTTCTTGTACTGCAAAAGTCGCTTGAATATCGGGATCATTGGCGAAACTGGCTAAGTAAATGGATTGGACTTTCTCAGCCCCCCATTGTGTGATCGCATTAATCACACTAAATGTTGAAAGCAGTCCTGCCGCAAGTGAGAAATCACCTTTAGCCAAACGTTCAGCAATCAATATGTTACTGACAATATTTTTTTCAGAAGCTACCCCACCCAATGCTTCAGGCAAGGCATAGTAATTTAAGCCTAAATCGGTACTGTGCTGCCAAAGTTCTACAGGGAATTTTTCATGGTGGTCAGCTTGGTGTGCCAATGGATAAAGTACTTCAGCCGCAAATTGATCCATTGCGTCAACCGTCATCTGCTGTTCTTCACTTAAACTCAGATCAAAAAGTGATTTTTGTTGGTTGGGTAGGCGCTGTTTGCTTACATTTGAGTCCGATTTAAAGGCTTTTTGTGTGGTACTGAGCGTTTTAAAACCTGCCTTTGATCCTTGGTAAAGTGATTTCTCAATAAATTTTCGCAATTTAAATTGATCAAGTAAATCGCTGCCTGCAATTTTTGTAATTAAGTTTAAGCCCAACCCCTGAGCTTTATTTACCATATTGGTCATTCCGAAATACCCTGTATTTGAGTGTTGGTATGCAATCATCCTGACATGCAAAAAAAGAAAAAACTATGTCATAGATGACAAAGTGATTGACCTTAGATAAATGGCAAATAAGGTGTTTAAATATTATCTAAGTTATTGTATGTAATTAATTATTTAAAAATAAAAATACCCAACAAATGTTGGGTATTGGTAAAATTGACATTTTTAACGGATATGTTTTACAGGACTTTTATTGAATATTTAAAGAAACGGAGTGATCATTTTACGGACATTGGTTTTTGCTTCAATTACTGTCATGAACGTATAGGCACCAATAAATTTGCGGCTGATAAACATGAATTCTTTAGGCGGTATACTGAAATAACGCGAAGCCATGGATTTAGATGCACGTTGCATGACACGACTGTGAAGTTGGCTCTTTTTCCAGTCATAGCGATTATTTTGATCCATCACGCCGGCAGGCAAATCAGGATTATTTAAAGGTGTGCTAAATGCTTCTGTCGCCAATAAAAATACTTTTGCCATATCCGGTTTAATACTCAGCGGCATTGCATCAAAGAATTCATAGCCTGACATTGCATTGACCATGGCTTCCGCATCATGATGATAGCCTGCCTTGATCAAATTGCAGGCAACTTTGAGCAATTGGTTGTCAAACTGACGAATCGCACCAAAATCGAGCAAGATGATTTTGTCTTTGATGTTTTCGCCATTACCCAGACGAACCAGATAATTACCAAAGTTCGGATCAGTTTGCATTTCACCCCACTCAAATATTTCACGCACCGCAATTTCCAGTGAAGCTTCACCCAGTAGATTACGTCTTTCTTGAGGTAATGAAAGCATGACAGGGCTGTTAATTGGCACGCCACGTTCAAAGGTCATGCACAGCACTTGACTGGTACAATAATCATCGATGATTTGTGGTACACCATAACGTGGATCTTCTTTTAAACGTTGCGCAAATCGGCGTGTAGTTGCAGCTTCGACTTCATAATTCACTTCACGATGCATCATTTCACGAACTTCATCAAACCATTGGTCAAATTCGCGGGTTTGCGGTACCATTCGAGTCAGTTTAAGCATATTTTTAAATAGACTCATGTCTGAATCTATCGCATCTGCTACACCTGGATACTGAATTTTTAACACCAGTTCCAAACCATCAGATTTGCGTGTTGCACGGTGAACCTGCGCAAGAGAAGCTGTCCCGATGGGTTCATGGTCAATGGTCAGATCATTCAATTTAGAGCCCAACTGACTGACCAATTGTTCTTTGATTGCCGGCCAAGCGAGTGCGACGGTTTGGTTATTGAGAGTATTGAGTGCTTGAGTAATTTCTTCAGGTAAAAAATGCTCGCCATAAAGCGCCATCATTTGACCTATTTTTACAATTGAACCTTTTAACTTGCCGATTTCTTGAACAAGATAATTGGCTTGCTCTTTCATCGCTTGCTTACGTTTTTTTTCTTTTTCTTCTTCACTTGAAAAGATTGAACTCGCACTTGAAGCCGCCCAGCGTGTACCTGCCAATAAAGATGCTTTTGCAATTGATAAACGGCGATCCATTGACGAAGTTTTTAACTGTTTGAGCTTTTCGTTCTGATCTGACATGAAGATAAAATCCTTTATAAGCGATTCGAAAAGATAAATAAGAATGAATTGTAAGGAATATTACATGGAATGACTGTATTTAAATAGTTCAATTCGCTGAATGGGGGAATTAAATTCGCTGAGTTAAACAGATTCAGTAAAAATAAATGCTTACATCCTGAATTGAATCTTAATCTGGTTTCGAGCAGATAGCGTGTGTCGATTGATCTCTATGTGTTGGTTGATCATGTCTTTGACAAGTTGACTCGTAAATCCTAATGCATAACCTTTAACGATAATAATACTGGGAAGACTAAAGAAAAAATATTTTACATCATCAAGTGATGGTGTTGCATAAACACCTTTTTCACTGAGTGTTTGCTGTAAAAATTGTTTTTCAGCCGCAACTGACGGGGTAGATTGATCATCCCACCATGATTGACGCATAGCCATGAGGTTGTTGTGTTTGTAGCTCATAAATTGACAGAATTCAGAATAAATTTGAGGACCTTTATATATATAGAGGTCAATGCCTATTATTTCAAGTTGAGCCTGATTGCAAGGTTTTGCTGAAATCACCAAAGGAATCGTAATAATCGAAGCAAATACAGAGTGATTGTAATTTATCTTAAATCTTTTAAACTGGTATTTTAAAGGGTTAAATGACAATTGGCAGTTTTTTCTTGGGGAAGTTGAATGTTGTTAAAATATTGGGGCTTAGGGCTTATTTTAATATTGCCTATGCATGCTCAAGCGATGGGTTATAGTGCGGAATACGTAAAGTGTATGAATTCTGCTGGCACAGGTTCGACCAGTCTTGCTAACTGCATACAAAGTGAATTTAATAAACAAGATGATCGTTTAAAGTCACTGTTTAAACAGACGCTTGATTTATATTCAGATAAAGAAAAGAAAGCTCAAAAAAAATATCAAAAGCAATGGTTGAAACAACGTAGTCAGCAGTGTGATAAAGATCAAAAGTCTGTTTCAGACGACTATAAAATGAAATATTACAATTGCGCACTGAAACAAACTGTAAACCGCGCGAATAGCCTGGAAAAACTGACGTATCGGCTGTAATTTTTGTCTAAGTATAGAAATAGTTGCTAAGTAAATTATAGTAAAAGATTATAAATCTGCTTGAAAACAAGGTATCATAAGGCGTTTGAAATTATGACCTTGGAGAAACCTTAAGTGGATCGACCGACTATTAGCCCTGAACATTTACAGGAAGCTGCTGAAAACCTTTCGACAATTCGTGATTTTATTCGTTTTGGGGTTACAGCTTTACGTCAATACGATGCACATTTGGGTCAAGGTACAGAAGATTATTTTGCAGAAAGTTCTGCATTGGTTTTACAGACACTGTCTTTAGAATGGAATGCGGATGCTGAAATTTTGGATGCGACATTATTACCCAGTGAAAAAGCTGAGTTTCTTAACTTATTAGAACGTCGAATCAACGAAAAAATTCCAACATCTTATTTATTAAATTTGTCTTACTTCTTTGGCAAACCATTTTATGTTGATGAGCGTGTACTTATTCCACGTTCACCGATTGCTGAATTGATTGAAAACCGTTTTGCACCTTATTGTTTGGATGAAAATGGTCAGCTTCTGGAGGCTAAAAACAATTTACCAGAAAACCCGAATCCAAAAACACCGCAACGCATTTTGGACATGTGTACGGGGTCAGGATGTATTGCGATTGCTTTAGCATATGCATTCCCAGACTCAGAAGTGGATGCAACGGATATTTCTAAAGAAGCTTTAGAAGTCGCTTCCATCAACACAGAACACCACAATAAACAGTATCAGGTTGCACTACTTGAATCAGATTTATTTGCAAAAATTCCTGCTGAAAATCAATATGATCTGATCGTTTCAAACCCACCTTATGTGGATGCGGAAGATATGGCAGATTTGCCGGAAGAGTTTCACCACGAACCTGAATTGGCATTGGCAGCAGGTCAGGATGGTCTGGATTTGGTGCGTAAAATGTTGGCTCAGGCAGCAGATTATTTGACTGAAGATGGTTTAATTGTCATCGAAGTCGGTAATTCGGAATGGGCAATGAAACAGAATTTCAATACGATCGATTTCTATTGGTTACAGTTCCAAAAAGGTGGGTCAGGCATATTTGCACTTACTGCTCAGCAATGCCGTACTTTCCGTGATCTTTTCATTCAATCCCTCCAAGCATAAGGAATTGTCAGCATGGCAGGCAACAGTATTGGACAACTCTTCCGTGTAACGACCTGTGGCGAATCTCACGGCGTAGGTTTGATGGCAATCGTGGATGGTGTACCACCGGGATTGCAATTATCTGCCGAAGATTTACAGATTGATCTTGATCGTCGTAAACCAGGTACCTCTAAATTTTCCACTCAACGTAAAGAACCCGATGAAGTAGAAATTATTTCAGGCGTTTTTGAAGGGAAAACAACGGGGACTTCAATTGGTTTGTTGATCCGCAATACAGATCAAAAATCCAAAGATTATGGCAACATTGCTCAAACCTTCCGACCAGGGCATGCTGATTATACCTATACGCAAAAGTATGGTTTCCGTGATTATCGGGGGGGTGGACGCTCAAGTGCTCGTGAAACAGCAATGCGTGTTGCAGCAGGTGCCATCGCTAAAAAATTCCTTGCTGAAAAGTTTGGTATTCTGATTCGTGGGCATGTGACGCAGATCGGCACTGAAAAAACAGAAACATTGGATTGGAATGAAGTCCCTAATAATCCTTTCTTTTGCGGTGACATCAATGCAGTACCGCGTTTTGAAGCTTTAGTGACCTCTTTACGTGAACAGGGTACAAGCTGTGGTGCAAAACTTGAAATTCTGGCTGAAAAAGTTCCTGTTGGTTGGGGCGAACCAGTCTTTGATCGTCTAGATGCAGATATTGCACATGCAATGATGTCAATTAATGCGGTAAAAGGCGTAGAAATTGGTGATGGTTTTGCTGTTGCAGAACAGTTTGGTCACGAAACACGTGATGAATTGACCACAGAGGGTTTCCTTGCCAATCATGCTGGCGGGATACTGGGTGGAATTTCTTCAGGTCAAACCATTCGTGTGGCAATTGCTCTTAAACCTACAGCAAGTATCACCACACCAGGAAAGACCATCAACTTGAATCGTGAAGATACGGATGTATTGACTAAAGGTCGTCATGATCCTTGCGTGGGTGTCCGTGCGACACCTATTGCTGAAGCAATGCTGGCCATCGTATTGATGGATCACTTTATGCGCCATCGTGCGCAAAATGCTGATGTGGTTGCACCATTTACGCCAATCGAGCCTAAATAGGCTCAACAGAAGATATTTTTAATGAAAAAATATCCTGTGTGATTTGAAGTAAATGATTAAATTGGCGTTAAAAACGTGATTTCTCTGAATAAAAAACCAGACGACAAGTCTGGTTTTTTATTCAAACTATTTATAATTTCAATTATTTTTCAACAATCTGACCTGTATAACCTTTTAAGAACGTCAAATAAGCAGAAGATTGTTGCCCGTCCGCTTTTAAAATTGAACGTTCAACATCACCTTGGTTGGTAATCAGTTTAAGTGAGATCTCTTTACCGTTACGGAACGAGTTTAGAAAGCTTACAGGAACATTGATTGAGTTTGATGACACAGTACCTGCATATTGAGTCGCATTGATAGTTGAATACGTATAAGGCTGACCATCGACTAAAAATACAAACTGAGTAATATCATATTTTGTTGGATTGTTGATTTCAGCTGTGATTTTAAATCCATCACGGATTTCATCTTTCCAACGCATAGAAAGTTCAGGGCAGACTTCATTTGCTTCACAGATTAAAGGACCTTTGGTCACAACTCTTTCTGGATAAGAACCCGCACAACCAGCCAAGGTTAAACATGCTAAAGAAGAAATTAAAGCAAATTGAAGTTTCATAACGCTTCCTAATAAGTTCGTTCGTGTTATTGATTGTTCATAATGTATATAAAATTTACCGCTTTTTAGTAAAAAAGTGAATTAAAATATTTCAGTAAATTGTACAGCGTCTATATTTAAAGCAGTGATGTTAATCCATTGTCAGAATATTCAAAATTTCTCTAGCAACATGGACAGTTAACTGCTCCAAGCGGGCGATAGGCGTTGCATCAATAAAATATTGATAACTGTATTGTTGCTGCTGGTAAAGGATGCTAATAAAAAATGTACCTTCGGGTTTATCAACCGTTGCACTGCCACCCGGTTTAAGCAAACCCGTACAACTCACAATAAGATCTGCCAAAGGAAAAAGTTGCTTACCATGCACAGCCATTGCTTCAGTCACTTGAGCTGATTCAGCCGTATATTGTTCAATCAGTGCAGGATCAATTTTCAAAACTGAAACTTTAATAGAAGGATCATAACTGACCAATCCACCCAGTAAAATATCAGCACCACTATGTTTGTAAATTGAAAATTGACTACATAAATAGCCAGAACTGGCACTTTCAATAAAGGCAACTTTTAAACCTTTATGTTCGAGAAGGTTACAACACTGTATTAAAGACATTTGTCATGAACTCTTGTTTAATTATCTGATATTCAATTGAATAAATAGTGAAATAATAGCAAGAATGATGAACTTGCTGATTCGTGTGCTTTTATGCTTGAAAAGCGACCATATTGAATGTGCCTGAGTAATATTGAAATAACACTGTCATATTCTTTTGTCATACTGTACCCAGACAAAATAAAAACAAATGATAATTAAAAAAGTTAAAAAATAATTAGCGTAAAAGTCTGTATCTACAGTCGACCCACTTTTAATCAGTGGGTTTTCCTTTTTGTGCTATTTGGAGAATTACTATTCAATATTATCAAATTTTATCTTTCATAGAGCTAAAAAAGTGATATAAATAAAAATAAAGTGCATATGAAAAAGGAGTGTGAATAATGAAAACAACTGTGAAATATGTTGTCTTGAAGAGCAGAGAATATCAGCTTGGCACACCTCTATTTGAAGAAACTGTTGATGCGGCAGGTGATTATTTTGATCAAATACCCGATGTCATTCATTATCAAAATCACCAATTCAAGGTCAAGTCCAAAGAACTGAATCGCAAACAAATTTTTGATGATTTTGAAGAGTCGCAAACCATTTTAGTCAAAGTGATTGCAACCCATTGATTCATTTTTAGGTTTAAAAAATTAAACCCACTTATTCTTGTGGGTTTAATTTTACAAGATGCTTAAAAGCTATTGCTTGATGATCAGTACGGGAAGTTGAGTTTGTCCAAGTACATCTTGAGCAAAACTTCCCAGTAAGAACTTCTGAAATCCTTTACGCCCATGTGATCCCATCACAATAAGGTCTGTATTGAATGATTCAGCTGTTTTAATGAAAGTTTCTGCCGAAACCGAATTTCTCACCACCTGAGTTTCGATTTGTGCACCTTGTTGTTCAGCCAGTTGTCTTGCTTTGCTTAAAGCTTCCTCAGCATTTTTGATGGCTTCTTGAATGTATTCTTTTAACATATCCGGAGAATAATAAAAATCCGCTGCTGCAAATGGATCATCTGCAACAACACTGATCGCAGTAAGTTTACTTCCAAATGCTTTTGCGATCGCAGCAGCATGTTTGATTGCCGAAAAAGAAATGTCTGAACCGTCAACTGGAACAAGAATATTTTGATAAGACATAAGTTTCACCTTTTAATTATTGAGTTTGAAAAATACTAATCTTCACTGAGGGTCGATTTGATAATCAACACTGGAAGCGGGCAAATCGATAAAACTTCCTGAGCAACACTACCTAAAAAGAATTTTTTGAAACCTGTACGTCCATGTGACCCCATGACAATAAGATCTGCATTCAATTCATCAGCAGCATTTAAAATACCTGTTGCTGGAGGAACTTCACGAACGACTTTCGTGTCTACGGCACTAACACCGTGATGCAGTAATGTTTCCTGTATGTCTTTTAAACGGGCAAGGGCATTTTTTTCAGCTTCAAGTAGGTATTGTGTCACTGCTGGCGCAACTTTATAGAAATCGACGCCTTTAAATGGGTCGACAGCAATCACGCTGGTTACAGTAATTTTACAGTTAAAAGCAAGTGCAAGTTTCTCAGCATGTTCAACCGCAGCATAAGAAATAGGAGAGTCATCTACAGCAACAAGGATATGTTGATAAGCCATTATAAGTTTCTCCCTTTTATCTCGTTGTTGATTCATTGATAACATATTGTCGGCATTGCCGCAATTCGATAATTGCAGCCAAATTTGATTAAACATGTGCTATTTCAATATTTTGTGAAATATACATACTTTTTTTATGGTTTTATTTTGTAATCTTTATTTTTGATTTGAGCACAGCGCAGCATTTTATAAAAAATACTGAATTTTATTTATCCCAACTTTTCTGGATATGCTGACTTTGATTTTTACAAAGCAAAAATTGGCATGATAAATGCATTAATTTAATGCAAGCTAATATGAATGAATAAATTTTTGGCATCAATTTGGAACATTTTAAATACGATGTCTTATAAAAAGTGGATGACCATGAAAATTTATACGCAACGTCTAGAAAGCATACACCCTGATAAAAAAGTAGACAGTGTCGCGCTCACTTTTGATACTCGGCAAAAGAGCCGTTTTCGTGCAACTTTAAATAATGGGCACGATATTGGTGCAGATTTGCCAAGAACAGGAATCCTGCGCAGTGGATCTTATATTGCCACTGAACAAGGTGAAGTACTCAGGATAGATGCAAAACCTGAAAAGTTGATGCAGGTCACTGCATCAAATAGTTTTGATTTATTGAAAGCTGCTTATCATCTAGGTAATCGGCATGTGCCTTTGATGCTGACCCCAACAGCTCTCTATTTTGAACCAGATCATGTGCTTGCTGAGATGATTCTAGGGCTTGGACTCACAGTAAATGAGGTTGAACACCCATTTGAACCCGAAAGTGGAGCCTATGCACAACATCAACATGATCATCGTTTGAGCCCAATCAAGGCTTTACATCATGTCCATCACTAATGCATCGCAATTACTCAGTTTACTCACACTGTCATCAACAGCTTTGCCTATAGGCACCTATTGCTATTCGCAAGGCGTGGAAAGTGCGATTGAACAGGGCTTAATTCATGATGAAGTTTCAAGTATTGCTTATTTTAATGAAGTGCTGGAGATGGTTTTGGTGCGTTTTGAATTGCCGATTTTAAAGCGCTTAATGCTGCATTATGCTGATGATGAACAGTTTCTGGTGTGGGCAAATTTTTATCGAGCCAGTCGAGAATCCAGAGAATTATTGGCTGAATCTCAGCAATTGGCATTTTCTTTAAATGCATGGATTCGGGATGTACTTTTGCAAAAAGTTGAAGTGAAAAAGCAATTTGGCTTTGTCCCTGTTTATGCACATTTATGCGGTAGTCTGCAACTCAATTTAAATGATGTTCTGACTGCTTATACTTTTACTGTTTTGGAAAATCAAGTTCTTGCAGCAGTAAAAACCGTGCCACTTGGGCAAATGAGTGGGCAAAGAATTTTATGGCATTTGCACCGTTTAATTCCTCAAGCCATTGAACAAGCCGTGCAGCTTGAAAATGATGAGTTAAGCAGTGCTCTGCCCAAGTTTGCGATGTTAAGCATGTCGCATGAAACTCAATATTCACGGTTATTTAGATCATAGTTTAACACTTGCTGTTTCAATCATATTTTAACACTTGCTGTTTCAATCATATTTTGATGACTCAGTACCATGCACAGAAAAAGGAAAATATCATGACAGAACGTAGCCCTTTGCGTGTCGGAATTGGTGGGCCTGTAGGCTCGGGAAAAACAGCTTTAACTTTAAATTTATGTCTGGCGCTGCGCAATAAATACAATATGGCGGTCGTCACCAATGACATTTATACCAAAGAAGATTCCAACTTTTTAACACGTCATGAAGCCATGTCACCTGAGCGAATCGTGGGTGTTGAAACTGGAGGATGTCCACATACTGCAATTCGTGAAGATGCTTCCATTAATCTTGCAGCGATCGATGATCTCTGTGAAAAGTTTGATGGACTAGAACTGATTATTATTGAAAGTGGCGGTGATAACTTAGCTGCGACATTTAGTCCTGAATTATCAGATTTAACCTTATATGTGATTGATGTTGCAGGTGGTGAAAAAATTCCGCGCAAAGGTGGACCAGGTATTACGAAATCTGACTTATTAATTATTAATAAAACAGATTTAGCGCCGATGGTTGGGGCAAACCTGGAGGTGATGGATCAGGACGCAAAACGTATGCGGGGTGAAAAGCCATTTTTATTTTCCAATATGAAAACGCAAGATGGTTTAAGTCAGATTATTGAATTTATAGAAAAACAAGGCTTATTTAAAGCCTAATTCACAACTTAAATAGTGTCAAAAACCTATAAAAGATTAAAGGAAAATTGATATGCGTTTAACTCAAAAAAGTTTGATTGCAGTGATGGCCTATATGCCAGTTTTAGCCTTGGCTCATCCTGGGCATGATCATCACACAGGCTTTTGGGCAGGATTTATTCACCCATTTACGGGCTTAGATCATTTGATGATGGCAATCGCTTTTGGCGTGTTGATGTGGACAGCAAATCAGCGCTGGAAATTATTGGGTTTAATTGGTCTTGCTCTCGCAATGGTGGGTGGCTTTATGATAGGCAGTCAAGATATTATCCCATCGACCGTTGCCGAGTACGGCATTATCGCTTCTTTGGTTTTATTGGCGATTGCACTTTGGACAAAATCCAATCAGGTATTGCCTGCCGCAGCAGTCTTATTGGCAAGTTTTCATGGTGTCGCCCATGGTGCTGAATTAGGTCAATCTGGTCATGCAATTGTTCTAGTTTTGGGGATGGTCACAGCGATGTCACTGATCTATGCAGGCGGATTGGGTATTGGGGCGTTTATAAAAAAATATGTCCCTTATGGAAAAAAGATCATTGGTACATTGGCAGCATTCGTCGCTGTGATTGGACTGGCGTGATGCCTTATGCATCTTCAAATGCCTTTGATGTATAAAATTTCATGACAAATTTAATTAGCCAGTCAAGCCATGATCCATTGTGGTATGCCAAATTAGAATTAGGCTTTAAGGTACAGGCTGATCGTACTGTATTGAGACATCGAAAGCATTATGGTCCTGTACGTGTTCAAAAAATGCTTTGGCCTGAAAGAACAGGAGTTTGTCATGCCATTATTGTACACCCACCTGCAGGTATTGCAGGGGGTGACCATTTAACCTTCGATATTCATGTAGATGCTTCTGCTCATGCATTGGTTACCACACCAGGTGCAGGAAAATGGTACCGAACCAATGCCAAACAAGCGTTCCAGCATATCTACATACAGGTAGAAAATAACGCGGTATTTGAATGGTTACCACAAGAAACCATGTTGTTCGATGGTGCAAATGCCCACTCTGAAACGATCGTTCAACTCGCTTCACAGTCGAGTTTCATTGGATGGGATATGTTGGTCATTGGCCGACAGGCACGGGAGGAAAAATTTCAAACAGGTGCTTATAAAAATAAATTTCAACTGAAACGCAATGAACAATTATTGGTTGCAGATACACTGCATTTTAAAGGCAATGATCGTTGGTTAAGTTCTTGTTTAGGAATGAATCGTCATTCGGTGATGGGAAGTTTTTGGGCTGTACCACCTGAAAAGTTTCGTTCAGGTTTTTATTTGGATCAACACATCGATTTAATCCGAGAATTGATCATGAGAATGAATCTGCCCGTCACTTTAACCTTATTGGGAGATGTGGTTTGTGCTCGTTATCTCGGTGATGATGTAAGACATTGTCATGATGCTTTTGCTGCCATTCGTGCCAAATTAAGACGCTTTTGGTTTGATCTAGATGAAGAATTTCCTCGGATTTGGCGAACATAAAAATTTTCAATCACACTCAATATTGTTGCATAGATATTGCATGTACAACAAATGAATTAGCTAGGAATGGATCATGGAACTCAACCCTACAGAAAAAGACAAACTTCTGATTTTTACAGCCGGTTTAGTTGCAGAAAGACGTAAAGCCCGTGGATTGAAACTGAACTACCCTGAATCAATTGCTTTTATTTCCGCAGCATTGCTTGAAGGAGCGCGTGATGGTATGACGGTCAGCGAACTGATGCATTACGGTACCACACTACTCAGCCGTGAAGATGTCATGGATGGGGTTGCAGAAATGATTGCAGAAGTACAGGTTGAAGCAACTTTTCCAGATGGCTCAAAGCTAGTGACTGTTCATCAACCGATTGAATAAGAAAATTTTTGAATTGGGAGCAAACCAATGATACCTGGAGAAATTATCACCCCTGACAGTGATATTGAAATGAATGTTGGTCGTGAAGTTTTGAAAATAAGTGTTGCAAATATTGGGGATCGTCCGATTCAAGTGGGCTCGCATTTTCATTTTTATGAAGCCAATGATGCTCTGCAATTTGATCGCGAGCGTTCCAAAGGTTTTCGTTTGAATATTGCAGCAGGGACGGCGATACGCTTTGAACCGGGGCAAAGTCGTGATGTAGAAATCGTTGCACTTGCAGGTAAACGTGAAGTATATGGCTTCGCAGGTCGAGTCATGGGCAAATTAGACCTATAGGATAAATAACAATGAAAATGTCACGACGTGCTTATGCTGAGATGTTTGGTCCTACAGTAGGAGATCGTGTTCGCTTAGCTGACACTGACCTGTTCATTGAAGTTGAACAGGATCTAACCATCTATGGTGAAGAGGTTAAGTTTGGGGGGGGTAAAGTCATTCGTGATGGCATGGGGCAATCACAACTTCTGGCAGATGATGTTGCTGATACGGTGATTACCAACGCTTTGATTGTCGATTGGTGGGGAATTATAAAGGCAGATGTGGGCTTAAAAAATGGTCGGATCTGGAAAATAGGCAAGGCAGGGAATCCTGATATTCAGCCAGACATAACCATTCCTCTTGGTGCGGCAACTGAAGTCATTGCGGGTGAAGGGCAAATATTAACAGCAGGTGGCATAGATACCCATATCCATTGGATTTGTCCGCAGCAAGTCGAAACAGCATTGATGTCGGGAACGACCACAATGATTGGTGGCGGTACAGGACCAGCAGCAGGAACATCCGCCACGACTGTAACCCCAGGTCCGTGGCATATTGCAACCATGTTGCAGGCAATAGATGACTTGCCCATGAATATCGGTTTATTGGGCAAGGGAAATTTGAGTCAACCTGCACCCATTGCAGAGCAGATTCAAGCCGGTGTGGTTGGACTGAAACTCCATGAAGACTGGGGTTCTACACCAGCTGCAATTGATAATTGCCTGACCGTCGCAGACGAGTATGATGTACAGGTTGCAATTCATACCGACACTTTAAATGAAGGCGGTTTTCTTGAAGAAACATTGGCAGCTTTTAAAGATCGTACAATCCATACTTATCATACTGAAGGTGCAGGGGGGGGACATGCACCTGATATTTTAAAAGCGATTGGGCAGGCGAATGTGTTGCCATCTTCTACCAACCCAACACGACCTTATACAATCAATACCATTGATGAGCATTTAGATATGCTCATGGTTTGTCATCATTTAGATCCTGCTATAGCAGAAGATGTTGCTTTTGCTGAAAGCCGTATTCGCAGGGAAACGATTGCCGCAGAAGATATTTTACAGGATCTTGGTGCTATCTCAATGATGTCATCGGATTCACAGGCGATGGGACGTGTGGGAGAAGTGATTTTAAGAACATGGCAAACCGCACATAAAATGAAAGTGCAGCGGGGACCATTGGAGGGTGATAATGAATATCACGATAACAATCGTGTAAAGCGTTATATTGCAAAATATACGATTAATCCTGCGATTACACATGGTTTAAGTCACGAAGTGGGTTCAGTTGAAGAAGGAAAGCTGGCGGATTTAGTGTTATGGAAACCTGCATTTTTTGGGGTAAAACCGTCAATGATTATCAAAGGTGGAATGATTGCTGCTGCTCCGATGGGAGACATTAATGCTTCGATTCCTACGCCACAGCCCGTGCACTATCGTCCGATGTTTGGCGCATATCCAAGAGGTGTTCATAACACCTGTATTACTTTTTTATCGCAGGTTGCAATTGATCAGGGCGTTGCACAGAAGTTACAACTGAAAAAGTTGATTTCTGCATGTAAAAATACCCGAAATATCAGTAAAAAAGACATGAAGCATAATAGTTATTGCCCAGTCATGGATGTACATCCTGAAACCTATGAAGTGCGTGCAGACGGGGTACATTTGACTTGTGAGCCAGCGGAAGTTTTGCCAATGGCACAGCGTTATTTTCTGTTTTAATCTTTATTGATCACTCATTTAAAACTCCTTTTTTGCTGAAAAAGGAGTTTTATTTATGAGAATAATTCTACCAAACAGCACTATATTTCATCATAAAGCTTTACATAGAATGAAAATCAAAGCTATATCACATCAATTTTCAGAGTTTTCTGCATGTCTCATTTTTGGTCTAAATGGTTTCACTTATTCTTCAATAAATCACAATTTAAATCGGATAAACATAAGGCTGATTATTCTAATTTGAATCATTCACTTATCGGTACCGCTATTGATTCTGATACCAATGTGATTGGTTTTGCCCAAGATAAAATTACCCAGATAAGTTCCAATGGCGTTGATTTGATGTGTAGCTTTGAAGGCTTAGAACTGAAAGCTTATGATGATGGTACTGGCGTGTGTACAATTGGCTATGGTACAACCGTCTATCCGAATGGAAAAGCTGTTCAATATGGTGACCAATGTACCATTGAACAAGCAAAAAGCTATATGCAATTTGACCTTAGCCGTTTTGAACAAGCGGTGAGTCGTGCTGTTCAAGTGCCATTGAGTCAAAATCAGTTTGATGCATTGGTGTCATTGGCGTATAACATTGGTATCAGTGCTTTTCAGAATTCGACTTTATTAAAGCGATTAAATACATTGGATTATGTTGGCGCAGGTCAGCAGTTTGATGTATGGATTAAAGCAAGTGGAAAAACTGTACAAGGTTTAGTCAACCGCAGAGCGGTCGAGAAAGCGTTATTTTTAAAACATTGATTGAATGTTTTCTTCTTAAGTGGCGAACTTCAAGAATCCTGAAGTATTTTTATAATAAAACAAAGTAGAGCAAAGTTGTAATGAGCATTTATTTGATTCGCCATGCGCAAAGTTTAGGTAACGTTAATGAAAGAGTAGAATCGCATGCCAGTATTCCTTTGACAGAATATGGACATCAACAGGCTCAAAATCTGGCGAATACTCTACCAAAAGCCAAACACGTCTATATTTCCTCCTTCTTGCGTACACGACTAACTGCCGAACCTATTTTACTTCGGGATCAAATAATACCTAAAGTTTTGAATATTCAAGAATTTTCGTATTTATCAGATCGACGTTGTAGAAATACCACTTTAGAAGAACGTAAACCCTGGGTAGATGATTATTGGAATCGTGCCGATGTGAATCTCATTACAAGTGATGATGCTGAATCTTTTGCCAATTTCTATCACCGCGTTACAGATTTTATGCAACATTTAGACGCACTTAAATCGCACTACACCGATCAACATTTGCTGGTCTTTAGCCACGGTCAGTTTTTACAACTGTTTAGAATCATGATGGCGCAGAAACGAGTATTAAACTCAGCGTTGATGCGTGAATTTCGCTTTGATTTACTCAATCACCAATTAGACAATACTGAGTTTTTTATTTATAAATAAAATATGAGAAGAACATCATGAAATTGATGATGAGAAAAATAGCCTTATTGGGATTTTTGAGCGGTATATCACTGTCGACATATGCAGATATTGTCGCGCTAAAAGCGGATTTAACTCAACTTGCCCAACCACTGCAAACACAATGTGAGGGTGTTGACTATATGCCTCTTAAAGTTTTGAATGAATTTTTAAACGGTGATAATTCAGAAAAAATAGATGTTTATCAGATGGATGTTATTTTTGTTTCTGATTTTTTAGGGTATTTAAACCATAAAAATTGTGCCTTAGCTGCTTCTGACTTTACCATTGCTGGCGTTAGAATCTTGAACCAATATCGTGATTTATGGGAGAAAAACTTAGCTAAGGATAGAACAATGCTGCGATATGAAACTTATCTCGCAGCAGGCGAAGCAAGTTTAGTGAAATACAAATGGACGCATAATCCACAATATCTCGATGATGCCGATCAACTTTATAAACAGTATCTCCAAACAAGTGCATTAAACCAACAACAGAAAGCACAATGTGGAAAGAAATGTTCAGATTATTTAGTCTCCTTAGACCGAAAGCAGTATTTTAGATTGTCAGATTATGCCTCGATTTCATATACATATCAGCAGCTCTTTAATGAGATTTATCGGCAATATTCTGATCAGGATCCAAATTTTACAGATGCTAAAAAAAGCCTAAATGCAGTGTTTGAGCATACAGATCAATTTGAAGTGAATGCCATACAAACAACAGGATTAAAAATAATCGATAAAAATGTTGCTACATTAAATGAATTCAAAACAATTTTTAATTCTCGCAATAAAGATTTGATGGAAATTTATATACAACGTTTAGATCAATATCTTCAAAATAGAATTGTGAATAAATTATTAGATCCGCAAATGAATGGGAAAATTTATCAATTTTTATTCGATGGATCAGCTGAAAATAATTCAAAAATTGTATTTAATCAGTTGAGCACAGATCAGCATTCTAATTACAGTTTTGAAATCGGGAAGCATCAATATATGTTTAGTGGAGATAAACAGCATTTGCGGTTAAGTTCTCAACCCATTCAATAGTCGATCTCAGAAATTGGCACAAAAACTGCTTGACCATGAATACAGAAATAATGATTGAAAAAAGGTTAAGGCAGTTTCAGTGAATAAAACTTATTTACGCGGTCAAGCACTGATTGATCAAATTCAAAATGCTTCTTATTCACGGGATTTGATCGGCTATCACGATTCATTGCCTAAAGTTGAATGGCCCAACCAAGCTCGACTGGCAGTACAGTTTGTCCTGAACTACGAAGAAGGTGGCGAAAATCATATAGAACATGGTGATGCTGGTTCTGAGCAGTTTTTATCCGATATTGTCGGTGCTGCAAGTTTTCCAGATAAACATATGTCTATGGATTCGATGTACGAGTATGGTTCTCGTGCAGGGTTTTGGCGTATTCATCAGGAATTTCAAAAACGAAAGTTACCCATGACGATTTTTGGGGTAGGGATGGCATTGGCACGCAACCCCTATGTCGTCAATGCGATTATAAATGCAGATTATGATGTGGTTGCACATGGGCAGCGATGGCTCAACTATCAAAACCTCGATATAGACATTGAACGTCAGCATATGGATCAGGCGATCAGCGTGCTTGAAACATTGTTTGGACAAACACCCATTGGTTGGTACACAGGTCGTGATAGCCCCAATACACGTCAATTATTGGCTGAATTCCCTCAGATTAAGTATGACTGTGACTACTATGGGGATGATTTACCATTTTGGATGAGTTTGACCAATGCTCAAGGCGAAAGCCGTCCTCATTTAATTATTCCTTATACCCTAGAAAGCAATGATATGAAGTTCTGTGCGCCAGCAGGGTTTAACAGTGGTGAGCAGTTTTATCAATATCTCAAAGATGCATTTGATGTGCTTTATGCAGAAGGCGAAACTGCGCCAAAAATGCTTTCGATTGGCATGCACTGCCGTATATTGGGGCGTCCGGGACGCTTTAAAGCACTGCAACGTTTTCTAGATTATGTTCAATTACATGACAAGGTTTGGATATGCCGGCGTGGAGATATTGCAGCACATTGGTTTAAATATCATCCGGCGCAATAATGTTCAACACGATTCTAAAAGCGACTGAAAAGCTTTAGCAAGCGCTTCAATCTATAGCCATTTTGAAGGATAGGTATAATTTGTGAATTTAAATGAATTTAATCAAATTTCTGCACAACAAGCTCAACAACTTCTCATGCATTGTGTACAGATTCCACGTTGGACAGATGAAATTTCCTCTGATCGTCCATTTATAAGTTTAGATGATCTTTTGAATTATGCAAAAAAACAAGCATCAACATGGACTTGGGATGAGATTTTAACAGCTTTAAACAATCATCCTCGAATCGGTGAAAAAAAGGCTCAAGCGAGTCTCACTGAACAGGAGCGTGAATTTTCCAATCGTGAACAATCTGCAATCAAACGGAGCAGTGAAATAGATGATGCTTTATTAAAAGGCAATTTGGCCTATGAAAAAAAATTTGGATTTCTGTTTTTGATTCGTGCTTTAGGCTTGGATCACACTGAAATCTTACAGGCATTAAACTATCGATTGTTGAATGATGCTGAAACAGAACAACGCATTGTTAAACAACAGTTAAGTGAAATTGCACTTTTACGTTTAACTCAGGCAGTGAATGGACAATAGAGTTTAGGACATAGAGGAAACCCAATGATTAGCAGCCATATTTTAGATACCCATTTGGGAAAACCTGCAACAGATGTCGTAATCCAATTATTTGATGCACAGGGACAACTGATTGGCGAGTCGAAAACCAACAATGATGGACGTGTTGCAGATTTCAATTTAGCTAATATTCAATCTGGGCAATACAGTCTAGTGTTTTATACTGCTGAATATTTTAATCGTTTTGATTTAGATACCTTTTTTCCTAAAGTTGTGATTTATTTTTCAGTGAATGATATTAATCAGCATTATCATATTCCTTTATTAATCAGTCCTTTTGCGTACTCTACCTATCGAGGAAGTTGAATGATAAAACAAATTTTATCAAACACTTAAAGCTCATTTATTTGGGCTTTTTTTATCTATTTTTTACCGAATATAAAAATCTTGGCTTTGTTTTTGCTTATCTATTGCGGCGCTTTTCTTTGTTTCTTGTGGGGAATTTATAAAATGAAATTGACACAGTTTACTGCGTTTACAACACTGTTATGTACTGCTTTGGGTACGCAAGCTGCTCCAATCTGGCAAGATTTCAGTATTACAGGGCTATACGGTAAAAACTATGAACTGATTGCTCGAGAAGATGACCAGTCTACGATAACTTTTGAGTACACGGCAAAGTTGAAATATGGTGATTTTTTTGCATTTGCTGATCGTACCAATAACGATGTTTCAGGTAACCAGACCTATTTTGAGGTTTCACCACGCTTGAGCTTAGGGGCGATTTCAGGTCGAAAGTTAGAAGCTGGTCCAATTAAAGATGTCTTAATTGCAACAACTTGGGAAGGTGGAGAGGGATTTAATAATTATTTATATGGGATCGGTGTGGATTTGGCAATTCCATATTTTCAATATGCCCAATTAAACTTTTACAAGGCAGACAATTATAAAAATACAGATGATGACTATCAATTGACTTTTGTCTTTGGTGTACCGTTTACCATTGCTTCAGAAGATTTTTTGATTGATGGGTTTCTGGATTGGTCAACGGCTGAAGATGATCATGCCAGTGAGCTGAACTGGACGACACAATGGAAATGGAATGCAGGTAAACATATTTCACCCAATACTAAATTGTATTTAGGGGTTGAATATTCTGTATGGAATAATAAATACGGTATTTCAGGCAAAGATGAAAATAATGTCAGTGCATTGATTAAGTATCATTTTTAATGACTTAAATGCATTGTACGCCTGAGAAAATGAATGGAGAATATTGATCTTTATGATAATTTACGTGAGCTCGAAGCAACCACATTTTTAACCTATTGAAAAAAAACTCTGCGGAGTCTTGCTGAGTTTTTACCCAATTTCAGGATCAGCCGCTAGCCCTACTTTTCTTTCGGGATGAGGAGGGATGCGCCGTAAGGGCAATCATCTTGCGCTGCGAAATCGTAGCTCACTGCAAAACTCGTCAGCCACCCACAACATATTTAATCAGGCGAAGTAACACTATCTGATCCTAATAGTCCTGCCTCAAACAGTTGCCGATGACATTTACGAGTATCATGTTTGACCAAGATTTTCATATCGAGCTGAGGTTAATCAAATGATGGTTTTATAGCGTTTGAGGCGTATGAATTTATCTAGTATTGGCTTATTAATCAACCCAATCGGTTAGGAATAAGCCAATGACTAAAAAGTTAACACAATATTTTCCTTGAATGGAAAAACATCACAGTTATGACCCTCTCCAATACGATCGACCACAGCAAAATCACTCGGTGCTTCAAGCGTCAATAAAGGATGATGCCAGGTCCCGGTGTGGTAGTTAATGGCTTGTTTTCCATTACTGATAAATGCATAAATATGCTCAAGATCAGGTGTGTTTTGGTCAAGTTGTGCCGCAACCACGATTAAAAAAGATTGACCATGCATGGGAATAAAAGCTTGTGAACCTTGAGGATGACGTTCAAGCATTTTGATTGTACAAGGTACCGTTGTTTTTTGAATATTCCGAAAAATACTGAAGCCGACTTGTCCTGTATTGACCTGTGCAAAAGCTAAGGCATGATAACGTTCAGTCTGCGCACAGTTGATCGCAAAGAAATCATTGCCTTCACATGTAACCACATCACCAAAAGGTGCAAAGGCATCTTTGCTCAGTGGCTGAATTTGGATATATTTCATCAGATCAGTCACTGATTTTTCCCCATAGGCGAATCCGGCTAATCCCACCATCTGGAATCATGTTGACCCGGATATGGGAAATTTTATCTTGCTTTAAAATTTCGTGGATGTATAGATGGATATGATCCATTTGCATGTCTTGAGGATTTAATAAATAAGGCCAAAACATACTCTGTGGAATTAATTGCGGATCTGTCGCATTTTCAATATAAGTGGCTTGAATGGAGACTTGAGCAGGGTAATTGCCTTTAAAATGTGCTGTATCGATTTCAATTTTTTCAATCAAGCCATTTTTGCCGAGTGCTAAAATACACCAATCAAATCCAGGTGTTCGACGGCGTTTCGTTTCCCAGCCATCGCCCATATTGATTCCGCGTCCCGGATTGATCAAGTTACGAGGGTGTCCAAAATGTGCATCACTATAAGCAATCACCCGCCCACCATTTTCCAATGCCAATAAATCTAAAGTCTGTGTTTGGTCCTGTATAGGAATATTCACTTCACCATAAACTCTAAAACGTGCAATGCCGCCATCGGGGAAAATGTTTAATCGAACATGGGTAAAAACATGTTCACTTTTCACATTGAAAATATGATGTTGACTTGGTCCGAGTATAGAATTGGCTAATATGGGTTGCCATAGTGCATCATTGAAGTTCGCATTTGGTGCATAACATGCTTCTATGGCAGCGGATGCAGGGTAGTTACCGGTAAAAAAAGTCGTATCTATATCAAATGCACTGATTTTACCTGCAACCGCCAATTCAATAATTGCCCAATCATAGCCCGAATGGCGCTTACGGCGTGTCTCCCATCCATCCATCCATTTGCCATTCTCATCAAATTTATCTTCGACAAAAATAGGTGAATTGAATTGTAACATTCGTGATGCTTCAGCAAAAAAATCATCTGAACATTCAAGTATTTTTGCTCCAATTCGGGGATCTGCCAAATTTGTATATCGCTGTAAATGTGCAGGAAGTTCAAAATCTGGTGCAAGTAAAGTTGCCATATTTATTTACCATTCATATTACGATTCACATTAATCTAAGCGTTGTTATCAGTGACAAATATTATATAAGCACTTATAAAAACAATATCTTATACGGCTTATCATGCACAGCCTATGCCAACTCTTCTCTAAAAATGAATGGATTTTTATCTAAATGGCACGTTTTTAGCATTTTAGACATGAGGTGCTAGAAAAAATCACAGGAGAAATAGATGGAGATTACAATTATTGGTGCAGGTATGGGGGGATTAACCGCAGGTATTGCACTAAAAAAATTCGGTCATTCGGTCACCATCTATGAACAAACTCAGCAGATCAGAGCTGTAGGAGCTGCAATTTCATTGTGGTCAAATGGAGTAAAATGCTTGAATTACTTGGGCTTAACGGAGCAGATTGCCCAACTTGGTGGTCAAATGGATCATTTGGCTTATTTCGATGGCTTAACTGGCGACAAGATGACGCAATTTAGCTTGTTGCCTTTAATTGAAGAGGTGGGACAACGTCCTTATCCCGTATCTCGTGCAGATTTGCAAAATATGCTGATGGATGAATTTGGTCGAGACAATATCCACCTCGGTAAAAAAATGGTCGCATTAAAACAAATAGATCAACAGGTTCAGGTTAACTTTGCGGATGGAACCGAAATTACCACCGCATTAGTGATTGGTGCAGATGGTACGCATTCACTGACACGTCAGTATGTTCTTGGTGAGCAGGTTGAACGTCGCTATGCGGGCTATGTGAATTGGAATGGCTTGGTTGAGATTTCTGATCAGTTGGCACAAGCAGACCAATGGACAACATTTGTCGGCGATGGAAAACGCGTTTCGCTGATGCCGATTGCTGAAAATCGCTTTTACTTTTTCTTTGATGTGCCATTGCCTTTGGGCTTGGACAACAACAAAAGCCAATATAAAGCATTGTTCAAGCAATATTTTAAGAATTGGTGCTCACCTGTACAAAATTTAATTGAGGCCATAGATGTAGAAACTACCAATCGTGTAGAAATTCATGATATTGAACCATTTACTCAATTTTACAAAGGGCGTGTGGTGATTTTGGGTGATGCTGCACACAGTACTACGCCTGATATTGGTCAAGGGGGGTGTCAAGCCATGGAAGATGCAATCTATTTGGCAAGAGCGCTGCAAATCAACACATTGGGACTGGAAGATGCGTTGAAGCGTTATCAAAATAAACGTAATGAACGTGCCAATGAATTGGTATTGCGCGCCCGTAAACGCTGTGATGTGACACATATGAAAGACGAGGCAGTGACCAGAGAATGGTATGCAGACTTACGCCGAGAACAAGGTCCGCATATCATGCGAGGGATTATTAGCAATATCGTCGGCAATCCTTTGGATTAATATGCGGTTTATAGGCTTAATCCAAAATTGATTCAGACTGCCGAAGCTTAGTTGTTATCCGGGTTTATCTTATTGAGTGCCGACAAGGATGTCGACTTCAATATGCCACAAGATATATTTATGCGTGAGATATATCTTTAAAAATGTATGGCGATGAATGATTTGAACCGATTATTGATAAGTGATCAATTTAAGCTTAAATAGCTCTATTTGTTCAATCAAATGTTTAATCATCACTTGTGAGACACGAGAAAGTTGTCGCTTTGGTGCAACACATAATGCCAATGTTAAGGGATATAAACCTTTTTCACGAATGGGTTTAAAGCACAGCTCATCTTGTTCCAAATGCGGATAAGCATCGATAAAAGACAGTACACCAATGCCTAAATTCTTATGAATTAATGACATAATCATTCTAATGTCATTACATTCAAGCTGATGTTGTGGTGCAATTTGATAATGTTTATACAGTGTTTGTACATAATCTTGAATAATTAATGGTGCGCTTGGAATTAGATGTTGATCATTTAAGGTATCTGACAAATGGATTTTTTCAGTTTTAGTCAGAGGATGAGCTTTTGGTAAGACGAATCCGATGGGGATTTCTACAAATGCTAAAACCTCGAGTTGATGATGTCCTTTAGGATTTAATAAAATACCAAAATCAATTTCAGCATCCATAATCATATCTGAAACTTTTTCACTGTCCTGGATATGAAAGTTAAAATTGATCCAAGGATAGTTGTCATACATATATTGAATAGAATCGAGAACAAAGCCGTCACTCATGGCTGCTATCAATCCGCAGTTGATGGTTCCGCGTGAAAGCCCCTGGATTTCATCAAAACGATTACGGGTAAGTTGGAATTCTTTCTGCCATTTGATCAAATCTGCATAGAGTAATTCTCCTGCAAGGGTAAGCTTTAAGCCATTGGGTAAACGTTCAAATAGGTCAATTCCAAATTCTTCTTCTGCTAAAGCAATCTGGCGGTGTATGGCTGAAACCGAAATATACAGCTGATCAGCAGCCTTTCTTAAACTCCCTGTTTTTGCGACAGCGATAAAATAATCTGAAAATCGTGAAAAGGTCATATTCATTGGCATATAGCGCTGTCCATGGTAATACGAAAGACATATTGCTCATTGAATAAACTAAGCAAATAAGCAGATCAGTAAAAAACTAAGCGATTTTTATGCCAATCTTGAGCGTTAGAACTAAATAATGCTTTTGAATGGTGTTCTAATTTTTAGAATGATCGATATCAAACACTCTAATAGACAGAATCCCACTAAATCCGTAACTTAAAAACAAGCCCTGAAGCCAAAACTGAAATTTGGTACAGAATCATGGTGTAAGGTAATAAATTTAAATATAAATTTTGTGAGTTTAGTATGAATGCCATTCCAGTTCTTCAACTATTTAGCCAACCGCAATCTAGTACTTTTGAAGCTAAAGACTGGGAGATACTTGCTCAACACTGGTATCCAGTGGCACGTATTCAAGATGTCACAATACAACCTCAACAAGTACAACTACTGGATATAAAAATGGCACTCTACCAGACACAAAGTGGTGCAATTCAGTTGGTTCGAGATATTTGTCCACATCGTGGCGTCCCTTTAACCAAGGGCTGGGTAGAGGGTGAGGAAATTATTTGTCCTTATCATGGTTTGCATTACAACACCAAAGGTCAATGTACCAAGATTCCGGCACAACCAGAACTGAGCAGAATTTCCGAACGCTTCAGCTTGACCAAATTCCCTGTGGTTTTGAAATATGGCTTGGTCTGGACAAGCCTATTTAGCCGTGATGAAGAGCAGGCAAACTTTCCAGTTCTGGATACTTGGGAGGATCCACAACATCAGTCAATACTGCCTCCGTTTGTTGATATTGCAGGGTCTAGTGGTCGTCAGCTCGAAGGTTTTATTGATGTTGCACATTTTGCTTGGGTGCATCACCAATCTTTTGCAGATGCTGAAAATCCGATCGTACCTAAATACACGACTGAACGAACCTCTTTTGGCTTGCATACTGAATATATCAGTAGTGTCAGCAATTACCCGCATGGTTTACAGCATTTAGCACCAGAGGGCTTTCTATGGAAACGTATTTTTGATATTTATCCACCATTTTCAGCCGTGTTAAAGGTTGAATTTCCACGACAAGGTGTCTTAAAAATTTTAAATGCCTGTTGTCCTATTGCTTCTAACAAAACCCGTTTATTTGTACCACTCACACGTAATTTCGATACAACAGGAGATTTACAGGCAGTTTATGATTTTAATGCCCAGATTTTTGCGGAAGATCAGGACATGGTAGAAAGTCAGAAACCCGAAGAACTCCCATTGGATATTTCAATGGAGGCACATTTTGAAGCAGACCGTTCATCTACCATGTATCGTCGGATTCTCGCCGAGTGGGGGTTAAGCAAGCGTTATATTGTTTAATGTTTTGTGCTTTGCACCTTCGGGTGCTTTTTTCATGCTTTATATACTTTTAATCATCCTGTTTTAAATATTCAGCCTAAGTGTTTGTCCTTTTAAGCTTTTCCCAGTAGAAGCATCAACTCTCAACATCATTTGTTTTGATCAATGAGTAAATATCAAAAAAACCAAAAAATTAATTGAGCGCTGCAAGTAATTTATCTTTAAGTTGTTGCCAGTTGGTTGAAACCCAACATACCAATGAACCTGAAGTCACTAAAATCACCCCATACCAGAATTCTGCAGGCAACCGAGTTTGTAAAATCGTCATGGATATCACAGTCGAAATGACTGGACTAAAATAAGACAAGGTCACCAATATGGTAATATTGCCTTTGATAATCCCAATATTCCATGCGGCATAACCCAATGCCATAACCACAGACACCATCGTTAAAAGTCCAAAGGTAGACAGTTCAAGATGAGAGATTAAATTAAAACTGAATTCATGTGACCATAAATACTTTGCCCATAGTACACAACTGATCGCAACGAAAAAGAATGAAATCGGATTATGACCATCACTGTATTTTTTGGTAATAACACAATATAACGACCATAGCGATGCGCCAAGAAAAGCAAGAATATAACTGATCGGATTGGCTTGAATATTAGAGAGAATATTTGCCCAATTTAAAGCGCCTTGTCCTGCTTGAATCATGACAATGCCACTTAAACTAATGGCAAAGCCGACCACAACAAAAATATTAAATTTGATTTCTTTAAATACAATCAACATGGCGACCGTTAAGCTGGGCCAGAGATAATTCACCAAACTGACTTCAATCGCTTGTTGAGCTGTTTGTGCCAAGGCAATTGCATAAGAAAAACACAGCTCATAAATCACAAACAGTAAAGTAGAGAAGATTAAATATTTTTTTGAAATAAGTTTTAAATCTGGAATTTTAAAGAAGACCAATAAAATACATGTACTTAAGCTATACATGAGTAATACTGCTAAATCTGCGCCCATACTAAAACTGATTTTTTTCAGTAAACCCACGATGGATGACCATTGCAAAATAGCACTGAAACCAATCAGCGTAGCGAGATTTTTTGACATAGCGAGCTTCAAACTCTGTAGAAACAGAATTTTATGGAAGGTAAAATAATGTAAGTAATTATAACGTAAACAGGTGATGAAAAAGCACAGTATGACTTGCTTTTCAGATGTAAATTACAAAAAAAATTTAGGGAAAAAAGAAAGCTTTACTTTCTTATTTAAGGAAAAATTCAATCAATAATTTGTGTAGCTCATATTATATTTTAAACTGTTCTGGTTTTGATTTAGTGTTATTTTGAATAGATTTTCAATTAAAACCAGACAAACATTATCAATTTAATAAAATAATTCTATAATAGCGCCCATTCTTACTGATATCCGTTGGTATTAGTTTCTTTTTAAGTCAATTTCTCTTCGTCATTTGGCTTATTTTCAATATTTAAATTTATGTGTCCATGCTCACACATAAGAATCTTTAGGTGCCCACATGGAAATCAAGGTTAATTATCTCGATAATCTTCGACAAGAAGCGAAGTTCGATGATTTTACCGTTATTGCTGATCAGCCAATTCGCTACAAGGGTGATGGTTCTGCACCGGGTCCTTTTGATTATTTTCTGGCATCATCTGCGCTATGTGCAGCGTATTTTGTTAAAGTCTATTGTGCTGCACGCAATATCCCGACCGATAATATTCGTCTGTCTCAGAACAACATTGTTGATCCTGAGAATCGTTATAAACAGATTTTTAAAATTCAAGTTGAATTACCAGCCGATATCTCAGACAAAGACCGTCAAGGGATTCTGCGTTCGATTGACCGTTGTACGGTTAAAAAAGTCATTCAAACAGGTCCTGAATTTGTTATTGAAGAAGTCGAGAGTATCGATGCTGATGCACAAGCATTGCTGATGCCAAATTTAGCGCAAGACAGCAGCACTTATATTGCGGGTAAAGATTTACCACTTGAAGAAACCATTGCCAACATGTCAGGGATTCTGGCAGACCTGGGCATGAAAATTGAGATTGCATCTTGGCGAAATATTGTTCCTAATGTTTGGTCATTGCATATTCGAGATGCACAGTCACCCATGTGTTTTACCAATGGTAAAGGAACAACCAAAGAAAGTGCTTTGGCATCTGCTTTGGGTGAATTTATTGAACGCTTGAACTGTAATTTCTTTTATAATGATCAGTTTTGGGGTGAAGACATCGCCAATGCGGAGTTTGTACATTACCCTGATGAAAAATGGTTCCAACCTGGTCCAAATGGCGAATTGCCTAAAGAAATTTTGGATGAATATACGTTAGACATTTATAATCCAGACAACGAATTATTGGGCACACATCTATACGATACCAATTCAGGCAATACGGCACGGGGAATTTGTTCGTTACCTTTTGTACGTCAGTCTGATCAGCAAATTGTTTATTTCCCGTCTAATTTGATTGAAAACTTGTATTTAAGTAATGGTATGAGTGCGGGTAATACCTTGGCTGAAGCGCAAGTTCAGTGTTTATCTGAGATTTTTGAACGTGCTGTTAAACGAGAAATTCTGGAAGGCGAGATTACTCTTCCTGATGTACCCGAAGATGTTTTAGCAAAATATCCTCGTATTGTTGAAGGGATCAAAGGCTTGGAGGAACAAGGTTTTCCAGTCTTAGTCAAAGACGCATCATTGGGCGGTGAGTTTCCAGTGATGTGTGTGACTTTAATGAACCCACGTACAGGCGGGGTATTTGCGTCATTTGGTGCGCATCCAAAGCTTGAAGTCGCATTGGAGCGTAGCTTGACCGAGTTATTACAGGGTCGCAGTTTTGAAGGTTTAAATGATTTGCCTAAACCAACCTTTAGCACTAATGCCGTGACTGAACCGAACAACTTTGTTGAACATTTTATTGATTCAAGTGGTGTGGTGTCTTGGCGTTTCTTTAGTGCTCAAGCTGACCATGAGTTTGTCGAGTGGGATTTTAGCAGCACGGGCGAACATGCCAATGCGGATGAAGTTGCAACCATGATGGGCATTCTTGAAGAAATGGGCAAAGAAGTTTACATGGCGGTCTATGAGCATTTAGGTGCAACGGCTTGTCGTATTATTGTGCCAGATTATTCTGAAATTTATTTGGTTGAAGACTTAATTTGGGACAATACCAATAAAGCCTTGTTGTTCCGTGAAGATATTTTAAACCTCCACCGTTTGGATGATGAACAGCTGGAAGCTTTGGTTGAGCGTCTTGAAGAAGTTGAGGTCGATGACTATACCGATATCGTGACATTGATCGGTATTGAGTTCGATGACAATACGGTGTGGGGACAACTCACTATTCTTGAATTAAAACTGTTGATTTATCTTGCTTTACAGCAGTTTGAAGAAGCCAAAGATTTGGTGGAACAGTTCCTTCAATACAACACCAATACCGTTGAACGCGGTCTGTTCTATCAGTGTATGAATGTCATGCTCGAAGTTGAACTGGATGACGAGATGGATCTCGATGACTATGAAGTGAATTTCCGTCGCATGTTTGGTGATGAGCGTATGGATGCCGTGATTGGTTCTTTGGAGGGAAGCATTCGTTTTTATGGTTTAACAGAAACCAGCATGAAGCTAGAAGGTTTAGACCGTCATTTACGTTTGATCGACAGTTATCAAAAATTGCATAAAGCACGTGCTAAAGCGGTGGGTCTAGCAAACCAATAATTGGTGTCTGAACAGTATCACCACCAAATAATTTGCTGGTGATACACTTTTCACTAAAACGCTGTTCTGCGTAATGATCAATCCATTAATAAATTCTGATATTTGTCTGCCTGCGCTCTTAAAAAATCCCAGACCAATTTAATACGGGGCTCGTGCTGTAAATCTACCAAAGTCAGCATCCAGAAGGTATGAATAAAACGTACATCTTCTTCTAAAACCTGTTCAAGTTCGGGTTTATTATCAGCTAAAAATTTGGGCAAAATGGCCAATCCAGCACCAGCACTGACAGCAATTTGTTGGGCTAAAATACTGCTGCTTCGAAAATTAGCATTCAGTTGTAAAGGCAAGCGTTCTAAACAATACAGTTCAGGACTGTAAATTAAGTCATCAATGTAATTTACAAATTTATGATTTTTTAAATCTTCAAGTTTTTTAATAGGTTGTGTACTTTCCAAATAACTTTTACTGCCATAAATTTTAAGACAATAGTCTGTTAAGCGAGTAATAATGTAAGGACCGGATTTAGGACGATCAATCGAAATAACAATATCTGCTTCACGATGCGAAAGTTTGATCATTTTAGGCACGGGGATGAGATCAATGGTGAGGAGAGGATATTGTCTGGATAATTCTGCCAATAGCTGAGCTAAAAATGCTGTACCAAAACCCTCAGGTGTGCCAATTCGCACATGTCCCTGTAAGGGTAAGTTTGGTTTTTCAATCTGCAAGAAGGCCTGTTCCATTTGTTCAACACGCGGTACAAGCGCTAAGCCCTCCATTGTCAGTTCATAGCCTGTCGCTTCTCTTCTAAATAAAGGAGTACCTAAAGCAAGTTCTAAAGCCTGTATTCGTCGAGATACTGTGCTGTGTTCAACCCCGATGATGCGTGCAGTATTGGTGAGCGTTTTTGCCCGTGCGAGCACCAAAAAAAACTGCAAGTGATCCCAATCAACTTTCATTATTTCTGACATCCTTGTGCATATTTGCACATTCATTGTGCGTTAATTTCTATTGGTCATCTATATTTTCTTTGTTAGTTTGAATTGAAACAGAGCTGATGAAAATACTGCTTTTGGCTATTTTCTAAGAAAGTAACAACAAAAAATAGTGCCTATGGAGAGGTTATGAACACGATGTCCAATATTCATTCGACGACGGCTAAATTATTGATTAATGGAAAATTTACCGAATCCAATACCACAGAGTGGCAAGATATTTTAAATCCTGCAACACAAGAAGTTCTGGGTCGTGTACCTATGGCGACTTTAGCTGAAGTGGATGCTGCAGTTGCAGCTGCACAGGAAGCTTTTAAAACTTGGCGTTTAACTCCGATTCAAGCCCGTATGCGCATTATGTTGAAGTTGCAGGATTTAATCCGAACCAACATGAAAGAGATTGCACGTGTATTGACCGCTGAACAAGGTAAAACTTTGGCAGATGCTGAAGGCGACATCCAACGTGGCTTGGAAGTAGTTGAACATGCCTGTTCAATTGGTACTTTACAAATGGGTGAATATATCGAAGGTGTGGCACGTGGGGTCGATACCTATACCTTGCAACAACCACTCGGTGTATGTGCGGGTATTACGCCATTCAACTTTCCAGCCATGATTCCTTTATGGATGTTTCCAATGGCGATCGTGTGCGGTAACACCTTTGTTCTTAAACCTTCTGAACAAGATCCTTTATCGACCATGATGTTGGTTGAGCTGGCTGTGCAAGCAGGCGTTCCAGCCGGTGTATTGAATGTTGTTCATGGCGGGAAAGAAGTGGTAGACCGCCTATGTACCCATCAAGACATTAAAGCAATTTCATTTGTCGGATCAACGGCTGTGGGAACACATGTCTACAATCTGGCAGGACAACATGCGAAACGCGTGCAATCCATGATGGGCGCAAAAAACCATGTTGTGGTGATGCCGGATGCCAATAAAGAACAAACCTTAAATGCTTTGGTAGGTGCTGCTTTTGGCGCTGCTGGGCAACGCTGCATGGCGCTTTCTGTTGCGGTGATGGTGGGTGAAACTAAAAATTGGGTTGATGAATTGGTCGAAAAAGCCAAGACATTGAAAGTCAATGCAGGACATGAACCTCAAACAGATATAGGTCCAGTGATTTCACCACGAGCAAAAGCCCGTGTTGTAGACTTGATCAATAGTGGTGTTGATCAAGGCGCACAATTATTACTCGATGGTCGAGATGTCAAAGTCTCAGGTTATGAAAACGGTAACTTTGTCGGTGCAACCATTTTCAACCACGTCACAACCGACATGCGTATTTATACCGAAGAGATTTTTGGACCTGTACTCGCGATTATTCATGTCGACACACTTGAACAAGCCATTGAGTTGATCAACGCAAATCCATTTGGAAATGGCGTAGGTTTGTTCACTCAAAGTGGTGCGATTGCCCGTACTTTCCAAAACAATATTGATATCGGTCAAGTCGGAATCAATATTCCCATTCCTGTACCAGTACCATTCTTCAGCTTTACGGGTTCACGAGGATCAAAACTGGGGGACTTAGGACCTTATGGCAAACAAGCCGTGCAGTTTTATACGCAGACCAAAACCATTACCAGCCGTTGGTTTGAAGATACACAAGAAAAAGGTGAAGTGAATACCACCATTAGCTTACGTTAATCGAGGAGCTCAAGGATGAATATTGCATTTATTGGTCTAGGCAATATGGGCGGAAAGATGGCTCATAATCTCCTCAACGCTGGTTTAACTGTACATGGCTTTGATTTGAGCGAAGTTGCCATTGCTCATTTCACTGAAGCAGGCGGTATTGCATATGCCAACCCACAGGCGGCAGCTGAACGGGCGGATGTGGTGATTACCATGCTTCCGGCAGCAAAACATGTCAAAGAAGTTTATCTGGGTGAAAATGGCGTGTTGGCTGTGCTTAAAACAGGCAGCTTGTGTATTGACAGCAGTACCATTGATCCACAAACCATTAAAGACATTGCAGCCGTAGGCGCAAAGCAGGGCATCCAGATATGTGATGCGCCAGTTTCAGGTGGTACGATTGGCGCACAAGCGGGAACACTGACATTTATGGTCGGTACCCAATCAAATGCCTTTGAACGGGTTCAATCTGTACTTAAACCCATGGGTAAAAATATCGTGCATTGTGGTGAAGTCGGTGCAGGTCAAATTGCGAAAATTTGCAATAATCTTATTTTAGGTATTTCGATGGCTGCCGTTGCTGAAGGCATGGCGCTTGGCGCAAAACTCGGTATTGATCCACAAGCTTTAGCCGGTGTGATCAATAGTTCAAGTGGACGCTGTTGGAGTTCTGAAATCTGCAATCCTTGGCCGGGGATTTCTGCCAATGCACCCGCCGGGCGTGGCTATAGCGATGGTTTCGCTACGCAATTGATGCTGAAAGATCTTGGGCTGGCCATCGAGGCAGCCGGACAGGTCAAGCAACCTCTGCTTTTAGGTGGTTTGGTCCAACAGCTGTATCAACAACTCTGTATGCAGGGCAATGCACAGCTCGATTTTTCGAGCATCATCCAGCAATATTTACCCAAAGAAGCTTAATCATTAATCCATACATATGACGTTTTACCATCAAATGATGGTGAAACCTCTTGATTCACTCGTGTCATGAATAACAATAAATCCAGGCTGGAGTAAATAATATGTTGAATTATCATCATGTTGCTAAATCATTTAATTTAGACGCTGCGGTAAAAGACTTGCTATCGGGCTCAGTAGAACAACTGAACGCATGTTATGAATGCTGTGATCGACACGCTGAAGCCAACAGCGAAAAAATTGCCTTGTATTGGCAGGGCAAAGATGGACGTAAACAACAATATACATTTAGTCAATTGAAAAAATGGTCAAGCCAGTTTGCCAATTTTTTAAAATCACAAGGCGTTCAAACAGGTGATCGTATCTCAGGCTTATTGCCAAGAACACCAGAACTGTTGATTGTCATTCTGGGAGCTTGGAGAATTGGTGCCGTTTATCAGCCACTTTTTACTGCATTTGGTCCCAAAGCTATTGAACATCGCCTTCAATTGGCAAAAAGTAAATTGGTGGTGACTGATCCCGGTAATCGAAGCAAATTAGATGAAGTCGCCCAATGCCCGCAAATTATGACGGTTGCCGATCAGCATGGTCATGGGGTTATGGAGGGCGATTTAAATTTTTGGCAAGAGCTTGAACAGCAGTCTGAACACTGTGATTTGGTGCTGCAAAATATTCAAGCACCATTTTTGTTGATGTTTACATCAGGAACGACTGGACCTGCAAAACCGTTACAAGTACCACTTAAAGCCTTAATCGCATTCGGTAATTACATGAAAGATGCCATTGGATTATGTGAAGAAGATAACTTCTGGAACATTGCTGATCCCGGTTGGGCATATGGACTGTATTATGGCATCACAGGACCATTGCTTTTAGGGCATGCAACTTTATTTTATGAAGGCGGTTTTAGCATAGAAAGTTTATGCCAAATTATTGATGATTATAAGATTACCAATTTGGCAGGCGCACCAACCGCTTATCGTATGATGATGGCCGCAGATCCAGCTCAAATGGCGCAATTGAAAGGTAAGTTTCGTGTGGTCAGTAGTGCCGGGGAGCCTTTAAATCCTGAAGTTTTCCGTTGGTTTAAACAAGTACTCGATGCACCAATTTTCGATCATTATGGACAAACTGAGGTTGGCATGGTGGTGTGTAATCACCATGGTTTGGAACATGAGGTACGTGCTGGCGCTGCGGGTTTTGCGAGTCCAGGATACCGCGTTGCTGTGTTGGATGAACAAGGCAATGAGCTTCCCGCAGATACCCCCGGAATTTTAGCAGTGGATATTGCTCAGTCCCCAATGATGTGGTTTACAGGCTATCAAGAAAGCCGTAAATCACCATTTATAAAAGATTACTATTTGACTGGGGATACGGCTGAATTACATGCGGATGGCAGTATGAGTTTTGTTGGCCGCAGTGATGATGTGATTACCACTTCAGGCTATCGAATTGGTCCTTTCGATGTAGAAAGTGCTTTGCTTGAACACGAGGCCGTCATTGAAGCAGCCGTAATTGGGGTCCCTGATACTGAAAGAACTGAAATCGTCAAAGCTTTTGTAATTTTGGCAGATCATCAAACGGCCTCTGCGAGCTTAGCAGAGCAGCTGGGACAATTTGTTAAAAAGCGTTTATCGGCACATGCATATCCAAGGCAAGTTGAGTTCGTCACGGAACTTCCAAAAACACCAAGTGGAAAAATTCAACGTTTTTTACTGCGTAATCAAGAGATTGCTAAACAACAGTTAGAAAAGAATGCCGGTTAGGATAAATCCTGCATAAGGCAGACTCGCCTTATGCAGGGAATGTAACAGATCAAGGAATGAAAAATGCAGTTTACTGAAGAACAATTATTGATTCAGGATATGGCGAAAAATTTCGCTCAGGAACAAATTAAACCCTATGCTGCTGAATGGGACAAACACAGCGTGTTCCCTAAAACAGCATTGTCTCACATGGGACAATTGGGCTTTATGGGGATGTTGATTTCTGAACAATGGGGTGGCTCTGATACTGGAAATTTGGCTTATGTGCTCGCATTAGAGGAAATTGCAGCAGCAGATGGTGCAACTTCAACCATCATGAGTGTACATAATTCAGTGGGTTGTGTGCCGATCGCTAAATTCGGTACAGATGAACAAAAACAAAAATATTTGCTGCCTTTGGCACAAGGTCAAATGATTGGTGCATTTGCTTTGACTGAACCGCATACAGGGTCTGATGCAGCAGCGCTGAAAACACGTGCAGTGAAAGATGGTGAACATTGGATCATCAATGGCGCTAAACAGTTCATCACGTCTGGCAACAATGCGGGTGTCATCATTGTCTTTGCAGTAACGGATGCTCAAGCAGGTAAAAAAGGGATCAGTGCCTTTATTGTGCCACGCGAAACACCAGGCTATGAAGTCATCCGTACAGAAGAAAAACTGGGTTTACACGCTTCAGATACTTGCCAAATTGCACTGACAGATGTTCGTATTCACCAAAGCTTAATATTGGGGAAACAAGGTGAAGGCTTGAAGATCGCCTTGTCTAATCTTGAAGGTGGACGGATTGGTATTGCAGCCCAAGCCGTAGGTTTAGCACGTGCTGCTTTGGAACAAGCAACCCAATACGCGAAAGAACGCATCACTTTTGGAAAGCCAATTTTTGAACATCAAGCGGTTGCATTCCGCTTAGCCAGTATGGCAACAGAAATCGAAGCCGCACGACAGTTGGTACATCATGCTGCTCGTTTGAAAGAAGCAGGCAAACCCTGTCTAAATGAAGCATCTATGGCAAAACTATTTTCATCCGAAATGGCTGAGCGTGTTTGTTCCTCCGCGCTACAAGTATTTGGTGGCTACGGTTATTTAAAAGATTTTCCGATTGAGCGTATTTATCGTGATGCTCGTATTTGTCAAATTTATGAAGGTACCAGTGATATCCAACGTTTGGTCATTGCACGTAGTTTATAAGTATCGGCAATTGGCATTAAACATCGTGTAGCAAAAGATGAGGAGTGGAAATATGCAATTTGAAACAGTTTTATTGGAAAAGCGAAACGGTGTAGGTCTGATTACCCTTAACCGTCCCAAAGCTCTAAATGCGTTGAATTCCATCTTGATTGATGAATTAAATTTAGCTTTGGACGATTTAGAAAAAGATCAAAATATTGGCTGTATGGTCATTGCCGGGTCAGAAAAAGCCTTTGCAGCAGGTGCTGATATTAAAGAAATGGCAGGATTAAACTTTCCCAATATCTATTTTGATGATTTTTTCAACCTTGCCGATCGTATTGCGCAACGTCGTAAACCGTTGATTGCCGCTGTCAGTGGCTACGCTTTAGGTGGAGGATGTGAATTGGCATTGATGTGTGATTTTATCTATTGTGCTGATAATGCCAAGTTTGGTTTACCTGAAGTCACGCTTGGGGTCATTCCTGGTATAGGCGGTACACAACGCCTGACTTTGGCGATTGGTAAAGCCAAAGCCATGGAAATGTGTTTGACTGCCCGACAAATGGGGGCGGTAGAAGCTGAACACAGCGGTCTAGTTGCACGCATTTTCCCCAAAGAGGAACTTTTAGCTGCAACTTTGCAAGCTGCTGAGAAAATCGCTGAAAAATCTCTAGTGGCGACAATGATGATTAAAGAGTCGATTAACCGTGCTTTTGAACTGAGTCTAGCCGAAGGTTTACGTTTTGAGCGACGTAGTTTTCATTCAATTTTCGCGACTTTGGATCAAAAAGAAGGTATGCAAGCCTTTGTAGAAAAGCGCCAAGCGCAATTTAAAAATCAATAATAAAAGGATTAAATCATGGACAATGAAAATCATTTAATCATTGAACAAAAAGGTGCTCTAGGCATCATTGTATTAAATCGTGTATCGACTCTGAATGCGTTGACCTTGGATATGATCACAGGGATTCACCAACAAATTGAAAGTTGGCAGCACGATACGACGATTCAGGCAATATTGATTAAATCCAACAGTCCGAAAGCCTTTTGTGCAGGTGGTGACATTCGTTATCTCTATGATCATTTTAAAAATGGCACAGCGGGGCATAAAGGCTATTTCATAGCAGAATATGCCATGTTGAACTGTATTCGTGCCTCAAAGAAAACGGTTGTGGTGTTACTGGATGGTTATGTTTTGGGGGGTGGTTTTGGTTTGGCGCAAGCATGCCATATTATTGTCAGTAGTGAAAAATCACGTTTTGCCATGCCCGAAACCGCAATTGGATTCTTTCCAGATGTCGCAGCCACACATTTCTTATCACGTTTGGATGATATTGGCGTATATCTGGCGACTACAGGTGACCAGATCAGTAGCAGCGATGCCTTATATCTAGATTTGATAGATTACCATGTACCCAGTCAACAGTTTCCTGCACTAGAAGAGGCTTTAAGCCAAACAGATCATTTAAGCAAAGACCATATTGATCAGATCATTGGAAAATATATCACGCGACCTGTAGAAAGTGAACTCAGTGGATGGGTGGACAATATTCGTAAGCATTTTGGTTTTGAAAACGTACATGAAATTGAACAAAGCCTTGCCAATGAGTCAGATCAACAACAACAAGCATGGGCAAGTAAGGTTTTAAATATCTTGCAGCAACGTTCCTTAATCGCCAAGCAAACCAGTTTAAGACTGCAATATTTAGGTCGAGGGCTTTCTTTACAGCAATGTATGCAACTTGAACGTGATTTACAGGATATCTGGTTTGAGCATGGCGATATTCTAGAAGGTGTGCGTGCCCTCATCATCGATAAAGACAAACAGCCAAAGTGGCAACAAAGCAATCCAGTTTTAGACAGAATATTGGCTGAATTGGGTTAGCCATAAAGCTAATGATGCCAAAACGATGTGTGAATGCACATCAATAAAGGAGAATGAGAAAAAATTTCTAAGTGAATCCAAGGATCATACAGGATATATGGAATATATCTCAATGGATGTAAAAACGGTTAAGAAGGAATAGAGCAATGAAGGATGTACAAGGAACAAATCCGAATAATAAAAAGTCATCACACCGCTTAGCAGGCATTTCAAGTATGGTGGGGACGACCATTGAATGGTATGACTTTTTTATCTATGGCGCTGCAGCAGCACTGATTTTTAATAAGTTATTCTTTCCCAACCTGGACCCTTTGACAGGTGTTCTTGCGGCATTTGCAACCTACGCTGTGGGTTTTATTGGACGGCCATTGGGTGGGATCGTATTTGGACATTTTGGTGACAAAATTGGCCGTAAATCGATGTTGTTGGTGACCTTGATGTTGATGGGTATTCCGACCGTCATGATTGGGCTTTTACCCACATTCGAATCGATTGGATATTGGGCAACCATTTGCTTGATTATCTTGCGCTTTATCCAAGGTATGGCAATGGGCGGTGAATGGGGCGGAGCAGTGCTCATGGCTGTCGAGCATGCACCAGAAGGTAATAAAGGTTTTTGGGGGAGCCTGCCACAAGCCAGTACTGGTGGTGGTTTAATGCTGGCTTCGATTGCTTTGGGACTGGTTTCACTGTTACCTGAGGAAGCACTATTTAGCTGGGGTTGGAGAATACCGTTTTTAGCCAGTATTGTGTTATTGGCAGTAGGCTGGTATATCCGCGTCAAAGTGCCTGAATCTCCTGACTTTGAGAAAGTGAAACAACAGGCAGAAGAAATTAAAGTCCCTGCATTACAAGTCTTTAAAAATCATCCCAAGGAATTACTGACCATTATATTGTCACGTGCGGCTGAAAATGCATGGTTCTATCTTGCTTCAACATTTACCTTGGCATATACCACTACACAGTTGGGTATTGCAAGACAAGAGATATTGTTTGCAACAATTTGTGGTGCTGGAGTAATTATGGTGATGACACCGCTGTGTGGACATTTATCAGACAAAGTAGGGCAACGCAATATGTTTAGGTTTGGTCTATGTGTATTGGCACTCTACAGCTATCCATTCTTTGCCATGTTGAATACGAAAGACCCCGTACTGGTTTGGACAGCGATTGTATTGGCGATTGGCGTTGTATTTCCAATTATGTATGCCCCACAATCTCAGCTTTTTGCCCGCCAATTCCCTGCGGAAATTCGTTATAGCGGTATTTCAATCTCTGTACAGTTTGCGGGTGTACTGGGAGGCGGTTTAGCCCCTTTGATTGCGACAAAACTTTTAAGTATCGGTGGTGGTAGCACACATTTGGTCATCACTTATATCGTCAGTTTTGCTGTGATTGCCATCATTGCATCATCATTCTTAAAGCCTGATGTATTTCCAAACAAGGCGAAGTCTTTTGCACAAAAAGAAATTAAATCCTCATAAAATCTAAAAACTCAGCAATATGGACAGCTTACGCTATTCATATTGCTGTTTTTTTATCAAAAATTAAAAATGCCCGCTATTGGTTCATTGCGATGTCTATAAACAGCGCATTTTAAATAAAAATCCTCTAATTCCTGTCGTTTTTAGCGTGGCATGAAATTTGCTGTATTTCATATGCACAATATTTTTATTTTTCAATGATTAAGGGTATGTCATATGTTTAAGCACACGGTTCTGTCTTTATTTATATTTGCCACTTTTGGTTCTTCAGTCGCTCAAGCGGATAATTTTAATGTTCTTAAACAGCTTTCCAATAAACCAGTTCAGTTGAAAGATGGTGAATATAAAGGTAATTATTATGTTCCATCAAACTTGAACACGATTACATGGGGATATCTACCGAATAAAGATGCTAAACCTGTTCTCTCGGTTCCATCGGGGAGTACCGTGACATTCGATACAGTTTCACATGAAGGTTTGCTTGAAGACCAAGGACGAGATGCAGAAAAATTTTTTAAATCCAAGGGTGTTCAAGATGAATATATTTTAGATGAAGCAAAGACTATTACCAAATCTCATTTAAAGCATGATTTTCACAAAGATGGGCCACACATCGTGACTGGTCCAATTGCAATTCAAGATGCACAACCGGGTGATATTTTAAAAGTTGAGGTGCTTAAAGTTGAACCGCGTGTTCCTTATGGGGTCATTTCAAATCGTCATGGCAAAGGCGCTTTGGTTGGTGAGTTTCCTAAAAAACCACAACAGGCAGATGCTTCAGCCGAACATCCTGAACGCTATGGCAATGTTTCAGTATTTACCCCCATCGAAAAAAATACCAAAGGTGAATATGAAGGCGTATTAAAAACGGAATCAGGTAAGTCAATTCGGTTCCCGTTGAGCCCGTTCATGGGCATCATGGGGGTAGCACCGAATACTTCAGAACCCGTTCATTCAGTCCCACCTGCAATGTATGGTGGCAATATTGATATCAATGAACTAGGTGCTGGGTCTACAGCTTACTATCCTGTTCAGGTTGCAGGTGCTTTGTTTTACACAGGTGATAGTCATTTTGCGCAGGGTGATGGTGAAGTGGCTTTAACTGCATTAGAGGCTTCTGCTCGTGCGACCTTAAAGTTTACTTTGTTAAAAGCAGGTAAGGATAAGATTCCGGGGCAAGAGATTGTACAACCTTTAGCAGAAAATGCCGAGTTCTGGATTACACCTGGCTTGGATGCTGATCTTGACGAAGCGATGAAAAAGTCTACCCGTGAAGCGATTCGTTTCTTAAATAAAGAGTATGGTATTGATGAGGCAATCGCTTATGCATATTTAAGTGCTGCAACTGATTTTGAAGTATCCCAAGTCGTCGATAAGACCAAAGGAATCCACGCTAAAATTCGAAAAGCTGATTTCAGAGAGTTTAGTGAGTAAATACTTAATCTTTATATAAGTTTGGTATCTGGAAAAGTTTTTAATTTGTAGATTAAAGATTTTTCCAATTGAATTTAACTATAGATTGTGATTTATTTGAAGACTATTAATTTTATCTGTAAAATTTTTTCAAACAGATTTTTTCTTTATTATTGAGGTGTTGATTTTAAATATCTAATAGAATCAATTTAATACATAACATTAATTAATTTTATTTTCAGTTTAATCAAATTTCAATCTAAAATAATCTTTATAAATATTTGATAATTATAAATAATGCAATGATCTATTTAGCCATTGAGAAAGAATTATTTTTAAATAAGAATAAAAACACTAGTAAAAACCTAATTATGATGAAAAATTGAGAAGAAAATGAGTCTAAAAATTTCAGCTATAGATATTTACCATCCAAAAACCATACGGGATAATAATTATTATATAGATAAGTTTAAACATAATAATAAAATAATAGAAATACTTAAAAAAGTCGGACGCAATAAAAGATATGTGATTAGTGATCAAAGTGAAAATGCTTTAACTATGGCAATAAATGCATCAGAACAAGTCTTAAAAAATTATAAAATTGATGATGGTAACATCGATATTCTTATTTTTGCTTCAACTACTCTAGAATATCTATCGCCAACAAATGCACTACTATTACATGCAGCGCTCAATATAAAACAGGCATGTGTATGTTTTGATATAAATGCAAACTGTTTGGGGATGTTTCTAGCACTGGAACAAGCTTCTGTTTTATTGAACTCTAAAACTTCTTATCAGCGGGCATTGGTTGTTGCAGCTGATCATCTTACTAAGATTGGACGTGAAGATACGCTCATTCCTTCGACTATTGTCGGTGATGCAGCTGCTGCTATGATTCTTGAAAAAACCAATGACACTTCTGGCTCTGGTATGATCGACCGTGTATATCAAACCGACAGTCGTTTTAAAGACACAATTGTTTTGCCGCCTCATGGTTTTTCTAACAGTAATACAACTTATAACGAAAAAATTCATTGGGATATTTTTAGTGGTATTGAAAGTGTAGAATTTGCGGCAGAAGCACTCGACACTTTATTGAATAATAATAATCTCAAGATGGAAGATATTTCATGCTTTTTACTTTCTCAATTTACAAAATACAATATTGAACTACTACAGGATAAGAAAAAGATTCCTTGGGATAAAATCGAATATATTGGAGATCAGTACGGTTATACTGGCGCCAATAGCCTATTTATTGCCTATGCAAGTAGATTAAAAAAGGGATTAATCAAAAAGGGGGATATAGTTGTTTTCTGGACACTAGGAGCCGGTTATCAAACAGGGTTGATGCTATGGAAAATATAAATAATGGTCAATATTTAAACCCATAGTGAGTTTAAGGCTATACCATGTTTAGGTTTAACAGTATGAAAATTTTTCAAATCTCTAAACTTGAATTTTTCTCACAAATCTTTCAATTTTAATAGACACCATCAATTGTACTTAATCTTAGTCATCAACAAAGTTTAAATAAATTGATGAACTACTTGTTCAATGAGAAAAAATTGTGAATACTCATGCGCTAAAATTTAGTGCATGAAATTATCTTGGGGTTAGACAAGTACTGTGAAACCATATCCATTTTCTCATTTACAACAAGCCCTACTGACAGTTGGTTCATTTTCATGTTTGGTATTAAATCCAGTACTGCTGCATGCGGAAAATACTCAACAGTTGAAAACCATCAAAGTCAATGTTGAAACAGATGCTGCTCAAACAACCTATTATCAGCCCAAAATCGATTTACCTGGTTTTAACCAGTCCATTAATATTGCTGAAATTCCTGCCTCAATACAGACCATCACCGCAGATCGCTTGGCAGATCAGCATGCAAAAACACTGGTTGATGTGGTTAAGAACGATGCTTCAGTGGGGGATGGATATGCACCCATCGGTTATTATTCGAATTTCATGATACGCGGTTTTGGATTGAATCTTGGATCAAGCTATTTAATGAATGGCAACTTAATCCGTGGCGAACAGAATGTTGCACTCGAAAACAAAGCTCAGGTCGAGATTTTAAAGGGCATCAGTGCCGTTCAAAGTGGTATGTCAACACCGGGCGGTGTGATTAATTATGTGACTAAACGACCTGAAGAGATTCGTTCAGTGACATTGGAAACAGACCGTTATGGTGGTTCACGCGTGGCAACGGATTTAGGTGGATTTTTTGGAGACCTCCAAGAGTTGGGTTATCGCATCAATCTTGCAACAGAAGATATTCATTCCTACGTTGAACATGCCGATGGTAAACGCTTGTTCGGTTCTCTGGCAGTGGATTGGAATATTTCTGAACGTTCAAAGTTAGAATTTGATCTAGAATCTCAGCGACAACGTCAACGTTCAGTGGCAGGATACCAGTTACTCGATGGGACTATGCTGCCTCAAAATGTGAAATGGGATCGTTTGCTTGCTTATCAACGCTGGAGTAAACCTGTAACCAATGACAGTGTAAATGCCAGCTTAAAATATTTATTTCAGTTCAATGATCACTGGAAGGCAAATTTTACAGCATCCCAAAGTCGTGTGGTAATCGATGATTACTCTGCATTTCCTTGGGGGTGTTATAGCAGTATCTGTCAAACGACTGGTGGTCTAGGGAATGGTTTTGATCAAAATGGCAACTATGACATTTATGATTTTCGCAGTCCTGCTGATAGTTACTTAACCAACCAATTTAAAATTGGTTTAAATGGGGCATTCAATACAGGTTTTTTGCAGCATCAGCTGAGTTTGGAATTAACCCAAACCGCTAAACGCCATACACAATATGATGCAATTAATCTGCCTGTAGTTGAAGGGGCTGAATCTACAGGAAATATTGGTGAGGATCCGCAAAATTATATCCCTACAGAGAAGCATTTGGGTAAACACTATAAATCATTAGACAGTCAACAAACTGCATTGAACATCATCGATTTAATTGCTTTTAATCCTGAGTGGTCCGTCTCGTTGGGCGGTAAACTCATCCATCTCAATGAAGATGCCTATGATGTCGACTCAAATAGGATTCGAGATACCAATTTTAATCGCTTCTTGCCCCAATTTACGCTGATGTATCAACCTTGGGAACATACCAACATCTATGCTTCTTATACCAAGGGCTTAAGTGATGGTGGACAAGCACCATGGTTTGCCAACAATCCAAGTCAAACTTTAGCACCTGTACGTTCGACTCAGTATGAGTTAGGTGTCAAACAACAGTGGCAAGATTTGCTGCTTAGCGCAGCAGTATTTGATTTAAAACAGGACAATCAATATACCAATACTCAACGGGATTTTATTGCTGAAGGTGAACAGCATAACCTTGGATTTGAATTGGGTTTACAAGGACGTTTAGGACAACATGTGGATTTGCTATCCACTTTGACACTGACACGTTCTCGCTTAAAAAACATTCAGTCTAATGAATATCAAGGTCATCAGACACAAAATGTACCATCTGTTCGTTTTGCAAACTTTCTTTCTTACCGAGTGGAACAAATAGAAGGATTACGTTTGCTGGCAGGTATGCAATACAGCAGCAGTAAATATGCCAATAAAACGGGTACAGTCAAAGTGCCGAGTTATACTGTATTTAATCTAGGCATAGCCTATAACTTCCGTGCGTATGGCTATGACAATATCTTGCGATTCAATATCGACAATCTGTTCAATGAACAGTATTGGAGAGATGCAGGGAATTTTCTGGGTGATGACTATTTATTTCTTGGCGCACCCCGAACAGCACAACTTGCTTGGACTGTGAGTTTTTAATCGTAAAAATGATGGAATGATAAAATAAACCCTCTATAAGAAGAGGGTTTATGATTAAAACTAGAAGTTATAACGGACACTCAATGTCGCATTTCTTGGAGTTCCCCAGTTCATAGCGTTTGCCCCAATACCTTCATAGTATTTTTTGTCAAAAATATTTTCAACATTCAATTGAAATTTAATATTTTTATCCACTTGATAACCCAACATCGCGCCAGCAAGGACAAAGGCATCTTGATCTATACGTGTGCTTCCAGTGCCAGTGTAGTATTTACTCTTGTAGTTTAAACCAAGTCCAGCACTCCATTGATCTAATTTATATTTTACGAATAAATTAGATGTCGTACGTGAGTTTGTTGGGTTTACTTTGACACCTTTTGCATCTTTTGCTTCAAAATTAGCAATACCAAAGTTAATTCCCCAGTGATCATTAATTTCACCCTCTGCTTCAAACTCAAAACCTTTACTCTCAACACCATCTACACCACGATAGGCTTGTTCATTTGTCAGTTGACCATTACGTACAATAAATTGTCCTGTTATTGCTTCAGCAAAATTCGATTGTTGAATGCGGAATAGCGATAGGGCTGTATTTAAACGCCCCCCAAACCATTCGCTTTTTAAACCAACTTCATAGTTCTTACCTTGTGCTGGGTCCAGGTACTGATCATTTACATCTTTACGGTTTTGGGGTTTAAAAATGTCTGTATAACTGACATAAACAGAGTGATCTCTAGCAACATCATAAATAGCGCCAATATAAGGTGTAACTTCATGATTAAATTCACGATTACCCACTCCGTTTGCAGATTCATATTTCCAATTGGATAAACGTGTCCCTGCAACCACTTTTAATGGATCAAAAATCTGAAATTTACCAGAAATATAGGCTGAGCTTTGGGTGGTTTGATTGAGTACATTGACTCCATTTAACACAACAGAACGGAGTAGGGGTTGTGCCATATTGTTATAGTCAAGCGGACCACCTAAATATTTTTCGATTTCACTGTTGGCATTTGAACCACCAAAAATATCTTTGGTTTTTTCATTTTTATTCCACGAACCACCGATAATAATTTCTTGTGGCTGATTGAACAATGTAAACGGAGCATTGATGAAAAGATCAATATTGTTTTCTTCATTTCTGGTTTCAGAACCATATACTGAAACGTTATCCGTGATTTTACCCGTCTTTGGATCTGGCTTATTTTTCAGCGGACTGGTATGGGTTGCTTTATCGACTTGTCCACCTGTATAGAGTAATTGGGTATTTACATCTTCTTTACGGAAAGTATAAGCCACATTTAAATTCACATCGTTGAATAAATTCTGCTTTAAATTGGCAAAGACAGCTGTGGTATTGACGTCCCAAAAAGTCCACGGCGCGCTTACAGTCAAGCTTCGATCAAAGTGGGTTCGACTTCCATCCGTATAAAATGCTGGCGTTCCTCCCCAACGAATGCCATCACGCTGCAACTCTTGGTACGTTGCACCGAGTGACATGCTGGTTCTATCACTTAAGTCATAATCTATCGCACCGTAGAATACATTGCGCTCTTTTTGATAATAATCCATAAAGGACTTTTCATCTGAATGTTTGACAAACATACGTCCACGCAGTGAGCCATCTTCATTGAGCGGGGTAGAGATATCAGCAGTGCTGCTCCATGCATTCCATGTACCCAATGAGGTGCTTAAATTACCTGTCAACTCTTTGGCATTGGCATGCTTACGTATCATATTGAGCCCCATGGCGGGGTTACCTGCCCCTGTAGTGAGTCCATTTGCACCTTTAATTACTTCGACACGATCATAAATATCCAAATCCAGATCACCAGCACCCAAGTTTGTGGTACTCGGCATGCCATCTATCAAATAGTAATCGACCTGAAAACCACGTGCATACACAGATTGGCGTTCATCGGTACGAGAAGTAGAAACACCTGTAATGGTATTCATTAAGTCCTGAAATGAATCAATGTTTCGGTCATCCAAGTATTCCCGCGTTAACACTTTGACGGATTGCGGGGTTTCACGAAGGGACAAATTTAATTTAGTGGCTGTACTTGTACTTTTGGTCGTATAACTTTGCGAGCCTTCTGTGATTGCTGAATACTGACTTTCCGCTTCTACTTTGATGGTCGGTAAAGCGACTGTTTCAGTATTTTGTTTGGCATAAACTAGAGAGGGAATGATTAACGCCATAGAAAGTACAAGAGGATGCACTTTGAAGGCATGTCTTAAGGGAGAGGGGTGATACATAAGATAAATTCCATAATAGAAAATGCGCGCGATCAGATTTACTGTCTTCCTTTTGCTTCAAACCCTATCACTCAGATTAAAGCGTTACAAAAGTTAACATATGAAATATTAATTATCAATAATGATTCTCATTAAATTATACAAATCATTATCTTTACTATTTACAAATAAATAATTAATTTTTTAATATAAGCTGTTATTTTATATAATCTTTTAAAAATTTAATTCTGTATAAAGCGAGGTATTAATTAAAAACATATATATTTTTATGTTCATAAAAGGAAAAGAATTAGTTAAAATTACTATAGTTTCAATAAAATAAGACAAATATTAAGCATCAATTTAGTTGAATGATTATATTTGATCGAATTGCATAAATAACCAGTGACGGACTTCTGATAAGGCTTTAACACCAACCGGATGGCGCGGGTAAACCAAATAAAATCCTGTTTCCATGACTAATTCTTGTGGGAAAACTTTAACTAATGTTCCAGATGCTAACTCTGAATTAACAAATATTGGGTGGGTTAAAGTGATGCCTTGAGCTGCAATAGCAGCATCAATCGCAAGAGATGTTTGATTAAATCTTATATTTTTAAATAAATTTTGAGTATGTTGGGATTTTAATTTTTCAATAAAATGTGTCCAGAGATTATGGGCATCATGTAGTAAGGTAAATTGATCTAAACTCTGGATATCTAAATACGGCTGATCTGTATTCATCAATTCAGGGCTCGCGACTGCAATAAATGTATCTTGTATAAGTAATTCAGTATTTAAGCCTGCACCAAATGGCGGTTTACCATAACGAATCGCTAAATCAACACCATCATTCTGAAAATGTGAGATCCTTTCTGTAGCTAAAATCTGTAAATCAATATCAGGATGTGATTGTGTAAATTGACTCAACCGAGGGATCAACCATTTAGCTGCAAATGTGGGAGTCACGCTGATAGTAATCTGCTGATTTGAATAATAAAATGATTGAGTTGCTTCATGAATCAAATTAAAAGCTTGAGTAATGCTTGCAGCATATTTTCGACCATTGGCTGTTAAATTAACGCCTTTCGCTTGCCTTTCAAATAACTTTAAGCCCAGTTCTTCTTCTAAACGGCGTATGTGTTGTGCAATTGCACTTTGAGTGACACGTAACTCTTCAGCTGCCAATTTAAAATTTAAATGACGACTGGCTGCTTCAAAAGCCTTGAGTGCATTGAGGGATGGTAGATGGTTTAGCTGTTTCATACTGTAGTTTTTCTACACTCAAAAAAGAGAAAAGATCAAACCAGTTCAAATAAGCATAGTGCTATTCTAATTAAACCTTTCAAGTATATTCAATTTTAAAACGTTTAGAGGATAACACAAATGACTGTAGAAAAAGTAGCGTTGATCATGGCAGGTGGAAGTGGTATGGGTGCTGCAGCAGCACGAAAATTACATCAAGACGGCTACCATGTGGGGATTCTTTCATCTTCAGGCAAAGGCGAAGAGCTGGCAAAACAATTAAATGGCATTGGTGTCACGGGTACCAATCAATCCACAGCAGATATCAATAAACTTGTCGAACAAGCATACAAAAAATGGGGAAGAGTAGATGTACTTGTAAACAGCTCAGGACATGGGCCTCGCGCACCAATTCTAGAAATCACAGATGAACAATGGCATTTAGGTTTAGATACTTACTTGATGAATATTATTCGTGCCAGCCGCTTAGTCATCCCGATTATGGAAAAGCAGAATGCTGGAGTAATTATTAATATTTCGAGTGCATGGACATTTGAACCGAGTGATATGTTCCCGACTTCAGCGGTTTTTCGTGCAGGATTGGCTTCGTTTACCAAGATTTTGGCTGATCAATATGCAGCAAAAAATATTCGTATTAATAACATTTTACCAGGATGGATCGATAGCCTGCCAGAAACAGAACAACGTCGCCAATCTATACCACTTCAACGCTATGGTACCAGTGAAGAAATCGCTGCAACAATAAGTTTTCTCGCTTCTCCAGGCGCGGGTTATATCACTGGACAAAATATCCGGGTAGATGGGGGAATTACTCGATCTGTCTGAATATGTTTCACCAAATGAGTAGTTGGTTAAGCCTCTTAAAATCATTTACGGTTCTTTCTAAGAAGTGAGTAAAAAGTTGGCAGCATTGAATTTAGGGAAACATTCTAATTTAGATGTGACACGGAAAATCATTTCAGTTGTTATTTTTACAGCTTTTGCTTATTTGTTGGTAGGATTGCCATTAGCAGTCTTACCAAAATTTATTGTAAAAGATCTTAATTTTTCCCCATTTTGGGTTGGCTTAATTATCAGTTTACAATATTTAGCAACACTATTGACCCGCCATAGTGCTGGTCAACTTGTCGATAGAAAGGGCTCTAAATATGTAGTTCTTTAGGACTAAGTTGTTGTGGATTAAGTGGAGTATTCGCTTTTTTTAGCACTTTGGATAGTTTCGTATCCATTAGTCAGTATTTTCTTCCTCGCAATTTCAAGGCTATTTTTAGGTAGTAGTGAAAGCTTTTGTTAGTACAGGAGCGACTCTTTAGGGAATGCAACTCGCAGGTCCCAAAGAAATCTCACGTGTAATTTCATGGAATGGTGCAGCAACATATTATTTCCGTACAGAATCTTTATGGAGTTATCGGTTCTATAACTTTATTATCCATAATTCTCCTAGATTTTTTATTTCGTAAAGACAGTAAACAACAGATAATTTAATTTTTAGAATAAGAGTATTGGGGGAAGAAGCCCAATACTCGAATAATTTTATATTTTAGCGAACGTAATCTGCCCCAGTAATATCGATAGTTGCTCCAGTTGTATGGCGGGAACGACCAGTTGCTAAGAAAGCGACTATTTCAGCTACATCACTTGCAGGAGTAACTTCACCTAAAGGTAGATTTTCTAATACAGAAAGCTCAATTGCACCATCTGCTAAATCTGTTGCAACCCATCCTGGGGCAATAGCATAAGCAAGAATATTATCACGGCCATAACCCCGGGCAATACCTTTTGTTAAAGCAAGTAAACCACCTTTGGCCGCTCCATATGCTAAATGTTCTGCATCATCACCACGATGTGCTGAACGACTCGTAATATTGATAATAATGCCACCATGTCTTTGCTTGAAGTGTAATAAAGCTAAACGACATAATTCCGCTGGAGCTGTAAGATTAATAGCGATGTTGCTTTCCCATCCTTCACGCCAAGTTTGACTAGAGGTAATATCAGATGGCAACCAGGCTCCTGCATTATTAACTAATACATCTATATGACCGAAGTAGCTGATGGCTTTGCTCCAAACATTCTCAGCCCCATTTATACGACTTAAGTCACCCAATACTAAACGAACATTTTCACCGAACTGATTTAATAGTCCATCTAAATGGGATGTTGAAGAACGTGCGTGAATAACTACTTTAGCTCCTCGTTCATAAAGAAGATTTGCTGTAGCCAATCCTATACCTCGTGAACTACCTGTAACCAAAATAATTTTATCTTGTAGATCTAGAGCAGTATGTGTCATTAGTATTTCCTTAGGCTACAGCTTGGGCACCAGTGATTTCTACACAAGCGCCACAAGTAAATGCTGCTTCATTTGATGCTAGAAAAGCGATTAATGCAGCAACTTCTTCTGGTTTACCAATACGCCCGTAAGGCACCATTGCATCTAAATCTGCAATTGTTTTGCCTTTTTCCGCAATACCTTTTTCTAGCATTGGTGTGTGTATTTCACCTGGACACACAGCATTTACTCGAACTTTGTGAGGTGCGTAATCGCGAGCTAAGCTCTTAGTAAAAGCGACTACAGCAGCTTTACTTACATTGTAAGCAATATGACCTGGAGCAGGTGTTAATCCCCATTGAGAAGCTGTATTTACAATTGCCCCACCACCGGCAACAATCATGTTGGGTAAAACGGCTTGGCATAAGTGAAAGAGGGCATTCACATTCACTTCTAAACATAATAACCAGTCAGCTTCATTGGTATGCAGTAAATCACCGCGGCGCATGGCACCTGCATTATTAACTAAGACATCTATATGCCCATACTTAGCTTCTAAATCTGCAATCGCCTGACGACATGCGTTTCCATTCGTCAAATCAAATACTATAGTTTCAGCCTTACCACCTTGTTTAATAATATCTCTTACGGTTTTTTCAGCTGTTTCTGATACGGCATCTGCCACTATAACTGTAGCACCCTCTTCTGCCAAACGACGAGCAGTTGCTGAACCAATACCGCCTCCAGCTCCAGTAACTAAAGCTGTTTTTCCAACGAATCTAGCCATTTTATTTCCTTTCGAATGGTTTTTATTAATAATTTATATATTGTGTGCAATTTTGCATACAATTTATAATTGAAAAATAAATTTGTCAACTCAGTGTTTAGACGATGATTGATTTGAAATTAACGAATGTAACTATCCTCATTGATGCCAATAGTGAAACTATTGAGAGCAATTCGTGATTGTTTAGGTACAAAATCGGCTTATTTAAAATGAGTACACTTACATTGCAAAGATCTATGATAGAAAAAAATATTAAATTAAAAACAAAAATCTATTTGAAGATTTATATATCTAAATTATTCAAAATGAATTTTGCAGTATCACGTCAAAATCAAAATATGATGATTTCAATATTAAAAATCTTTTAATCAAAAAATATCCTTCGAAAATCTGTTCTTTTTACAAGCAATTATTTTTTTACAGAATAATTGACATCTAAAAAATTTGAGAATATTGTTTATGTATGCAATATTGTACACAATAAAACAATCTGTAATTAAATACTAAGTTTTATATTTTAAGTTATTTAAATAATATAATTATTTCAATAACTTAATGTAAAAAAAGGAATTCAGATTAAAAAATTTATGGAGAGATTTAAAATGTTGCAAGGTATTCTTCCTGCTTTAGTCACACCTTTTGATGAAAATAACCAAGTCGACTATGAAACGTTGGTTAATATTATTGAATATCAATTAAAAGCTGGTGTTAAGGGGTTCGTACCATTGGGCTCTACTGGTGAGTATTATGCACTAACGAATCAGGAGCGCCGTCAAATTCTTAAAGTAGTAAAAGAAACTGTAGGCGATCGGGGCATTCTAATTGCCGGTGCAAATGGATCATGTACACGTGAGGTATTAGAACAAGTGCAGCAAACAGTTGATCTTGGTTATACCAATCTTCTCATCGCACCTCCTTATTATGCTTTACCATCTCAAGAAGAGTTGATTGCTCACTACAATGTAATCTTAGATGCTTTTCCTCAAATTAATATCGTTCTATATAACTATCCTGTTCGTACGAATGTAGAAGTTGGTTACGAAGTACTTGACGCTTTTAAAGACCATCCACGTGTTATTGGTATTAAGGAAAGTAGTGGTAATTTACTACGTGCTATTGAAATTGGTGGAAAGTATAAAGATAACTACCAGCTTTCATGTGGTTCAGATGATCAAGCATTGGATTTCTTCTTATGGGGCGCAACAAGTTGGATCTGTGGTCCAGCGAACTGTTTCCCAAACAAAGTTGTTGAAATTATAGATAAATATAATGTTGGTGATATTAAAGGGGCTCAGGATGTAATGCGTCAATTATTCCCAGTTATGGCAATTATGGAATCAGGCAAATTTGTCCAAAAGGTTAAATATGGTTGTGAACTGGCTGGATTTAAAGTCGGTAATGCCCGTATGCCACTATTACCTTTAACTGAAAAAGAAAAAGCCGAATTTAAATGTGCATTCGATGCAATAGATAAGTAGGTGGTAATTAAACATCTATGAGTCAAGGGATTCATAGGTTGAATAAAGTTTTTTAAAGAGCAGGATAGGTTTTAATTATATCTCATCAATATAAAACCTCAATTAATCAATGGAATGTAACAATGTCTATAGAATATAATTTGAAAAATACTGTTGTAATTGGTGGCGGTATAGTGGGTATCTGTTGCGCTCTTTATCTGCAAAAAAAAGGTTTTAAAGTTACTGTTGTTGATCCATCTGAAGCTGGTGAAAGTACTGCGAAGTGGAGTTGTGGGCAGATGGCTGTGAGTGAAATTATTCCACTTTCAAAAAAAGGGATCCTAATGAAAATCCCTGGTTGGTTGTTAGATCAACAGGGACCTTTGGCATTAAGACCATCTGCTTTTCCAAGTATTATTCCTTGGTTTTTACATTTTTTAAATTGTGCCAGAGAATCTCGTATAAATGAGATAGCTCGTTCTTTAGCTTCATTAACTCAACATGTATATGATGACTATGCAGTGTTGTTAAACGACTGCCCAGATAAAGATTTAATAGGTACACGACCTATTTTAGAGCTTTTTGATAGTGCTGATGATATTGAGCATGAAAAAAAATATTTAGAGTTAAGACAGAGTTTTGGTTTCAAACATCAAATTCTAAATGAAAAAGAAATTTCAGATTTAGAACCTGTTTTTACGGGTAAATTTAAACATGGTTTATTATTTAAAGATTGGACCGCTGTAAAAGATACTCAAGGTTTTATTGCTGCACTCACTGAAAGTTTTATTGCAAAAGGTGGTGAAAGGATACGTGCAAAAGTTGTTACGTTACGTGAAGAAAACAATAGATTGAGCCAAGTTCTTCTAAGTAATCACCAAATTATTGATCTTGACTATGCAGTAGTGGCAGCAGGCGTTGGCTCTCAACTTTTTTCAAAACAACTTGGTATTGATCCGCCTTTAGCTGGTATTGCTGGTTATCAAGTAGTTTTACCAAAACCTGAAGTTGATATTAAGCATTCAACTATTTATGCGTCAGGTGGCTTTTGTTTTGCACCGATGAGTAGAGGACTGCAAATAGGTGGCACTATTGAATTTGCAGCTGCTGGTGCAAAGCCAAATATGAAACGTGCTGAAATTATTTTAGATAAAGCTAAAAAAGTTTTACCACAATTAAATACCGAAGGAATGGAGTTTGGCGTTGGCTATAGACCATTTTTACCAGATACGAAGCCGATTATTGATATGAGTTCACGTTTACCAAATGTTGCTTTAGCGTTTGGACATGGGCAACTTGGTTTAACTTTAGCTGCAACTACAGGGCGTTTAGTCACAGAAATGCTAAGTCAGCAACCTCCCCAAATAGACCTCACACCGTTTAAAGCAAATAGATTTTAATTATTGAATAAATAAGGATAAGTAGATATGACTTACAATCAATTATATATCAATGGTAAGTGGATTCCGACACAAAAAGGAAATACATTCCAAAGTATTGATCCAAGTACTGAAGAGGTTATTGCTCATGTTGCCTGTGCTTCTGTAGAAGATGCTGAGTTGGCAGTTCATGCAGCGCGAGAAGCATTTGATAATGGCTCTTGGTCTGAGTTATCGGGTAAAGAGAGGGCGTTTTATCTAAGAGCAATCGCTAAAGAAATTCGAGATAATCTAAAAGAAATTTCATCTTTAGAAGTTAAAGATAATGGTAAACCTTATCCAGAAGCTGAGTGGGATATCAGTGATGCTGCTGGTTGTTTCGAGTTTTATGCAAATTTAGCTGAATCACTTGATGAAAAGAGCGAAGAGAAAATAGTGCTGAGTGACGATCGTTTCAGTTGTGTAGCAACAAAAGAACCGGTAGGGGTTGCTTGTGCAATTATTCCATGGAACTACCCACTATTAATGGCTGCATGGAAGGTGGCTCCTGCATTAGCAGCAGGTTGTACAATGATTCTTAAACCTGCTGAAGCAACTTCACTTACAGCTGTTGAATTAGGGCGTATTGCTGAAAAAGTGGGTTTACCGAATGGTGTTTTAAATATTTTGACTGGATATGGACGAGAAATTGGTCCGTATTTAACAGAACATCCTGATATTGATAAAGTTGCATTTACAGGCAGTGTCCCTGTAGGTAAGCAAATTATGCAATCAGCGGCTTCAAATGTTAAAAATATCAGCTTAGAACTTGGTGGAAAATCTGCATTTATTGTATTTGATGATAGTGATATCGCAGCTGCTGTCGAATGGATCATGTTTGGTATTTTCTGGAACCAAGGACAGGTTTGTTCAGCAACCTCTCGAGTTTTGGTACAAGAAGGTATCTACCCAAAACTTATGGATAGGTTAATAGAAGAAAGCCAAAAAATTAAAATTGGAAATGGTTTTGAAGAAGGTGTGAAACTCGGTCCGCTCGTTAACCAAAAACAATATCAAAATGTTGTGGATGCAATTCAATGTGGTATTAAAGATAACATCACGCTTTTAAGTGGCGGAAAACAACCTGATAACCATTCAAAAGGTTATTTTATTGAGCCGACAATTTTTGCTGACGTACCAGAAGAACATCCTTTATGGACGGAAGAGATTTTTGGTCCAGTGGTGAGTATTCGTTCTTTTAAAGCAGAAGATGAAGCAATCAAATCTGCAAATAACTCTATATTTGGGTTAGCTGGTGCAGTAATGTCAAAGGATGTAGATCGTTGCAATCGTGTAGCTCGTAAATTAAAAGCCGGTATTATCTGGATTAATTGTTCTCAACCAACATTTACTGAAGCACCATGGGGGGGATATAAACAAAGTGGTATTGGCCGAGAGTTAGGTCTCTGGGGGCTTGAAAATTACCTAGAGGTTAAACAGATTACCAGTTATGACAGCCAAGAACCATGGGCTTGGTATATTCAATAAGGAGGTGATGACATGCGTTGGGAAAAAACGATTCAACTTGTAGATGTTCACTGTGAAGGTGAGGTTGGAAAAGTAATTACTGGGGGGGTATTAAATATTCCTGGTAAAAACATAGTTGAAAAAGTTAATTATCTGAATACAGTAGATGATAGTTTACGTCGTTTTGTAATCCAAGAACCTCGAGGATGTTTACAGATTTCTGTAAATTTGTTGTTGCCGCCAACAGTTCCTAACGCCGATGCTGCTTTTGTAATTTTTCAAGCAGATAAGACTCACCCAATGTCTGGGAGTAACTGTATTTGTGTGACGACTGCATTGCTTGAAATGGGTATGGTAAAAATGCAGGAACCAGTCACGAATGTTGTTTTAGATACAGCAGCTGGATTGGTTAGCGCGAAAGCTCAGTGTAAAGATGGTCGTTGTGAAAGTGTCACCCTAGAGATGATGCCTGCATTTGTAGAGCAGTTAGATGCTGAAATAGAGGTTAAACCATTCGGCAAAATCAAATTCGATATTGCGTTTGGCGGCGTTTATTATGCACTTATTAATGTTGATCAAGTTAATCTGACGATTTCACCTGATAATGCTCGTAAATTAGCAACCTTGGGTATCGAGCTTAGAAAACTCATTAATAAGCAGTTTAATGTTCAACATCCTATTTATTTGGATATTAATGAAATAGCATACGTCATGTTTAGAAATCGATTAGATGAAAGAACGATTCAGACGTGCACGACTTTACCGCCAGGCCGAGTAGATCGCTCACCTTGCGGAACAGGTAGCTCAGCTAATTTGGCTACTTTAGCAAAACGTGGACTTGTCCAACCTTGGGATGAATTAATCTCACAATCAATTATTGGAGGGCAGTTTAAAGTGAAGTATGCAAGTAATGTGCAAATTGGCGATAAATCTGCCATCATTCCTCATATCACTGGCCGCGCATGGCTATATGGTATTCATCAACTGGGTGTTGATCCAACAGACCCATTATCAGAAGGTTTTATGGTAAGTGATACATGGGGAGAAGGTATATAATTAAATTAAAGTTAGAATTGGATAAAGGCCTAGCCTATGAATAGTGTGGTAAAAAAAGAAACAGACGGGGTCAAGAAAAGACATAATGGAAAATATGTCTATGATCAACTTCGTGAAGAAATCTTAACTCTAAAGTTGCGCCCTAATACTCAACTAGATGAAATTTCACTCGCTGAAAGGTTTGAAGTTTCACGCTCACCTGTTCGTGATGCGCTGGCACGTCTTGTTGCTGAAGGCTTAGCAATGACTCTGCCGAATAGAACGACAATTGTTCGACCATTTAACTTACAAGATTTCTCAAAGTATATTAGTGCTTTAGACCTTTTACAGCGTGCTGTAACACGTTTAGCGGCAGCCAATTGTACTGACGATGATATTCAAAGAATTAAAGATATTGATATCGTTTATGTGCAAGCTGCAAGAGAAGGTAACTATCAATTAATGCTTGCACAAAATAAGCAACTACACCTTGAGATTGCTAAAGCAGGAAGAAATCCATTTTTAATTGAATACTATGAGCGCTTACTTGAAGAAGGCCAGCGACTATTCTATTTACATTTCGATCACTTAGCTAAATCGACTAGCTTTAATAATCTAGAAAGTGATCATTTAAGCCTAATAGAAGCTATAGTTAATAAAGATCAGGATAAAGCTGAAAGTGAGGCACATGCACATACCTTACTATTTAGAGATCGATTTATGGAGCATATGAAAGAAAACTTAATTGATCAGATAAGTATAGTGACTTAAAAACATACTGAAGATTATTGAACAACTAAAACTCATACAGATTGTATTATTACTATCTGTATGAGTTTTTTATTTAAAAACATATACTTAATTTATTTTTTTTGCTTATTTTTTATCTTTTTTCATTGACAAGTCATAAGTATCATTATATTTTTAATGTATGCAATATTGTACACAACTTAAAATAAGCGAAAAACTAAGTTAGTACATATTGAAGAAAGTTCGCTGTTGGGATGAGTCTAATAGTGAAATTTTAAAAGCATTGGATGCTTTCAAGTGCAAATATCAATTTTTGATATGAAGCATGAATTAGTCATAAAGGGAATTATTATGAGTCAAAACCTATTACGTTTAAAAAGCTCTATAGCCGGAATATCTAGTTGGACGACCAAACAAGACCTTCTGATTTTTTCAAATAAGAATTTATCTATAGGTGCGAAAGAACAGATAAAGCAATTAGTAAGTTTCATTATTTTCAGGGGGAAAGACCCATCGTTCTTCAAATCAAGTAGGTCGATCTGCAAAAGTCTTAAGACTATTTTGTCATGGCCTAAATCTAGAAGATTATTTCAAGAGCTAAAAAGAATAAGAAGGATATAGCAACTAGATAAGGAAGTTTCCAATTATGCCATTTTAGTTCTACTAAATAGTAGTAAGGGCATATAGATCAAATATATACATGCATTATGTAGGGTTCTTGCATTTAAAAAAAACTGGACTCTGTCAAATTCGCATAAGAAAATGGAATAAGGTAATGGGAATGGAACAATTAATACATACCATAGTCGGATATCTATGGAGCGATACGCTAGTTTATTTGGCGCTTGGTGTTGGCATTTATTTCACCTTTATCACTCGTGGTGTACAGTTTCGATACTTCCGTGAGATGTTTCGTGTAATTCGAGAGAAAAAAGAAGACAATTCAGGAATATCACCTAGACAGGCTCTATTTATGGCATTAGCTGGCCGTATTGGTGTTGGTAATATTGCAGGTGTAGCCTTAGCTGTTGGTATGGGTGGCCCAGGTGCAGTTTTCTGGATGATTATGATGGGGTTTCTTGCTGGTGCTTTGGCATTTAGTGAGTCAACCATGGCTCAGTTGTATAAGTTTAAAGAAGGCGATCAGTATTATGGTGGTGTACAGTACTATATTGATCGAGGTCTAAAACTTAAACCATTTGCAGCAATAACTTCAGTGATACTCATTATTGCATATACTGTCATGATGCCTGGTATTCAAATGAATACAATTGCAACTACTTTTAAAGCAACTTTTCATGTACCACAATTTCTATCAGGTATTGTAGTAACACTCGGTATAGGATTGATTATTTGGGGTGGCGTTAAAAGTATTGCTCGTGCAGCTGAAAAAATTGTTCCTACAATGTCAGGTTTATATGTCCTATCAACTGTAATATTATTAGTTTCGCATTACGATCAGATTCCGTCTACTTTTGCACTTATTGTAAATAGTGCATTTGGTATGGATGCAGTTTTCGGTGCAATTATTGGTCATGCTGTGAATTGGGGCGTACGCCGTGCTGTTTTTGCCAGTGCTGCTGGGGCTGGTGAGTCTACATTTGCTTCAGCTGCCGCTATGACTTCACATCCTGTTAAGCAAGGTCTAATTCAGGCATTTTCTATTTTCTTTGAAACTGCACTCATCTTAACTAGTTCGGGTTTGATGATTTTAATTACAGGTATGTATAATGTTACACCTCCCGGTAGTACAGTACCTTTAGTTGAACATGTTCCTGGTGTAGCTGCTGGTGCTGAATGGACATCTTTAGCATTACAAACAGTTTTCCATGAAGGAGGGGCTTGGTTAATTGCTTTAGCAATTCTAGTTTTTGCATTTACCACACTAATGACCTACTACTATATTGCTGAGACAGCAATTGCTTATTTCGACCGTGAGAATAAATATCCAATCTTTAAGACAATTGCTAAAATTGCAAGCCTTACAGCATTATTTATGGGCAGTATTTCTGCAGCTGAAACAATGTGGGCATTAGGTGATATTACGTTTGCTTTAATGGCATATGTGAACTTGGTTGCTTTAGTCTTGCTAAGCAAGCCATTAATTAAAGTATTAAAAGATTACGACAGACAACGTAAAGCTGGAAAAGATCCTGTATTTGATCCAAGGGAAGTCGGTATTAAAAATGCGACTTATTGGGAAGAGTTTGCTGATCAGAAAAAAGCGTCCCTAGTAACACCTCCTATTGAAAAGCTGGTTTCTCTAAAAAAACAGTAGTCGTAAAAGAGCTTCATGGCTTTCCCTATGTAGAGTCAAAAAGTTTAGCCCCTATTTCTCTTCTGTAGAAAGGAAATTCAAGAAGAGAATAATCTTGATATTAAAGGAAATATGAAATGTTAAAATGGAGAATCAGTCTTCTTCTTGGCGGAGCTTTATCTATACTTTCACCTTATCTTTTTGCAGATACTTTAAAATTTGGTGATTCTGATGAAATCACAATTTCTGGTTGGTTACGGGCAAACATTCAGGATAAAGATTATTCTGACAATGAACACAAACTAAAGTTTGATGCAGCAAAAATAGCCGTCCAATATGATGCTAATCATCTATTTGGAAATTTTGAATATCGTTGTTATCAATTCGATAAATTATGCGATTTTTCATCGCTTGTTGATGCTAATTTAGGATACAAGTTCAATGAAAATAATAGAATTACCTTAGGTGTTCAGGAAATACCTTTTGGTTCTGGACGTGGATGGTCTACTAGCTGGTATGGTGGTGTTTTAATTAATGCTGGTTTAGAAGATGTACATAATTTGGGAATCAGCTACTCAACAAAACCTTTCACGACAACCAAATTTGATGCTGCATTTTTTGCACGTGATGCAGGAAATTATACGGGGAGTAGTAAAGATTCATCCCATTATTCAGCTAACTATGTTGAGCCTGATAATGGAAATGATCCATATGTAAAAGAAAAAAATATGTTTATTGTCCGAGTACAACAAGAAGTTCCTTTATCTGCATATCCCGATTTAAAGTTAAATGTAGGGTCGTCTTATTGGTATTCAGATATTGAAAATAAAGAGAATTCTGAAACTGGGCAGAGAAATGCTTGGACTCTGTTTAGTAAAATATATTATAAAAATGCAAATGTTACTTTAACTGTTGGTAAGAATAAGGTTTCTAATCATGATGATTTAGGACGTAATTATTCTGTAATCGGTTCATTTGATAGTTCTTATAATATAGCGAATGAAGGAGATTTTTACACTGCCGACATGAATTACGTTTTTAAAGATGTAATTCATGGTTGGTCTTTGACCCCATACGCAACATACAGTGCGTTGCATAAGGATCCTAAATATTTTAAAACATCTACCCGAAATGTTTTTGGTGTTCAGGCGGATAAAGGGCATTTTTCAGTAGCAACTGAATATTTATTAAGCAAAAACGACCCATTTATTGGTGGTAATGAAAATTCTTTTGCTCAAGGAGATGATCGAGGATGGAGTGGCTTGTTGAATATGTTATTTTTTTATAATTTCTAAAACAACAATGGCTTTATTAAAATAAGTTTGATTTCAAGCTTAGCTCCCGTGGGAACTAAGCTTACCTAAACAATAAAAAATGAAGCGCTTATTGCACTCCACAAATTGGGTAAAAGAATCTTAAAGCTCCAGCCCCTACCATCCAAATTACATATTCGGATAGTTAGGACCACTACATTTCTCATAGCCAACTTAGATCACATGCAATACAACTTCACTTCACACATCTTGATTCCATTGCCGACTGATTAATTACAATTAGAATCTCAATTTCGACGTATTGCTGGACATTCAGACAACTATAAAGGAGGTCCCGATTTAACTGATTGCATGCTTTAATTAATAATTTGCATGGATAAACTTACAAAACCAAGCATTTGCTGAACCATATCTAAACAGCAGATTGATTCTGCTTTAAATATCTGCTGAACGACCTCGACATCACTCGCAGTAATTTGAACCCTAAAAAATTATATTTGAGGATGGGCTTTCTTCTTTAGGCTCATGAGACCTTCTAATATCAACACAGACACTGCCATCCAAATCGCAATATAGGTTGGCCATTCTGATGGTTGAATTGTTTCACCGAGAATGAGTGCCACAATAAATAGTAAAACAGGTTCTACATAGACCAAAAGTCCAAACAGACTCAAGTTTAAGTGTGGTGCTGAAAGAGACTGAAATCCTAGTGCTAGGGCACTGATTAGACCTAGCCCTAAAATCAGCAAAAAAGTATTCAAAGGAGAACCTAAGACACCTGTAAAAACATCGCCCTTAAGAATAAAGAAAATGCTTAAAGGTAGACTGAGCATCATATCGAACCAAACGCCGCCAATATTGTTGGTATTGGTTTTTTGTCTTAGCCAGAAATAAATTGGATAGCCTAAACAGATCAGTAATGTTGGCCATGTCAGGTTTTTTGACACAATAAGCATATGAATCACAGCCAATATCGCAAAGACACAGGATAACTTTTGCCAACCTGACATTTTGTCCTTAAACGCAACTCTTCCTAAAACAACCATAATAATTGGCATCATAAAGTAACCGAGAGAAACATCTAATCCATACCCATTGCCAGGTGCCCACATGAATAGCCAAAGCTGTAAACCAATCAGAAATGAAGAAAGCAGCCGAGTAAATATAAAAAAACGTTCATTGCATACACGTTTATAAATATGTCTGACCTGTGACCAATTCCCCTGAGCAATAATAAAAACTGTTAAACAGGGCAAAGTGAGTAAAATTCGCCAACCATAGATTTCATTACCCTCTAATGCACCTAATAAAGAGGTATAGGCAAACATAACTGCAAACAGTATTGAAGCGATGACGTTGAAGATTACACCTAGAGCGGTATTGGATTGCTGTGACATCTGAGTAAGCGATTTGAATTGGAAAATGATATTTTATTTCAGCTTGTTTGATAAATTTACTGAAAATTCTTATTATAAATGAGAAAATTTCTCACAATATTCAATCAATTGATATGACTTTAGACAAGTTTGATTATGCTTTACTCATGTGCTTGCAAAAAGACTGCTTAACCCCCTTACGTGAATTGGCAGACGCTGTACACTTATCCACTGCATCGGTACAACGCCGTATTCAGAAATTACGTGAGCATGGCTATATCACCGGACATACAGCAATTTTAGATCCGGATAAACTCAATCAAGTTATTACGGTAGTGGTGGAGGTTCGTGTCAATAAAACCCATATTTCTGATCTTGATCTGCTTAAACAAAGCTTTTCTAGACCCGAGGTACAGCAATGTTATTATGTGACAGGTGATGCAGATTTCATCTTAATCTTTCTTGTTCCTAGTATGAGTCGATTTCAGTCACTCTGTGATGAGCTCTTCCATTGCAATTCGAATGTTGAATGGTTTAAAACAACCGTTGTATTAGATCGGGTTAAAGTCTCTTTGGATGTACTCCACCCAGAGAGGTAGTTCGAAATTATTGCGTACTACTTCAGAGAAGAGTGTTTGTATTTATTGTAAAAATGAGTAAATTACTGCTCATTTCTATTCATTAAGAATTTTACAGTACAGGCATTGCTAGAAATACACTGGTTAGATATAGCAGAACTTAAAATATTAGATCCTGAAAAATGATCGGCAGGTCCCTGTGAATTGGAATACCAAATAGAATATGCCATATTAAAAAGATGGAAACTGTTATGAATATTAAAGATCAATCACAAGATCGCCAACTAGTATTGATTGATTCATATACACAATATTTAATGAATCAAGTAAGCATGTGACACTTATTGGCTTATCTTCAGAAAAACCGACTGGGTACGTTGCAACAACAATATGCAGCACTGGTCGGTATCAGTCGACGTACGCTGAGCGATATTGAGCAAGATAAAGGAAAACTTACTCAATCTGTTGTTGATTAAGTGTTCAAACCACTTGGGTTAAATGCTGGGCTTATTTCTACACATAAACATATTATCGAAAAAATTTTTAAGTCATCTGAGCAAGGAGGATGATTCAAATGGGTGAATTTGATGATAATAACAACTTAAAATCGTTTTAGTTTGTTGCACCCATATAAATAAGAATCAAGTCGAAAAAAATAAATAAAATGCTGATTAAGTCATATAAAGTCTCAAAATAATATAATTCTCGGAAATTTTAAGTTGATTGTTATACTAACTTTAAATTAATATATCTAAAGAATACGATATAGAGACTTATAGCTCAAGTGCCATCGTCCCTATAACTGATCGATCTTATAGCCCCGAAGGATTTTAGGCGAGATTCTTTAGCAGATTGCGAAATAAGATTAAGGAAAAACAGCAATGTATAAATTTTCAAAAATTGAGTTAGTAACACAACAGTTTACTGACACAATTGAAGATTATCTGGCTTTAAAAATGAGTTGCGATGGTACCTATATCCATCATACGAAAAAAGATGATGAAAATTTTAAGATTGAAGTGCTAATAGATCCACCAAGCGATGTTTTAGAAACATTTAAAAATATCGCTCATGAAATTAAAGACTATTTGGATCAAATCGATTATAAAGGAAAATTTGAATTCAGGTTTATCGTTTAGTAGTGATTAATTGCTGTAATGTAAAATAAAAAAAAGTATTGATTTTCAGTAAAAATGAAGTGATGCAAGTTAAGCATAGCTCTCTAACTTATCTCTATAAATGTTTCATAAGCCAAGTGATGAATTTCATTGCGTATTTTTTTGTCTAGTTTTGTTTTCACGATCTTTTTAGAAATCATCACCCGTGTAGTATTTTATTGAATTCTTATGGGAGATAACCAATGTTAAACTATCTTAAGAGCTTTCATAACATCAATACATATTTAATTTTATCCACCATTTTATTATTCTTAGTGATAGCTTTAGATTATTTTTAGTTGACTTCCTGTGATTATTTTTCTGTGATTAATCATAATTCAAGAAATAAAAACTCACGCTAAGTGAGTTTTTATGGGGGGTTGGAACCCATTGTAAATATAAGCAAATTATTGTAATTCAAGTTCATTATTTTTAACTTTGAAAGATTGATAGAGCCGATATAAAATATAAAGATTACTTTTTTTTTGAAATTTTACATCTATGATGAATAAACTCTTAGTCGCTTTTATAACACCAATAATCACATGCTCAGTGTATAGTGCTGAAGATATATTTAAGAAGTCTCAATCGTATGTGTTTTTGCAAAATGAAACACGACATGAAAATAACCATGATACGCAGGTTGATTTTTTTGAAATTTCAAGACAGCAAGAAAAAGATCGCATCAATCAACGTGATGCAAATGTAATCCAAATCAATCAAAATCAAGCCATGACTTCAAATATGAGTCCATTTGAAAAATCACAGTATTTGTTAAAAAACAATGATACTCAGTCTCTAAACTCACATACTTATGAGCAAGAGTTAAAATCCCTTCAACAAGCACGCAATAGGGGAATAATTTCAGAGCAAGACTACCAAAAGCAATTGATAAAGCAAAATAAAGCACCTTTACAGCAAAAAAATCAGCAGCTTAACTTTTTTGCGCCTTAAAATATGAAATAAATAAACCACTTCTTAGAGGTTTATTGGCTACTTAGACCAAAGTATAAGATAAAAATTAAACAAAATATCATACACTTATTACGTGAATAATAGATAAAAATACTATGAATTTTTGTATCGGTGGACCTTGGAATGGCAGTAAGCTGCTTGGAAAAGTAAATTATAAAAAATCTTTTAAAGTGAAGAATGCTTCATCTAACCTAGTGACAACATATATAAAGAAAAAAGTGTTTGTTCAAGATCAGTCTTTTGTCTTTTGGGTGGCTGATGAATTATTAGAAATACAAGCAAATGAAATGATTAAATCTTATCTGTACAAAAAATGTCAGTAGACGAAATTCCTATTTTAAGTAATCAAGGCCTAGGCTACAGTCTAGAGTATCTTATTTAACTTATGCTTACCTAGAGTCTAGTTCATATTATTTAAATTATATTATTTTTATTTACAATAGTTTATGGTACTAGATTAATACAATTAATGAGATGCCATTCATGAACTTGGTAAGTTTATTAATCAACTTACCAAGAAAAATTTTATACATTTAAATAAAATAAATCAGAGTGTTATTTCTGTAAAAACGCATCACACTCTAGATATGTTTTACATTTTTATTGGATTGTTTTTAACAGTCAACCAGCTGAAAGACAATGCTGTGATTGCTAACCAAGGAATTAGTGCTAAATTCATAGTTTTCCAACCAAAAACGTCTAATATTGCCCCCGCACTAAAAGAACAAATTAATCCCACTACAAAAACCGTCATATCATTAATTGCTTGTGCTTTAGCTTTTTCTTCATGGGTATAAGTCCCTGTTAATAGTGAAGTACTACCAATAAACAGGAAATTCCAGCCTACACCCAATAGAATCAGAGAAATGGCAAATGAATGAAACTCTATACCAGACAAGGCAAATGCAATATAACAGGCAAATAATAGAACACCAGCAAACATGATTTTTAAGACTCCAAAACGGGTAATCAGGCTGCCTGTAAAGAATGAGGGTAGGAACATACCCAATACATGCAATTGAATTACCGTAGTGATGGCACCTAATTCGTGGTGTGAGTTGCGCATGGCGATTGGTGTTGCAGTCATACCTAAAATCATAATGCCATAGCCTGTGATTGCACCAAGCAAAGCAACTAAATATGTTGGCTGGAATACAATTTGATGCCAAGGCCGTCCAGCATTAAAACTGGTTTTGATTTCCACTTGATCAGAAATATGTAGTCTAGATAGAATTCCCATCGCAATCAGGGAAACGATGGTAATAATCAGAAAAGAACCCACATATTCCAGACGATTGAATAATGGTCCACCAAAACGTGCTAAAACTGGGCCAATCAATGCAGCAACTACACCACCAGCCATAACAAAAGAAATCGCACGGGAACGAAAGGAATCGTCTGCTACTTCACTGGCTGCAAAACGATAAAACTGGGCGAAGGATTGATAAGCACCAACACAAAATGTGCCTAAAGCCAATAAATAAAGTGAACTATATACAATCCCAATCGCTGCAATAATCCCTCCCAGAATCCCTAATAAAGCGCCACATAAGAAGCCATTACGTCTGCCAACCTTTGCCATCCACATGGACGCAGGAAACATCATCATAGCTGTACCTAGGAACATTGAGGCGATTGGTAGTGTGGCAAGGGTAGGAGTATTGGCAATGTTTGCGCCTGCCAAACCGCCAATTGTCATGACCATCACGGAAACAGTCTGGAATAAAGATTGTGAACTCGCCAGAATTAAAACTTGACGATGCATAGTATTTTGCAACATGAGAGTAAAAACCTAAATTTTGGTAAATTAAGTGACTAAGGAGAATTTGGGGATACAGTCAATACAACCCGAAACTGTGCCTGACCTGACTTCATTCGTAGGTAAGCCTGCTGTGCCTGTTCCAGTGGGAATGTTTCAATCTTGGCTCGCACATCGGTCAATACGCTAAAGTCCAGTGTCTTTTCAATCTCGTAAGGTGTACCCGTAATTGAACCCTGAATACTCCGTTCAGCACCTACCAATAATGGTGATGGAATGACTAAAGGTTCTTTTCCCACACCAACCACCAGTAACTTGCCACGAGGAGCAAGACCTGCAAATAATGTTGATGACACTTCACCATTGGTAATCGTGGTTAAGATGACTTGCGCTTTACCCAGCTGTTGCAGCCTTTCAACGGCATTTTCTTGATCACTATCAATATAAATATGTGCGCCTATAGTTTTGACCTGTTCAACAATATCCTGTCCACGACCAATGGCGACCACTTTGAAACCCATACGTTTAGCATATTGAATTGCTAGATGGCCTAAACCACCGATTCCGAAGATTGCAACTAAATCGCCCGCTTCAGCACCAGATTTCTTTAAGGCATTAAAAGTGGCAATTCCAGCACACAACAAAGGCGCAGCTTCAACTGAACTCAGCTCATCAGGAATAGCCACTAATCCTATTTCTTTGGCAAGCATCATTTCAGCATAGCCACCGTCATAGTTACTCCCCATAACAGGTTGATTATTACAAAGATTAAATAAACCCTGACGACATTCAGGACAGTGATTGCAGTGTCCACCTAAGCGACTGATCCCGACACGCTGACCAATTTTCCAATAGGTTGAGGAATTCGCCAAAGCAATAATCCGCCCGACGACTTCATGACCTGGCACACGGGGATATTGAAAATCAGGATTGCTACTTTCGACTGTAGTGGCATCTGCACCACAGATGCCACATGCTTCCACCGCAATCAGAACTTCGTCTGCTTGTGGTGTGGGAATAATTCGTTCAACCATTTCTAGTTTGCCAAACTGACTCACCTGTACGGCTTTATAGGTTTTTTGCATAAATGTGCCTGTTGAATTTTATAAGAGTTGTTGAATACGTTGAACACCCACCTGAGCAGCATCAATCGCCCCAGCTAAATAGCCTGAATAGTGCTGTGACCATTCGCTAGCAATACCGATAATACGGTTATGCCAAATTTGATCATTCGGGGTGTTTGCGGGCACTATTCCATGCGAGACAGCAGGGGTTTTCCAGTCATCATCAGTGGCGGTAAAATTATCTGCTGACCAGTCTTTAATATATTCATATTCAGGAGTCGCAGCTTCCGAACCGAATAGACGTACCAGTTGTGCTCGACAATGTGCCATTAAGTCTGCTTCACTGACTTTTTTGCGAATACTCGCAGGAATACCTAAAAAGCCAAATAGGGCAGCATGACTATTCGATGTAGATGCATCATGAATTTCGCCCATAGGGCCAACATGGCTACTGGCTTGACCTGACAAGCCTTGTTTTTTCCAAAAAGCTTCAGAATAAATTGCCACATACTTAGCATGAGGAGCCATCCATGTCGCAGTATCTTTCCACTGGTTCAGTAATACAGGGGGTAAGGTAGGATTGAATAAAATGTGTTGAGCAGTTAGGCGTGGTGCAAGTGCAATTAGGACATAATCTGCTTCAATAATTATTTCACTACCTTCTGGGTTCTGGGTACTTAAATGAATAGGTACTTGTTCTTGTTGAGTAATATGAGTAACCTGCTGTTGAGTCAGAATTTTTTGTGCAGGAATCTGTTGGGCCAAGCCATGAACCAAACTACTCATTCCACCCTCAAGGCGAATCGAGGGTGTCGATGCCCAAGGGCTTGATAACTGTACTGGGGGAATGCCTCTTTGCCTTTCAAAGACTAACTTTCCTTTTTCAAACTGTTCGGAAAAGGGCAATTTCAGTTGATATACCAGTTGCATCAGTTCAGGATTGAGTTCAGGCCAGATCCATGTTGCGCCTAAATCAAAACCTTGCTCTGAATAGACACGACCACCTAAACGATCTCTTGCTTCAAGCACAACATAGTTGGTGATTTTGGCTTGTTCCAGTAAATAGGCAGCATATAGACCACTTAACCCGGCACCTATAATAGCAATCTTGGTCTGTATCATGACTGTTGCTCCACAAAGTTTTGGGCGGATAGAAGATGACCTGTTTTTACATACAGTGTTGCACCTGTATCACTTGCATGAAAGCTTTGGCGACTTTGAATGGGTAGACGAATCCATGAACCTGTGGGATAAATTTCTCCATTTGCAATCAATTCGCCTTGCACCAATAAAAGCTCTATTCCATCTAAACTGTGTTCATCAAAGCTTTGATGGGGGTTAAGTTTTTCGAGATAGGTATGTTCATCAGGCGAGAGGTATAAACGACAAATAAGACGTTGACCAATAGTTTGCCAATTTTCAGGATCATGAGTATTGATACGCAAAGTCTCAGTATTAGTCTTGGACATTTGCATGAGTTTGACAAAAATCAGTGTGCCATCTTCACTGGATGGGGTATGTTTTGAACCATCTGGATTGCGTAAATACCAGCCTGCTGGATAATGCTGATCATTGTTTTCAGTGAATGTTCCTGAAAGCACTAAAATTTCTTCACCCGATGGATGTTGATGTTTAGGAAAAATAGATTGAGGTGCATAACGAACCAAACTGGTAGCACGAGCAGTTTCTTCTCCCACCCGATCCAGCATAACTCGTTCAACTTCACCACCAGGAGATTTGACCCATTGATAATCGTTGGGTTTAACCACAGCTATTTGGGAAAAATCAGCGTTAATCAACATCTTCCATCTCATCCATTCAAAAAGGCAAATATCCTATTGAACTAATAATGCAGTTCAACAGGAGATAGAATCTAAAAATATTTTTACCAATTTTGCTTGTACCAACTTTCATTAAGGAGAGGCCATGCATGGTGTCTAGTGCTAATTGTGCATAATCAGGCACATGCTTAAGTAAAAAGTCACGGTAGTTAAACCAGTCGAACCTCACTTCCAATACCTGAATTACTATCTGTGATAATTGCAACTTTCAAAGAAAATCTATTTCTCACCATACAATCCTTTATCAAAGTGAATTTAGCTTTGTCATATCTATAACGTATGTGCCTTGCATGAATTGATTTTATGATTCATGTCCTATATAAACAAACGAGTTAATCTTGTAATAATTGATAGAAAATCTTTAGAATGAAAACGCCTGTATATCTCAACGCATTAAGAGCCTTTGAGGCTAGTGCTAGACATCAAAGTTTTTCGGCTGCTGCCGATGAACTCAATGTTACTCCTGCTGCAGTGGGGCAATTGGTTAAAAGTCTTGAAGATTATCTGGGTATGACTTTATTTCAACGAAGTACCGGTGGTAAAGCCAGATTAATAGCTACTGAAACGGCATTATCAGCATTACCCGATATTCGTGCAGGATTCGACAGGCTCATACTTGGATTGGAGAAATTACAAACTCAAACCTCGACAGGAGTATTAACTGTTGCGATCAGTCCAGCCTTTGCAGCGAAATGGTTACTACCAAGAATTGATAGTTTTCAGCAAGCCTATCCTGAGATAGATATTCGACTCGATACCAATTTGAAACCTGTTGATTTTGGTCGTCATGGTATTGATATTGCGGTGCGATATGGACAAGGCAACTGGTCAGGATTGATTGCAGAGAAGTTAATGAATGAGGAAGTTTTTCCAGTCTGTTCATCAGCATTTTATCAGAAGTATCACAAACAGTTACAAGACCCTAAGAGTTTATTAAACTTACCGTTAATCCATGATTTAACTATGGATGCCCATTCAGGCTTTACCACTTGGGATACATGGTTGCAGTATAACCACATTAGCAATGAACCAACCCAAAGAGGTTTAAAAATCAATAATTCGGCTGCGGTTTTACAACCTGCAATAGAGGGGCAAGGAGTTGCATTGGCAAGAAGTGTAATGGCAGCAGATGACTTAAAAACAGGACGATTAATCCGACTATATCCAACAATGCAATGTTCATCCGTATTGGCGTATTACATTGTATATCGTGAAGAGTGTTGTAATATGCCAAAACTTCAGGTTTTTCGACAATGGTTGGTTGAGCAAGCCTAAAACGATTAAGTATATTTAAAGAATCAGGATTTTGAAGTCATAGTAACTTTTGTCCATGAGGGAAGTGGTGTGAAAATTGGATTCAAAATCCATAATCCATATTTTTCTGGTAGTAATTTGACTAGAGTCAATCTGATCAAGCCAAACTTGATAAATGGATTTGCATGGCCAATCCTGAAGGTTCCAAGCAAACGCTAGCTTACTCCTGAGCAACAGTGAATCTTAGACTTAGAAAAAGAAATCAAACAACTCACAGATGCAAATGAAATTCTAAAAAAATGCATGTTTAGTCTTGATTAAATATCTAGCTATGAATACATATTTCCCTACTAAATAGGCCTTGAGAACAGACTAAATTTGTCTAAAAGTGTAGCAACAGTCCACCACTATTTAAATGCTTAGGCTAGGGTTTTGATAGCTACAATTTCTGTTTGGCTTTTTGGCGTAAAACAGACAAATATAAGTTTTCTAATTTTTCACGTGCCCATGGTGTGGTACGTAAGAATCGCAATGATGATTTAACACTTGGATCTATACAAAAACATCTAATTTCAATTTTACGACTTAAGCCTTCAAAGCCACCGTAATAATCCAATAACTCATCCAAAATATCAGCAAGTTTTTTGCCGTGTAGAGGGTCATTGGAGGCATTCATAGTAGATCAACTATATTTGGGTAGACCATCATTATACCCTGAGTGAGTTAGAAAATGAGAGGGTTTAGAATTAAGCGTAATTAACATAGAAAATTACAGCTTATGTTCCTATTGATGTGCGCTGGAATAGCAGGGTGAATAGCCACCAACTAATTGGCGTCTACAAAATCGATGGCTATTGAGTAGTTCAAAAGAAAACTTTTCTTGGCTAATAAAATTATCTATATATGAAAAGTGCTAATTTCGATAAGAATTTGACACTCTAAAATTTAAGAATGTGTAGCAATACTCTGTAGAGAATGTAAAAAAGATAAACTTGTAATAGCGAGCATAACCTATCTTGATTCTACTTTAAGGTTTATTTGCTTTCGAATGATATAATACAATGAATTTACTTTATTTTTTATAAAATAAGTTTAAAATAGAATTCATTTTAATTTAGAGATTTGAATGTTAAAAATAAATATATATCCTGCAAAGGAAGGTGATGCTTTATTAGTAAGATTAGGAAATGATGAAATCAACTTAATCATAGATATGGGATATGATGGTACTTATCAAAATTACATGAAAAAAGACTTACAGTCATTGAGTGCACAAAGTAAAAAAATTAATTTGATGATAATTACACATGTTGATCAAGACCATATCTTAGGAGCTATTACTTTTCTAGAAGAAAACAATAAAAAAGATAAAATTATTGATATTGATGAAATATGGTTTAATTCTTTTAGACACTTACAATTTGAAAAGACCTGTAAACCTTTAGAACAAGATGAAGTACATATATTAAGTTCAATAATCAACCAAAATAAATATAGAAGAAAAATTGATGGTTTACATGATGTAACAGTTGAGCAAGGAACCACGCTAGCAAAATTATTATATGAAGGGTCATATAATTGGAATTCCTCCTTTCAAAATGGAGCAGTATTCGACAATGGAGATGATTATAGAATAAAGATTAATACTGAAACTTCAATAATATTAATTTCCCCTAATATAGAAAAATTAAACCTATTAGCTCGAAAGTGGAAAGATAAACTCGAATCTGAGAAATATGGTTTTATAATTAATAGTGATGAAATATTTGATGATGCATTTGAATTATTCATGAAAGAAAGTGCAGTGGAATATTTAAATCAAAATATTTCAAAAGTAGAAGATATTGAGTTTAGTAAGTTAGTTGAAATTGAAGAAAAAGACAAATCACCAACCAATGGCTCTTCAATTGCTTTTATTTTAGAATATAAAGATTCAAGAATACTATTTTTAGGAGATTCTCACGAGGATATAATATATAAAAAATTATATGATCTAAGAAGTAATGGATATAATTTAACATTCGATCTAATAAAAGTTTCACATCATGGCAGTAATAAAAATATTTCAAATAGATTATTACAAATAGTTAAATGTCAGAAATTTTTATTTTTAACGGATGGAAGTCACCATCAACACCCAGATTTAGCAGCTATAGCAAAAATTACATATAATTTTAAAAATCCCTGTATTATTACGAACTATCCTCACCCCAAAGTCGAAAAATTTAAGCAGGTTGCTAAAATAAATGGTTATGATTTTAATTTAGAAACACTTAATGAAATAGTATTTGAGTAATATATGAAAATAGAAAATGTAGTTTTTAAAGTTGAATGTGGTACAAAGATAGGAACAGCATTTCTTATTAGTAAGAATAAAGCTATAACAGCTTTTCATGTAGTAAATAATTATGAGAATCATGATATCTTCTTAACTAGTATATCTGGTGAAAGGATAAAAGTAAAATTAAGTAGCATAATAGATGAAAATTATAAAAAACTTGATGTTGCATTATTAATTTTAGATCATGAAATTGAAATTTATAATATTTTAAATTTTGTTATATATGAAGATATACCTGCTGGTACCAAATGGACTTCTAGAGGTTATCCTGAGTCAAAGAGTATTATGGGAGATAATTTACTTGAAGATAATGGGAATATTGTAAATCAACATCTAACTTCATTAAGAAACAATAAAATAGATATTGAGTTGGAACATAAAAAAAAGTTATCTACATACGCTGGTTATTCTGGTGCACCAATCTTAATTGATGGTGATTTTATTGGTTTAATTAATCAAGAACTACTGGAGAACAATCAATCAAAAGAATTAACAGGATTAACTTTTAAGCATATTGAGAAACTTTTAATAGAAGAAAATATTAAATTTTCGAAGCTACAAAAGTACTCAGATAATCCTTTAAGAAAAATTCTTACTATAGATTGGTTTATTGATCATACAAAAAAATCTATATCAGATCTTGGACATAGATACACACCTAAAGTAAATGTTGATTTACCAATAAGTATCAATTTAGAGGCTTTAACCAGAACTGAGAAGTTTAAAGAGCTATATACTAATATTTTTCATAGAATATTATCTAATATAGATAAACAAAACTATAGTATTAAGGATCAAGAAGTAGAATTATATAAAATTATTCTTGATATTCTGCCAAACTTTAGAAGCCAATTAGAACTAACAAAATACGATTTACTAAGAAATGTTTCTAGTTCTGAGTTATCAGGTTGTATAATAGAAATAATCAGTAAGTTAAGAAAAAAAATTGAACAGTTGCAAAATTTTGAAGAAAATAGTAAAAAAGATGATCAGTTATTAAGAAATCTTAATAATCTAGAGAACTCATTTGTTCACCTAAATAAAGAAATAAGGTCTTTAAGCATAGATCTTTTTAATGGAAAAGTTCTTTTTTTAACTGGTGATGCAGGTCAAGGAAAATCCCATCTTTTAGGTGATTTTATTAATAATAAAATTAAAAATAAAGGTCATATATTACTATTAGGTCAAGATTTTATAGAACCCTCTAATATTTGGTATCAAATATTACATAAAAATTTAAGAATAAATTCTTCTGAGGATGAACTTTTATCAATTTTCGAAACGTATGCTCAACTAAATAATGAAAGATTTATCTTTATAATAGATGCAATTAATGAAGGTGAAGGTAGAATATTATGGAAGAAAGAGTTAAATGGATTTATTCAAAAAATTAAAAATTATAAACGAATAGGATTGGTTTTATCCTTACGGAGTTCTTATCATAAGCAAATTACCTCGAACCTTTCAACGGATATCAAAGAAAGCCTGTGTAATATAAGGCATCTTGGATTCAATGGTTTAGAATATGATGCTTGTAAAGTTTTTTTTGAATATTTTAATATTCAAACACCAAGAATTCCTTTATTAAACCCTGAATTTTCCAATCCATTATATCTTAAAATTTTTTGTGAAGGGCTTAAATCTAAAAATTTAAATTATATTCCTAAAGGATATAATGGAATATCCAATATAATTGATAGCTATATAAATGGAATAAATTTAATAATTTCAGAACAAATTGATCAAGAGACTTCATTAAAACTTGTCAATAGATCATTAAATTTAATTGCAAAATATCAGTTAGAAAAGCAATCCAATTCACTTCCATACTTGGAAGTTAAAAGATTAATTTCAGAGGATTTAATACAGGATATTCCTGAAATAGAAGCAAAAAAATTCCTCGATTTAATGGTTAAAGAGGGTGTTTTATCAAAAAACATTATTTACAATCAAGAAGATGAAATAATATATTTTACATATGAAAGGATGGGGGATTATATATCTGCAAATTATTTAATTAATAAATTTAAAGTTTTTTCTGAATTATTAGATTGGTTGAAATCTGCTGATGAAAGTTTTATTAACTTAAACTATAGCAAAGGATTATGGGAAGCTCTTAGTGTAGTAGTACCTAAAAAATATCAGATTGAATTATTTGATTTTTTTGAATTAAATAATGATAATATTTCTGATTTTAAAGGGATTGTTATTGAGAGTTTAATTTGGAGAGATCCGTCTACTATTGATAAAGAAAAAGTCTTAGGTTTTTTAGTAAACAATTATTTTTCTGTTGAAAATTGGTATAATTTTATCAACATTATTTATCAGCTTATAGCAGAAGAAGATCATCCTTTTAATGGTGATTATCTTCATAGTTATTTAAACAGTTCTTCTTTAGCAGATAGAGATTCCTTTTGGACAGTTTTTGTAACCAAAGAGTTATATGAATGTCCAGCTATTGAAAGATTAATTAATTGGTGTCTTGATACACATAATAAAAGTTTTGTTGATAGTTCCTCATTGTTAAAAGTTTCTATTGGAATTTCTTGGCTGTTTACAAGTACAAATATTTCTTTTAGAAATTCAGTAACAAAAGCTCTTACTTCTATACTCGTTGATAGACTTGATGTTTCATTACAGTTAATTAAACATTTTTTTAATGTAAATGATCCATATGTGGTTGAACGAGTACTGCTTTCAATTTACGGCTCTATACTCAGTTCTAATAAATTAGAACTTTTACAGCTGCTTGCAAATGAAATTGATACATTATTTTTTAAGCTAGAGGAGGGCGAGGAAGTCTACCCAAATGTATTTGTAAGGGATTATGCTAAAAATGTTATAAAGTATAATTTATACATAAATAAAAATCTATATAGTCAAAGCGATATTAATGATATTAATAAAAGAATATCAGTCCCTTACAATAGCAAACTACCTGAAAAACTTCCTACAGTTGAGGAAATAGATAAACTCTATAAACCTAATGAAGATGATCTTAAATTAAATAAATATCAATACTTAAATAATAAAATTTTACACTCGATGGCAACTGAATATGGCCGAGGTGTCTGTGGTTATGGTGATTTTGGAAGATATATTTTTCAAGCAAAATTTAATAGATGGCGGAATATTTTAAATGTTGATTTATTAAGTAATTTTGCTTGTCAACTTATCTTTGAGAAATATGGTTATACTTTTGAGAAACATGGGGAGTTTGATCACAATGTTCGTTTCATTTCTCGACATGAAAACAGAGAAGAAAGAATTGGAAAGAAATATCAATGGTTAGCTTTATATGAAGTTCTTGCTATTGTAATTGATAACTATAAATATCCAGCTAACTACTGGAATTGGAACAGTCAAGAAGAGTTAATTTGGCTAGAAAATATTAATGACTTATGCCTAAGACCTATTGATCCTACATTTAGATCAAATAAACTTAATAGTGATTATAAAAAATACATAAACTCTTTACCAAAATTAGATTTTCATAATTGGGAAGGTACTCTTTCATCTTGGACAATAAATGAAGATCTTCCAAATATAGCTTCAAGTATAGAATTTGATATAGAAGGTGAACAGTGGTTAATTTTGAATCAAAATTGGAACTTTATTGAGCCTGAAAAATTTGGTGTTCATCCCCAAGGTAATAAGAAGAATTTGTGGATTCAACTCAGAAGTTACTTTATTGTTGAACAGAATTACAAGGAAATCGAAAACTGGTTGAAAAATCAACATTTTATGGGGAATTGGATGCCTGAAGTTAATGAATATAGTGATCTGTTCTGTAGAGAATACTATTGGCATGATTCTTACAAAGATCAATTAAGAGGGAATGAGTGGAAAGAGATATATAAATATGGAGAAGAGAAATTTTTACCAAATAATACCAGTGTAATGCTAACAGCAGAAAGACATCTTAGGGAATCACTTAAAGAGGAAGATGCATATAGCTTTTTAGCACCATGTAACCTATTAGTTAAAAAACTGGCTATTAACTATTCTGAGGAGTTAGGTGTTTGGGTTGACGATACAAATAAAATCATTGCTTTTGATCCTACAATTATAAGTTCAAATTCTATAAAAAATATCTTTGCAATTAGAAAATTAGATTTACTTAAGTTCCTGAAAGAAAATAATTTAAAAGTTTTTTGGGCGGCTGTTGGTGCAAAATGGTATGAAGGCTCTTACTATGAAAGTAGCGGAATACCAAATAAACGATTAGAATTTTCTAGTGTATTAGAACTTGATAATGGGAACGTAAAAGGAGAACCTAAACGAAGAATTATCAGTTATTAAGAAAATTTTTTATAAAATATAAATATATTCTTTTAAAGAATTAATAGCTTTTATCTTAACATTTAAGCTATTAATTTCTTTGCTTTTTATTTGTCGTAATTGTTCGATTTTAAACTGGATGTCAGGAAATTGTCTTTTAAAATCAATTAACCTTGAGCTAAAATATTTATTATGCTTATTAGTTAGCCTAACCAAATTTAATCAAAATAAGGTCTTAGATATGAAAATTTATGGCTTAGAAGATGAAAGTGATATAGCTAGTGCAGCAGCTAGAATACTTCGTGAAACCTTTATTAAGAATGCACGCACTAACACTGTACTTTATGTAGAACACGATGCTATCTGGAGTAAAGCTCCAGATAGCGCTCCCGTCTTAATTAAACATTTGTCTGGACGCAACCCAGATACAGCCCCAAAAATTGCTATAGGAGGAACTTATAAAATCGGTGGCTATTCACTAAATGAATTGTCTTTAGGGCAAACATAGTAAAATTTATGAAGTATTATTAAGGTCAACATATCATATTTTTTAAACAGAATAGAAATCACTTAAGTTATTGAATAGAGGTCAGAGAACGGGAAAGATGAAGTTATTGTTAGGTGTATCAGATTTAACATAATATACATTATGCGAAATTACATGAATTAAAAATTTGATATATATAGTTTTCTCCCGGACATCTATCTACTAAAGTGTTTTATGTGGTCGTGTTCATGAGCTTCAAATTTCTCAGGTAACACCAACTGATGACACATCCAACAAAATTTATACTTGGACTCTATTTTTTTCATCAACCTAACAGCCGAATCTTCAGGACGATTAAGCAAAAATAAATAAATTTGATTTAATTCTTTTAATGTAAATTCCATACCTCACCTAAGAAATTTGTTTCAACCAAAGGAAAATTGCTGCCTCGTATCATCTACTATGCTAATGATGCCCCATTAAAAATGGATTTTATCCCGATTCATTTCAACAATATTCAACCATGCTTTCGTTGCCGGACTCATCGCTACAGTAATATTCCAAGCCATACTCAGTGTCCACTGTAATTTAGGTTCATTGAGGATTGCTGAACAAAACTTTTCCGAATCTAACTGATCACAATAGATTTTGGGTAAAATTGCAATTCCCATATTGAATTCTACCATTTTGGTAATAAAGTCCCATTGGCTGCTTTTACAAACCACTTTGGGTTCAAAACCTACAGAGTTTGCAGCCTGAATAATCATTTTATTTAAGGTAAACGAATCAGCATAAAGTAAAAATTTTTCTTCTTTAAGTTCATTTAGATGAACAGTATTTCTTTGATTCCAATGAGAATTTTTCTTAGCCAACAAACACATTGGTGAATCTATAACAGGAATTGCCGCAAAACTTGGTCTCAAATTTCCCAGTAAAATGCCGACATCAATACTTTTCGCTGCAATTGCTTCTTCAATTCCATTGGCGCCAACCTCAAGAAATTTTAGTTGAATATCTGGATAATTTTGGTGAAATAAAGCAATTAATGGACTGAGCAATACTGAACCTAATGGTGGTAAACCTATGGTTAATTTACCTTTTTTTAACTCCTGAACTTGATCAATATTATCAAATATCTGTTTTTGTTCTTTTAATATATTTAATGCATGTTGGTAGACTAATTCTCCAATATAGGTGAGTACTACTTCCCTTTTTCTGCCAGCTTCACCCTTTTTAAACAATGCTGTTCCAAGTTCTTCTTCTAAATGTTTGATTGATTTACTAATGGTCGGTTGCGTCATAAACAATCGGTCGGCTGCAAGCGTAAAGCTTTCACAATTGACGATTTCCACAAAAATTTTAAGGTTTTTAATATCCACAAATTATTCCAATTTAGCATAATTTTGGTTTAATTATTCATAATATGCAGCAATCTTTGCAACTAAAATAACACATCTTTTTAAAATATCAGCTTGTAAATGTCTACGTATACGCAACACCGTTCATTAGCATCAATTTACAAAGTCATCTTACAGATTGGACTTTTGATCTTGATTTGGTGGATGGGTTCCATCATTCAAAAACAATTTAATCTACCGATCTCTGCCGCTGTAATTGGTTTATTTATGGTTTTGATTGGACTGATGACGGGCATGTTTAAATTGAGTTGGATCAAATCAGGTTCAGATTTTATACTCGGTGAATTGGTATTATTTTTTATCCCATGTTTTATCGGTTTAATGAGATACAAAGACTTATTTATGACTGAAGGATGGCAACTTATTGTCGTGGTGGTATTGGGTACAATTTGTGTGATGGTCTTCACTGCATACAGTGTTCATCTTGGCTTTAAGTTAGAGAAAAAACTCAGCCAACGCACTGCTGTTAAAACAACACATGTCGTACATGGAGAAAAATAATGTCTATTATTTCAATATTTTGTTTTATAATCACATTGCTTGCCTATGTACTGGTTAAACGACTTTATCAAAAGTTTCCTTATCTTGTTCTATCACCTGCCATTCTGGTTCCTACTGTTTTAATTGCAATTTTACTGACAACCCATATTTCTTATGATGCCTATATGCTGGACAGTCAATGGATCATATGGATGCTTGGACCTGCGACAGTGGCTTTTGCAATTCCCATTTTTGAACATCGAAAAATCATCAAAGCGCATATCATCTCGATTTCTATGGGTGTAATCATCGGTATGCTTGCAGGAATGATCAGTGCTTTTTATCTAGCCAAGTTATTTAACTTCGATCAAACCACGACATATAGTTTGATGGCTCGTTCGATTTCCACACCCTTTGCCATGGAGCTGAGTACTCATATTGGAGGTTCAGTTGAACTGGTGATTCTATTTACCATGATCACTGGGGTGACAGGTATGCTCATTGGAGATGTGGTTTTAGGTTGTTTAAGACTTAAATCAAGTTTCGCACAAGGCGCTTCTTTAGGAAATGCAGCGCATGGATTTGGCGCCAGTAAAGCATATATGCGCCATAAAGATGAAGGTGTTATTGCAAGTTTAACCATGGTTTTAGCTGGTATTTTTATGGTATTGGTGGGGCCTTTTATGGCTCACATAATCGTACATTTACTTGGCTAGCATTTTAAGAGAAACGGATTTCTCTCATGGATAAAAGTGATCCATTTTACTTAGATAATGCTTGCAAAGTTTTGGGTAAAAATTGAATCAACAATAATCCGAGCAATGCTGACAGCCCAGCAATGATAAAAATATATTCACCTGTCAATTGTTCCCAATACTGTCCAGCGAGAATACTTCCTGAGGCAACGCCAAGTCCCCACATTGTGCTATATACAGCCTGCCCTCTGCCTTGTTGCTGTGCTGCAAAGTTCTGTAGAATGACTCGCATTGCAATGATATGAAATAGCCCAAAGCTGAATGCATGAAAACTTTGTGAAATGAATTGAAGTAAGAAACTTTCGGAAAATAGACCAGTGAATACAAAACGAATACTGGTCATGACCAAGCATAAAGCCACTAAACTTCGCCATGAAAAGCGAGTGAGAAAAAAATTGGCGTAATTAAACATGATAATTTCAGCAATAACACCCACAGCCCACAAAAAGCCAATTTGTGTGGTAGTAAATCCTGCGAGTTTTAAGTAATTACTGTAAAAACTGTAGAATGGTGCTTGCGCAAAAAGCATAATGAATTCAATTGTAAAGAATGCGAGCACAACAGGTCTTTTAATTATAGGCCATATAGGTTCCAATATTTTTTGTGCACTTGGAGCAGAATTCGGTTCTTTAATTGAAAATGACCAAATAAAAGCACTAAAAGCGATACATAACAGCATGATAGGTAAATATTTAACATCAATAACGTCAAGAATTGCCCCTATACTGAATACACCTACAATAAATCCAATAGACCCCCACTTTCTTATTTTCCCATACTCTGCCGTGTGTTTATTTCCAAGCCAAAATAAAGTCACTCCTTCGAATTGTGCAAGAATTGCATTTTGAAAAAAACTAAAAATCAGCATAAGCAATGCAATGGATTGCATATTGTTGGGAATAATGAAAATCAGCAACCAAATTGTCGCTTCCATCCAGGTTGCAATACGAACTAAAAGCATTCGCTTCCCTGTCTTATCGGCAATGAATCCCCAGATAAAAGGTGCAAATATTCGTGTTAATATCGCAATGGAAGACAATAAGCCTATTTCTTTGTAATTAAACCCTTGATCTTGAAGATATAAACTCCAATATGGTAAAAAAGTACCGACAATTGAATAATACCAAAAGTAAAATCCACTCAGTCTGTATTGAATAGGAAAAGCGCGCATAAGTTTAGATTACTATGTATTTTCAATATCTTAGCACAATCTAGTTTTGGAAAATTCAGTTAATGCCGTTTTTGTAGATCCCTATTGTCTGGAGCCTGCAATCCCAAATTAGCTGTTCAATGAGCATTCTCTCATCTTTTATCAACCAGTTTAAAGATCAATCGAGCTATGGGTATATCAATCATAGAATAAAAACCAGGGAAAATAGTGAATGCCATTGAGAATATCAGAATGAAATATGAATCAATGCGGTCATACCGTTTTTCTAAAAAACAAAATAACAAACATTTTTTACACCTGAGTCACTTAAATTTTTTTACATTACTGTTTTGTTTAATATGAATATATGAAAAGCATTGAATAATTGGAGTCACAATAAAAATGATGAGCATTGAATCTAGCCCAAAGAAAGGCAGTGTTTGCCAGACATGTTTAAGAAATTTCTTCGTACACTTTAGACGTCCTTATAAGATTGGTGAGCCTGTTGCAGTAGACTACAATGGTGAATTTGGTTTTGATTGGATTCGTGATGAGTATGTATATCCATTAACTATTATCGATGCTGACGAAAATAAAAAAGATACCGTAATCAAAGATTATGATCATATTGTGCGACGTATACTTAACAGACAATTCGATGGTGGTAGAAGTGTATTTATTAATGAAGGACTTTATTTACCTGCTTGGCTATCCATTTTTGCAACAAATTGCCCAGGAACATTAGGCAGCGATCAAATCAATCGTCAAGGTGCCAATCTCGATATAGAGATTCATCAAAGTCCAGATGATGATAAAAGTGCTTTGAATGATGATGGCACTATTTTAATTTTTAAATCTTCAAATCCATGTCTAAAAATTTCAACTTTTGAAAAAAATCAACAATCTCAAATAGTCGAAGAACCACTGGCTAATTTTATCAATTCAGGTCGAACTTCAGAACAGTTGGCAACACAAAAACGTTTTTCTTATAAAAAGAAAAAAGCCATTAATATTATTTGTTCAGGAGGTGCATTGAGACAAAATGAATATATTTTGGTACAAGCAAAAAAGTCTGGAACAATAAAAGATGTTGGTATGCTTTTAGTTGCCAAGAATAAAGAAATTTTTGTGATTAAATTAATTATGGTTGATGTCAAAGTAAATGGGAAAATTCTAGAAAAGCCGAAAAATTATGAGTGGGAATTAAAAAATAGGATATTTAACCAATGTCTAATGATTGCTGATGTGGTTAAGAAAGAAGTATTTGATTTAGATCGACTAGCTAAAACTGATTCCGAAGTTCGTGCATTTGTAAAAAAATGGTGGTCAACTAAAATCAAAATTGAAGATGAAACTAAAATTGGAGATAAAAAGCAGCAATATGTTCCAGTAAATGAATTTCATAAAAAAAATACAAAAGATGGAGAAGTCACTTATTTAGTTGAGGACAATAGTGAAAAGTTTAAAGCTGAATTATTGAAGTTATATGAGACAAAAAACTTTAAATTATTGCCTATAAATTCAATCTACGAGTCCCACAGATATGTATTTTTTGCACCGATCGCAATGAGATATGAGCCTATTTATGAAAAGGTTTATGATCCTGTCCTCAAGAAAGATGTTATGAAAATGGTTGAACCCGGATCAGTTATTGAAGGATCAGCGAGTTTTGAGGCTGATACTCGACTTTATAAACGGGAACCTGAAATAGAGCCACTGTACAGAACAAAGAATATAGAATGGGGAAAATCTGTCGTTATCTATGCTGATGCTCCACCCTACATGGATGTGATGGCGCATGAATTAAGCCACACATTAGGCTTATTACATACTTTTCAAGATCATGAAATGAAATTTCATAAAGGTTTTACGGACAATATTATGGATTATTCTAATACTGAAGATAAACGGGTTTCAAAATTTAATACCTATCAAACCATTTTTAGAAAAATTCAAGCAGATCAAATTACAACACATCTGTTTACCCCCTCCAAACTATTTAAAAAATCGCCTTACTGAAGCTAAAAGTTAACTATTCAATATAGACTATCGAATATTCATTAGAAATTATTTTTTGAGACTGGTAGTTTGATCAATTTTTTATTTTATTGAACATCTACCAGTATCTTGCCACATTTCTCCTCAATAAGCGGCGTGTAAAAGTTTATGTGGCGACATGTGTACTGGTGCTTAATTGAGTAAATGATATATGAATTAAAAGCTTAAACTCCAATTTCACCTCACATTCATTGTCATTCTTAGCTGTAAAACCTCTCTTTATTGTCTTAATTTCACAACACAAGACCACTTTAGTGCTTCAATTAAAATGAGGTTTAGTTTTGTCAAAACTTCGACAAAAGTGTTAATTTCTATAAAAAATAACCAATAAAAACAATAAACTAGTCAAAATAAATAATGCGATGTTTTTTATTTCAAGACATTACCATGTATCTATTTTTAAACCTTAGGTAAGTGTTTAGATGGTCTTGTAGTGTTTCCTTTTCATTTCGAGACTGACAGAAATCTTTAAGCTATGGTGAATACTCAAATCACATTTCAATAGGAAAGAATCAAATGACTTCTATCAATGTTGAGAGTATTAAAAATCATGCTGATGTTATCGCTGCATGCGGAACTAAAGTCGGTGAAGTAGACCATCTCGTAGGTACAGATCAAATTAAGCTGACTAAACATGGAGATGGACATCATCATCTCATCCCAACCTCATGGGTGGGGCAAATCCAAGATCAAAAAATTATTCTGACCAAAGACTCTCAAGAAGTAAAAGATACTTGGGTAGAGGTTTAGGAGAACGGTATAAAGTTCTATATAGTCAGATATTGAATTAAAATATCTAACTATATGATCTCCCACATAAAGTTGGACAGTTTGATTAAGCTAGTTTTAAGGACTGAGTTCTGAAATCTACAGGGCTTAGTCCTTGTTAATTTAACCTTGATTCTTTCATGGCTGTCATAGTGAATATAATCCTCCACAGGTACGCCCTTTTCAATTTAATTTTTTATATTGGTCAGTAAAACACCGCTAAAACTCAAGATGCCTCCAATGAGCATTGACAGTGTGATTGGTTCATTTAGAAGCAGAAATGCCAGCAAAACAGCAAATAAAAGAACGAGATTGTTAAAGATGATTGTTCTCGATGTGCCTATTTTTGAGATGCCTTGTGCATACCAAACAAATGCCAATACCGTTCCTAAAGCACCTAAATATAGAATACTCAGATAAGTGCGAGAATGAAACGTAAATATTTGCCATGCCTGTATTTCAACAATAAAACCTATCAGCAAGAAAATTAGTCCTCAAAGTGTTGAATAGGTTGTCATGATCAGTGGTGATAAACCTGTAGTTTTTTTACACAGTAGTGTGTATGCAACCCAACTGAGTACAGCACAACTCATCATTAATTCACCAGTTCCAAATAAGCATTCAACTGGGAAAAATATGACCTTTGGTTACAACCAGCAGAGTTCCAAAAAATGCGAGAATAACACCACAACAGTTAAGCTTAGAAAGTTTTTCTTTGAAAAGAACGCGTGCTGCAATAATGGTCAATATAGGTGAAAGGCTGACAAATAAAGCTGTTCGTCCTGCTTCCATGTATGATAAAGCACCAAAGAAAAAATGTTATATGTACATACGCCTGTTAGCCCCATACTTGCAGTGAGTAAATGTTGCTTAAAATTGATCTTTTTAAATGATCCTTCGACTTTTATCAAAATTGCGACCAATAAAACCGAGGCAACGATAAAACGCATCAAAACGGCAATTTGAGCGGGACGTCACAAACAATCAAACGTCCTGCGATAAAGGTTCCTTCCCATAATACCGCTACACAGGTCAGTTTTAAATAAATTACAAAATCTGACCAGATGAGCTGTTTTGAGTTCATGTGCAATGTTCAATTCAAATAAGCATTTTTGAATATTAGAACTAATAGTAAATCATGGCATAATGAGTATTTACTCATAATGCTAAACGCAATGATTCATGAGGGCAGATAAAAAAGTGCAATAAAAAAGATGAAATTTTGTCTGATCATTTCTCAATAAAGGCTGAAATCAATTGATTTACTTCAGCAGGTTTTTCTGCATGCAACCAATGACCAGCCTCTTGTATGATTTCAACCTGACTGTGACTAAATTGTGATTGGATTGCATTAAAATGCACCGGCTTTGAAATATAGGGAGAATTTCCACCTTTAATAAATAACGCAGGAACTGTATTTACGGGCTGATTTTGCCAATCTAAAATATCAGCATAATGATTAAATAATGCTTGCACATTGAACAGCCACTTCCCTTTATTAAAAGATTTTAATAAAAATTGAATAACCATTTCTTCTTCTAAATATTCGCGCATAAGCTCAGTGGCTTCTTTTCTTGACTCCAATTGCGCATTTTCAACGGCAAATAATGCTTTAAAAATTTGATCATGGTGATTTTCTTGATATGCAAAAGGTGTCATATCTAAAACGACCATTTTCAACATACGGTCCTGTGCAAGTTCCGCAAGTTTCATTGCAATTTTGCCCCCCATTGAGTGCCCAACAGTTACAAAAGTATCAATATTGAGGTGATCGAGTGTTTCCAAGACATCAGATGCCATGAATGTATAGTTCATTTCTGCTGAGTGTTCGGAATGCCCATGGTTACGCACATCGAGTTGCAATATATTGAATTTTTCTTGAAAGGCACGGGCAATAATACCCAAATTACTTAAACTCCCAAACAAACCGTGAATCAAAACGAGTGTTTGTTGATTTTCAGTTGTAGATTGAACTTGATCGTATTGATAATTGAGTAACATTGAACCATCCGGAAATTTAAAATCTTACCTTGCACTATGATGACAAGAACATAAATCCAGAACAATTGTTTTATGTTCAACTGAGAACAATATGACTTAAAAAAGCAGATCATATTTTAAAATATTTTGTGCCTGGCATTTACCACCATAAATTACTTATTTTTGACCTAGCTTGTGTCTTGACGGCAAATTCAGTGCTAAATATAAACAAACAAAACTCATCTGCATCTAAAGTTGAATAAATAATAAAAAATAAACTTCATTCTGCTGTTGAGTCCGACTTGGAATTACCTATATGATCAGACACGAATATCTTCGTTTGATTTAGGACTTAAAACCATGTTCCAACATGTAGATCCTTATGCAGGTGATCCAATTCTTTCTTTAATGGAAGCCTTTGGTAAGGATGAACGGACACACAAAGTAAATTTAAGTATTGGTCTTTATTATAATGAGGACACTATCGTTCCTCAGTTGGACGCTGTAAAAGCGGCATTAAAGAATATTGAACCAAACAATAATCAGGTAAAGCTTTATTTACCGATGGATGGTTCGAAGTCTTATAATGAAGCAACCCAAAAATTAGTCTTGGGCGAAGACAGCCAAGTACGTAAAGATGGTCGTGCAGTCACTATTCAAACATTGGGTGGTTCTGGCGCGCTCAAAGTGGGTGCGGATTTTCTAAAAAAATATTTCCCTGAATCTGATGTTTGGGTCAGCCAACCGACTTGGGAAAATCATATTGCAATTTTCAATGGCGCAGGAATCAACTCGCATTTCTATCGTTATTTTGATGCAGCAAGCAATGGTGTTGACATCGAAGGCATGCTGGAAGATTTACAAAAAATTCCGGCAAAAGGTATAGTTCTTCTGCATCCGTGTTGCCATAACCCAACAGGCGCAGATTTAACTCCTGCTGAATGGGATCGTGTTATTGAAGTGTTGAAAGCACGTGATTTAATTCCATTCCTTGATATTGCCTATCAAGGTTTTGGTCAAGGTTTAGAAGAAGACGCTTATGCAATTCGCGCTTTGGATAAATCTGGATTAAATTTCATTGTCAGCAATTCATTCTCTAAAATTTTCTCGCTCTACGGTGAACGTGTTGGCGGGTTGACATTTATTTGTGACGATAGAGATACAGCACAGAAAGTTTTAGGTCAGCTTAAAGCCACTGTTCGCCGTATTTACTCAAGCCCACCAACTACTGGCGCATTGGTTGTCGATAATGTATTGAATAACCCAACACTGACTCAACAATGGCATGCTGAACTTAAAGAAATGCGTGAACGTATTATTCAAATGCGCGAACGATTAAAAGCAAAATTATCTGCTGCACTACCTGATCGCAATTTTGATTATCTCACAGCTCAACAAGGTATGTTCAGCTACACGGGTTTAACTGCTGAACAAGTGGATATCCTGAAAGATCAATATGCGATTTACTTGGTTCGAAGCGGTCGTATGTGTGCTGCAGGTTTAAACTTAAAAAACATTGATTATGTTGCAAGTTCTGTTGCAGAAGTGATTAAAGCAACGTCTTGATTCAAGGGTCAATGCACTGAGTCTAGAAATAAATCTCTGGTTTAAAAAAAGCTGGGGATTTATTTCCAATCTTCAAATGTAGTCATTTTGCATTGGCAGGTTGACATCTTGCTTTAATTTTATAAAATAGTTTTTCTAAATCCTGCTTTGAAAGAGTAACGCCAATGAAGTAAGTCATTTTCTCATCATTATTATTTTCAATTTTTGATGTGCAAAATAGATTTTACTCAAGGCAAAACTTATCTTTTGGTTCTCAAACCACATTTACGATAAATAGAATAACTCCGTTATTTATAGCTTTATTTCATACTATTTTGTGCATCCTCAATATGAGGGTTCATACCATGCAACAGGCATGTATTATTTCCAATCTGAGTTTGACTTTCCCTGCTCAAACAATGTTTGATCAATTTAATTTTGTGCTTTATTCAGGTCAAACTTCAGCTTTAATTGGTCGAAATGGTTTAGGTAAATCATTACTTTTTCAGATTTTACATTTACAGCATCTTTCAAATATAGCGTATAGCGGTCAAATTTCGTGGCATATACAACATGACTACTTAGCACAATTGCAACGTCTGGATACAGAAACTATTGCGCAAGCCTTAGATGTTGATGAGTTATATGACGCTTTTCAGCGTATTGAAGACAATAATGCCAGTTTTGAAGATTATGATCTGGTTGAAAATGCCTGGGATCTGCCACAGAAATGGCAGCAAATTTTGCAAAATGCACAATTACCCATTGATTTAAATTATCCAATACAGCAATTGAGTGAAGGACAAAAAACCAAACTCGCCTTATGTCGTTTATTCTTAAAACCAGATCATTATTTGTTGTTAGATGAACCGAGTAATCATCTAGACGTGCAATCTAGACACTGGTTAATCGAATCAATCTTGGGCCATCCTGCTGGTGTGTGCTTGATTAGCCATGATCGACAATTGCTTGATCAAGTTCAGCATATTTATGCATTGACAGAATTGGGACTGCAACATGTTGGTGGCAATTATACCGACTACTTCGAACTGCATCAGCAACATGTCAATGCCTTAACCCAGTCGATTCAACAAGAAAAACGTGAATTGAAACAGTTAAAACAACAGCAACATGCAAGTTTAATGAAAGCTCAGAAGCGTCAGCGTAAAGGCACACAACTGCGTGACTCAAACTCTCAAGCTAAGATTTTACTCGATTTTAAAAAGGAGCAAGCAGGACAAAGTTTTGGAAAATTACGGACTCAACAACTTCGTCAAATAGATCAATCGCAACGTGATTTACAGGACAAGCAAATCACTTTAGAAAAAATTAAACCACAAAAGTTTGACTTTCAATTGACCAGCAATCGACATGGTGAGATTTTGCGAATCAATCATTTAATATTGCCCTATGCATCGACACAAAAAATCAAACTGTCGCTGCGAGCGGGTGAAAAGCTTCAGCTTAAAGGTGCAAATGGAATAGGCAAATCAACCTTGTTAAAAATGATTGAACATCATCAAAATCATGACATCTTCCTGAATGGTGACTGTCTATATCTCGATCAGAACTTTAGTGTGTTAAAGGATGATCTCAGTGTAATAGAAAACCTAGGCATGTTTAATCCTGATATTTCAGAAGTTGAATGGCGAAAACTCTTGGGTCAATTGCGTATTCGCCGTGAAAAAGCACTGTTAAAATTGGCGCAATTAAGTGGTGGTGAAAAGCTTAAAGTCGCATTATTAGCGATCAGCCATACAGCTAGAAGTATTGATTTACTTTTATTGGATGAACCTGAAAATCATTTGGATATCGAATCTAGAGCACTTCTTGCACAAGCGATTGCGCAGTTTCAGGGTGCAGTCATTTTGGTTTCACATGATGAATGCTTTATTGAACAATGTGGAATAGAAACATCCTATTTACTTGATTCATGAGTGTTGGTTTTGAATCATTGATTGGCAGATAAAAACGTTGACAAATTCTCCGCCAATGGCTTTTGCCATATGGTGGAATAGATTCAAGATATTTTAAATATTTGAGGTTTGAATTCGAGTTTCAGGTACATTGCACCAGATAACCACTTACCTGTGATTGATCACACCAAAAGACGTAACAAATTCCACCACTTCCAAAATAAACTTCCCCATTCCCCATAGCTGGAAGGTCACTATCAAGTTGCATCAGAAAATTCATTTTTTTATTGCAAATTGGACAAATTAAAACTTGTGCACCCTGTATCCATGTAGGTTCACCGCCTAATCTAAAAAGATTTTCTCGACCATTTGAGCTTCCCCAGCTTTGATATGCCCAACGGGATGGTGTTTCTGATAAACAAATCTGAGTGTTTTTAATGGCTAAATCTGGATAGTTTTCAACGACAGTTGTATTGTCCATTTTAGTCGGTTTACCCAGCTGATTATGTTGATAGAAAATTTCACTATATTCATTTAGTTCTCGAATATGCATCCCAAGCGTTAAGCTTTTTAAACTTTTAATACTTAAATCATTGGGTATTTCATCAAATGTGATGAGGTGAATAAATGGATTGTGTTCATCATCTTGGATCAACCCACCAAATGCATAGGCTTTATCAATTGGCTTCAAACGCCAAGTCGGATGTTGTGTTTTATTGAGATAAATTAAATGTTCGTGATGAAAATAATTTTCTGGAAATTTAAAATGATAAAAAGGATTTGGACAATAATTTTCTATCTGTCCATTGCTGACTGTAAACCCCACAGATTCTAGACCTTCAAGTAGATACGCTTCTGAATCTTCGCTTTCAAATATATTATTTTCTCGTGCAAACTGATAAGCAAAGTTAAGTGTTTGTAAATCCCTTGTTTCAATCAAACAACGATAGAGTTTTTGCTGATCAGATCTTGGCGTCATAGGATCTTTGATTTTCGCAATAAATGGCTGTATATGTGCTACTGGTAAATTTCTCCAAGGATATTCAGCATAAAATGCAGATTGATTTGGCTTTAATTCAAAAATAGTTTCTAAATATGGGTGGAGTAATTCCGGAAATTGTAAACTGGCATATTCAATTACTGCTTCTGCATTTTCATTTCGCTGTTGTTTTAATATGTCAAGAGATTTAACAATAAGCTTAGAAAAAGATGCTTTATCAACATAGCTGAGTGAATCATTAAATATTGTTGCCCCTTTTTCGAAATTCATTAGAAATAATCTACAAAAAATAAAAGCGGCTTCCTCATTATCAATAAACTCAAAAAGCCTCTCATAAAGGTTGGGAAGTTTCCAAGCATATTCTTTAAAGTCTGCAATTAAATTTTCCGCATTTTCTTTCATTAAAAAATTCATCTAAAAAAGGATTAACATTATTGTGCGTTTATTAGTATATCCATTCAGTATAAATTCTCATAGAAATTCGGATCTTTATCTTTTCAACCAAAAGTTGATAAAACAATGAAAAGTCATTAAATAGATTTAATAATTTTCTTTTATTTTCGCTGTCCACCTCTTAAAAATATGAATATTTTCAATCTCTTGATTGCATTTTTATATTTTCAATACTGAATTATCTTTCATCAGCAACCGTATTGTGAAAGTCTAAAGATATCTGATTAATAATCTGTTGTTTCGCAACTTTTATATTTTAAATATCCATCTAGTGTTTATAAAATCTTTTAAAATAATCATTTGCATACAATTAAATATGAAAAAGAGAATAATCAGTTATAGATAAAATTAACCCAAAGATCATTTTTTATTGATGAAACAGATTTATTATTTTACACCTAAATAAAGATTGAATAAATCAACATTTATTCAATCTTTATCAGAACTTAGTGATTTAAATGTTTAAAATTAACCACAACTTGCTTGAGTAATTTTTTTAGTCACTGGATCGACAGTAACTGTCACACGTTCTACGCGATAATCCATGGTTACACCTTGATTTGGAGCAACCTTACGAACTATTGTGGCTTGTGTAAGCTGTTTAATTTTGGCTTCAGACATATCATTTTGACCAATCAATTGTGTCGCACGTTCAGCAATACAGGTGGTTTGCATATTTTGTGCTGATTGCTCTTGCGCAGCATTGGTCTGAACAGAAGAGCATGCAGAAATTGCTAAACTTGCAATACCCAAACCTATAATAGCGATATTTTTCATAAAGTGATCACTCTGGATTGTTTGAATTAAAGGCATAACATAACAAAAAAAGATAAGTTTAAAATATTTTTATATAAAACTCATACATTTATCATGCAAATAAAAACCAGTAATATATTACATATTACTGGTTTTTTTATTCAAAGTTATAGTTTTGTGCTTAGAAGTTAATTACTGTACGAATTGATTTTCCATCATGCATTAAATCAAATGCTTCATTAATATGATCCAAACCCATGGTATGTGTAACAAATGGTGCAAGTTGAATATCACCTTTCATTGCATCCTCAACCATGCCAGGTAATTGCGAACGCCCTTTAACACCACCGAATGCCGTACCTTTCCAAGTACGTCCAGTCACAAGTTGGAAAGGACGGGTAGAAATTTCTTGACCTGCACCTGCAACACCAATAATCACAGACTGTCCCCAACCTCGGTGTGCACACTCGAGTGCTGAACGCATTACATTGACATTTCCAATACATTCAAACGAGTGATCTACTCCCCATCCAGTCATTTCAACAATCACTTCTTGAACTGGCTTGTCATAGTCTTTGGGATTAACAAAATCTGTTGCACCAAATTCTTCTGCAAGTTTGAATTTCTCAGGATTGGTATCAATCACGATAATACGGCCAGCTTTAGCTTGGCGTGCACCTTGTACAACAGCAAGACCAATTCCGCCTAAGCCAAACACGGCAACAGAGTCACCTTCCTGTACTTTTGCCGTGTTATGTACAGCACCTATACCTGTGGTTACGCCACAGCCTAATAAGCATACATGTTCAGGATTTGCCTCTGGATTGATCTTCGCCAAAGACACTTCTGCAACTACCGTATATTCGCTAAAGGTTGAGCATCCCATATAGTGATAAATCGGCTCTCCATTATATGAAAAACGAGTCGTTCCATCCGGCATAACACCCTTACCCTGTGTCGCACGAACTGCTGTACACAAGTTGGTTTTTCCTGATTTACAGAATAAACATTCACCACACTCGGCAGTATATAAAGGAATTACATGATCTCCCGGTTGAACTGAGGTCACCCCTTCACCGACTTCGACCACAATGCCAGCACCTTCATGCCCTAAAACTGCTGGAAAAACACCTTCAGGATCATCACCAGATAATGTAAAAGCATCTGTATGACAAACACCTGTATGTGTAATCTTAACTAATACTTCACCTTTTTGTGGTGGGGCGACATCAATTTCTACAATCTTTAAAGGCTGTCCTGGAGCAAATGCAACTGCGGCACGTGATTTCATCGATAAATTTCCTTTTGGGTTTGCATCTTAACAGTTAGACTACAGTAACCTTTTTCACTTTACAGATTCAACCATTAACTTGATGATATGATTTAGTAAAATACAAATGATATTTTAAAAATGAATCATTTAAGAACATCTATATCTACTGTTGTATTGGCTCTTTTAATTACTGGATGTAGTTTGCCTATGAATCAATCACAAAAAGACCTCCAACATTCTCAAGTATATTTAGACCATTGGATTAAAGAACCTCAAGCAAAAAATATGCTGAGTCAAGGTTTAACCGCCTATCTCGCAATGAATGATGCTTTTCAAAGCATCGCCTCACGCATACACCTAATTAGAAAAGCAAAGTACACCCTTGATTTACAATATTATATTTGGGCTGATGACTTTATTGGCAATCTCATGCTACATGAATTACTCAAGGCAGCTGATCGTGGTGTAAAGGTCCGTTTATTGATTGATGATCAAAATGGAACCAAAATAGATCGACAATTAAGCGCACTACAGACTCATCCCAATATTTCGATCAAACTCTACAACCCTTATAAGTTCAGACACTTCCGTGTAATGGACTACCTTTTTAGAGCACAACGTATCAATCATCGTATGCACAATAAATTAATTATTGCTGATGGCGCAATCGCCGTGACCGGCGGACGAAATATCAGCAGTGAATATTTTGATGCCAGTGAATCTTTTCAATTCACAGATATGGATGTTTTGTTTTTTGGTCGCTCAGTAAATCGCGCCAACGAAGTCTTTACTGAATTTTGGAATTTTGAGCTGAGTTATCCAATCGAGCAATTTATTTCAAAAGGCACTGCACAGGATTTAATTGATTTAAGAAAAAGTTTTGAAAAACTTGAACAAGCTGAACACTCAACAGATGAAAAGGTAAATTTGGAGCAGAAAGAACTTGCCAATGAGTTGAATCAAAACAAAATCAATTGGGCTTATGCTGATTTTTTAGCAGATTCACCCAAGAAAAGCCTGGGACAAGCACAAGGCAATGAGTTGATTTCTCATCAAATCCATCAACATTTGGGTGATCCAAAGCAAGAAATGGATCTAATTGCTGCCTATTTTGTACCGACTCAAAATGGGACTAATTTCATCAATCAATTTCCAAAGAAAAATGTCAATGTTCGGATCTTGACGAACTCCTTTGTCGCAAATGATGTTGCTTTAGTACATGCTTTTTATCAAAAATATCGTGTTGATCTATTAAAAAACGGTGCAAAACTCTATGAGTTTAAGCCCTATATAGAACGAAAGCGACGTACATGGTATGAAGTGGTGACTGGAAATATCATCCCAAAAAAAGGCAAGAATAAATCCAGTTTACATGCGAAATTTATCAACATCGATGATAAAGTCTTCATTGGTTCCTTTAACTTAGATCCTCGATCATTCAATATCAATACTGAAGTGGGACTTGTGGTTCAATCCGATCCCTTACAAGAGCAAATTTCACACCTACTAGATAAGACTTTATTAACTGTAGCCTATGAACTTCGACTCGATTCTCAAGGCGAACTCATATGGCTAGATCACCAAGCTGATGGAAAAATTTTAGAGCATCATGTTGATCCGGAAACCACCAGATTCCAAAGATTTATGATGTATAGTGTCTCCTACCTGCCACTTGAATGGATGATGTAAGTTTATTGTAATGACAATTGATATGCTTTATTTAATAAAATGAGTAATTTTATAAATAACATTCAAACAAACACAGCCCTTTAATCTCTTTGACCAGTTCGATATCCGTATATCCTGCTTGTTTTATACATTGAAAATGCTCATGTTTAGACATATACAGTTCATTGTTCTGCATAGCTTCCTCAGCAAAGATATGATCACAGACCAGATAAATTGCATCATACTTTAATAGTTTTTTAATTTGTTGATGAAACTGGCTGGCATATTGTTTGTGACGTAATTCATGTAAAGCCTGATGGATAATCACCGCGTCGAATTTACCCAGTGAATTGTTCCAGTCATCTTGCTTAAAATCCTGTATCAGATATTCTGCTCTGGCCAACTCAGCTGCAGATAGCCTACTTTTAGAAAGCTCATGCATGGGTTCTGAAAAGTCCAAAGCAGTATATAAAATATCTGGGCACTGACTTAATAAATGCTTTGCAAAGAAGCCTGGACCTGAACCAATTTCTAAAACATGAAAGCCTGACTCTTGCTGACCTTTAAACTGCTTTTCTTTGTATAAGTTCTGAATAAGATTGACATAATAATCAAAAAACTCATATCTCCATGGGCGTTTCTGATTGACCTCTTCAGCCCATCGTAAAGCATCTTGCGGATTTCTTAAATCAATTGGACTGCTAACATCCTGAATATTCATTGTCCTTTTTCCTTAAAAACAACCAACAATTGCATGTTATTTAGACATATTTTTTAGCAATAGGGAAAATGATTCAATAAAAGTTTGTAATAGTTCTTATCCAAGCGATTCAAAATTTTCGAAGTTATTTATTCAGCCTGATGCCACTATGAAATCAACTGTTTAATATGAACAGCATGAGTTAAAACTTATGGTTCATTATTCAAAGTTTAACTTTTAGCTTAGTGAGTTTTTAATTGTTGGATTGCCATTTCTAAAGTATCAAAAACTCTTTTATCTACACATTGAGTGACATTAAAACGCATAAATTGCCCTGCTTCATCCATCTGACTAAATGAATTTCCTGGTGCCAGAATTACACCATACTTTAAACAAAGCTTGGAAAGTTCAGCCGCTTGTATGCCTTTGGGTAAGGTACACCATAGAAAAATCCCAGCAGTAGGAATGATCCATGGTCGTATTCCCAATCGGGATAATTTCGGAATCATCTCATTAGTTAATTTAAGCAACTGTTTCTTAAGCCAATCTAAATGCTTTGGATAACTGCTGTCCATCAGTGCCTGATAAATAATTTCTGCATTTAAAAAACTATGACTAAAATTAGTGGCGATTCTAAGATCGATTAAGCTTTCAACCAATTTCGGGTCAGCAATGATATAACCACAACGGACTGCTGCTGAAAGTGTTTTAGTAAAACTGCCAATTTGAATGACATGTTTAAATCCTGTAAACGACGCATATCTTGGTGCGGGTGTATATTCAAAATCTGCAAAAATTTCATCTTCAATAATCATCAGATCTGTTTGTTCTACTAACTTTGAAATTTGATACACCGTTTGTAATGAAATCACAGTACCTGTTGGATTGTGTATACCTGAGTTGGTTAAATATATTTTAGGTTTTAGTCTCAATGCTTGTTCAAATTTTTCTACATCTGGACCATTTTTTGTAAACGGAATAGCAACTGCTTTGAGATGATGTGCTTTAATTAAAGCTCGAAAGTTAAAATAGCAAGGATCATCAATTAAAATTACATCACCTGCTGTCAGTAGGTATCTGAAAATAAGATCAATTGATTGTGTTGCTGAATCTGTAATCATAATTTGATTCAGTTGAGATTTTAGTTGATAAAGTTCCTTTTTCCTTGCGATGAGTTTACGTAATTCAAGGTGTCCATGAGGTATCGCATAATCAATTAACATCACTGCATCAGACTTTGCCGCCTGTTTTAAAGCCTTACGTACAGAATGTTCAGGCATCCAACTGGTTGGCAACCAACCACAACCTGGTTTGAGCACTTCATTTTTTGCCTCAAGGGATTGCCTTGAAATCCATAAAGGATCTATTTCACGTTGGTATTGCGTTTCAGGTTCTACAAATAAAATCTCATCTGTTTTCCCCAGCACATAATAACCTGAGCCAAGACGTGATTCCAAAATACCTTCCGCAACCAGTCTTGCATAAGCTTCTACAATAGTTGAAACAGAACAATTGAGTTGAGCTGCAAGCTGTCGTACAGATGGCAGACGTGAACCTGCTATCAAACTTTTATTGGAAATTTGATCTTTAATAATTTGAATGGTTTGTTCTATTTTGGTTTTAGCCATTGAGTAACCATGTAATTGATAGATTTATATTCAATACTCTTAAAACTGTACTGCTTTAAATAGCATAACAGTTTTTTAAAATTGTATCGTAGTGTCTATGGGTTTATAGATTAAATCAGCGTTAAATCATCATAAACTTAGTGAGCGATTTATGATGGATAAAACAAATATTGGCTGGATCAATGGCTTTATCGGCGTTGCAATTTTCGCTGGATCTTTACCTGCTACACGTATTGCGGTTATGGGATTTAGTCCAGAATTTTTAACCACAGCCCGTGCTGCAATTGCGGGTGTAATTGGATTACTTTGTCTTTTGCTTTTACGCCAAACCAAGCCCAATTTTGCACAATTTAAATCTTTAATCATTGTTGCTTTTGGTGTGGTGATTGGATTTCCATTATTTACAGCACTCGCACTGCAAACAGTATCCTCAGCACATGCGATTGTATTTGTTGGATTGCTTCCCTTATCTACAGCCATATTTGCTGTAATACGCGGCAATGAAAGACCTGCTCTGCAATTCTGGTTATTTGCCCTTATTGGCAGCGCCATTGTGATTGGGTTTATGTTTTATGAAAATCGTAATTTAAGTTTTAGTTTGGGTGATCTCTATATGCTGGCATCAATTATCACCTGCGGATTAGGTTATGCTGAAGGTGGTAAACTTTCTAGAGAATTGGGTGGATGGCAAGTGATTTGCTGGGCATTGGTTGTATCTTTACCATTGATGCTGGTTGGCAGTCTATATTATTTACCTACTAGCTTTGAGAACATTCACTGGCCAGAAACATTGGGCTTAATCTATGTTTCCTTATTTAGTATGCTGATTGGTTTTATTTTCTGGTACAAAGGCCTAGCTCTAGGCGGAATTGCAACAGTGGGACAAATCCAATTGGTACAACCTTTTATAGGTTTGATGCTTGCCGCACTATTGTTGGGGGAGCATGTGAGCATTGCAATGGTCATCGTATGCTTCGCCGTTGTGATCTGTGTAGCGATGGCAAAACGCTTTGCATAAAAATGATATCAAGCTTACTTAAAGTAAGCCTGTTTCTTTAAATAAGCTTTTATAGGCTTCAGCTTTTTTGTCCAATGCCAAAGGATAAGCTCTGGATGAAGACGGCATCCGATATAAAGTTAACTCTCTACCACAATACTGCACATTTGAAGAAAGCCCAATCTGAGGTTTTTCAGTTTCCGCTGACATTGATAACATCAATGTGTCCGTTGCTTTATCTCCTGTTGTCATAATGTTGTGACATTCAGGAATTTGTAGCAAAAGTTGAGATAAATCTGTCGGAGTTTCAATCTGTAAAAATTTATCGGAAGCATTGCCTTTCAAACGAATCACTTGATAAGCTGTGTCAAAAATCGCAATTCCCTTTTCAACTAAAAAATTACGAATCAAAGGCTCTTTAAAATTTTTGTTAGGTAAATCTAAAAAGTGATCTTTATTTTCAAAGAAAATAAGCCCAAAAATACGCCACATATCATTTTGATAGTTGGGATAATAGAAGTCCATTTTCCAACGTTCTTTGGGTGGTGGAAAGCTACCCAACATCAACAGTTTAGCATTTGATGGTAAAAATGGTTTAAGTGGATGGGTTTCTATACTAGATTCAGACATTTATAGATAAATAATTAAAATTATATGGCTATCTTAGCATTTTTGCTGTGCAGCATAAATGTCAATTTATGGGGTTTATGTGAGAAGACAAGCATAAATAAATTGTTTATCGTTTTTTGTAGACCTTATAAAATATAAGAAACCACTCTTATGAGTGGTTTAGGTCTAACATTAGCAAATACATTAAAGCTCAATAACCATTCGCTTTTAACTTAACTTTGAAAGGCTCAGATTGAGCTTCTACTGCTTCTTTTAGTTCGGGCGTAATTTCAGCCCCCATTTCTTCTAACATTAATATTGCAAATTCAGAAGCACTTTCTGCAAAATCTTTATTATTGATCAATGTCTTAGATAGTTTTATATTCTTTGGGAAATCTGGAAAAAATTCATTAAAATCCTTTTTATCTTCAATCCCTAGATAAATAAATCTTCTCCAGTCATTGGTTTTAAGATCACGAACAAAGATAACATCTGCTTGGGTCTGCATATTTTTTTTAAACATTTCATCTTGAGATCGCATTGGAACCACACAAACTTCCCCAACGCTAGAGATATAGTTTAACTTTGGTTTTAGCAATGAAAAATCAATATTTTTATAAGAATCATCTTTAGCTAAATCCTGTTGAATTTTTACATCTTCTCTATATTTAGCATCACTGATCCACTCACCGGATGAAAAGGTTTGCCCTTGATGATTAGGCTTGAGTTTACGATCATATTCAATCTGATCATAATAATGAATGATGTCATCAAGTGTGCCATTTTTTAAGATTTCAATTTCTTTATCACCTTGCTGCTTAAAAATTTCATAGCTTTTTTCGCATTGTAAATTTTCTGCAAAAGAAAGACTTGATGCTAAAGTTGTTAAAGCAATCATCATTAATTTTTTCATGAAATATCCCCTCTGTCTTTTGGGGAATACCATACGCATAATTAACTCAAAAATAAACTTTTGCTTAGAGATTTCTTCATCAATGATGCTTTTGGGTAAAATTCAACCTCATATAAATCAAATCAATTTAACCCGTCACACTTTCATAAGATGAAATTTCTAATAAAATATGTAAAACACTTGAATTTGTAACTTTTTCAAGTTATGGTAATAAAAATCATTGCACAAATTGATAATTTATTTAATAGTTAGGTTTTTAAAGAATTGTCGAAAGGCAACTTAACTCAATATTTATCAATAATTTTTTATTCACATTAAAAATCAATATATTATGAACAGTAAACTCGTTATCACACTATCGTTGATCTTTGTTGTTACTGCTTGCAGCAAAACACCGGATCAGAACACGTATAAACAAACCGATCGCCCTACTGTGACAGCACAATTTGAACAATCAGATGAAATGATTAGTAAATATCTCGATCAGTTGGATGATCCAAATACGACATTAGATGATAAAAAAAGAATTGTATGTGTAGATTATCCTAAGGAATATAAATCGAATTACATGCCAAGTTTGCTTAAACTGAATCCAGAAAATTATACTGAAGCGAAATTGCTTTCAGATTTAGACATTGCTTTAAGTTATTATAAAGAAAAGGAAAATATTCAATGTCCTTAAACTTCTGGAGTTTTTAACACATTGCGGACTTAAATTTGGTAAAAATACGTGATGTAACCTCTTTTGCCCAAAGTTGATAGATGTCTTGACTGGGATGGAATCCATCACTCGCCATTTGCAGATTTAATGTATTAAAATGCGCTAAATCAAAATGAATCAATTTATATTTTTCATTATTTTCAATAAATTGGGCTAATTTCTTATTCATTGCACCTGAATATTGTCCAAACAACCACGCCAATGGATTTGGCAAAGCTGGAAATAAATTCATTGGCGGTACACCAGTAACCAAAATCAATTGTGGCGCAAATTTAGACTCAATGGTGGCATAAAACTGTTTTTGCTGTTGTATCCATTTTTTGGGGGAACGTAGTTTTGTCACATCATTGACGCCAACTGATGTAATTACAACATCAAATTTTTGGTTGGGTAATTGTTGCGTTCTTTCCAAAACTTGCAAAGTGGTATCACCTGTCCTTGCTTCAAGTAGATATGTCACTTCGAAATCTGTACAAAGCTCATTTAAAATTGATCCCAGCAATGCTTGTTGTTGATTTTCAACACCGACGCCTGCTGCGGCTGAATCGCCTAAAATTAAAACCGATAAAGCTTGACCATTGCCCAAAACGCCATGACGAATTCCTTTGGCTTCAGGTAATCTTGGTGTATTTTTCTTGACTCGATAACCCTGAATAAGTAGAGCAGGTACCAAGACAAGTGTTGAAAATTTTAAAAACATAAGAATACCCAATAAATTCAACAGGTTTAAGATTCGTCAGAGTCAAAGGTAATTTAAATTGGTCTTGATTGTTCACATCGTTCAGAAAGTAAGTCAATGTATGCTCACTGTGATGGTCTATAGATTTTGTTTTGCTAATAAATCCAAAAGACCCTGTCGGGTCTTTTACAGATCAAATGCGAGTCTACATATAAATGAAATGTATCAACCTAATTTATTCACCAATTTTAATGGCAATACTTTCATTGCGAGTCCTATAGGTAACCATGGCCATTGTGGAACATAAGCCTTAACTGGTTGTTTTTCTATGGCTTTCACCAATAAATGTGATCCGGTTTCCACATCAACTTCAAAAGGAAGTTTTTTGGCACCTTCATTGATTTCAGTGCGGATATAGCCAGGGAAAATCGTCGATACTTTAATTTGAGTATCTATTAATTCAGCACGAATTCCTTCTGCCAAGGCAGCTACACCTGCTTTACTCGCGCCATAGGCAGTCAAATGTTTAGGCATACCACGAATAGCACTCATTGAAGAAATCACCACCAAGTGCCCAAACGTTTGTTCACGAAAAATCTCGACAGCCACCTCACATTGGGCCAATGCTGATATGAAATTGGTTTCAACAGTTGCCCGGTTAATTTCGAATTTACCATTTCCAATGCGTCGTCCTTCACCAACACCTGCATTGACAATAATTCGATCCAATGTTCCAAAATCCTGTTTAAATTCACGAAATACCTGAAAGACCTGTTCATAATTGGTCACATCCAATATTTTTGTAATCACTTTAACACCATATTTAGACTCCAGCTCTTGCTTTAAACTTTCAAGCCTTTCTATACGACGGGCACATATCGCTAAATTATACCCTTTTTGCGCAAATTCTCGTGCCATTCCTGCACCAATTCCAGAACTTGCGCCAGTGATTAAAATCGTTTTTGCCATGATAGATTCCTTCAACAATTTTTATATTTCTAAGTGTGAGCTTAAATCCAAGTCAATAACTGTGGATCTTCAACCTTAATAAAATGATGTTCATTTAAACTGAGCAATTGCGGTTCATTCCCCACCAAACGTAACGTGGTCAGACTGGTATTGGCAATTGCCCAATTGAGTGCGAAAGTTTTGTTAGGGCTCAAATCCAAAAGTTTGCCTGCAACAACTGAAATTACGCCACCAGAGGTAAAAACAATTGCATAACGAGGTTTGCTTTTAGCTAAATCATCACACAGATTTTGTAGTGCACCTTCAACACGGTTTTTAAAATCTGGCCAGGATTCATCATATTCATGATGATATTCACCCCCTGTCCAACGATTAATGGCGCCTTCAAAAATCTGGGCTAAGTAAGCACGAGGACTTTTTTCTCTAGCCACATCTTGTTTGAGTAAATGTGGTTCATTGAATCGAGGATCATATTGAGCAAAGACCTGTTGATGGTTAAACTCATTCCAATTGTGGTCAGTGACAACTGCCACATCTGCAAAACTTTCAGCCAAAGCAAAGTGAGCTGTTTGTTGATGCCTTTGCATTGAGCCTGCAACGACATAAGGTGCTTCTTTCAAAATTTTATCGAGATATTGACCCAATAACTTTGCCTGTAATTCACCATTTGGGGACAATTTATCGTAACTTTCAGCACCAAATGATGCTTGCCCGTGACGTACCAAATAGATTGTGGTCATTTCCCTAAAATTTCCTTAAACTTCTCAATGTATTTCTGGGCAACTTCATTGGCTTCAATTTTCTGAATGCCAATCAATTTTAAAGCGCGAATATGTAAAGCATGGATGACAATCCAAAAATCTTTAAATGCTGGATTATCCGTCTGCTTATGGTAATAACGATAGTAAATTTGCTGCGCAATGACTGCTAAACGAAAAATTCCAAAGACCTCATAGAAAGTCCAATTTTCAGGTTTTAATCCTGTTTTTTCCAAGTAATAATCCACAACTTGTTTTCGGCTAAACATACCTTTAAGGTGAGTGGGTTGTCTTCGGGTAGACTTAAAAATTTGATTATCAGTATCTTCAACCCAGTATGCCAAAGCAGAACCTAAATCCATGAGAGGATCGCCAATAGTTGCCATTTCCCAATCCAATACACCAATCACCTGTGTTGGGTGATGTGGATCAAGAATGACATTATCAAAACGCCAATCATTATGAATCACGCAACTGGTCGAGTCAGCAGGTATATTTTCGTTCAACCATTTACGGACAAATTTAAAACTTGGCACATTGAGGGTATGTGCTTTTTCATAACGACCATCCCACCCTTCAACCTGACGACGACAGTAACCATCGCCTTTCCCAAGTTTTTCCAATTCAGTACCCTTAAAGGGAACTTGATGTAATTCGATCAGCTTATCGAGAACATTGGTACACAACTCTCGAACCAGTTGTTCATTAAAATTAAGTTCAGGGGGAAGTTTTGCACGGGGAATGATTCCTTCAATGCGTTTCATCACATAGAAATCACATCCAATCACGGATTCATCTTGGCAAAGTGCAACCATTTCAGGTAAGACTGGATAATAGGGTGCGAGCCATTTCTGTACATGATATTCACGTGCCATATCATGAGCAGATTTTGCCTTTGTGCCTTTAGGTGGGCGACGTAAAATTAAATCTGCATTACTATATTTTAAACGATAGGTCCAATTGGAAGCACCACCTGAATACTGGGTGACTTCAACGGGACCTATAATTTCCGAGCCATTCTCAATCAACCAATTGCCGACTGCACGAATGTCTAGTTCTTCACCTTCACGTACTTTTCCACCAACATCAATAACCGACATGCTTTTTCCCTGAATTTTGTATGTTTTAAATCAAAAAAATGTAAATAGTAAGCTGAGTTTGATTTTATGTACTGACTGTTTTATGTATAACATTTTTAAGATAAAACAGTCAGCATTCAACTGTTACTTTTTCTTTGAACCATATCCCCGTTTTTTTAATTCTAATTTTGCAATCATTCCTTTATGAACTTCATCAGGTCCATCTGCTAAACGTAAGCTTCGTGCTTGAGCAAAAAAACCAGTTAAAGGTGTATCTCGAGAAACGCCCATTCCCCCATGAATTTGGATCGCCATATCCACCACTTTTTCAAGGACAGAGGGTGCAACGACTTTAATGGCCGAGATTTCAGTAAGTGCTGCCATATTACCCTGAGTATCCATTTTATAGGCAGCGTATAAAGTTAACAGTCGAGCCTGATCGATTGCTACTCGCGCTTCCGCAACACGCTCTAAATTCCCACCCAACTTTAAAATTTCTTTACCAAAAGCACTGCGGTTCATACCTCGATCAATCATTAATTCAAGTGATTTTTCTGCAGCACCAATACAACGCATGCAATGATGAATACGTCCTGGTCCTAAACGACCTTGTGCAATTTCAAAACCTTGTCCTGCTCCACCGATAAAATGACTGACAGGCACACGGACATTGTTGAAACTAATTTCGCCATGACCATGTGGTGCATCGTAATCGCCAAATACGGGTAACATACGTTCGATCGTTACACCTTGCGTATCCACGGGAACCAGAACCATCGAATGTTGATGGTGTCGATCTTTACTTGCATCAGGTGTATGTGCCATAAAAATAATGATTTTGGCATTTGGGTCACCTAAACCTGAAGACCACCATTTGCGACCATTTAAGACAATTTCATCACCATCCACTACAGCAGTTGCCTGCATATTCGTTGCATCTGAGGAAGCAACAGCAGGTTCTGTCATACAAAATACTGAACGAATTTTGCCTTCCAATAAAGGTTGAAGCCATTGCTGCTTTTGTTGCTCAGAACCATAACGCCAAATAACCTCCATATTGCCACTATCTGGCGCATTGCAATTAAATACGGTTGGTGCAATTAAACTACGGCCAGACAGTTCTGCAATGTGAGCATATTCCTGCACAGACAAGCCAGCCCCCAATTCTGGATCTGGCAGAAACATGTTCCATAACCCTGCATCTTTTGCTTTATTTTTAAGATTTTCCAATTGTTCTGGCCATTGCCATTTTGTCCAATCACCGCCTTGATTAAGAGAATGGACTTCATTCCAAAATTCAGTTTCTACAGGTTCAATTTCATTTTCTATAAACGCTTTGGTCCGCTCTACATATTCTTTTGCACGTGCTGAAAGCTCAAACATTTTTCTCTTCCTGTAAAATATTTTGATCACTATCTGAATAACGACCCTTTACTTTACATTAGCTGAAAATCTATTATGAACCAAATGATTTAATTCAATACTCAACTATGAATATGATTCATAATAATGCCCATCTAGACATATCAATTTTTAATCATGTTGATATTAATTTATATCCGCTTTTTATCAGCATCTATGAGCAAAAAAGCATTTCTAAAGCAGCAAAAATATTATGTATCACCCAATCAGCTGCGAGTCATGCTTTACAGAGATTAAGACAACATTTACAAGATGATTTGTTTGTTCGTACAGGCAGTAAAATGTTGCCTACGCCATTTGCAGAACAGATTTATCCAACTGTGAAGAATGCTTTGTTTGCTTTTCAAAATATTTCAAAACAAAAACAACAGTTTGATCCCCATTCAATACAAACATTAAAAGTTGCTGTGCATGATGAAATTGAACCTATTATTTTTCCACAGTTAATTCAGCATTTTCAGAAATTAAATTTAAATATTCAATTTCTAAGTAGCAAACTAGATCGTAAAAATGTAGTTGCTGATTTAGCCACCCAGCAAGTTGATTTTGTGATTGATTTAGAACAAAACTACGCTGAAAAAATTAGTTATCAAAATCTGGTTCAAGATCAATTTGTGATTTGCACTCAACATAAGCAAATGAATCAAGCGCTTTATTTCTCATCTCCACATATAGGTGTGTCTTCACGCCGTACAGGGGTACTAATCGAAGATATCTATTTAAATAAAGAACAGTTCAGTCGACAAATCTTTTTACGTTGTCAACATTACTCAACTGCCCTTCAAGTTTTAGCACAGTATCCCGATGCTATTTTAACCATCCCAAAACAAATTTTGGCACATCTATATATTGAAGATTGTATTCATATTTTTGATCTACCTGTTGAGTTACCAGTATTAAATATGGGGATGTATTGGCATCAAGCACTAAATGAAAATTCTCGGCATGTTTTTCTAAGAAATGAAATTTTTAAAATTTTTGCTTAGGCTATTTATAAAATTTCTATATCAGTTCCTGTTCCTAAGCCCCCAACAATTTTAGAACTTTCAACTACAGTCGTTCTGGTTTTTTCTTCTGGCTTGGCATTACTGACATTTTTAAAGACTATCTCATTCCTCCCTATTGCTCCTTGTGAATTAAAAAATCTGAGTTAAGTTCATTTAATAAAAATTTATATATAACACACCTTAAAATCAATATTAACAACTATAAAAAATAATCTTTATTTATGTGGAAAATTTATCAAAAAATATGCCATACCTAAAAAAATTATTGAAATAAAAACTGAAAAATAAATAATATATTGTATATAGAAAAATTTAGGATATTTCAGCAACATTTCACTTAGTTGTTCCTTATCAATTAAATAATAAAAATCTTTTCCATAAAGTTTTTTGAATTTAACATTTTTCTTTATATTTAATATTTCCCTCCAAAAAACGATGGGCAACAAACTTATAAAGTAACAATCAAATGTTCCCAATGGGAATCTAAAATACTTTTCATCATAAAAAATAATTCTACAAATTCCTTTTAAATTATAAGAAATATAAATGTATTGTATTATATAAAAAAGAAAAAACAGAAACAGAAAGAAAAAGTAAAGTACAGAATAAGTAAACACCCTGTTTTCAATAAACAAATTTATGAATTGGCTCATTTATTATTACTCGATATGTCATATATAAATCCTGATAATTTTCCAGAGCCCTCACTAACTCCCCAACCAAGCAAAGCTGATGTTCCAGCAGCTAGACTAAACACGTCATCACATCTCGCATAATCCCTATTTATATGCATTTAATCATATTCACAGGTATAATTTTTATAAAAACTTATATACAACACCCCCTATAATCACTAAAAACACTGACAACAAACCACAAAAATAAATCAAATACTGAATGTAGAAAAATTTAGGATATCTCAGCAACATTTCATTTAATTGACTTTCACCAACTGGATAGTAAAACTCTTTCCCATAAAGTTTTTTAAATTTAAAATCCTTTTTTATATTTAATGTTTCCCTCCAAAAAACGATTGGAAACAAACTAATAAAAAAACAATTAAAAGGCTCCAATGGCAATCTAAAATATTTTTCATCATAGAAAATAATTTTACAAATTCCTTTTAAATTATAGGAAATATAAATGTATTGTATTATATAAAAAATAAAAAATAGAAATAAAAAAATATAGCTAAGAACAAATAAGATAAATAGGCCGTCTTCATATAATAAATTAATTATTTTTATATACTCGATCATATATATACCCTGCACCAATCCCAAAAGATTCACTACCTCCCCAACCAAGCAAAGCAGAAGCTCCTGCTGCTACACCGAGCACGATCAGAGATGTTCCCCCTGATGCTACAGTTATCACAATAAAAGCTCCTGCGGCTCCTCCCGCTAAGCCCCCAACGATTTTAGAACTTTCAACAACAGTCGTTCTGGTTTTTTCATCTGGCTTGGCATTGGCAATCGCATTACTGGCATTATAAACATCCAATGCCAAGAATAAATGACCTCCACCCTTTACAACTTTACTCATTTTTCCAAGCTCACTCATTTTTTTAACATACTCTCTCATTCCGCCCTTGTATGTTGCCCCTCGTGCCAGACTAGATTGACTGATCATTCGTCGCATATTGTTGGTCTGAATAGACTGATCCCATTTAAATATTCTTTTTGCCGACTCTCTATTTAACTCCTCATAGAGATAAGCATACTTCTGCCTAAAGGCTTTAAAATTTTTAGGGTTGGCCAAACCAGAACCTTTGGCTTTTTCTTCTGCCATTTTTAATGCCAATTCGCCATGTATTTTATTCATCCTTTGCGCTACACCATTGGAAAAACTCAATGCACCATCAATTCCACCTTTTGTGATTGCTCCCCATGCCACTCCACTGTCATTTGAAGTATTGTCAAATTTTTGTACCAAAGGATGATCATTGTTTTTAAAAATATCATGCTGAGTGATCTCCGTTCGACTGTCATTGAACGCATCATAAAAAAATTCATAGTTTTGAGCGAAAAATGTCGCATCAAAATCCTGATCTTTTTTCATTCGTTCTAAATTATTTTGAGCCTCTTGAGCATCTTTTTTATATTGCGTAAGTTCCTTTGCTGTCGTCGAGTTAGATAAAACAATCACTTGCCCTGGGCTTAACAATACAATCGCAGCCATATTCGCGATATGTGGATTATTGGCTCTCAACGTATCCCAGTCTGATGCAATCAAAGGCTTTTTAAAAACTCTTTTTGACCAATCCAGCATCGTTTCTGTTTTTTTAATCAGATACCATGCGACCTCTCCATCATTCAGATAGATTTCCTTTATATTTTCTTTTACATTCTTGGTAATCTCTGATGTGATTTTAATGGTATATGTACTGTGTGTTTCTTGGTTAGGATAAGCTTTTGCTGCAATTTTCTGAAGAATTTCTCCACGTAAATACACCTCATAAATCAATGTAGTATTTGCATTATATATTTCAGTCCATCCTGTTAATCCTTGTTCATCAAACCGCCCTTCAAAGATAGTTTTTTTCTTGGTATGGTTATTTGTGACAACAAATTTATACGTCAAATCTTTTAACTTTAAAGGTTCTTGTACTGTTAATTTCAAACGACTATAAAACATATTTTTATCCTAATCTTTACTGATTTCTTCTTGTGCATCTTCTATGTCTTTCACCATAACTCTTGCAACAATTGTTTGCGAAGTTGGTGCTGTTTTTAGCTTCATCAATCCTTTTTGATCAGTAATACCACTGTAAACATTGCCATCCTCATCAATGACAATATATTTCTTATCTGAAAGCGCTTGATCGTCTTTATTTTTCACTTGGTATTGAAGAATGTATGGATTATTAAGATCTGGTAGAGCCACTTGCATATTCTCAATTTTTGTCCCATCCTTAAATTTATGCTGACCAGCATTAACCTCAAATAAACGATCCGTTTCGCCTAAAATCCCTGCACCATTAAGTGTAAGCTTTGAAGATCCGCCCTTAATTTGAACCTCTTTCGGACTACTGATTACAATTTTGTCGTCGGTCGATGCGATTGTGATCCCCAGTTTGGCAAATATATCAAGCGCATTTGATTGTGCATGAATATTGAATTTACCTTGAGCAGCAATGAAATTAATTCCATTCATGACAGCAAATAAACTAATTCTATTCTGTGCATGTGCAATTAAGTTTTTTTGAGTGCTGAGGTGGATATTACCTTGTGCAAGACTATTGATCTGACCATCAGCAGATAAATGAATATCTTGTGCTGTTGATAAACCAATTCCTGTAGGTGAAGTCAACAACATCATATTTTGATTAAATTGAGCAATATCAGTTTGAATTTGCTTAGCAAACTGCTTGAGATTATTTAATAGTTCAACTTCGTCTGTTTTTTGATTTTTTGCGAAATTATTCAGTGTTTGTACAAACTGTTCGGCACTATTCAATTGATTTTTAGCTTCATCTGCATGCAAATGCTGACCGGAAGCTTGTGATTGTGGATAGGTGGAAAGTAATAAGCCATCTCCTGCCCGAATCGCACCCCATTGATCCGTCCTTAACTCAAAGCCTTCACCACGCCCCTCACTTTCTGCTGTTTCTTTAGGGTAACTCAGATTCCCCAAATTCAATTGACTGGCACCATGACTGGATTGGAGCTGACTACTGATTTGCCCTGTACTATCGTCAAAACGAAGCTGACCGAAGCCCTCCCCAGCAACCTCTTTTGAACGGATACCACTGAGCTTTTTGGTGTCAGGTAGCTTGCCTTTAATATCGAACTTGGTTGGACTACGATGTCCTTCATGAATTCGTCCAGTCACAAATGGACGATCAAGGTTCCCCTCAAAGAAATCTACTGCGACAATCTCGCCAACACGAGGGAGGAATCTTGCACCATAGCCTTCACCCGCCCAAGGTGTCAGCACATCCACCCAAGCAGAGTCGGTATCATTATCATTTGAACCTGCACCACCATCATGGGCATGATCTTCTGTTCGGGTAAACAAGAAGCGGATTTTAATCCGTCCCCATTCATCGACATAGATTTCTTCACCATCACCCACCACGATAGCACGTTGAACATATGTATTTTGGCGATGTATCAGTGGATCGTATTCGGGGACAACCTCAATACTTCGACGCACAATCATCAGCTCATTGGCTTGACGTTCTTGTTGACTGTCTTTGTTAATTTGCCAATGGCTTAGGGTAAGTAGTTTTTCGATTTGATCTTGAATGTCTTTGGGAAAGTTGTTCTGATTGTAAAAATGCTTGCTCAATATTAGCATCTCATTATTTTCACGATGATTTCTGTCCAGCTCCGGATGACCTGTTAACTTAAACCAATAGCCAACCTGTAGGTCACGTACACTACTTTGAGCCTTGAAATATTTAGCTTGCAAGGCTTGGTAGCTATTCAGTTGGCTATTGAGTTTATCCAGTTGATGATTGCCTGATGTCGTGGCCTGATCTTCACCTTTAAGATCACGAATCCAAGCAGGTGAAATACTCCATGCTTGTTCTAAACTTAAACTTTCGTTGTCTCTATGAGCACTATGTTTATGTGAGCTTAGCACTGTACCTGCGCCATCTTCCTGACTTAAACTGTCTGCATGCCAACGTTGTAGATGGATCGCTGTTGACTGTAAATTCCGTTGAGCAATTAAACTGGTGATACTGTCATAAGCTTCTGTTGCATCTGAGCGATGATAACGGATGTTACGGCGTTCAAGTGCCTTGAATTGATCATTACGATCAACTAATCTAAGTTTCTGTGGTTCGATATTCTGATTATAGTTTAAAGTAATATAATTAGATTCATCAATTAGCCAACTAATTGATTCCTCACGTAAAATCCGAGTCAAATATGTGTGGTCAGATTCGTTAAATTGCATTGAAAATGGGCGTACATCGTAGGTCTTGCTGAGGCCACTCAGGTCCAGTTTTAAACTGGAGGCAAACAAAGCACTTTTAGAGACCCATTCATTGAAAATAATCTCTAAAATCTCAGGAACACTTTTATCTAAAAATACCCGACTATTGCGTCGTTTATGCCATAAGCTCGTTGCGTCTTGCAGGGTCAAGCGATAAAGCGTAAAAGCACCATCACTCTGCCCTTGTGAGGCACCTGTAATAATCCCAGTCGTTCTAAACAGCTTGCCTGAATCTGTGACTTGATCCACTGACACTTGGCAAGCGATAAACTGTTTGAGTTCAATAAATGGATTCATTGAAATACAGATCAATTCTACAGACAAGCCCTCATTGAGGGCATGATAACCATCAATTCGTTGCAACATCACTTGTGAACTGAGTTCCGAATTTGAAAAGTGAACGCTAATCGCCCGTTTTTGTGTCCCAAAGCCCAGTTGATCCAAAACAGTAAAAATATTATTAAGCATTATTATGACCTTATTTTTAATATAGAAAAACTTAACAAAATGATTAGTAAATCTCTATTTTAATCATTTCTATATTGTTTCAAATTATTTAAAAAAATATTATTTTTTATATACTTATCATATTTATATTAACTTTTGAGACGATTATCATGATTATCCTGTACTCAATTGCTTAGGCTATTTATCTCTCTTCTCTTTCGATTATTATTATTCTTGTTTATGGTGATATTTTTGATTAAAATGCAGGTGAAAATTTAGACATTTTTAAATAAAAACAACGTATAGGAAACTTATGAACCCTTTTGAAACTCAGACTTCTACGTCTCAGCCTCACCCTGCTTCGTTTACCCCCAATAAAGATAACCCTTTTTCACCTAAAGGGCGTTTTGGTCGCCTGTCTTATCTGGCTTGGCTGTTTATTATCAGCATGCTCTACACATGCGTACTGTTTATTATTGCTGGTCTTGCCGTTGTCGCGCTCATGCAAACAGGAAGTCAAAATCCTGCTGCTTTACTGGAGTCTAGCTTAGGCTATTTTGTTATTTTCCTTGCTGTTGCTGTGGTTATTGCTTTCACCGTGGTCAATATTTGTATCGCGATCCGACGTATACATGACTTAAATAAAAGTGGTTGGCTCTGGTTGTTATTTTTGATTCCGCTTGTGAATATTTTCTTTGGTATATATGTAATGTGTGCCAAAGGTACTGAGGGCAATAATAACTATGGTCCACAGCGACAGACAGAACAAACAGAAAAGTTACTCGGTAGCTTATATGCTGTTTTCTTAGCTATTTTTATTGTGGCTTACGGTTCGATTGCAGTATGGGTGATTTCAATGCAAGGTAGCATTCCACAAAGCATGGATAGTATGGAGATGAGTGAGCATGATACTTCTAACTTAGAACAGGAACTTGCGCAAGCAGCTCAAGAGCTTGAACAAACAAGTGATGAAATCGAACACTCAGCACAAGATGCTGAACAAAGTACTGAAACAGAACACCTAAATGAAGACAGTCACTCCAATACGCAAGAAGTCAATCAAAGATAATGCTTTATGCGTGCTAAAGAGGTCTGATAGAGACCTCTTTTTTTATTGTGCAATTCACATATCAGTTTTAGCATTACAAATTCAGTCATTTATTTTTATAAATAAAAAATGAGGAATTTAATTCCTCATTTTGGTCTATTGTATGTGTTGAAAACTTTAATATGCCAGTTGAATCAGCATTCTAAAAAAACCAGCAATGATGGCTAAAGTTAAAAAACCACCCAGCCATAACAAAATAAACCACTGAGTTTGAGAAAGTTTCAAAATTCACGACCTCGCTACTGACAATGTATCTGGTTTAAATCGACCAGGTGATCAGTTTGATCACCCAATCGTCAATCCTTAAAAGGCTACTGAATGAATCAGTGATACCCCTCATCTCCAATACGTACTTTGTCTCTAAACACCCAGTAAGAAAGCCCTGTATAAATCAAGATAATCGGGATTAAAATTAATGCACCAATCAAGGCAAATAATTGACTACTTTCAGGTGCTGCCGCATCCCAAATCGTAACCGATGGTGGGATCACATAAGGCCATAAACTGATGATAAACCCGGTATAAGCAAGAAATACCAAAGCCAAGGTGTAGATAAAAGGACGAAGCTCACTGTGTGTTTTACATGCGCGCAAAATCAGAACCGTAAAGATCACCACCAAAATCGGTACAGGACTAAAATACATCAATTGAGGCTGGCTAAACCAACGTGCAGCAATTTCGGGATGAGCCATAGGTGTATAAATGCTCACGGCGCCAAAAATGACCAATAATGCAATCACCAGCTTAGGCATAAGCTGATACATACGATGCTGTAAATCAAGCTCAGTTTTAAAAATCAGCCATCCACACCCCAAAGCGGCATAAAGTATCACTACGCCGATACCGGTGAAGGCAGTAAATGGAGTCAACCAATCCAATCCTCCACCCGCATACATATGATTCTCAACTTTAATTCCTTGAATATAGGCGCCTAGAATCATACCTTGGAAAAAACTGGCAAGAATTGAACCGCCAATGAAGGCCTTATCCCATAAATGCTTGGTTCTATTGGCTTTAAAGCGAAACTCAAAAGCCACTCCACGGAAAATCAAAGCCACAACCATCAGGATAATAGGCATATACAGTGCTGATAAAACTGTGGCATAGACCATTGGAAATGCAGCATATAAACCTGCACCACCCAATACCATCCATGTTTCATTGCCATCCCAGACAGGGGCAACAGTATTCATCATTACATCACGTTCTTGCTGATCTTTAAAAAATGGAAACAGAATTCCAATTCCCAAATCAAAGCCATCCAGTACCACATAAATAAAGACGCCAATGGCAATAATGACAATCCAAATCAGAGATAAATCAATCATTATTTACGCTCCTGTTCATTTGAATCAACACTTTCATCGACACTTGTCAGTGGTCGTTTAGATGCAAGAATTACAGCTTCTTCACTATGCGCTGCACCTTCTGGTGTCGCGTGAATAAATTGCGGACCTTTATGCATCAGCTTCAGCATATAATAAATGCCTATTCCAAATACGATGCAGTAGACAACCACAAAAATAATCAGGGTTAAACCGACTTGTTCAGCAGATACTGGGGATAAAGCATCTTTAGTCCGCATCACGCCATACACAACCCACGGTTGACGACCTACTTCTGTGGTAAACCAGCCAGCAAGCAAAGCGATAAAACCTGATGGACCCATTACAAAGGCAAACCGGTGCAACCATCTATTTTCATACAACTTACCGCCCTTGCGTAAAAATAAAGCAAATGCTGCAAGTAAAATCATCAGCATACCTAAACCGACCATGATGCGAAAACTCCAAAATACGATGGTCGAATTAGGACGATCTTCAGGGGCAAATTCTTTCAAGCCTTTCACTTCACCGTCCATGGTGTGGGTCATGATCAAACTACCCAAGTTAGGAATACCAATCGCATATTTGGTTTCTTCAGCCTGCATATCTGGAATCCCGAATAGATATAAAGGCATACCTTCACCTTTATTGGTCTCCCAATGCCCTTCAATCGCAGCAAGTTTGGCAGGTTGATGCTTTAAGGTATTTAAACCATGGTTATCACCAATCAGAACTTGTAATGGAGCCAGGATTAAAATCATCCACATCGCCATGGAAAATGAGGTTTTGACCAAGGCGTCACGGCGACCTTTAAGTAGATGCCATGCTGCTGTTGCAGCAACCAATAATGCAGACACAAGGAATGCCGCAGCTGCCATGTGCGCTAAACGGTATGGAAATGATGGATTAAATACGATGGCGAACCAGTCTTGAGGAACGATAATGCCATTTTCAATCGTAAAACCTTGAGGCGTTTGCATCCAACTGTTTGAAGACAGAATCCAAAACATTGAAATACATGTCCCTACTGCGACCATTGCAGTTGCAAAAAAATGTGCTCGTGGACCAACACGCCCCCAACCAAACAACATGATTCCAAGAAAACCAGCTTCAAGGAAAAATGCACTGAGCACTTCATACGCCAATAATGGACCGGTTACAGAACCTGCAACACGTGAAAATTCACTCCAGTTGGTGCCAAATTGGTAGCTCATGACAACGCCTGATACAACGCCCATCCCAAAAGCCACAGCGAAAATTTTCACCCAAAATTTAAACAAATCTTGGTATACAGGATTTTTTGTCTTGAGCCAACGCCATTCCAATACTGCCAAAAAACTTGCCAGTCCTATTGAAATTGCAGGAAAAATAATATGAAAAGAGACAGTAAAGGCGAACTGTATGCGTGCCAATTCTAAAGCCGTTAATCCTAAATTCATGACATCACCTTATACATCGATAAAGGTTGAGTTTTGAATGCATCTCGCAATATTTTTTGTTTTGCCAGATCAGCATACGCCTGTAATTTAGTCACAGTCTGTTGCTTTATGTTTTCATTTTGCACGGATAACCCTAAAAATTGCATGCAAGGGCCTGTTTCCTGCCATTTAAGGAAAACTGAATTTATCATGGTGATTCTCAACATCAAAGATTCTAAATAGCATTACATTGTTTTACATGTCTAAAATTGACACATGGAAGCAATGAATACATGAATGTTTTATGCAGAGAATGTTGGTGGGGCTCGCCCCTGAGGAATGAGAAATAAACGCTGTAATTCAAAATAGACGTGCTGGAAGGCTTCAACATAAGCCAATAAGCGTATTTGGATACGCACCAATATTTCTTTTACGCCAATTTCTGGTGGCATCACTAAATTGCCATAAACCACACAATACTGGCATTGATGGTTCATATCATGATGATCATGATCTGAAGATGCTGCCTGTTGTGGTTGATCCAGATGTAAATAGTGATGAATAAAGCTTGAGCCTTGCTCGTGATGACTATGCGCATGCGTTGGACGTAACAAAGATTGAGTGATGTCTTCACAGACCGGAGCAATTTGATATTGCTCAGGCAAGAGCGGCTGTAAAAAAACCGCAAGCTGTAAAAATACTGTTGCAAATGCCAGCAACAAACCACTGCGTCTTAACACAATTGATTGCTCATATTGAGAGAGATACGGAAAAGCAAAATGTCACTTGAACCAATCATTCTTAATCTGTGATCAATAATAATTGAACAAAAACCAAGCTTATTACTCAACTTTTCTTATATTACTATAGTACATTTATTTTATTATTCAAAGCCTCTTTAGCACTATTTCAGCAATACTTTGCACTTTTTTTCATTTAGATTTCCTATATAAATCATCACTTGAATAGATACGTTGATTAATTTTCAACCTATTCAACATAAATAATAACAATACATCCTGAACAGCGGATTCTAGCAACGGCTAAAACGGCGACGATACTCCAATGGAGTCAATCCTGTCATCTTTCTAAATAATCGTCGAAATGAACTTGGATCAAGATAACCTACACTCTGCATAATCATATCAATGGATTGTTCGGTTTCCTCTAAACGCTTTTGAGCGGCTTCAATACGAATTGCCTGAATATAACTGTTCGGTGGTAGTCCTAAAGCTGCTTTAAAGCGGCGAATCAATGTCCTCAAAGTCACATTAAATTGCTGTGCTAAAAAAGTAATACTAATTTGCTCTGAAAAATTAACTTCAATCCATTGTTGTATGCGTTGCACCAACTCATCATGATGGAGATTAGAAATCCGTAGAATTGAATATGACAACTGACTACTACGGCGATAATCAATCACAAAAGATTTCGCTGTTTGAAGCGCAATTTCAAAACCATAAAAATGTTCGATCAGATGCAGTCCCATATCGAACCACGCCAGTCCCCCACCAGCACAATAGAGATGTTCAGCACGGGTAATCAATTGCTCAGTCTTTAAATTAACATTTGGATAACAGCGCTCAAATAAGTCTTTAAACCCCCAATGTGTTGTGGCTAGCCGATGATCTAGAATTCCAGACTCTGCTAAGAAAAAATTACCTGTACACATGCCAACAATCATCCACTGCTGTCGATCTGCATATCGAATAAAATCCATTACTCCCTGTTGTTGGCGAATGACCTGTTCAATAGCAGCACCAATCGTCGGAACAACAATCACATCCGTGCTTTGAATCGCATGAAAGGCAATATCCGTCTGAATCTGTATACCATTTATACATTGAATGGGGTTTCCATCCAAACTGGCGATTTGGACTTGAAATAGACGCTGAACATCTTGGTTTTGAATACGATTCCAACTGGCACCTGTCATTGAAAATAAATCAACAATACAGGTTAAAGCTGAAGCCAAAGCACCATCAAATCCAACCACGGTGATTTTAATCATGTTTTAAAAATGCGGTGACGAGAATAATGTCATTTATAACACTATTGATGTCATTTCTGACAAGTCTTATGTTTACATTTTTTGATTAAGCTCAATTCAGAATAAAACGATTTAAAAAGGAATTTTCATGTCTAAATTGATTCATACTAAAGATCTCAATTTTTTGCTCTATCAGGTTTTTGATGCGGAGAAATTGACGGAATTAAATCGATACAGTGAGCATGATAAAACGACGTTTGACAGCGTTTTGAATATTGCTCAAGGCATAGCAACAGATTATTTTGCACCACATTATGCTAAAGCGGACCAAAATGAACCTATTTTTGATGGTACACGTGTAACGACCATTCCAGAAATTAAAACAGCATGGCAGCAATATGCTGCTTCTGGTTTATTGTCTGCACAGCATGATTATGAACTGGGTGGAATGCAGCTTCCCACTTTAATACATATGGCATGTCATGCATTTTTTATGTCTGCCAACCCTTCTACAGCAGCATATCCGTTTCTCACTGCTGCGGCGGCAAACCTGATTCAAGCCTTTGCTGCACCTCAGCACAAGCAAACCTTTTTAGCGGCAATGCTTGATGGTCGATTTGCTGGAACAATGGCGCTCACAGAGCCAGATGTCGGTTCTTCTTTGGGGGATTTAACCACAAAAGCCACGCCACAAGCAGATGGCAGCTATCTCATCAAAGGTCAGAAAATGTTTATTTCTGGTGGTGATCAAGATATTACTGAAAATATTGTGCATTTGGTTCTAGCAAGAATTCAAGGTGCGCCGCAAGGTGTTAAAGGAATTTCACTGTTTATTGTACCCAAGTTTAAAACGCTTGTAGATGGTTCCATAGCAGAATCAAATGATGTCCATTTAAGTGGTTTATTACATAAAATGGGCTATAGAGGAACAACTTCGACTGTGCTTAGTTTTGGTGAAAATGATCAATGCCAAGGTTTTCTTATTGGAAAAGCTGGTGATGGCTTAAAATACATGTTCAAAATGATGAATGAAGCACGTGTTGGTGTGGGGTTAGGCGCAGCGATGATCGGATATCGTGGCTATTTAGAATCTTTAGACTACGCAAAAAACCGACCTCAAGGTCGATTGGTCGAAGAAAAAGATCCATTCAGTAAACCTGTCAATATTATTGAGCACAGTGATGTGAAGCGAATGTTGTTGGCACAAAAATCTTATGTAGAAGGCTCATTGGCTTTATGCTTATTTGCCGCACGATTAATCGATGAACATCAGGCAGCTGACAATACAGACAGCGCCGTTCTTTTAGACTTAATTACACCCGTAGTGAAGTCATTTCCCTCCGCTTATGGTCCCAAAGCCAATGATTTAGCAATACAAGTGCTTGGAGGTGCAGGTTATACAAAAGACTATCCTGTAGAACAGTGTTACCGCGATAATCGTCTAAATCCGATTCATGAAGGCACCTATGGCATTCAATCCTTGGATTTATTGGGGCGTAAATTATGGCAACATGATCAACAAGGCTTAAAATTACTGCTGCAACGTATTAATCGAACCCTTGATGAAGTCAATGATGATACTTCACGAAAAATTGCCAATATATTCTGTAAACATTTAGCCACCATTGAAAAAACCACCAATATACTTGGCTCAGCACTTCAACAAGGCAAAACCAAAGAAGTACTTGCCAACTCTGCACTTTATCTCGACATGTTTGGAAAGTTATTGGTTGCATGGTTATGGCTTGAGATGGTCAATAAAGCACTAAAAGCTTTCAAAGACTCAACACATCAAGAGGATATAAATTTTTTAGCAGGAAAAATTCAAGCAGCACGTTATTTTATGATGTGGGAACTTCCGGAAATCGAACATCAAGCCAAACGCTTGATCAGCTTTGATGATACCTGCTCAATGATGCAAAAAGACTGGTTTTAAATTCTGAAAAAAAGATCCATGGAGGCACCTTAACGAACCTGTCAGGGTGCTTTGTAAATATCCATCTAAGTTATTTAAAAACTTTAAAACGTACGGCATCATCCATATAAGTTTTTTCTGACGCATCAGCTTCAATTGAACCAAACACCAACTGTGCACGAAGTTTCCAGTTTTTAGGGATATCCCATTCAGCATGAACCTGTTCATCGACAATAGGATTATAGTGTTGTAAAGAAGCACCTAAACCATCACTACTTAAAGCAGTCCATGTTGCAAACTGTGCCATGGCAGTAGAATGCTCTGCCCATACCGGAAAGTTATCGGCATAAGAAGGAAACTGTGCTTGTAAACCTTTCACCACATCTTGGTCTTCAAAGAATAAAACTGTTCCAAATCCTGCAATGAAACTATCCATTTTCGATTCAGTTTTTAAAGCACTGGCTTCATCCTTAGCATAAGCTTTGAGTTGTGCTTTGACAAAATTCCAAAATTTTTCATGTTCAGCATTGAACAAAATCACTGCTCGAGATGATTGTGAGTTAAAAGATGAGGGACTTTGCTTGAATGCTTGTTGAATGAGATCAGAAAGATATTCGGGAGATTGATGGACATGACGTCCAATTGCATAAATAGTACGGCGTTTATGAATTAAATCTAAAAAAACATTCGACATGACTTAAAATCCTTGGATATATCCTCGGGAAAATCCGATAACACGAGAAAAATTATGAAGATATTTTAAAAAATCATTAATTTCAATGAATTGATAAAATCTAAAGTATTACAACATAAATAAGCTGTGCATGAATATCTGATTTCAATATAAGCTTTGAATTAAAACAAATCATCAACATGCAGCACTGTTGGATCGAATGCCAATGTTTTATCAGTCAATGAATTTAATTTTTTTCAGAACAGCATGTTTGTTATTTACACAATTTTTCATGGTAAATACATATAAGTAGCGTATTTTTAAATGGTGTCTCTACAACATTTTGCAATCAAAGCGTGTCAACTTTTAAACTGTTTAAAAAAAACAATGCGTTATAAATGAAAGTCTTAAATTTAATGGGTCTTCTCTGTGCAATCTTTATTTTACTTTTTACAATCTATTCATTATAGCAGTTCAATCATAGCAAGCCACTGAAATAACGCCATTATAAGTTCAACAAGAACAGGGCTGACTGCCCTTGTGAACACTGATGCTGTTTCAACATTTAATTAAAAATGTGCATTTAATACCTTCGCAGAAACTGTATTTTTCCAAAGCTCACGTAATGTCGGCAAATAGAATTTTTCACCCAGATCAACCAACTCTGCATCAATCAAGGCATGTGTTTCATGCATAAATAAATAATCTAATTCGACTGTAGATAATTGCGGTTGCTGTTTGGCAAATTCTTTACGCTTGACTTGTGCCTGTTTCAACAGTTGATCCGCAAAATCTTTGGTTTTATATTGACTGATCGCTTGTAAACGTAATTCGATTACTCCCCAACCTGTCAATAGTTTTTTAAAGGTTTCAAAGTCTTCACTGGTCGATTCCCATGTCATTTTTTCTAGATCTTCGTCTTCAGGAAGTACAGGAAGTAAAATTTCCATTACACTTGGAAAAATCTTTTTGAAATTTAAAATAAATTTAACAGGATGTTCACCAGGATAATCTTTAAACTGAACATGCTTCTGGACATCTGTTAAATAAATAGACAACATTAAAAAATCCTTAGTTAAGACGCTGTTTACATTCAATTATTTATAAAAATACAAATAAGTAAAAAACAGCAAAAAATGCATTCTAACAATTATAACAGTATATTCAATTCTAATTTAAGTAGAAAAAACTATTTCAGCTACCCTGTAGGATATAGAATCATGGTTTATTCTAATTTTTTAATCTCATCCCATGTTCGCGCTAAAAATTAATAGGTTTGATGCTGCTCTATCAAAAGTATGTTCCATGACAATTTAAGGAACTATTCAAAAATCTTTTCTCAATTAAAAATGCCCCTATCAGCTCAAGCAATATATATTTAAATTTCACATTAAACATCAATTATTTATAAACACTCCCTATAATTTACTGTAAAGCTTTTTAAAAAATCACCTTCTGCATTGTTTATTTGATAAATAAAATTACCACCTGTAGTTTTTTTAAAAACTTCTGACGCTAGTAAGTCACCTTTTTTACACATATTTTGTTTAATCAAACGCTGATATTTTTGTTGATCAAATTTTTTTGTTAGATCTTCTATAGACTTGATATCTTTCAAATCTGACTCAATCCATAATCCATTGCTAATCAGCCTAATTCTGGAAACGATAAAGTCACGATCTGATTGATTCGTGGTAATGTTATTAAAATTGTGATTAATTGCTTTGACCAACTCATTATATAACTTGAGATTAATGATATTGAACTGCTCATCTACTGCTCCACTTTGCAAAAAAGGTTGATCTAATGGGCTTTGAGCATTTAATTCAGCACTCATCAATAGCGCAGCTAAGAAAAATAGATAATGCATTTTTATTCTCATTATTTAAGTCACTGTTTAAGCCAGTATTCTATTCCTATAAGGTTTATTATGGAATATTTATAATTCATGCAAAAGGCATGATCAATCGATTTACATCAAGCAGCCATCATGGCTTCTCCCCCAGTTTTAGACAGCTATTCCAACTGTTTTACTGCGTTTTCTTTATTAAAGAACATCTGTATAGTATCTCTGACCATTGAAGAGAGTGGTCAACACGACAATAAAGAAAGTGGATACTGACCTGCAGGAAGCAGGTCTATTTTTTTCATTTATAAGAAAAGTAACATTAATTTTATTAAAAAAATCATTGATGTTTACATAAAAATATATGATTGAGATCATTTTATGTAACAATCAACACTCCCTCCCGAAAAAAAGAGAATCACAGATGGAGTCAGTTCGACTTTTATATGTCAGTAAAATTGCTACCGTGGATTCAGGTTTAAAACAAAATTTAATCAATATCTTAGACGAAGCAATAGATTTTAATTATCGCAATGGCGTTACTGGCGTGCTGTATTATGGACATGGATATTTTGTCCAATGTCTAGAGGGAAATCAAAGCATCATTGATGATTTATTTTATAATCGAATCGTCAAAGATGAACGGCATATCAATTGCGAAATCTTATATTACGAAAAAAATCAGACAAACTTATTTTCACAATGGACGATGAAATTTTCTCCAATCAATAAAAAGATTTCAGAGTTTTTTATGCAATACCATTTAGAAGAGTTCAATCCTTATTTACTCACTGCCGAAACAACAGAAAAATTTATATCTATTTTGGCTTGTGAGCCTGAATATCATGTGAACGAGTTTGTCGCTTAGGGATTCTTTAAAAAACCACCACCTCATGATTTTTAATCGTTGAGGTAGTGGTTGAGTCTGGCCTTAAATTATTCTCTCTTCGTCTCTTTTGAGTTGTCGCTGTCTTTCCTCTCCATTGATTCGTTCAAGACGCTTTGTCCAATATTGGAAAGCATATTGATATTTGGCAAAAAAAGCGAAAAACATAAAAATTAATGCTGGTTTTAATTCAATTTGTTCTGCTGTGCCAAACAGCTTGGCATAGAGGCTTTGTCCAAGCGAAAAAAGTTAATACCGTAAACAGAATAAAACTGAATTTTAAAAAATTATCGAAATTTTTTCCTGTAAACATTTTATTCACCATTATTAAGAATACATCTCATTATCATATAAATTGTAAGTAGAAAATATTGCATAACTTTTTCAAGCTATTTAGATCTACGACGCAGGATTTGCAAAATTTTCTTTAGATTTACTTGCTACGTAAAGTTTCATTCACTTACGCTTATAAAGCGCTCAAACAACATTTATTCACACAATAGAGAAAATATTCGTTCATCATAAAAACAAGTACTTAATTAATTTAGAGGTTAATTAATATGTCAATCGATAACAATCATTCTCCAACTGAAGAAAGAATTGAGAAAGCACAAGAAAAGCGTCGTATTCCGAAATATATTTTATTTATAGTTGCTCTATTTTTAGTTGCTATTATTGTTTACATGCTTTCTACATGGCGTGGCTAACAGTGAACTGGACATGAGTGCAATCGATTCGTAGCATCAATTACATGCGCCTAACAAATTGGCTAAGCTGGCTTAGCCAATTTTATATCGTCAGCTAATTATTTTACGTTTGGATGCACCATTTTTTCAGGTTGAACCACTTCATCAAATTGTTCAGCAGTCACAAATCCTAATTCTACCGCAACTTCTTTTAACGTCTTGTCCTGTTTATAAGCAGTTTTCGCCACCTTTGCTGCATTTTCATAACCGATCACAGGGTTAAGTGCTGTCACGAGCATCAAAGAATTATGCAAGAAGTAATCAATTTTTTCACGATTTGGTTCAATACCTACAGCACAATGCTCATCAAAACTGTTACAAGCATCACCGAGCAATTGAATCGACTGTACTAGATTATACGCAATCACAGGCATATATACATTGAGTTCGAAATTACCAGCTGCACCTGCAAAATTGATTGTTGTATCATTGCCCATCACTTGGGCCACGACCATCGTCATTGCTTCACACTGTGTGGGATTCACTTTACCCGGCATGATACTTGAGCCTGGTTCATTTTCAGGAATACGTAACTCACCTAATCCACAACGAGGACCACTCGCCAACCAACGTATATCATTGGCAATTTTGTTAAGACTCGCAGCTAAAGTCTTTAATGCACCTGAAGCAAATACAGCAGCATCTCGTCCAGCGAGTGCTTCAAACTTATTGGGGTTGGTTATGAATGGAAGACCTGTTAATTTTGCTAATTCTTCAGCCGCTTTTTCTGCATAGTTCGGATGTGCATTTAAACCCGTACCCACTGCCGTACCACCCAATGGTAGCTCATACAACCAAATCAAAGCTTGTTGCAAACGTTTTAGACCATGATCAAGTTGCGATACATAGCCACTGAACTCTTGCCCCAGTGTCAGAGGTGTAGCATCTTGTAAATGTGTGCGGCCAATCTTAACAATATCATTAAATTCTTCGGATTTACGATTTAAAGTATCACGTAAACGTTTGACTGCTGGAATGAGTAATTCATTGATTTGCAATGCTGCTGCTACGTGAATCGCGGTTGGAAATGAATCATTGGTAGATTGGGCACGATTGACATGGTCATTGGGATGAACTGGTTTCTGCGAACCTAAAGGATTACCGAGTTTTTGGTTGGCAATATTGGCAATCACCTCATTACAGTTCATATTGCTTTGTGTACCCGATCCCGTTTGCCAAACCACTAGAGGAAATTGACTGTCCCAATGACCAGCAATGACTTCGTCAGCTGCTTCTACAATATATTGTGATAATTCTTGCGGAATTTGATTGAGGCTCGCATTGCTAATCGCTGCGGCTTTTTTAACAAGCCCCATTGCTCGAATCATAGGACGTGGCATATGTTCGGTGCCGATTTTAAAGTTTTCTACACTTCGTTGAGTCTGTGCTCCCCACATTGCCTCACCGGGAACTTCAACTTCACCCATCGTGTCGTGTTCAATACGTGTCTGCATTTTCAACCTCTTAATCGTCCGAATTTTATTTTCAAGTGACAGCTTATAATATGATCATCTCTAGACAATGAATACAAGCCATTACTCCAGCGAAATCCTATGCTAAACAAATAGGCTCTCAATGTAAATGATAATTATTTACATTGCTATATCCCTTACTCATCAATAATTATTCAGCGTATTTTGGTAAAACCGCCACTCATCTTGAATCATTTGTTGAAGTGGGCGTTTTGCCTCCCACTTTAAAACATCGAGGGCTTTATGACTATTCGAAGCCACCTGATCAAGCTCATCAATCTCGTAAACTGCATCTATTTGATGTATTTTCTGTGCGGTCACGTCCTCAATCGTGTTGATTAAATCTTGGATTGAGCTTACAGTTCCTGAAATATCAAAGCTCTCACAGACATTATTTTGCTCATGCAACCAATAGATACTGGACTGAATAGCATCACAGACATCAAGTACATGTACAAAACTACGCTCAGTGGTTTTGTCTTCCGTATCGGCATGACGATGAACTTCAATCAAGTCACGCTGTTGTGCTGCGACCTGCAATGCTAATGGAACAATATTTTTTGGTAATGGCGTAATAAACTCCCCTAGTACACCATGCTCAAAAGCTCCAACTACATTTGATAATCTTAGAATCGCAATTTTCCACTCTTGATCAGTTCTAAACGTGTCCTTGATGATTTCTTCAATCATTTGTTGAGATTTGATATAAGGATTCGGATAAGAATAATTAAAAGCGATTTCTTCGTTTAAATTTAAACTCGATTGCGCATAGACCATAAGACTAGAAAGATGAACTAAATTTCTTACGCCTGTACGTTGCATGGCCCGCAAAAGGCTCATAATACAACTGACATTGTCGTTATAATATTCAAGTGGCTTGAGATTAGACTCTTCAATAGATTTGAACCCCGCACAATGCACCACGGTATCTATTGAATATTGTTCAAATACTTTATTTAGCGCCGGGGTATTACGTATATCAATTTTAACAAATGGAATATACATTCCTGTAATAAATTCCAAACGCTCTAAACACTGCAGATTTGCATTGGCTAGATTATCAACAATGACGACCTCTTGCCTTTGAGCTAGCAAACTTAAAACCACATGCGAGCCTATAAAGCCTAAACCACCAGTCACTAAAATCATTGTATACTACCTATCATTATCAAGTTTGAATGTTGCAAACTGTCCATTCTCCAAGTGAATCGCCATCAAATGAGTACTTTATTACTAATCACTGCTGCTCCAAGTTCAATTCATGCATGGCATGCATTGGGGTTAGCTCAGGCTTTAAAAGCAAAAGATCAAGAATTTCGTGTGTTCTTCTATCAAGATGGTGTACAAGTTGCCAACAACTTGCAATGGATTCCTGATGATCAACGTAATTTATCTGTAGAGTGGCAAAAACTCGCAATTCGACTTCCAGTCTGTGTGAGTGCCGCCCTAGCGCGTGGAATAACAGATCAAGAAAATGCTAAACGCCATCAAATTCAAACACATAATCTTGCAAAAGGTTTTGATCTTGTTGGACTTGGAGAACTTGCAGATGCAGTCCAATCTACAGATCGTCTCATTCAATTCTAAGTTTATCTTCCCATTAGAGTGTTGCATTTAAAAGGTAATTTGTGTGAATACTGTACTCGTGGTTATAACCCAAGCAAACTTAACCAATCTGCAAGTTTATGAAAGCTTGTCAGCAACCATGGTTCTTGCTACTTTTGGATGCAAAGTCAAAGTGTTACTTAAAGATGCCGGTCTAAGTTTGTTAAAATCCGAATTGGATTTTGAAGCTCTAAAACAGGCATTTAAACTTGCGTCGAACATGGTCGATAGCTTTGAATTTTATGATCTAACCCCAGTTTTAGTAGAGAATATGAATAAAAGCAACGCTTTTGTTACTCAATCACAACAAGAGTTAGCATTCATCGATTTGAATAGTGAATTTATTCAGTCCTTTGACCATGTTCTGTATTGGTAAAATGATTAAGGTAATTACGAATGTCTGATAAAACACTTTACTTAATTCAATCATGCTTTTCCCAAACAGATCGAATTTTAACCCAACTTGATCAAATGTATTCTCCCCATGATCATATCATTTTAATGGGGGACGCCGTGCTATACGCACATGACGATCGCTTAGAACAGAAGAGAAATTTGTACATCTTAGAAAATGATGCGGAAATTCTCCCAGAAAAGTGCCCAAATCACATTCAATTAATCAACTATGCACAGTTTGCAGAACTGGTTTTAGACTTCACACGCTGCGTTAGTTTAAAATAAATTATCACTGTGGTTTTATTGCTTTATCATTTAGGTTGTTTTATGCGTTTAGAATTAGATCAAGACGGTCACTTAGTTGATTATACGATTTGGGATGAACAGGTTGCTCAAGCGCTGGCACAAAGTTTAGAACTGGAGCTTACTCCTTGGCATTTCGAAATTCTATACGCTGTTCGTCAATTTTACACTCAATTTGGCCACTCTCCTGCAACTCGCCCATTGATTAAATTTTTAATGAAAAGTGTAAGTCCTGAAATTGATAATGCTGTGTTGCAAGATAAGTTTAATACAGGCCTAGTTGCTCGACATTTAAGTCGTTTGGCAGGTATTCCTAAACCTGCAAATTGCTTGTAATCTATTTATAGACAGTGATTCGTTCACATATATGTTAAGGTGAACGAACCCTTCTAGATTAGGGCTTAGATAAATAGATTATTTCACTCTTTTTCTAAGTAAATCCCATTGGTATTTGAAAAAATATTTCAATGATAAATTGGGATTGGCTATAGCTTTAGACTTGTTATTATTCTTTTCATTATCATCACTTTTTCTATGATCATAATCTAAAAAATTAGCTGTTGTGCCTCGTAAAAACTGAAAACTCGATCCTTTGGCAGTTAATTTCTGTGCTTCAAATATATGATCTAGTCCAAAACGATGTCCCAACTCATGTACGACCACTTGATTAAATATATTCTGTGGGCATTTTAATAAAACAACACTTTCTCCCCCACTTCCAACGCCTTCTTTTTTTGAAACATTTGTTACAAAAACATAGTTTTTTATTGCTAAATTTTTATCTTGATATTTTTTATAAAATTTACTTAAATCACTTAAAAAATAACTGGTATCATTGATATTAAGTTTATTTAAAGAAATATTTACATCGACATCATTTTTACGATATTTTCTAAAATCAAACTCTGGAGCATTTGTTATTTCTACATTAATTAAGGCTTGGTTAAATGATCTATTTTTTAAAAAATCCTCATAATCATGCGTACGTTTTTGGCTTAGGCCATCAGTCACTACATCTACAAAAACAACTTTTAAAGTTGGAATTACCGCATTATGGTAAATCATCAGCTTCCCTACTTTCTCTTGCGCCTCACCTTTTATTGCTGTAACGATGATTTCTCCATGTTTTTGTAAAGGACCTACACACTTAATCTTAACGATCTCGGATGCTAGATAATAAGTCTCTTCTTCTCTTTTATTCTCTTCACCTAAATCTCGGGTCATTTTATTTGCGTAAATAAAATCTTCGATACTGAGCTCTGTTGGCTCAATAACAATATGAGGATTCGAAACCTCAAATTTAATCTTGGAACCATCATTATTTAAGGAAAAATTATTTTCTGAATTTAATAACTTTAACTCTAAATTTAACCTCACCTCACGATTCAAAGAATTAGAATGGTCCATATTTTCCTGTGAAAATGGGTAGATCGCCAACCACGCAGGAATATATTCAGTACCAAATGGGCTAATTTTACTGATTTGATCACTGGTATAAGTCGCTTTTAATGAGGCTATAGAACCACTGACTAAAGCGACTTTTTTTCCAAATTCTGCTGCGGTATTGGCTCTAAAATAGGTTAACTTTTTAAAATATTCGGGTCTGTACCAATCAAAACCATAACTTCCATCATAGATATTATCTTCACATCTTCGAAAGTGAATTGTGAACTTCTGTAAGCAACTATCACATGTTTCTCCAACTGTAGGGCTTGATCCAATTCCCATATCATCGCTCCGTATTACATTTTCCTAAGCTATTAAAATATTTTTTCATTTAAATAATTATCATCTATTAAGTACTTATAACTTTTAATTAAAATAAAAGATTATTCATTGTTAATGATCTCAATGTTAGTTTCACAAAAAGTTATTGTTTAGCTTTAAACTCAAATTTTTAATTCAAGTTTTAATTATATATTTTTTTATCCCATATGGTATAAATTTCCCACACCTTCACATACATCAATATATCAAAATAATAGATGATATTGAATGTCTGTGAAAAATACCATTTAAGATGGAATTACAGCCTAAACGATGCTTATTTTTTAAAGATATTTCAGCTTTATGTTTTATTATTACATGGCTGACCTTTTTATCGTTCAGGTTTAAGTAAGGCTAGATTCACACAAGTCAATCATGCCTGTTTATTACTTTTCTCTAAATATTGAAAAAATGCGGGTGTAATTGAAGGTTTGACCTGACGTGCTGTAATGGCCTGCTGACATTCAGAACAGATCAAAACGGCAGTAAATTTATGCCCACATGCAGTATGCTCAAATGCCATCGGTGCACCTAAACCTTCATCCATCCATTTATCTGCCCACGTCACCATTGTCAATAAAATTGGATAAAGCTCTAGACCTTTTTCCGTTAAACGATACTCAAAACGCTCTTGTCGCTCAACATAGGGAACTTTGATCAATATTTTATGTTCAACCAAACGTTTTAAACGCTCCGCGAGTACATGACGAGTGACGCCTAAATTTGCTTGAAAATCATCGAAACGACGCATTCCCATAAATGCATTACGAAGAATAAGCATCGTCCAACGATCACCTAGAACTGACAACGTGCGCGCAATTGAACAAGGTTGATTGCCTATTTCTTCCCATTTCATATAAACGTCCAAATAACCTATTAGCATCTAAAATTACTTATTTATACTATGGAAGAAACACAATAAGAAAGATAGTATTTTTAAAAAGATTTTTTTGTCTGGCGCTATTTTAATGAATAAAATTTCATCCGATTCAACAACCTCTTTTGAAGCATACAATCTGCTTAAATGATCATTTTTTTCAAGGATGATGTAATTCATTAAATGGTGAATTCAAACGATTATATGTTGTTCGATATTAAAAAGCACTTGATTGATCAAAAAGTTAAATGTAATAAAAGCCCAATATTGGACTTTTATTACATGTTGTATACTTACTTATTGAGTAATTTATCAATTACACCAAATTTTTTAAAGATTTTGGCGCGACGTTTTGGATAAATATTGGCTTTACTCAAATCGCCCTTGTAATGGTCAAATACACGTTTATCCATGATTTTGAACCACCAAGATGGAATCATCGCTGGCAACAACATACTTGCATAACCACTTGGTAACTCAGGGGCTTCATCAAAATGACGTAATGCCTGAAATGGGCGTGTAGGATAAGCATGATGATCTGAATGACGCTGTAACTGATACAAGAACAGATTCGTCACAATATTATTATTATTCCAGCTGTGTTCTGGCATGGTACGTTCATATTTGCCTGTTTCATCCTTTTGACGCAATAAGCCATAGTGCTCGATGTAGTTAATGATCTCAAATAAACCAATACTATATGCGGACTGCGTAGCCAAATAAGGCAATATACCTTGACCAAATAGCCCTACCATGGATGAATGGAATGCAGCAGTCATGCTCCAGCCTTGCAACAACTCATTGTCTTTACACCAAAACCCAAGCCCTTTGCGTTTAAGGCGGTTGGTTTCAATTTCGATTGCGGATTTAAATGATCCGATGACTGTACGCGGTAAAAACTCATAAAAAGTCTCACCCATCTGTGAAGAAGCTGGATCTTCTGGAGTTGCAGCACGCTTATGGTGTCCATAAGGATGTTCAATACGGAAATGATTATATCCAGAAGGAACTAAAGCCAAATGTGATAAAATATGATCCATACGATCATGTTTATGACTGAGTTCATGCGCCGTGTTGATGGCAATCCCGTTAATCGCACCCATTGAAATACCCAAGAGTATCTTATCAAGCAATGAAGTTTGCTTACGCCCAACCAAATAGCACGCATACACATTTGCTGCATATTGAATAGGAATAAAAGATTTAACTAATCGAGAATAATAAGGATCTTGTTCGAGTAATTTGACATCTTCAGCCGTTGGATTGTTTTGGTCTTTACCAATTAAAGAGTCAATAGCAGGAATAATCACATGCAATACAATCGGACCACCCAATGCAAAAACTTTTTTAAGTGGCTTAGGTGCAACATGATAGCCCGCCAAAATACCCAAACCAATCACTGGCAGTGATGGACTAATCATCCAAAGATAACGCTTTTTATCAAGTGCCAAACCAGACTTCGGTTTTATTTCTAGCAATTGCTGTTCAGTCAATTGAACTGGTGCATTCATGGCTGTATCTTCCCTATCTTTCTACTTATCTATATATTTAAATAAAGATCACTTGAAAGACAGTTGCAAGCGTCCATAAAACCTATGAAAAAGTCTTTGGCATCTTCAACACAGGGATTGTCCTTTACGCACATGTTTTAATTACATCACAGCTTTTTATTATTTGAAAATAGGAAATTTAAACCATAATTATGGATGCTTTAAGTAAAATTTTTGATGATATTCATCTCAACCATTCAGAATATATTTATCTGCAAGCGCAAGGCGACTGGTCATTCCAGAGCCCTAAACAAGATGCGGTCATTGCACATATTGTCTTGTATGGCGATGCTTATTTAGAATTTTCCCCTTCAATGCATGTCACTTTACACACGGGTGATATGTTTTTAATTCCCGCAGGATTAGCCCATACCGTTAAAAACCAGCCAAATACCCAACTGATTGAAAACTTAAATATTGAACCTTTGTTTGATGGACTCAGACAGGATGCCATCGAATTTGGTCAGGGTAGTTCAGAAAAAACTTTGATACTGACTGTACGCTGCCATATGAATGCGATTATGGCACGTCCATTAATCAATGCACTCCCTCCCTTCCTACACATTCAAAATGCATTGAGTGATGAAGCGCCCGAGTGGCTTAAAATCGGGCTGTATTTTGTATCTGCTGAAACGCGTAGAACTGTCGCAGGCAAAAACAAGATTATGGATCATGTGGTGAGCATTTTAATGATTGAATCCGTGCGAGATTTCATTGAACAAATGCAAGACCACAATAACTGGTTGAATGCATTGATTCATCCTGAATTATCAAATGCCTTAGCAGCCATCCATAGTCGCCCTGAACATAACTGGACCGTAGAAAGTTTAGCTGAAACCTGTTGTATGTCTCGCTCAAAATTTGCCAGTCTATTCAATCAGATTATTGGCGAGACACCGCTGGCATATTTACAGCAGCACCGTTTACGTCTGGCCAGCCAACTGCTTAAACAAGGTCAACTCTCCATTCAGCAAATTGCCCATCAAGTAGGCTATTCTTCTGAAACCGCATTCAGCCAAGCATTTAAAAAGCAATTTGAACTAAGCCCAAGTCAATACCGTAATCAGCTTTAACCATGACTACACAGATTCAGGGCAAAACACACAAGCAAATAAAAAAGCGCCGAAGCGCTTTTTTATTTGCTAAATTTCACAATTATTTAATCTTGGCTTGTGATTTCAAATAACGAGAATAATCATCAAGTAATTGTTCACCACGGAATTTTTGGTACATTTGCGTCAACTGTTGTACTTCAGCCGGATTCATTTGAGCAATATCTGCTTTTTTCACATTGGCAACTGCTACAACGACCAATTCATCAGGTAACTTGGCTGTAGTCACAGACCACATACCCGCTTTGGGTACAGGCAGACTGAATGCAGCACGTTCAATTTCGCGTTTAAGCCCTTGTGAACGCGTGAATGTTCCTGCATGTACAAAATTAGATTGGTATTTCGCAGTCACTGCTTGTGCAGGTAACTTTTTGAAATCTTCAATCATTGCATTCAATTTTGCATGTGCAGCATCAAATGCTTTCTGTTCAATCAACTGTGCTTTCACACGTGCTGTAGCCTGAGCTAAAGGTTGGGTGCCCGCTGGATAGTATTTACGGACCTTGATCCACACCACATCACCATTGGCCATTTGTATATTACCAGAAGCTGTTGTATTGCCGTTTTTAACATCCTCGGCAAATAATTTCGTTTTAACCGCAGGATCTGCCAAAACAGGATTGTTCGTGGCTAAATTAACATTCTTCGCTGACTGAACCTGTACTGTTTTCACGGCTTGGGCTACCACATCAAGCGAATCGCTATTCACAACTTGGTCATTTAAGCTATTTACAGTATCTGAGAAGTAATTTGCAGATTTGTTTTTCAGTACTTCAGCTGTTAATTCCGCCTTTTTGCTTTCCAATGATGGAATTGTTCCCGTAGGTGTATTGACTTCAATAATATGATAGCCAAAATCTGTTTTTACAGGTTTCGCCACTTGACCATTCGCAGTCGAGGCAACAGCTTTGTCAAAATCAGCTCCGAACACACCAGGCGTATAGGCTGCGAGCGCGCCACCTTTTACTTTAGAATCTGGATCTTCAGAGTATTGTGCAGCCGCTTGAGCAAAAGTCATACCTGCCTGAATTTTTGCATAGATCTCATTTGCCAAAGTTGCAGCTTGTTCAGGAGTACGTGAATCGGTTGTAATCAGAATGTGCTTTACATCATGTTTTAAATTTTGCTTATATTTCTCTACAAATTGCGCATATGCTTGATTCAACTCTGCATCGGACACAGCAGCATTTGGTTGGCTCAATGTTGCAGGGCTCAACACAACATAATCCACATCTACAGCAGCAACCTGTTTAAATTTATTTAGATGCTTGTTGTAATAATCTGCAATTTCTTGGTTCGTTACTTTAACGTTAGCTTTATAATCATCCAGTTTTACACTCGATAAAAATAATTCACGTTGTTCAGACTGCAAATTTGCGATCTGTTGAATATCCAACTGACTAATCAATGCATTATCTGAAATCGTTGAACTCAGAATACTCAACGCAAAATCCTGGCGAATATTTTGAATAAATGCTTGACTGGTTAAGCCTTGTGAACGTAAATAATTCGCATACAAATTATTCGAAAATTTACCATTTTCCTGAAAAGCAGGAATTTGCGCAATTTTCTGTTCAATTTGAGCATCACTCAAAGTCACACCCAATTTATCTGCTTGTTGTCTCAAAAGACTTTGGCTGATCAGATAATCCAGTGCTTTATTTGCAATAAATTCTTTGTTTAACAATGACTCGTCCCCATGGACTGCAGGGTTTGCCAATAACTGATCCGTATAGCTTTTGGTGACCGTTTCTAACTCTTTTTTAGAAATATCTTGACCATTAACAGTTTTAGCCACATCTGCTTTTTGCCCACCACTGAAATAACCTTCAATACCGACCACCGCAAATGGCGCTAAAAATAACACAAGGAGAACTTTACCAAACCAGCCCCTTATGAGAGTGCGAAACGATTCCATGAGTATTCCAATATTATATTTCGTAAGGATTCTAACTGAAATTGTGAGATGAATGAACGAGCAATCACTGATAATTTAATTTTATTTCATAAAAAACGCGCCACATGGGCGCGCTTTCGATAAGCTCAGATTAAGCTACTGAGTCTTTTAAGCCTTTACCAGCTTTAAAGCTAGGCACTTTGCTTGCTTTAATCTGAAGCTCTTCACCAGTTTTAGGGTTACGACCAGTACGTGCAGCGCGGTCTTTAACACTAAAAGTACCAAAGCCTACTAAAGTAACCGTGTCGCCTTTTTTAAGCGCTTCACCAATTGAAGCAATAGTCGCATCTAATGCTTTACCTGCATCAGACTTTGACAATCCCCCTTTTTCTGCAATCGCATCGATTAATTCTGATTTATTCATGAAGATTACGTCCTCTTATTTCGTTTGTTTAAGTTCCAAGGCTGTAGATCAAAGGCCATGACGACTTTATAGCAATGCTTTGGGGGAAAACGCAAGACTCCAAACACGCTTTTCTCAAAAATTACGACTAAAAATGAGTTTTTTTTTTGATTCATCCCGATTATTTCATTTTTTGAGCAATTGCTCGCGTAAGTTTTGATTCTCATCCGCCAATGCATCCACCTTGTGGTGTAACTGCATAATCAAGCTCTCAAGGTGTTGAAGATCCTTTGCCGTGACGAGACCTATTCGATTAAGCGAGTGATTTACACCATGATCGAGAAGCTTTTCTACTTTATCTTTGGTTTCCGTGACAGATTCTTTGGTTTTCTCTGACACTTTATTGACCGTTTGATCAGTGACTTCAACTGTTTTTGATTCAAGTTCCTCTCCAACTTTGACTAAAGAATCAAATAATTTATTGCCTTCTTCTTCTGCACGCGAAAAGGCACCCAGCCCCGCCAACCAAATCTGTTTTGTATATTTTCTAAAATCTAGTGCTGATTTTTTATGATTTCTCGATTTTGAATGTGATAAATGCTGTTCATTTTGGTCTTCCTGCAGACCGAATTGTTCTTTATTGCTCTTTTTCATATCCTGCTCCATTTGCCCAAAACTCCAGCTTTTAATGACCTATATGACCAAATTATGTAGAAAATATATCTATAATATCAAATAAAGCTATTGAACCTTTTGCTAAACTGTTCTACAAAAGCAAAGTAATTGTTTAATGTTAAGGAACACTTGCCAATTCAACAATGGTCATTTAAATATTTTTTTTATATGATTGTTGAAATAATGTGTTTCACATCACAGATAAATTTGTTTCAAAGTTATTTTAGAGATCGGATTCTCAATTTGTTATAGGAATGTTTTATGAATGAATCGCAACAAAAGCAAGGTCACTCTCGTTTGTTGCTAAACATTGTCATGATTATCTTGGAAACTATTTATTCTTTTGTATTAAAGCATGATCGTGTTGTTCGTTTACAAGCAAAAAAATTTGTCGAACAGCAAATGACCATTAAAATAAATAGTTACATTCCTTATTTTGACTTCTATATTCAATTTACCGATCGCGGCATTTTGTTTGACTTGCAAGCGCCTGAAAAACCTGTAGACCTTTCTGTTAGTAGTACATTAATTGATTTGGTCCAAATTTTTGTTTTTGCCAATCGCCGCAGTATGAAAAAAATGCGTTTAGAAGGCAGTGACATTCTTAAAGATCAGTTTCGTGATCTGGTGATTCATTTGACAGCACCTAAACTCTTGTCAGATTGGAAACAGTGGTTAACTCATCCAGATGATGACAATCAGACACGTGCATCAAAAAAACGTATCGCCCCTTTGCTGGAAAAAATTGATCAGCAACGCTCAAAGATCAATACCCTTCAAGTTGAGGTGAAACAATATCAAAATCGTGTTCGTCGTCTGCAGCAAAATCAACAGCGTTTATATACGGCTTTAGGTGTATTAGGCTTTCTATTTGTTGCACTAATCATGTATAATTTATGGCAAATATTCATGTAAAATATTTTATGTGATTTTATTCTTATAACAATAATCAATAATTCTGACTAAATTAGTCAGAATTAAGCTTAAAAATACTTGACTAATTTAGTCAGGATTCATAAAATTCATACATCTAGTCTAAAACATGTGTATCGAATCATGCGCCTAACTACTCGCGGTCGCTATGCAGTGACTGCACTACTCGACCTAGCATTGCAGCCTACTGAGCAAACGATTACGCTTGCAGAAATTGCAGCCCGCCAAACGATCTCTGTCGCTTATCTTGAACAATTGTTCGCTAAATTAAAGCGTCATGGCTTAGTTTCAAGTGTTCGAGGCGCGAATGGTGGCTATCACTTAGCGCGTCATGCTGAAGAAATTACTGTCTTAGAAATTATTGAAGCTGTAAATGAAACTGTGGATGCAACTCGTTGTGATCATAAAGGCAATTGTCAAAATGGCGCAATGTGTTTGACTCACGATTTATGGCAAGAACTCTCTCTCCATATTGCCGATTATTTAGCTAAAATCACCCTTGCCGACTTAGTCGCTCGCGACAATGTACAAACCGTTGCGGTTCGCCAAAATTCAGCACCCCATGATTCAGCCCTTTTATCGGTTACAGGTATTTGACATGAAACGTCCGATTTATCTTGATTATGCAGCAACTACGCCTGTTGATCCTCAAGTAGCAGAACGCATGATGGAGTGTTTAACCTTTGATGGTACCTTCGGAAATGCAGCTTCTCGCTCTCATGCTTATGGATGGCAAGCTGAAGAAAAAGTTGAATATGCACGTGAACAAGTCGCAAATTTAGTTAAAGCTGATCCACGAGAAATCGTATGGACATCAGGCGCGACTGAATCTGATAACCTTGCGTTAAAAGGTATTGCTCAATTTTATGGTTCTAAAGGCAAACATATCATTACCAGTAAAATTGAACATAAAGCAATTTTAGATACCTGCCGTGAATTGGAAGAAGAAGGTTTTGAGATTACTTATCTTGAACCAGAACCTAGAACAGGTTTGATTACTCCAGAAATGGTCCAAGCTGCCCTTCGTCCAGACACTATTCTTGTTTCATTGATGATGGTCAATAATGAAATTGGTACAGTTACGGATGTTGCTGCGATTGGTGAACTTACTCGTGCCAACAAGACTTACTTCCATGTAGATGCTGCGCAAGCTGCGGGCAAAGTTGAAATTGATCTTTCAACCATGAAAGTCGACTTGATGAGCTTTTCTGGCCATAAAGTTTATGGTCCTAAAGGTATCGGTGCATTATTTGTACGTCGTAGTCCTCGTGTACGTTTAAAAGCACAGATTCATGGTGGCGGTCATGAGCGCGGTATGCGTTCAGGCACACTCGCTACTCACCAAATTGTGGGTATGGGTGAGGCATTTGAACTCGCAGGTAAAACTTTACATGAAGAACAAGCGCGCCTACGTGTACTTCGTGACAAGCTTTGGAATGGTTTACAAGATTTAGAACAAGTGTTCTTAAATGGTCATCCTGAATATAATGTTGCAAACTACTTAAACGTAAGTTTCAACTTCGTTGAAGGTGAATCATTAATGATGGCACTCAAAGATGTTGCGGTTTCATCTGGTTCAGCATGTACATCTGCAACACTTGAACCTTCTTATGTACTTCGCGCACTTGGTCTTTCTGATGAATTGGCGCATAGCTCAATTCGCTTCAGCTTCGGACATTATACGACTGAAGAAGATATCGACCATGTGATTAAAATTACCAAAGCTGCTGTTGAGAAATTGCGTGAACTTTCACCGCTTTGGGACATGTACAAAGAAGGTATCGACTTAAATTCAGTTGAATGGGCTGAACACTAAGTTTCTAAAATCAAACACGGCATTTCATTGAAAATCAGTGAAATGCCACCATATTAGATTGTAGCAATACATATTATTAACGCTGACCCCGAGGTTTGGAGAAGCATCATGGCTTATAGTGAAAAAGTAATTGATCATTACGAAAATCCTCGTAATGTTGGTGTTTTGGATAAAAATGCAGAAAATGTTGGTACAGGTATGGTCGGTGCACCTGCATGTGGCGATGTAATGCGTTTACAGATCCAAGTGAATGACAATGGTGTAATCGAAGAAGCACGCTTTAAAACCTATGGTTGTGGCTCTGCAATTGCATCTAGCTCATTAGTAACCGAGTGGTTAAAGGGAAAAACTTTAGACGAAGCCCAAGCGATTAAGAATATTGATATCGCAACTGAACTTGCTCTTCCTCCTGTAAAAGTGCACTGCTCTGTACTTGCAGAAGATGCAATCAAAGCTGCTGTTGAAGATTACCGTAGCAAGAAAACTAAAGCTTAATATTTGTTGCTTAAGTTTTTACAGATAATTTTTTAATGGAGTTTTCATGATCAATTTAACTGAAAATGCTGCAACTCATATCAGCAATTACTTAAAGAATCGCGGTAAGGGTGAAGGTATTCGTCTTGGTGTGAAAACTTCAGGCTGTTCTGGTTTAGCATATGTACTTGAGTTTGTTGATGATATTGACGAACATGATCAAATCTTTGAACAGTTTGGTGTTAAAGTTTTTGTAGACCCTAAAAGTTTAGTATATCTCGATGGCATGGAAATGGACTATGTAAAAAATGGTCTCAATGAAGGTTTCGAGTTCAATAACCCCAATAAAAAAGGTGAATGTGGTTGTGGTGAATCTTTCACTGTATAATCGCCCTGCACTTTTTTCATGTTAAAACAGTGTCTTGCACTGTTTTAATCATATTTAATTACCCTGTTTTCTAGCAAAACATCGTGGATGAGTATCTCCCATGAGTCATTTTGAGTTGTTCGATCTCCCTGAAGCACTCGATATTGATTTAGCAACATTAAAAGCTAATTTCTTAAACTTGCAGCAGCAGTATCATCCTGATAAAGCGGATGATAAAGACAAAGCTTTAATTAAATCGAGTGAGATTAATCAAGCATATAAAGCCCTATCACATGTAGATAGCCGTGCCGCATATTTACTTTCACTCAAAAAACAAGATCATCATTTAGATCAATCAATTAATGATTTTGAATTTTTGCAATCTGCTCTAGAAATTCGTGAGCAACTCGATGAAGCAACAAATACAGATCAACTGCATTCTCTAAAAAAAGAAGTGCAACAATGGATCGATGGCTTAGTTCGTGAATTCAAAATTGATTTTGCTGAAGAAGACTGGGCTGAAGCACGTGATACTGTACGGAAATTGCGTTTTTTCCAAAAAGTAATGAATGACATAGACAAAGCTGAAGATCAACTTCTTGATGATGAAGATTTTAGCTTGGATGATGATTTCTAACTTTTTAATTTTAACTACATGTTGAACATGAATTTGTTTTTAGCTTTTATTTTAAGGATGTAACAAATGGCACTCTTGCAAATTGCTGAACCAGGACAATCAAGTGCGCCACACGAACACCGTATTGCCATTGGAATAGATTTAGGTACAACACATTCCTTGGTGGCGACGGTATTATCAGGTAAAGCCAAAGTGCTGAATGATGAACAAGGTCGTGTGTTACTTCCATCCATCGTACATTATTCTAAAAATTCGACAGAATATGGTGATGCAGCAAAACCATTCATTACGACCGATCCCAAAAATACCATTGTCTCAGTAAAACGTTTTATGGGACGTTCTAAAGCAGATATTAAATTTCAGCACCCACATACTTTAACAGGTGCAGACAATGAAATGCCTACTTTTGAAACGGCACAAGGTCGAAAAACGCCTGTAGAAATCTCGGCTGAAATTTTAAAGCAATTAAAAGACCGTGCTGAAAAAAGCCTGAGTAATCCTGTAAATGGCGCCGTTATTACTGTGCCTGCCTATTTCGATGAAGCGCAACGTCAGGCAACACGCGATGCCGCTGAGTTGGCCGGGCTGAATGTATTACGCTTATTGAATGAACCTACTGCAGCAGCTGTTGCCTATGGTTTAGATCAAGACACCAACCTTGCAACAGATCGCAATTATGTTATCTACGATTTAGGTGGCGGTACTTTTGACGTTTCGATCCTACGTTTCTCACAAGGTGTTTTTGAAGTTTTAGCCACGGGCGGCCATACTGCACTGGGTGGTGATGATTTAGATCGTTTGATTGTAAAATGGGCAAAAAAGCAACTTAACATTGATACTCTGGACGATGCAGAATACGCACATTTCATTGTTTCTGCTCGCAAAGCTAAAGAAGCATTGAGTGATGCTGAATCTGTTGATATTAAAGTGCTGACACACCATCTCACATTAGACCGCACAAGCTTTGAACAGATTATACAAGTAGCACTCGATAAAACAATAAGTGTATGCAAACGTGTCATGCGCGATGCAAAGCTTACCCTGGATGATATCCAAAATGTGGTACTTGTGGGTGGTTCTACTCGTTCTTATGCTGTTCAAAAAGCAGTTCGTGAAGTATTCAACCAAGAACCCCTCTGCACAATCAATCCTGATGAAGTCGTAGCGATCGGCGCATCCATCACTGCAAATCAACTGATTGGCAACTCAAAGGATGGCTCATTACTGCTTGATGTAACGCCTCTCTCACTTGGTTTAGAAACCATGGGGGGATTGGTAGAGCGCTTAATTTCTCGCAATACAGCGATTCCTGTAGCACGCCGTCAAGAATTCACCACCTATCAAGATGGTCAAACCGCCATGTTGATTCATGTTGTGCAAGGTGAACGTGATTTGGTTGAGCATTGCCGTAGTTTAGGGCGCTTTGTACTACATGGTATTCCTCCTATGACCGCGGGTCAGGCACGCATTGAAGTGACCTTTCAGGTCGATGCAGATGGGTTACTTTCCGTGTCTGCAAAAGAAACCACTTCAGGGGTCCATGCAAAGATTGACATCAAGCCTTCTTACGGTCTTTCTGAAGCGGATACAGAACGTCTTTTACTTGATGGTTATAAGTTCGCTGAAGAAGACAAACATTTACGTCACTTGAATGAAACAAAGGTTGAAGCTCGTCGTGAACTCGAGGCTTTAGAACAAGCACTGAAAGTGGATAGTAAATTACTCAGTCCCGAACAACTGCAAGGATTGAATCTTGCAGCTGAACAGTTGACAGCACAGCTTGAAACAGACGATATAAAATCTATTGAACATGCTGTTGAGCAGTTAAAAATCCATAGTGATGCTTTTGCTGCAGAGCGTATGAATCAGCATATTGATCATGCGCTCAAAGGCACTAAACTTGATGACTGGTCAAACTCAAACTAATTTATAAGGTAAAGACTATGCCACGTATTAAAGTACTACCTCATGCAACAATTTGTCCAAATGGTGCTGAGTTTGAAGTTGAACCAAATGCCAATCTTTGCCAAAGTTTATTAAGCAATGGTATTAAAATTGAGCATGCCTGTGATATGTCTAAGGCATGTACTACATGTCATGTTATTGTACGCAAAGGTTTTGATGCACTTGAAGAAATGGATGATATTGAAGCAGATTTACTTGATCGCGCATGGGGCTTAGAGCCTGACTCACGACTTTCATGCCAAGTTAAAATTACCGATGAAGATATGGAAGTAGAAATTCCTAAATACACCATTAACCATGCTTCTGAAAATCACTAAATGATTCATAAAAATGCTGAATTAAAAAATAAAAAACCACTCAATTGAGTGGTTTTTTATTTTTTAATTCATTGTTCAATCTTGAACCCTAACAGCTGATTTGAATCTATGACCTAAAATTTTAAAGCCAGTTAGCGAATTTCATCTTCAGCATTTAATCTAGCAACACCCTGAGCATTGGTCAGTCGTTGCTGAACTTTAATACGGTCGACCATTTTTTCAAGTACTTCAACCAGTTCTGGATACTCAAAATTTTGCACTTCCTCTAAATTGAGCACCAAATGAAAGCCTTTATATTCATAGTCAAACCATTGCTGATTTTCATTTTTACTGGCGGAGTATTTCTCCATGACCTGCCAAGTTCTCACCTTACCTTGAATACCTTTTAATTCAATAGGTGATTTAGGCGCACAGAGATAATCATTTTTAATCAATTTATAAGTTTCATCTGAAACAAGAATTTCATCGATATCCGCAGCATATTGCAAACGTGCAGCCAAGTTTGCATCGCGACCAACAATCGTATAGGCCATACGATGTACAGCACCATAATTCCCAACGTGGCAATAGCCTGTACTCACACCCATACGGATATGTAATGGCGCATATCCCATTTTCACCCAGCGTTCACGCAGAAACTTCATTTGCTGTCGCATGGCAATTGCCATATCGATGCAGTTTTTTGCATCCTGCTCCACACCTTGTGAATCTGGGTCACCAAAGAAAATCAGAATTGCATCGCCCATAAATTTATCAATGGTTGCACCATACTGCTTTGCAATTTCAGTCATATGACTCAGATAATCATTTAGAACAAATGCCAAATCATCTGGAATCAATGTTTCCGATAATTCCGTAAAACCTTGAATATCCGAAAAGAAAACTGTGATTTTTTTACGTTTATATTCAATTTTTGCTTCAGTGTCCCCACGCATGATCGCTTGCCAAAGTTGCAATGGTGCATATCGGCTGAGTTGATTTGACAACTCGATATAGCGGTTCATTTCATTGAAATAGGTGTTTTTTTTGATTTCCACACTTTTAATACGGCGATTTTGGTAATAATTACCGATATTAACGAACAGAATAATGCCAATAAAAGACAGCACTGAAAGTTCGGGACTGGTTTGCTGGAAATAATCGTAGAAGCCAAAAATGAAGATAATGTTGGTATAGAAAACAATAAAAGCGATCAGAATAGCTAAAGACGCCATCATGAAAGAAATTTTACTGTTGATGGCAGTATAGATCAGTGCAAACAACAGTACAAAAGAAACCACCAAACTCAAATGTACTGCAGCCAGTGCTGTCGAAACAACAATAACATCCACTAAAAAATAGATATTTTTACGGATTTTTGAACCGTAAGAGTATTCCAGCCAGCGAGAAAATTTGGGGCTGGCTAAAAAAATAAAACCAATGAAAAAAGGAACATAGAACTGATAGTTAGCAACAGGAGAAGTAAAATAATAAATGATAACAAGCAGTGCAATAATCAAATATCCCATAAAACGCTGGAATATTTCAAATTGCTTAGGCTCTTTATCTAACATACGTTCAAATGGCAAAATATTTTACCTCGGATGTCATTTTATTAAACACTTCCCTTGTGCTGTTTTAAAAACTTAGTCCATACGCCAATCAAACGGCATATCACCTTGACCACGCAATGCCAACATCAATGTCTGACGCATATGTGCTAGCACTTCATTGGTGTATGGAACCGCCTGCAAGCCAAATACAGGCTTAGGCCAAGCTACATCATTTTGATAACGCACCACATGGTGAAAATGTAATTGTGGAACCATATTGCCCAATGCAGCCACATTCATCTTGTCAGCACGGAAAACACGTGACAGTTGACTAGACAACCAACTTGACTCGCGCAAAAACTGTTCTTGGTCAGCTTGGCTCAATTCATATAATTCAGTGATACCAGGTACGCGTGGGATAAGAATTAACCACGGAAATTGCATATCATTCATTAAACGACATGTTGAAAGCGGGAAATCGCCTACAAAAAAAGTATCTTGAGCAAGTTGTGGATGCAAACTAAACATATCTTTATAAATGACGCAAAATTAAAAGGATGGCTAATACTATCACATCGGTTTTCGTGTGAATATTGGTTATCTCGTGTTTCGGTACAAATAAACACAGTTTGTTTTGAACCTGATCACAATTACACTTTAAAGAATCGTTGTTTTTTTTCAAGAGCATCTCTGAAAAAATTTCATGATTTTTTCTCAGTACTGAATAAAGATTATTCATCTTCAACATATTGATAAATTAACGCTTTAATTCAGCAAGCAAGTTATTCAATAAATCTTGCACAAACTGAATCCGCTTCTCGTATTCTTCCAACATGACCATTACTTTCAGGCGTTGACCACCCTCCATACGGAACCAGGTCGGATGTTTTTGCATCAATTGAATGATACTGATCGCTTGCACTGGTGTATCAGGTGAAAATTCAATCACACCACCATGTGCACCAATATCGATCTTGGTGATTTCCAACTGCTCTGCCTTGATACGAATTTGATGCACACTAAATAACTGTTTGACAGGTTGTGGTGGCACACCAAAACGATCTATCAGTTCCATCCGAATATTGTCTAATTTATCTGCTGTATCTGTATTGCTGATCCGTTTGTAGAACATAAGGCGCTGATGTACATCACCTAGATATTCATCAGGGATCAATGCAGGCATGTGTAAAGTAATTTCCGAGGTGAGCGAAAGCGGAGTATCAAAATTTGGCGTTTTACCTTGTTGAATGGCTTTGGTCGCTTTAGCCAGCATTTCCATATATAAACTATAACCAATGGCATTCATTGAACCACTTTGTTGTTCACCAAGTAACTCACCGGCGCCACGTATTTCCAAATCTTCAGTTGCCAACATAAAACCTGCACCCAGATTCGATGCTCTTGAAATCGCATCTAAACGCTTTTCTGCATCACCTTTTAGCCCTTTCAGCGAAGGTACCATCAAATATGCATACGCTTGATGATGCGAACGCCCGACACGGCCACGCAGTTGATGCAATTGCGCAAGCCCCAGCTTGTCTGCACGCTCAATGATAATCGTATTGGCATTCGGAACATCAATTCCCGTTTCAATAATCGTTGAACACACCAGAACATTGTATTCTTTGTGATAAAACTGCTGCATGACCTGTTCGAGTTCACGTTCGCGCATTTGACCGTGTGCAACAGCGACCCGTGCTTCAGGAACCAGTTGACGAATATTCTCCGCAGCTCGTTCAATGGTATCGACTTCATTATGCAGGATGTAAACCTGCCCACCACGAAGCAATTCACGTAAAATCGCTTCTTTCATGGTCTCGTTGGTTTGCTCATTCACAAAAGTTTTAACAGCTAAACGACGTGCCGGTGGTGTTGCAATAATCGAAAGATCACGCATCCCCCCAAATGCCATATTCAGCGTTCGTGGAATCGGGGTAGCCGTCAGCGTCAGCATATCCACATCAGCACGCATGGCTTTGATGCGTTCTTTATCCCTTACACCAAAACGATGCTCTTCATCAACAATCATCAAGCCTAAGTTTTTAAACTGCACATTTTCTTGAAGGATTTTGTGAGTTCCAATGACGATATCAACTTTACCCTCAACCAAATCCTCAATTATTTTGACATGACTTTTACTTGTTCCAAAACGAGAGAGCACTTCAACACGGATCGGCCAATCAGCAAAACGATCTTTAAAAGACTCATAATGCTGTTGTGCCAACAATGTGGTAGGTACAAGAACCGCCACTTGTCGATTGTTCTGAACAGCCACAAAAGCTGCTCGCATCGCAACTTCTGTTTTACCAAACCCCACATCACCACAGACTAAACGATCCATCGGTTTGGCTTGTTGCATATCATATAATGTTGCTTCGATTGCATTGGCTTGATCTAGGGTTTCCTCATAGGCAAAGCCACTCGAAAACTGCATATATGTACTTTGATCCAATTCAAAACTGATACCCGGTTTTGACTGGCGTCGTGCTTGAATATGCAATAATTCAGCAGCAACATCGTGAATCTGTTCGAGTGCTTTTCGTTTCGCTTTGTTCCATGCATCCGTTCCAAGCTTATGCAAAGGTGCTAAATCTGGATCACCCCCACTAAAACGACTGATGAGATGCAGATTGGTCACAGGTACATAAACTTTTGCACCGTCGGCATAGTTGAGTTGCAAAAACTCATAATCCTGATCATCAATATTCAATGTAACCAAACCGGCATAACGACCAACACCATGGTCAACATGAACCACGGGTGCACCGATATTCAGTTCAGTTAAACTTCGAATTAAAAACTCTTCGGAAACTTCCTGTTGACGCTTACGACGACGCTGTACAACCCGATGCTCATAAAGCTGATTTTCAGAAATTACCGATAATTCATCACAAACGACCAAACCACGGTCTAAAGGCGCGTTTGTGATCGCAACGGAGAAATTCGATTGCTGGAAAATTTGAAAATTCTCAACAACAGGGATTTCTCCCAAACTCGCTCTTAGGGCGTCTTTCAAAGTTTCACGACGTCCAGCACTCTCTGCCACCAATAGCACAGGATGATTGGCATCATCAACATATTGTTTGACGACCTTAAAAGGTTGTTCTTGTTTTGGGTCGACAGGTAATTTTGGTGGTATTTCGACAGATAGATTAATACAACCTGTTTTTAATTCGATCTGCTCTGTAGATGCAATGATTCTTGCAAACTGGTTTAAATGTTCAAACAACTGATTGGGTTTTATAAAAACTTCTTCAGGTGGCAGTAGTGGTTGATCAATATTGTGCCGTCTATCTTCATAACGGCGCATGACATCTGCCCAAAATTGGGTTAAACCTTCCTCAATGTACTTATCTGTAATGACAATTGCATTGCTGGGTAAGTACGATGTCAAACAGCTTTGTGTCTGCATCGCAGCTTGGGTAAAAAATAAAGGAAAATAAAAGTCCAATCCAGGCGATGCAATTCCCTCTAATACATCTTGATAAATTGGATTTTTTTTGGGATTTGCTGTTGGAAAACTTTCAGCGTAGCGATCTCTGAATATTGAACGCGCTTCTTTTAAAGGAAACTCTTTAGCGGGTAATACAGTTAAATGCTCAAGTTTTGTTGTTGTTCTTTGAGTCTCAGGATCAAAGAATTTTAAACTGTCTATTTCATCATCAAACAAATCTATGCGGATTGGTGCATTTTGCCCAGACGCATAGATATCCATGATACTGCCCCGTACTGCAAATTCACCGTGGTCATAAACCGTATCCACCAAATGGTAACCTGCTTGCACTAGTTTTAATTTTTGTTGTTCTAAATCAAACTTCTGACCAACCTTAATATCAAAATGTTCACCTAAAATCCATGAGGTTGGCGCAACTCGCTGTGCCAATGTTGTTGCTGATACCAACAAAATACCTTTTTGTGGCATATTGGCAAGAATAGACAGTCGTTCAGACACTATATCCTGATGTGGTGATAAACGGTCATAGGGCAAGATTTCCCAATCTGGAAAAATTGTTGGTTTAACACCGTAAAATTCAAGTTCACTTTCAAGTTGCGTCAAGTGTTGATTATTGCGCGCAACCAGTACAAAAAGTTGTTCAGACTTCTCCGTTATTTCCTTAAAGAGTAAGGCAGCAGAAGAGCCAAGCATTGTACCAATCCAACGCTTTTCGCCTGCTTTCAATTGTTTTAAATTAAGGTCAGAGATTTCTTGCTTAAACATGTTTATATCGGGTCTAAAAGACATAAGCCATAGTTTAACATGATGACTTTGTTGAATTCAGTGATTTTATTTGTCCAATTTATTCGATTGATGGCTAAACACGACCATTTTTCCGTCAGGATAAAATCCATTCCAGCCACACGGTAAACCACCTGCATAATAAACCTGTAAAATCTCTTGCCAAATCGGTGGAAAATAGTCATTTGCATAACAATTAAAAATATAACCGATATCATGCATGATTAATTCGTGAGCTATTCCTATTCCATCAAATGTTGTCCACTTTTCAAGCAATCCATTTAAATTTTTTGTGAACAAGTCGTAATAATTGTTTTGCTGTAATTGATAGTTAATTCTTGAGTTCAATTGCCAATCAAAATCTTCAGGAAACTGTGAATCAACGACTGTTTCCCAATCTGTAAATTTATCCCAACTACTGTCCGTTGAAAAATTCATCGCCAGATCAACATCGGTGATGACACAATAATCTCTATCTGTTGTATAAGGCTGACTAAAAAAGTTATCACCTTGTAAAAATTGAATAAATTCTTCGGCTTGTTCGGAAATTTCAGCCCAGTTTTTTGCAGTTAACATGGTCTATCTTTCTTTTCCTATTCGTATAGGGTCTGTTAATAATTTGTCGTTTAGACAAGGCATTTTTAGACGATACTAGACGCTAAATATGAAATTTAGTCATTCCAAATAATGACAAACACTGTTTTCGCAAGATCATGTGAAGCAGCAAAAATACGCTTGTTCCCCGCTAAGCCTTGTGCCGCAAACAAAGCCATGCTTTGCTGTTGTTTACGATTGTGGCTAAAATTATCTCAGCCTCCGCCATAGAACTTGAAAATAGTTCCGCTATTCACTTCGTTTACTTGCGGAGTCAATGTCTTATGCCTGCTCAATCTTAATTTAAAAATCAAGATAAAATATCAACATCACGACCATAATCTATTTTTCTCTTTTAAATTCTTTATAGTAATCATTTAGTTTCCGAACAATTTCTTTAAACTGCTTTAGATTTTCTTCAGTATTGCCTAATCTAACCACATAACGACCAGAGGCAATTTCTAAATCAATCTTTTCATTGATCAAGATTGCTTTATAAAATAGTGCCTGCAAATCATCAAAATTATTCAGTTTACGATTGGAAAAGTATTCAAGTCGTTCCGCCAGTTCTGTATTTAAAACTATACCATCAACAACAAAACCATTTTCAGCATCAATTTGAATATGATGTTGTTGCAAAAAAGCTTGTTCCGCTGAGTTTCTATTGTTTTTAAATAAAGCGGCTATCTTCGTTAACATGTTTAAAACTCAACCAATAAACAATACAAACCCGTATCTTAACAAATTCAGCTAGAAATCGCTGTAAGAAGGACGTTTTCACGCCCTTCTTTGCTTATACCAATTAATGATTTATTCATCACCCAAGTTATCCAAGAAATCTACAGTAGGCACGAAGAATAATGTTCCTGTCAAAGCCGTACTAAAATCAAGCAGACGATCTAAATTTCCTTCATCATCCCCTTGAAACATATGCTCCAACATTTGACGCGTGACACTAAATTTTCGGGCATAACCAATAAAGAAAGTACCATATTCGTTCTTAGATGGATTGGAAAAAGGCATATTGGCACGCATGATTTTTAATTCATTGCCTTGTTCATCATGCGCCTTACTGACCACATTGTGTGCTGTTTTGGGTTTTACATCATCCCCCAACTCAACGTCATTAAACTTTTTCCGTCCAATCACTTTTTCTTGTTCTTCATCACTTAGCTCACGCCACTTATCCATATCGTGCATATATTTTTGAATGAAAGCATAACTGCCACCTTTAAATAGGGGGTCTTCATCACCCACTAAAGCATATTCTGCGGCAATTTCCGTTTCAGGATTCTCAGTCCCATCCACAAAGCCAATAATCGCACGACCATCGAAATATCGAAAACCATTCACTTCATCAATCGGATAACTCACCTGTTTTAATTGAGTATTGATGATGTCTGCCAGTTCAAAGCATAAAGCTTGGCGATTTGCGCGGATATGGAAGAACAAATCACCATCAGTTGATACAGCGGTGTATTTGGGTCCTTGTATTTCTTTAAATGTCTCTAATTCTTGTGGCTTAGGTTGATTTGGAAATAAACAATCCCAAGCACCTGCACCAAAGCCCAATACAGCACTAAATTGTTCATCAGGATAACGGTTGCTTAAACTGCGTGTGAATGCAGAAAAGTTAGCTGCGAAATCAATCACCGTATCGACAACTTCAGTCCCTTGTTTTAAACCTAATACAATAAATAAGGCATTTTCTCCTGGGCGATTTATCACAGGTTGAATTCGAGTTAAAGTCATTCCAGTTCTCAAGTATATTTTATTGGTTACAATCTAACATAGACTGTTTTTAAGCTTAAGTTTTATCCGTATAATTATAATCATTTTCTCTAGTATCGATCGTTTAGACGGCAACAAAAACCTGATTCGGTTTATTTTTAAATACACAATCAACACACTTAGGAAATAAGAGACTTGTCCATAAATAATGTTTTCCTATCTGTACCCATAAATCTTAAAACCGCCATTGGATTCATATTCCTGATACATCACATTCAAAGACTTTAACAAATTTCGAAATCGATCAGTCTGATCTAAAATTTTGGCAGCAATTAAACGCCCTTGATGTTCAATTAACATCGGTTTTACGATTAAATACTCAATACTGATAAAAATCGGCATGCCTTCCTGATAAAAGGGTCGCCAATCACCACAGTACCACGGAACAGTATTTAAGAACTGTGTTTCTGCGTGTTGATCAATTGGATCTTTTAACAGTTTAGCCATAAAAGCTGGTGGAAAATCTAAACTGTTTATGGCATCAAGAAGCTTGATCCATGTTGAATCATTCATACAGGATACCAACTGGCGCTGGTGAACAATCTGTTGAATTCTCAAAACCTGCTTTTTATAGTGAGCATCATTTTCCAATGCACTGACATGATTTTTATATTCAATATAATTTTCGGCTATACTCACATTGATCTCTTTATACAAAGCACCTCAGAAAAGGCGCTTTGATATATTTGAATTAACCATACTGTTTTTGCAAATAATTGACGATGGATTCTGATTCGAACAATTTTACTCCTGTATTTGGATCCTCCAAATAAGGCACTTGAATATCTTGCTTAACACGTCCCATCACAGAAACAATTTTTTCGCGCTTTCCACCCTTGAGTGGTACATATTTACCCGGTTTTAAACGTAAAGCCGCAGGACCCTGATCTTGCCAACATTCTTTAGCGACATTATGAAATACAAATGGAATTTCCAGTTCTGTTAATACGCCACGCACAATTCTTGTATATGGACTTGCTTCAAAGCCCCATAAATTTAATAACTTTTCAGGTGCAGCTCGATCAATAATTTTTGGGTTTACCCATACGCCACGTGCGCCATTGATCACCGTTCCAGCCAAAGCAATCACAGGATATCGGGGATAATGTGCATACTTCTTTGGTGTTTTACCGCTTTTTCCATAATGCTTGAATAAATAATCAATAATCGCCACTGATTCATACATGGCTGTTCCAGTATTTTCATCAACAAAATAAGGAAAACGTAATTTTCCACCATTTTCTTTAACAATCTTGCGGTATTTGGTTCCACCTTTAGGACATGGATAAACTTCGTAATCCAAATTTAATGTAGTCATCACTTCTCTGACACGGCGGCAAAATGGAGAACCTTCAAACTCATAAAGCTTTAAGGCTTTTTCAGGTTGATTGGGAAATGCTGTTCCAGTAACCCCACGTCCTCCTGCAGTCAGCGTTGAAGCTAATGCTTGTACGACTTTAATTTGATGATGTACCATTTTGCTACCCTCGAGCAGTCACTCTACATTTTTATAAAGTGTCTATAAATCCACTAGTTTTTCTTTTGAAACCACAATTCCGTTGTTGTCTGCATAAACATAATCACCAGAATTGAAGCCTACACTGCCAAAATATAGAGGAATATCGACTTCGCCTATGCCTTTACGATGACTTTTTTGTGGAATTGAAGCCAATGCATGTACCCCCAGATCGAGTTCAGCAAGTGCATCTACATCACGAACACAACCATAAATAATGACACCATTCCAATGATGTTTTACAGCAGATTCTGCAATCATATCACCCATTAATGCACAGCGCATGGATGCCCCACCATCCACAACCAGGACTTTACCAGCACCCACTGTCGCCAATAACTCTTTTACACGAGAGTTATCTTCAAAACACTTCACTGTCACGATTTGACCACCAAAACTTTTGCGTGCCCCATAGCTTTTAAAAAATTTACCATCTAATGAAGGGATCAGCGTTTGAATTTCTTTATCTGGATTGTCATCGAGTAAATCACAGGTTACAAAAGGTACTGTTGTCACGTTATTTCTCCCTAATTAGGCATTTTGTATATGTAAATTATCATAAATTTCAATTTTATGAGTTTGCGTTTGTGCAGCCTCGACCATAGTATGAGCCACTTGTTGTGCTGTCACTGGCTTATATTTAAAAGAATTGGGGACTAAATGTGAAAATTTTCTATAAAGCTTTTGCGAAATATCCTCAAAAAAACGCTTTTCATTTCTGTCACCCAACAACAAAGATGGACGAATGATTGAAAAACGATATAAATCCAGCTGTTGAATATAGGTCTCAAGTTCACCTTTGACTCTGTTATAAAAAATTGACGCATTCGCGTTCGCGCCCATAGCGCTGACTAAAACCAAATGTGTCTCTGTTGTTTCAAATAAATCTGCAAAATGGGCATTAATTTCAAAATCAATATTGTAAAAAGCTTCTTTGGAACCCGCTTTTTTAATGGTCGTCCCCAAACAACTAAATGCATGGCTATAGCCACTTACATCTTGATCATTTAATAACAGAAAATCCTCCAAAACAAATTGCTCAACTTTTTTGTATAAGTTAAATTCAGCATTTTGGCGACGAACAACCACCGTAATTTTTTCGCATTCTGTCAATGAATTGAGTTGCTCAATTAAACATTGACCGACTAAACCTGTTGCTCCAATCACAATCGCATTTTTTATCGAATTAGTCATTTTTTAAACAATCTCCTTGATTTACTACTAATCTAACGTTTTATTTCAAATTTTTCTTCAACAAAAATGTTGTCAAAGCATGTCAAGACTTGACTTTGCCGGCCTGTTTAATCACAATATGGCACTTGTTTACGGGCTGGTGATAATCCTCTGATGTTGGTTTTCAGATGTGATTTCAGCCCGCCCAGACCAATCTAATCAAGGAGTGCACGAGTGGCAAACTCTGCTCAAGCAAAAAAACGTGCTCGTCAAAACGTTAAAGCACGCAAACACAACGCAAGCTTGCGTTCTATGGTACGTACTTATATCAAACGCACAATCGCTGCAATCGCTACTGGTGAATATGCTGCTGCAACTGAAGCTTATAAAGCTGCGGTTCCAGTAATTGACCGTATGGCTGATAAAGGTATCATCCATAAAAACAAAGCTGCTCGTCATAAGAGCCGTTTAAATGCACAAGTTAAAGCTTTAGCTAACTAATTTATGCATGTAAAAAGAGCCCTTTACAGGGCTTTTTTTGTACCTAAAATTCAAGAAGTCGCTCCAATTACGCATATCTTGCACTTTATATTTTTATCTTTTGAAGATTAAACCCTTACAAACCAGTTATTTGCTCAATCTTTATCGCCACATGTTATATGCAAATAGAGAACAATTCTGATGAATTCACTCTAAAAGGATTGCTGTCGCTATATCTAGCCTAAAAGAGCAGATACCGAATATCTGCCCCCTTACACTATTTAAATCCTCATAAAAAGAAAATCATCTGAATTTACTTATGATGTCTTATATATGAGTTTGATGCGAAATCAAAACTGTTGCTGTTGACAATATCCCTTCCTGACGTCCTGTAAAACCGAGCTTTTCTGTCGTGGTTGCTTTAATGCTAATCTGCGTGATTTCAACATCCAGTACATCTGCAATACTCTGGCGCATTTCCAAATTATGCTTGGCTAATTTTGGACGTTCACACGCAACTGTAATATCCGCATTGTTTAACACATAACCACGATCTAAAACCAACTGATAGACATGTTTTAATAGTTTACGACTATCAGCACCTTTAAACTCAGCATCTGTATCAGGAAAATGCTGACCAATATCACCCAACGCCAATGCCCCTAATAAAGCATCACACAGCGCATGCAATACAACATCACCATCTGAATGTGCTTTTAAGCCATGAGAATGAGGAATTTGAATACCTGCCAAAGTGACAAAGTTACCTTCTTCAAAGGCGTGCACATCCATTCCTTGCCCTATACGAATCGGTACGCTCATTTTCAACTCCCTTTATGCAGTTTTTAAGTTTTAAAAAATCTTGTATTCGTACTTTCTCTTTCGCTATAGTACGTATGCAAACATTGTGAAAGTATAAGCGATCATGCTGTTGAATACAGAATTTAATCAAATTAAAACGCTCTTGTCTGGTCTCATTTTGAGCTGTATCAGCACGTCTGCTGTTTATGCACTCCCTATGGACTGTAAACATCAAGACGCTGCTTTATTCAAGAAACTATGTAGTCCACAATACAAAGAACTTCGTGAACAACTTAATGAAAGTTACCTCACCACCTATCTAGTCACAGACGCACCAGTACGTTTGATAAATGATACCCATCACCTTTGGCTTAACCGTTTAAAACAGTGTAAAACTTCAGATTGTTTCAAACAGCAGTTCGATATTCGTCTTGAAGATTTAAATTTTTACACATCCATGAATCAAAGCCTCACTCAGCACTTTATTAAATACCAACATGGTAAAATTGCAGAACAGCCGATTCATTTACAAATACATCAGTTGAGTAAGGATCGTATTAAAGTAGAGGGCATTGCATACCGAAATCCGAACAACCGCAAAGAAGCCCAAACAATTTCATTGTTGGCCTATACGACTCCAGAAAAAAAGAATGAAATCTTAGACAATGAACATGACTGTAAATACACTTTAAACTTTCAAAAAGCAATTTTATCTGTTTCTACACAACAAAAAGGTTGTGAGCGTTTTAACGGAATCTATCGTCTCTATGATTAGCAATTAAAATATGATCAGGAAAAAATAATGAATATGGCACTTGCACTCGATCCTGATAAATTAACGGTATTAACACCATGCATGCAGAACCATGATGTCGGTTCAGACCACGATGAATGGCCAAACAATATTCTTTCGCGTTTTACCCAAGTCTATAATGATGGAACGATTACAAAATATCCAGCAAGCCTAAATCATACAATTGATCAAAATGGATTGGGATTATGCCAGAACCTCAGTTCTCAAATTGCCAAGATTATGGCAAATGTAGAAGTGGGCATGGGTTCAAATTCCGGTGATTATTTCCACCCTTTCTATATTGTGCATCAGCAAAAGGTCCCTGTTAAAAAGATTACCCCTGAATTGATTTATCAGTCATTCGCCAACACCATTTTTCCACTTGCAACAATTACTGTAGAACCAATGACTTCAAATACCTTATGGTGGAAAGAAGTTGAACAAGATGGTGAAGAATCACCACCAAGCTACTTTGAACCTTGGAAAAAAATGAAAGAATGGTTCACTCAGCAGAATGATTTTATTGATTCTGCCTTTATCCGTATTGGTGACGCAATGCAGTTGGAACAAATCGATCGCAAAGACTATCCTCATGGAACAGTGATTACAGGTTGTGTCTTACCTAGACTGGCATTAGGTTTGACCGTAAATGGAAGCCTAGCGGGTTTATTTGGTTATGTTGTCCAAAGTTAGCTTTTTATGACACGTTCGACTCAAATTGGGTGATATTCAATATGGATAAAAAATTTATTTCCAAACAGTTACGCACTCAATTCTATCCGCTTTTAAAAGCACAGGGGTTTACCCAAAAAGCTGATGTATTTTGGCAAGTGGATGGTGAAGTCATTCGAATTGTAGATATTCAGCATTTTACAAAAAGGCATTGCTTTCAAATTAATCTAGGCATACATCTCATTTCATTAGGTGAATATGTAATGGGCTGTACCGGCAAAGGTTTAGAGATTGAGAAAATGCATGATTATGATTGCGCGTGGCGTGGTTCAATTCTTTCAGGCTTGATAAATGATTATGATAGTGATTGGTCATATACACAGTCAGCGCAAGATGCAGCACAAATGGTTGAATTTTTAGTATCTGAATGGGATCGTCAGAGTCAGCTTTTTTTTGGAGAAATGGCGCAATGGCCTGAAGATTTCATCAAAAAAGCAACTTTGGCAATCCAAAAACCCGTACATCCAAGTGAAATGTGTACTTTATGCTATGTCTCTGGCGCAGCTGGTAATTTAGAACTCGTGAAACAACTAGCAGAAGTTGCTCTTCCTTATGTACCTGATCGGGCAACATCCTTAAGAGCTCGTTTAGAGTCATTTATTGTGAATCCAAGTTTGGCTATACCCAAAATCACCCCTTAAATATCCAATACCGTACTCAGTGTTTATTCATCAAATTGAAATATTTGTTATATTTTCTAACAACTTTAAATATACGATTTAAATCATTACACTTTATTTCCTGCCCTATTTCACTTATATATAAGTATATATAAATAGTCTGATGACATATTTGTTGTAAATACCGAACACCAAATGATAGAGGATAAAAGGTGTTGCTATGGATTTGAACATGTATATCACCAATAAGTTTAAGAATTTTAATGAGTTTCTAGAAACTCATTGGCATGATTACCCCAATAAATACAAAGAGATCCAAACTTTACTATTTTTTCAAGCTTACACCACTACTCCCTTTTCCGATAAATTTGAAATCAACATTTATCAAGCTCTAAAATATCCAACACTTAGGCATTATTTCCAACAGATTGAAAAATATATTCATATCCCGCCCAAACATCTTTTTCCAAGCTCCTTTCATCGCCCGTATGAACACATTTTAAATGAATTAAAATATTTAAGTTTTTATCAAGACCCGTTTGAAGTGCATAAAAAATTAGAAAAAAACAGAGATACTTTGAATAAAATTTCTATTCCTGTTTCAAGTCATGACATTTATAGAGAAATTTTACAGCAGCTTAGTGCAAGTTTCGAATATATTGCAGATCCCAAAGTGCTCACTGAGCTGAAAACCAAACTTATTTATCAATGGCAGGACATTCATAATCTAGAAACTGTAACAGCTTACAAATCATTGGAAAAAATTAAAAACACTTTAAAATGCTACCAACAGAATGCTCATTCCGACTTCTATTTGAACTTGATACAGCTTGGTGAAAATCAAAGGGTTGAATTTAAAGAACGTACCACAGATTTACTTACCAATCGTAAATCTGATAAATGGGTTAAAGCCTGTTTTGCCTTTATGAATACACGAAATGGTTATGTATTTATTGGGGTGGCAGACGATCTAAAAATAGTGGGCGTTGAACAAGAACTTGCCGAACACTTTAATGATTCACTTGATTTAATGAAAAGAAGTTTGATAGACAAGCTTGCACATGAAAGCAATAAAATCTCAAATATTTACACGACATTGGAAGAAATACAGATCCAGGGAAAAACAGTATTGGTGTTCAAGTGTAATAAGTCCGATCGTCCTTTATATTATAAAGGCGAATTATTTATGCGGACCAATGGACAGACAACACGGGTACCACCAGAACTAATCGAAAGTTTTCGTATAGAATTTTATTGCTAGTCTTAGGTCAGTAAAAACATTTAGAGAAAAGAATTAAAAAAATATGGATTACCCTCAATTTAAATATCATCCCAATGCATACAGACTTGATCTATTTGAAAATCAAATCGGTAGGTGTTCGATTTGCAATCAACAACATGATTTAAAGTACATAGGTTGTTTCTATAGCGTAGATGAACCCGACTATATCTGTCCATGATGTATTGCCAACGGCGCAGCAGCACAGAAATATGATGGAGAATACAATGATTACTGCAGCATTGAAGGAGTTTCTTCAAAGCCAAATGATGCATTTCCAAAAACAATCCTGAATTTTTAGATGAAATCTGTAGACGGACACCAAGTTATCATCGTTGGCAACAAGAAGTTTGGCTCGTGCATTGCAATGCACCATGTCAGTTTATTGCTTATGCTGATAGTGAAATGCTCAAACCGATTTGGAATGAAGCTAAAGCCGATATCGAAGAAAATGGCTATCCATTAGAGCTAATATGCGATCACCTCATGATCGAAGGTGATTTCACAGGCTATCTGTTTCAATGCATCCATTGCCGACAACATGGCTTACATATCGATTGCAGCTAGACAGAAAAATTAATCAGCATTCATGTCAATCAAAAAATAAAAATTATCAATCACTTAACGAGATAATAATTCAGTCAAATGCTGTTTCACTTCCAGCCATTCTTCTTTTAAAATACTATACATGACTGTATCACGTACTGATCCATCTTTTCTTAAGGCATCCTGACGCAAAATCCCATCACGCTGGGCGCCCAATCGTTCGATTGCTTTTTGACTTTTGAAATTGCGAATATCCGTACGTAATGCAACTGAATTGGCGTGTAAAGTTTCAAAAGCGTACTGAAGGAGCAGAAATTTACAACTGGTATTGATATGACTACGTTGTACAGACTCGCCATACCATGTATAACCAATTTCAACACGACGTACATCCCAGAGAAAATCTCTAAAACTGGTTGTACCGACAATTCGCTGTGTATGTTGATCGAAAACCACAAATGGAACACGTAAACCTTGTGATTTTTGCTCAAGGGCTTTTGCGATATATGTCTGCATCTGCGAGTAGTGTGGTACCGAGGTATAGTCCAACTCCCATAACTTTCCATCCTTACATACCTCCATCAATGCCAGTGCATGTTCTGCCTGCAATGGCAACAGCTGTACCTGTGATGTTTGCAGTGATGTGTAAAGCGGTGAAAAAATATCCTGATTCATAGCAATTACACCAATGTAGAGAAAGCTCCCCGATTGTCCGCTATGTTTTTGAAACTTTTATGATCAAAATATGAAATTACCATGACAATTCATGAATTATAAATGATCTGATTTCTCAATAATCTTTGATATAACAAGATGCTGCGCTTTTACAATCATTTCGAGAAAAATATGAGCTTATGCTTTTTTAATCTGACTTTTGTATCATTTTATATTTTTCAATCGCTTCGATAAATTCTTCTTAAAAAAACGTTATTGCTGAAACAAACTGTCTTTAGAGCAATTCTGGTTAAATAATAGACCATTCAAAGACGGAGATACAAATCAAGAATAAATCTACCGAGGTTGTCAGATTGACAGCTCAACATTCGACACTTAACATCTTGAACAATCTCAGATTCGCAGTTATTGGTTTTGTTTTGAATTTTCAGTATCAGTTAAAAATAATTTCTACAATTTGTGTAACCCTTGCAATCACAGCATGCTCTTCTTTAGGCGGTGGTTCTGTGCAAAAACGCGCAGCCAAACTTTCGACAGGCATACAGAAGGCTTATTCAGTTTCCCCAGATATTGCAAATAGAGTCTCACCTTTTATTGTACAAAGTGCAGATCAATATAATGTCGATCCATTACTGATTGCAGCTACAATTCGCCAGGAATCCAGTTACCGCAGTTATGTCACTTCTCCATCAGGTGCAGTTGGTTTAACACAGATAATGCCACGTTTCTGGCAACAAGCATGCCCTGGAGATTTATTCGATGAATATACCAATGTGCGATGTGGAACCATGATTTTAGCAAAATACAACCAATCTGCAGGAAGTTGGAAAAAAGCATTGGCTTATTACAATGTGGGACCGACAAATTACGAAACAAACCGTAAGATGAAACGTCAAGGGAAAAGATATGCCAAACAAGTGAAACAGCATGAAAAACAGTTAAAATCTTCCTTGTAGAAATCTAACAGTAAAATTTATCTATCAACACATTAAGCCCTCTCTTTGTCATGCTTGAGAGGGCTTAATGTATAGTCGATGCAACCTAGAACAGCAGCGGTATACGATTCAACTTAGGGGAACTTAATCTGCAGAAATATCTTCAAATAGCACAGAAGACAGATAGCGTTCGCCCGCATCTGGTAAAATCACCACAATTGTTTTTCCTGCATTTTCAGGACGAGCTGCCAATTGTGCCGCTGCTGCTAATGCCGCGCCACTGGAAATCCCCACAAAAATACCTTCCTGAGTTGCACTTTTGCGTGCAAAATCAATGGCAACTTGGTTTTCAATAGCAATCACTTCATCAACCAAATCTAAGTTTAAATTTTTAGGAATAAAGTTTGCGCCGATACCCTGTATTTTATGTGGACCAGGAGTTAAGGTTTCACCGCGCTTGATTTGTCCAATGATTGGAGAGTCAGCAGGTTCAACCGCAACTGAGTGAATCGCTTGATTTTTGACATTTTCAAAATAACTGGAGATTCCTGAAATCGTTCCGCCAGTACCCACACCAGCCACAAGAATATCAACTTTACCTGCGGTGGCTGCCCAAATCTCGGGACCTGTAGTTGTTTCATGGATTTTAGGATTGGCTGGATTTTCAAACTGTTGCGGTAAGTAATATTTTTCTGGTTGCTCTGTAGCTAAACGCACGGCTTCTTCGACTGCACCTTTCATCCCTTTTGCAGGCTCAGTTAGAATTAAATTCGCACCTAAGGCTTTTAATACTTTACGACGCTCAATACTCATGCTGGCCGGCATGGTTAACGTGATTTCATAACCTTTTGCTGCTGCTACAAATGCCAGCGCAATCCCTGTATTGCCACTGGTTGGTTCAACAATGTGCATGCCTTTTTTTAAAAGCCCCTTGGCTTCTGCATCAGCAATCAATGCTGCACCAATGCGGTCTTTGACAGAAAATGCAGGATTACGGCTTTCTGTTTTTGCTAAAACAGTTGCTCCACCTGTAATCAGACGATTGATACGAATTAACGGTGTATTGCCAATGGATTCAGCATTGTTGGCATATACGGCGATACCTCGATTTTCTGTGTTGGGGAAATTTGGATCTGTAGACATGGTCTTTCCTTGAATTTAAATGAGTTTATATCAATCTATCACAATGCTGTGGCATGACACTTTGATATTCAGTAACTGAATTTAATTATAGCAACAATCAAACAGTTTATTGATATAAATCATAAGTTTAGTTTTTACGCAATGTATTTGACTGAATTGTCAGCAAATCAAAGTATATATTTGTATATTATTTCAAGCATAATAACCCTATAACTCATCTAAAGAGAAGATTATGGCAAGCAGTGCTTATCAAAAATTTTACCGTCAATTTACAAAAAAAATCTTAAATAAAATTGTCAGCCCACAAGTTCTGGGTGATACACAAACACTTGAAAATACAATCAATGATCCAGATACAGCACATTTTCCAATTTGCTATGTGATCCAAGATGATTCGACATCAAATAAAGTCTTGATTGATAATGAAACTGAAAAAAGAAAGCTTAGTCCTGCATTCGCACCTCTTCAACTTTCTTCCGACTATCAAGAAGATGATTCTTTTATAACTTTAGAGCCGACAAAAAGTAATGCATCTGCATATTACCCAGATAAAATCATTCGTCTGGTTGAGTTTTTATTGAAACATCCTGAACAGGATGTATTGCTGATCCCGACGACGATTTTATGGGGACGTGCCCCTGAAAATGAGGACAGTTGGTATAAAGCACTGATGGCAGATGCTTGGGCAAAACCGACAGGTATTAAACAAGCGCTCAACATCACGCTTTATGGCCGTGACAATTATATCGAGTTCCATCAAGCAATTTCTCTGCGTCAATTGATCAATTCAGCCATCGAACTTACACCGAATTTCTCACCTGCTCATTATGTGGTTACTGAGCTGAATAAACAGTTTAATGGCTATAAAGAAGCTATTCTGGGTCCTGATATTTCAGATCGTCGTAATGTGATTAATAAATTGATGACCACTGAAGCGATAAAAGAAGCCATTCTTAATGAAAGTATTCATAAAAAAATCAGTATCAATGAAGCTGAAAATCTGGCACATCAGTATTTAGATGAAATCGTTTCTGATTTTTCCTACTCGACGCTGCGTTTTGCTGAGATTGCATTAACCAAACTTTGGACCCAGTTATATGATGGAATCGAAGTACATAACTTTGATACAGTGCGTGAACTCGCCAAAGATTACGAGATTGTCTATACCCCATGCCACCGTAGCCACATTGACTATTTATTACTGTCTTATGTGATTTATAACCGTGGGCTGATGGTTCCACATATTGCAGCAGGTATTAACCTGAACATGCCTGTGGTTGGGCAATTGATGCGTGGTGCAGGTGCCTACTTCATTCGCCGTAGTTTCAATGGCAATGCACTATACACGGCAGTTTTTAAAGAATATATCTACAGTATGTTGAATCGCAACACACCGATGGAATACTTCATTGAAGGTGGGCGTTCCCGTACTGGATTATTATTACCGCCTAAAAAAGGCATGTTAGCAATGACGATCCAAAGTTATCTACGCGGAAACAGTAAACCTATTGCTTTTATCCCAACTTATTTCGGCTATGAAAAGCTCATTGAAGGCAGTTCATACATCAAGGAATTGGGCGGTCAAAAGAAACAGGCTGAATCTTTATTTGGTTTATTAAAGTCTATTCAAAAAATTGAAAAAGTATTTGGTGTGGTACATGTTAATTTGGGTGAACCTGTTTTTCTTGAAGATATTCTGCTAAAAAATCAAGCACCCCAACATGTCGGATTGCACGACGAGATCCCTGACAGTGTCAAAGCCAGTGTAAATGATGTTGCAATCGACATTTTGGAAAATATCAACAAAGCTGTAGTGATCAATCCAATCAGTTTGATTTCTCTGGTATTGTTAAATGCGCCTACACATGCCTTAGCTGAACGTGAAGTTTTAGTTCGTTTGGAACAATTGCGCAATTTATTGAAACACCATCGCTATGATGAGCGTATGCAAATCACTGAACTCTCCAACAAAGAAATCATTCAATATGCTATGAAACTCAAACAAGTTGAGTTGATTGAACATGACAATGAACGCTGGGTAAAAGTCAGTGATCTTCAGGTCGGTTTACTGAAATATTTTAGTAATAACATCCTGCACACTTTTATTTTGCCTGCTCTGATTGCAAAAGTATTAAAACGAAATACCGAGCAACAGCATTTTAAAATTATAAAATCTGAATTATTTTCACAGGTGATTGCACAATATCCATCAATCCATAAGGCATTTTTCTTAAAATGGGATGAAACTCAAGTGGATACCCAAATTGAATGTATTCTTGAATATTTCAGTGCTGAAAAATTGATTGATATAGATGCAGAGCAGAATATCAATATTTCAAAGGCTGATCCTAAAATTCGCTTACTTTCAGCACTTGCACACTTATATGATGTCAATGTGGTGAAAGAGGCTGAAAAAGACGTAAAGGATAAATAACAGTCATGTAAATTTGAATCAATCTATACGGGGATTAACTCAAAAACAGTGGTTTTGATCTCCCAGTATAGATAGCGTAGACTACAAATATAATTAAAATTTTAAAATATAAAGTTTATCAACGTATTGAAGACTTGAACCCAATAAAACCATAATAATTGGACACTTGTGCGAAAGTTTTAACGAAACTAAAACCAGCGTTTAGGTAGAGATCAGTCATGTTTTCTGCGCTCACCAAAGCAAAATCATCAGTAATGCGATCTGCCATAACCTGTACTTGCTTTTCATGTAATCCTAAATCTAGGGTCAAGGTTTTTAAAGCGTCCAAATCCTGTTTATTTTCAAATTGAGTCAATTCTACACTTAGACATATCCCTGTATTGCTTAGGCTATTTGCAATATCTTTAAAAAAAACTAATTTGCTTCCAATTGGAACAAAATGCGAGACCAAAATTGCCAAGGCTGCATCAAAAGTTGTGGTGATATTTTGCAGTATTGAGCTATCACCCACGATACATTGAATTCGAGATGATAGCCCTGAATCATCAATATGTTGTTTGGCTTTTTCGATCATATTTGGAGCAGGATCAATTGCAGTAAATCTCCAAAGTGGAAATTTCTCTGCCAAATACTGTAATTCATACCCTGTACCGCATCCCACCACCAGAATATCGGCTTGTGAAGGTACATAAGTCTGTAGTAAAGCATGGACTTGTAAATGAAACAGTTCATAACCCGGGATTAATTTACGGATATGTTCGTCATAACTTTCCACCACTCTTGGATCATTAAAATCCTTTGCCATAATTTCCCCCTCCTAATTAACGTTTTAAAAAAAATGATTTATAGATGAGTCATCAACCCGCTGAAATTAAAGTAACATGAGTTCGATAAAAATTTAGGATGAAATATGATATCCAAAGATGTCATTTACATCTCTTCCAACCAAGAGCTCTTTTCAGCTTACACCTAATCAGAACTAAGACTCGCCACAGGTTCAAGCGGCGATTGGATAAAAACTCAGCAAGAATCAACCAAAACCATTGTGTTAAGAAGCTAAAGATAGGGGCAGCACGAACTTAAATTTAACTATGTTTTACTTTTACGGCTTGTAGACAAAAATCTGCAATTTGTTTAACAAAATATTCTTTATAGGTTTTATCGAAGCGTTTTGTTTTTGCAATACTGAGGGGCTCAATCACAACGAATGTCATTGCTCCCACGATACATAATGCGGTGGTATTTAAATCTTCAAATATAAACTCACCTGAGTGTCGTCCTTCAGTCAAAATTTTAATAATACTTTCTTTAATTAATTGCTTGCTTTGGAAGCGCTCAAGCTCAAATTGCGGATCAACAGGTTCAAACAACAGGGAGTATGACAATCGTGGGCTATTCATCGCCCTTTTGACAAAGGTTGTCACTGCGCGATGCAATTTTTCAACAGCAGTTAATTCAGTATGGGCAATATCATTCAAAATATTCACTTCAATATGAATAGCAGCATTTAAAACTTCGATCAGTACTTGATTTTTATTTTCAAAATAACGGTAAACCAAACCACTTGATACACCCGCTCGATCAGCGATTGCTTGAATTTGAGCGTCTTTAAATCCCCCTTGTGCTACCAGTTCGCGAGCTGACAATAAAATCATCTCACGATTCTGCTGCATTTTTTCTTCCATGACAGAGGATCTTTTATAATTCATAGCAATCTGTAAGTTCCATTAAAATAAGATAATTCAGGTTAAATACTAATAAATTTTAAATCAATAAGCTATCAATCTGCGTGATTTCATCGTGATATCCATTTTTGTTATCTAAAAAATAATGCTTTGGTTATGCGCTGAATTTTTACAGAAATGAAGGATTAAGCATGGTTTAAACAAGCCAATCCTTTAAACAATTCTATTAAAATAATCATTAAAACATGATTACTTTGTCCGTTAATCCCCCCTTAATCGGTCACTCATCCCCTTTTTTCACATGATCAAAAATGCTTCACTCTTCCTATAAAGTGTTTAAATAAAATCAGTGAAACTAATGACTTAAGATAGCTTAATGGTTTCCATTTTATTTTAATTTTATGACCGTAATAACAAAAACATTCAAGGAACGAACAGCATGAAAACACAGCCACTTCTTCTCAGTATACTCACCCTATTCTCGACAGCTTATGCACAGGCGGCTGCAATGGATCAATCCGGACAATCCATACTGGCATTTCTTGAAGACAAAAACTATTTTGAAGCCAGCATTTCCGCAGTTGATCCAGATGTTTCCGGTAAAGTCAGGAATCGTCCAGATTTGGTCAATGCTGGTAGTAATGATCTGAGTACTGGCGATATGGCACGATCATTTCAATACTATAATGCAGCATTGAAGCTTCAAATTGCACCAAAATTTTCTTTTGGCGTGATTTACGATCAACCCTATGGTGCGGATATTGAATATCCTTTACGTAGCAATAATACTTTTTCTGATACTGAAATTTCCATGAAAGGTACTTCAGCCCATGTAGATACACAGAATATAACCATGCTATTGGGTTTTCAGCCAAATACACATTTTAATTTGTATGGTGGTGGCGTTTATCAGACGGTCAAGGGATCAGTATCTTTACGCGGCAATTCCATGAGTGTATTCAATGGTTATGACGCAAAATTCAAACAGGACAGTGCTGCAGGATGGATGGCAGGTGCAGCTTTTCAAATTCCCGAAATTGCCTTAAAAGCCGCAGTAACCTACCGCTCTAAAATTAAACACAAGATTGATGCGCAAGAAACGATTTTTGGTGAATCACTGGCGATCACTCAAGATAAAGCGACTGAAATCAATACACCTCAATCTGTCAATGTAGACTTACAAACTGGTGTTTATAAAGACACCATTGCATATTTAAATGCACGCTGGGTAAACTGGAAAGATTTTAAAATTCGCCCTACCCAATTCGGCGCCTTAACCGAACTTGCCACGGCTGAACTGAGTCAAGGATTGTATTCGGGAGGATTCAATCTCGACGATTATCAAAAAGACCAATACAATTTAACACTCGGTCTGGGACATCAATTTACTGAAAAATGGGCAGCTTCAGCAGATGTATCATGGGACTCTGGTACAGGTAATCCTGCTTCTGTGTTAAATCCAACCAAAGGTGGGTGGGGATTGGGGATTGGTGTGCAATACAATCCGACTGCAGACTACTTTATTGCTGGAGGCATTAAATATCTATGGATTGGTGATGCAACAGCACAGGATGGAACATATTATATTCCTGTTCCAGGCGCTTCTGAAATCGCACAACAAGGCGACTATAGAAATAACAATGCTATCGGTTATGGTCTAAAAATCGGCTACCGCTTCTAAAAACAACGATTTGGTTAAACTTATTTTTTAGCGTAGACTTCATTCTGGCGTATATATTTGAAGAATGAAGTCTTTTTTATTGAAAAAATTCATTTCATCGTCATTTGTGAATGCTAAAAACTTTAATGATCAATATGAATAAAAATCAACTTTCAATTTAAGGGTAATAATATGAAATTATTAAATTTAACAGCAATGATTGCTTTAGCAACAGCGTTAACGGCATGTGGTGGGTTGCCAAAGGAATGCGAAGAATCTTGGAAACATATGGAAGATTTAGCAAAACAGAGCGGTATTCCTGAAGATTCGCTGAAAGAACAGAAAAAGGCTTTTGAAGAAGAAATCAAAAAATTGTCAAAAGAAGATGCAATCAAAGCATGTAAAGCACAATCATCAATTATTGGCATGGTTAAATAATTTAATCAACATCGATATATGGATGTGTCTTTATCCACATCCATATATTCTTCCACCATTTTTAGTCCATGATTAACGGCACTGCTCTGCTTCTGTATAAACAAACATAGGACCTAGATCATATATTTGATCATTTCTTTTGGCTTGTGGAATGTATGCGCTTGAAATGCTTCCATCTAAATATAAAGCCTGATCAGTCTTGAGTTGGGTTTTAAAAATATCAGCAAATGCATAAAAATTAATTTTGCCACGACTAATCACAAAATAGAGCTGATTATTTTTAACACCCACGCCATTCCTAACTTTCAATGAATCTGAGTCTTTTACAAAGATTGGATTAATCTGCCCATTGATGACCAACATCGGACCAGATTGTGTTGCAAAGCGTGCTTTAAACTTAGACTTCTGATACTGGGGTGTGGTTTGAATTACCGCTCGATGATCATTCCATGCTACCACACCATTCGGTTGCATAAAGAAGTTACCAAATTTATTCTTTTGTTGATTCAATTCAACCTGTTGTTTGTTTTGCTCGATATACAGTCCGACTGGTGTGAAATTGGCATGATACATCCCTGCATTCATAGCAAAACTGATATTACATTGCTTCAGGTTCTTCTGTAACGCAGCGAATTTCTTATAGGGTCTAGCCTGTGGGTCTTTGAGGAATAACTGTAGCTTACTCAAATCATCAATCCGCACCACATCTGCTATCACTTTCTGATCTTTACTGATTTTGATATAAGTCGTCTCAGCATGTAGCTGAAATGGAAAAGTACTCAATCCAATACTGGTCAGAAAGCTGTACATCCAATATCTCAAAGGCATAAACTTTAATTCCAAATCATCTTTTCAATTTTTTAATTCATAATGCATGCTATTTTGCATTTTAAATGTAATTTTTTACTTAATTATCACTTTAAGGGCTATTAAATTCATTATGCATCGCTATAATCATTCTATCCTTTCAATTAAATACATGTGTACAATTTATTTGAACTGAGTGGCATATGCAGACAAAACAAATAACGAAATACCCGATTGGAGCACATTTAATCGTCAAACATTTTGGCTATAGCCATCATGGCATTTATGCAGGACGAGGTCGCGTGATTCATTATTCTGGTTTTGCACATTTCTTTAAAAAACGTCCGATAGAAATGACCTCTCTGGAAAAATTCTCACATGGTAAAACCATTCGCATACGTCTTTATGAGCAACCCAAGTTTTCGGGTCGCCATGTCGTACGCCGTATGCGCTCACGTATGCATGAAAACAACTACCACCTTATTATCAATAACTGCGAGCATCTCTGCAGTTGGGCAATTACAGGGATTGAAAGTAGCCCTCAAGTGGTGAAAATGATGAATCGATTAACCACAATTGGTTATATCAGTTCAATCATGACCTATATGAATGGCTTATTTTTAACTGTTGCCACCACCTGTTTTGCTTTGGTGCTATATATCAAAATGAAACTTAGAGCTCAGTCCAAACTCAAACTCCCAACTTATCTATCATTAAAAGAACAACAAACCAAGAAGTAGTTCTTTTAATGCACAGATCGGTGAAATGGTCAAGCCAACACCGTTAAAATGGTGGAAATTTATCTTCAACCAAACTCAATACCAAGCCATGTTCCAAATAGGCTTTTAAACCATCCAACACCGTTGTAAATCCGCCAGTCGCGTCTATAATAAATTTAATCAGTTCAGCGCCCTGCAATGGGATATCATAATTGCGAATAGTGACATACGTTTGCTCGGCACCCACTTCCTCAAAGATGAAATCCACAGATGTTTTAGGTTCTCCCCAAACAATTTGAATCAATTTATTTTCAAGAATATTAAAAACCATGACCTTTGATTTTACTTGATATTTATCCCAACTCCACTGCACAATTTTGCCTTCTTTTAATGGACCGGTCGCACTGTTGAACCAAAACTTAGTGGTTATTTCAGGATCAATAAATGCATTGAAAACCTCGGATATCGGTTTACGAATCAGCATTTGTGTTTCAATTGTTGGATTCATTCTTATAACTCTTTTATAGGGATAACGATTGGATGAACAATAGCATACTGATCGCATAACCAGATACGAATCAGTATCAGATTTTTGTTAATAAATTTATAGCTTTAGTGATTAATAACTGATGATTCAATCAAACAAAGATGTTGTTCTGAGAAGTGAGGGATTGCCTACACAAATCTATTTAAACTCTAGATGTAAAACATGCAATTGAATAGCGATCATTCATTCAAGTAAATTAAGTAAAATTTTTCTCAAAATATAGGGCTGTCAAAGCATCTGATCGATATGATGCACATTTCAAAAATGGGGATTACTCCAAATGACAAATATAATCAACCACTTCTGTCGATTGCATACTGAATCGGCTATTTGCAGGAACTGTAAAAAACTCACCTGAATGGTACACTTCCGTTTCTTCACTTTGCTCTCTTTTTACAAAGCATTTCCCAGAAATAATTTCGATTTTTTCGCTAACATGTGTTTCAAATATCAACGGTTTCTCAGTAGGTAAAATCACACCTAATGTTTTTTTTGAACCATCTTGACATTCAATAACATAACTAATTGATCGCCCTTTATAATGTACATTAGGCTTTATATGAACCGTAACAAAATCAAATTGGGAAGACATTGGCTTATCCTGATTATTATTTGTACGCTTAATATATCGCTATTCGATATCATTGCTCAATCAATTTCGCAATCAAAAAAACCTAGCCGAAGCTAGGTTTAAAGTCGAGAAAGATTTGGCGCTCAATGCAAATATTATTTGCCCGGTTTAAAACTGTCTTTTAAATCCAAGATACGATTGAACACGGGTTTTGCAAGCGTATGATCATACTGATCTGCAACAAAATAACCTTCTCGTTCAAACTGGAAACGATCTTCCGGTTTAGCTTGAGCCAAAGCAGGTTCAACCACTGCTTGTACGGTTTTTAATGATTCAGGGTTTAAAAACTTCAAGAAATCATCATCGGCATCCGGTGCGGCTTCAGTGAATAAACGATCATAAATACGGACTTCAGCTGGAATCCCTTGAGTAGCTGAAACCCAATGAATAACCCCTTTTACTTTGCGCCCTTCAGGATTTTTACCTAAAGTTTCAGGGTCAATTGAACATTTCAGCTCAACAACCTCACCGTTTTCGTCTTTAATCACTTCGTCACACTTGATCACATAGGCATGACGTAAACGTACTTCACCTTCTGGAACCAAACGTTTAAAGCCCTTAGGGGGAACCTCTTCAAAATCCTTACGATCGATGTAAATTTCAGAAGTTAACGGAATAACACGATCACCCATATCTACATTTGGATGACGTGCATGGGTTAAATCCATATCTGCTGGCAAGTTGGTTAATGTCACTTTTAATGGATTTAATACAGCCATCCCTCGAGCTGCTGTATTTTCAAGTGATTGACGAATGCAGAACTCAAGCATTGCCACATCCACAATACCATCAGTTTTAGATACCCCTACACGCTTGCAGAAGTCACGTAGACCTTCAGGAGTAAATCCACGGCGGCGCATACCGACCACTGTTGGCATACGGGGATCATCCCAACCGCTGACATAATTCCCTTCAACCAATTTGCGCAATTTACGTTTAGAAGTAATCGTATAGTCTACATTTAAACGACTTGATTCATACTGACGTGGTACAGCCTTTGAATGAACCTTTTCAACAATCCAATCGTAGAATGGGCGGTGGTCTTGGAACTCCAATGTACATAATGAATGGGTAATGCCTTCAATTGCATCTGACAATGGATGCGCATAGTCATACATTGGATACATTTTCCATTTATCACCTGTTTGATGATGTTCGGAATGAAGTACACGATATAAAATTGGATCACGCATATGCACATTCGGAGAAGCCATATCAATTTTGGCACGCAATACGGCTTCACCTTCTGCAAATTCACCATTATTCATTTTTTCAAAACGAACAAGATTATCTTCAATAGAAGTATCTCGATAAGGTGAGTTTTTACCTGGTTCTACGAAATTACCACGGTTAATTCTAATTTCTTCAGGGCTTTGCAAATCTACATAAGCATCGCCTTGTTTGATTAACTGGATTGCCCAAGCATGCAATTGATCAAAATAGCTTGATGCATAACGTGGTTCACCATTCCATTCGAAGCCCAACCATTTTACATCGTTGGCAATTCCGTCGACATATTCTTGTTCTTCAGCATCAGGATTGGTGTCATCAAAACGTAAGTTACATAAGCCTTCATATTCTTCTGCAATACCGAAATTCAAGCAAATCGCTTTAACATGACCGATATGCAAATAACCATTTGGCTCAGGTGGAAAACGAGTCACGACTTGTTGTGTACGACCTGTTGATAGATCATCAGTAATCACTTGACGTACGAAATCTAAGCCCGGTTGTTGTTCTTGCTGCGCATTATCGACAGGGCTGGCATTATTTGTCGGGCTTTTCGGCAGTTCTGAAACAACATCATTTGGCTTCATAGTTGATAAATCACTTCTAAAAGTTAAAATTGAATATAGAAAATGCGATTTTATCCTTTTTAACAAAAGAATTTCACATTTTTACTTGCTATGTAGTTTACAGTTTGCTTATGCTTCTCTCAACCAAAAACCCATGACATTTTTCGTCATGATTAGGAGATTATAGAATGAGTTTTCCTCAAGTCGAATTAAACACCAACAAAGGACGTATTGTTCTTGAACTTAACTCTGAAAAAGCACCAAAAACTGTTGCTAACTTTTTAGAATATGTTCGTGATGGTTTTTATGATGGCGTAATCTTCCATCGTGTTATTGACGGTTTTATGATCCAAGGCGGTGGCATGGATGAAAACTTTAAAGAAAAAACAACCCGTGATTCAATTGAAAATGAAGCTGACAACGGTTTGAGCAATGACGAAGGTACGATTGCAATGGCACGTACACAAGCACCCCACTCTGCTTCTGCACAATTCTTTATCAACGTAAAAAATAACTCTTTCCTTAACCATACAGGTAAAACTGCACAAGGCTGGGGTTATGCAGTATTTGGTAAAGTGACTGAAGGTATGGATGTTGTTGAAGCGATTAAAGGTGTTCGTACAGGCAACCGTGGTTACCACGCTGACGTTCCGCTTGAAAATGTAGTGATCGAATCTGCAAAAATCATTGCTGAATAATAAATAAATCCTACTTTTATACTTTGATTAAAGAACAGCACTGCATCCCGTCATAAAATGCTGAGAGTAGGATAATTTTATAGGAAAAAAAGTGACCTATCTGTTTATCGCTGATTTACATTTGTCACCAGAACACCCTCGACTGGTTCGAGGGTTTTTTGCTTTATTGGATCATTATAAAACGCAAAACACTCAATTGTTTATTCTTGGCGATTGGTTTAATGCTTGGATCGGCGATGATTATACTGCGCCTTGGCTCAATGAAGTTGTTCAACATTTACAAGCGTTTAACCAAGCAGGTAATCAAATTTACTTTCAAGTTGGCAATCGTGATTTTGCTTTAGGTCAAGCGTTTTTGGATCAGTTTAACGGCCAGTTACTTCCTGAAATTTATCATTTTAAAATTGCGCAAACGCAGTTCCGTCTTGAACATGGCGATGCATTGTGTACTGATGATGTTGCTTATCAAAGATTTAAGAAAGTCATCCGTCATCCTCTGGTATTGAAAATCTTAAAAACTACGCCTCTCAGCTTTAGGCAGAAACTTGCCCATGGTTTTCGTAAACAAAGCCGCGAATCACAACAAAACAAATCTTACGAAATCATGGATGTCAATCCTAAGGCTGTAGAACAGGCTTTAGAAAATTCAGATGTCTTGATTCATGGACATACCCATCGTCCAGCAATTCATGATGTAAAGAATAAACCTCGAATTGTTCTTGGTGATTGGCGAGAAAAAACTTCTGAAGCAATGCTTTTGGAAGTCAATGAAAATGCGGAATGGCGATTGATTCAATGGGTAATTCAATAACAACTTGATCACACAGATCGCATGCAGAAATGGATACTATTTATTTTCAGGCTTGTATAGCAGCATCATTTAGATACAACACCATTTACCTGCGCACCATTCATTACACGGGTTTAAATAAAATCTTTAAAATCTGAAGATGAAATAGAAAATTCAGTTAAAATTTATACAAATATTTCAATTCACTCATGATTTTCATATTTATTTACGATTTTAAGATTCCTTATAGTATGTTTGAGTATATAGTATATCGATAGTTTACGATATATGAGCCCCCCCCTATGGATTTATTGACTGTAGCAAAAATACGTTATACCACTAAAGCTTATGACACTTCAAAAAAAATACCACAAGCACAATTTGAGCGTTTAGTTGAAATTTTGCGGTTAACTCCATCCTCACTCAATATTCAGCCATGGCATTTCTTTATCGCAGATCATGATGCGGCAAAACAACGCATCGCAAAAGCCCTTATCGGCAAATATGCCTATAACGCGCCCAAAGTGTTGGATTCATCACATACAATCGTATTCTGCACCCAAGCAGACATCACTGAACAGCATCTTGAAAATTTACTTCGACAAGACGATCTGAGTGGACGCTTTAAAGACGAACAAGCCAAACAAGATCAAAATGATGGACGCAATGGGTATATTTGTTATTATCGCAACGAAAAAGGTGATATTCAACGTTGGTCAGAAAATCAAACCTTTATTGCGCTTGGGCAAATGCTTTTAGCCGCAGGAATTGAAGGAATAGATGCTACTCCCATTGGTGGTTTTGACGAAGCAATTTTAACAGAGGAACTTGGTCTAGTTGAAAAGAACTTAATTCCTTCTGTTATTATGACGCTTGGTTATCGCAGTGATGTCGATTTCAACGCCAAATTACCCAAATCTCGTCTTGCTCAGAAAGATATCATTACTCGTCTTTAAGTCTGAAATGTTGATTAGACAATAAAGATTAAGAGGGGCATATCCCCCTCTTACTTTGACATTCAGATCATATCACCCAGAAAATGCCATTTACATTTAATTCATTTGTATCTACAACATGGCCCAAAGCTAGATCGGATGTGAACTTGCAACCTCCTGACTGATCATCACGGCAGTTGCAGCAGATAAGGTCCAACCTAAATGTCCATGTCCTGTGTTATAGAATACACGTTCACGTTTACCTCGTTTTACCACAGGCATCATATTGGGCATCATTGGACGTAAACCTGCCCATGGCACACAATGCTCCGTTGATATATCAAAGTTTTTATTGACCCAATCCGTTAAAGGCTGGATACGGTCAGAACGAATATCACGGTTATAGCCATTAAATTCAGCTGTGCCTGCGATCCGTAGACGATTCGCACCTAAACGAGACGTTACAATTTTTGCACTTTCATCGAGCAAGCTGACCCATGGTGCACCATTGATACTTTGTTCATCATTGAGCTGGACCGTGATGGAATACCCTTTTACAGGATAAACATTTACTCGATCACCTAACTGATTGGCCAACTTATAGCTTCCTACACCACCACAAATGACTACGGCATCAGCGCTTAACTGCTCGATAGTCGCCGAATGTCCTTCCATATTTTCTACACTCGGATGGTATTGAATATTTATCCCTTTGGACGTGTGCTCTACATTAACTACTTCCATTCCAAATAAATATTTTACGCCATACTTTTCAGTTGCTTTCGCCAGCCCTGTTGTGAACTTATGAATATCTCCAGTTGCATCACCTGGACAATAAAAACCACCGTAATATTCGCCAGTTAAACTTGGTTCTATAGCCTTAATTTCCTCATTGGTTACTGCATGACGCTCTAAGCCGCCTTTGCATAACAGTGCATTGACACTTGTTGCAACTTTATAATCATATTCAGAATGGTAGAAATGTAAAATTCCACGTTTTTCTAAATCAAAATCAATACCTTCTTGCTCTGCAATGCTAAACAGCCTTTGACGCGCTAAAAGTGCCATTCTGACTGTGTCTTGGGTATTGGCTTTATAGTGCTTGATATTACCGAGGAATTCCACCAACCAAGCATATTTATGTAGGTCAAAGGAAGGATTCAGCAACAACGGTGCATCTTTTTTTGCCATCCATTTGATGCCCTTGAGTACGGTTGATTTTTGATTCCATACTTCGGCATTACATGCAGATAATTGTCCACCATTGGCAAAAGACGTTTCCATAGCAGGAAATAGATGTTTATCAATAACAGTAACTTGATACCCTAATTGAGCAAGTTCGTAAGCTGAGGTTACACCTGTAATACCCGAACCAATAATAACCACATGACACATACACACACTCCTTTGAAATGCAATTCTTTTCATTACATTGTCAATGTATGCCCCATCTGTCATGTGTACCTGAGAGCTTCGATAAAAACCTAAACTATTTAGATCTTACCTTCCCCTTCGGTGAGTCATTTCTTTTTGTTTTCAATAGAATGACTTCTCTCCAGAGGTTTACGATAATTACAGTCCTTTTGCCTGAGAGTTTCCGGGGTCGTTGCTCCTTCGGCGAATCTACAAGAGACTTCTCTCCTGCAATCATCTTTCCTTTTATATAGCAATGTATATGCCATTTTAAATAAAATAGATACACTTTTGCGGTAATCAATAGTAAAAATTATTCTGACTTACCAAACTCAGCTAAAAATTGCTGTTTATCCTCATCCGTCAAGAATCTTAAAATATAAGCTTGAATGCTTTTTTGTTTTAATTGTGCTGCTTGCTCAATTTTAGTTAATGCCTCATTTAATTCAGCCATATTTTCAGCATATAAGTGCTCCAGCCAAATGGATTCGTCAACATCTTGTTCAGTTAAAATCAATGCGACACCACTTTCTGAAACCAATGCTTCACTAAGTTCGACACTCATATTACATTGTGTATAAGTCTTACCTGTCCACGAGTTGACCAGCAATTGTATATGTAACGCGTCTAGTTCTAACGCTACATATAAATCAGTCGCGGAAAAATACATAATTCTTTCAAATTCTGATTCATAGGCATAAGCTGCAAAATCATCTAATAAATGTTTAATCTGACCATTCTGAGTATTTGCGATTACAGCAATACCATCTACAGCAAAACGTAAAACTTTTAACGCATTCATTTTCTACTCGATAGTTTTAATCAAATTTGATGATTACATTTGATCCTATTTCACTTTAGCCATGATTTGGCTGCAAAGTTAATCCACTGTAATCTAAAATTTAATCCTAGATTGTATTTAATAGTTCATTTAACTTTTGAATATGTTCAACGGCATGAGTACACTGCTCAATATTGCGTATACTGTGATTTTGGTGATTACATACTCCAACTGATTCATCAAGATAAAAATCCTGTTGCAGGACTAAACCATTCACTAAACAGCTTGCAATATAATCTTCATGTCCTTGAAAAGATTTTATATTCGATAACCGTTTTGCAATCAGTGCTGTAACAACTGTTGACTGGTTTTGCTCAACAGCCAACATTGGCAACAACAATAGGAAATGTAGATCTGTCAATTGCAAGCGCTGAAACTCTTTCAAGCTAAAAAACCATGCTTCAAAATGCCCTCCAATATTACCGATATATAAATCATTGAGATAATAACGAATTTCCTCTGGTGTAAACTGAATATCAACGTAGAGCTTAGAACGGATTGCTAAATGATAATTCCGCTTTGCTTGATCTGTATATTCAGGTAAAAATGACATGTACCATTCTTTAATCTCTCGAGAGTAAAGGTCTAAGCCTGTCATTTCCTCAATCGCTTCATCCAAATTCAATTCTTTTTCTTCATCAAAACCACGTAATAATGCAATAAACCAGTGCCAAAAATGGTCATTGCTGAATCTAATTTCATTTTCCAAAATATGTTGACTCATTGATTCTTGCTTAAATGTAATTAATTATTTACTGCATCATATCGAAACATGTTTAAATCGTCATATTCAATTTGTGGTGTCGTTCCTGAAATAATATCGGAAAGCAATTTTGCCGAACCACAGGACATGGTCCAACCTAATGTGCCATGTCCAGTATTTGTATATAAGTTTTGATACTTGGTTTTACCGACAATCGGCGTCCCATCAGGAGTTGCAGGTCTTAGTCCCGTCCAGAAATGGGCATCTGTAATATCACTGGCGTTAGGGAATAATTGCTGAAGTACCATCAATAAAGTATCTTCTCGGCTTGATTTTAAAGAGCGGTCAAAACCATTAATTTCGGCCATTCCTCCCACTCGAATACGATCATCAAAACGGGTTAAAGCAATCTTATAAGATTCATCTAAGATCGTGGAAATTGGTGATAATGCAGGATCAATGATCTTGGTGGTGATCGAATAGCCTTTTAATGGATATACAGGCGCATCAATATCCAACTGTTTTAACATTTCATGACTGTAACTGCCCAAGGCCATCACATAGACATCACCTTTCAATGTACTGCCATCCTTAAATTGAATGGCAGCAATCCGATCAGAATCTTTTTCAATTTTTTCGATTACAGTGTTGAAAAGAAAATTCACACCTTGCTGTGCAGCAAGTTCAGCCAACTCTGTCGTAAACTTTTGACAGTCACCAGTCTGATCGTTGGGTAAACGTAACCCACCGACAAAGTCTACCGTAGCATGTGCCAAAGCGGGTTCAGCTTTGATTACGCCGGCTTTATCCAATAATTCAAATGGCACACCTTCATGCTTTAAGACTTCTGTATCTTTGCCAGCAACATCCAACTGTTGTTGTTTACGAAAAAGTTGCAAGGTTCCCAACTGACGCTCATCAAAATGAATTTTCGTTTCCGCACGCAGCTCATCCAAACAATCACGGCTATATTCTGAAATTCGCACCATTCGCTCTTTATTGATTTGATAGCGATTGATATTACATTCAGCCAACATACGAACCATCCATTGATACTGATACATATCTCCCGTCAGTTTAATGGCAAGGGGGGAATGTGGTTGAAACATCCATTTAAATGCTTTTAAAGGAATGCCGGGAGCAGCCCAAGGTGATGCGTATCCTGGTGAAATCTGCCCAGCATTGGCGAAACTAGTTTCTAGTGCTACATTGGGTTGTCGGTCAATGACTGTCACCTCATGACCCGCTTGTTTTAAATAATAAGCCGATGTTGTTCCGATAACACCTGCGCCCATAATGATGATATGCATACTGAACCGAACCTTATACGAATCTATCGTCTTATAATCAATCGTGATGTGTTATACGCTATTTTGTCACTCTTTTAATGTAGCACTTAGACAGAATTTGGCAATATACAATTCACATTGAGCGATTAAGATCACATATACTACTGAATTATCGTTTTTTATATTTGATCAACATCAGTTGAATAAAATTTTTTAATCAAATATGCTCAAAGGAACCATCATACTCAACTGTGTGAGGCAGTACTTGTTTTTGGAGCTATTGTTTCTGCAATTGATTAACTGTGTTAAGGATTATTGAATCTCAAACATGATTGCTGACCGCAACACAATAAAAAACGCTCTTCATCTATGACGATTCAGAGAGTTTTGTAGAATCGATCCAACCCAGGTATTTATCGATGGGTATGAATGGACATCACGATTCCAAAACTTGCCAGCAATGCGATCACAGCCGATCCACCATAACTCATTAATGGCAATGGATCACCTGTGACAGGTAAGATACCACTCACCATTCCTGAGTTCACAAAAACATAGAAAAACAATGATAGACCAATTGTTCCAGCCAAAAGGCGCCCATAATTATGGAAACTGTTTAAACTGATGATCATGCATCTAAAAATCATTGCGGTATACAATGCAAATAAGAAAAATACCCCAATAAAACCAAATTCTTCTGCATAAGTCGACATGATAAAATCGGTATGGTGTTCTGGTAAGTAACCCAACTGAGATTGTGTGCCTTCTAAGAATCCGCGACCCGTCATTCCTCCTGAACCAATTGCAATTTTAGACTGGATAATATTCCATCCTGCGCCCAACGCATCTGACTCAGGATCAAATAAAGTCATGATTCTTTTCTTTTGATAGGCTTGCAGCACAAATGTCCAAATCAACGGAAAAGCCATTGCTAAAGCAGCCAAAGTACCGATGATTAAAGTCCATGACATGCCACTGAGAAATAAGGCAAAGACCCCACCAATGACAATACCAATAGCTAAGTCAGGCTGTAGCAGTGCCAGCCCAAATGGCACCACCATAATGATTAGAGCCACCACGATATGTTTAAATTTCGGAGGCAAGGGATTACGTGCAAAATACCATGCCATCATCAATGGCATGGCAAATTTCATAAATTCACTGGGCTGCATGCTGCCAATTCCAGGGATGGTTAGCCAACGTTTTGCACCTAAGCGTACATCACCAATCAACAACACCAAAATCAGTAAAAAAATAGCAAACAGATAAAACCACGGACTAATCGCTTGATAAACTTTTGGAGGGATTTGTGCACATACAAACAGCAAAACAAAGCCCACACTAAAACTGACAGCTTGGCGAACCACCATGGTCATATCTTCAGAAGAAGCACTATAGACCATTAATAGACCAAGAACCATATTGATTAATAATAAGCTCAATAGCCAAGGATCTAGGTGCAATCTATCCCACCGCGACATTTTCTGATTAATACTTAAACCATCTCGAACGGACTGACGTAAAAACTTATACTGGGGCGAGGGTGTCATAAATGCAAATCTTAAACCTAGCTTAATCTAGCCAAATTATAGAGATAAATATTCAAGGAGAACATCTATCCTTTAAGAATTATTTTTAATTTCGCAGCTTTTTAATGCGATTGTTGTGACTGTAAAATTAACTTTGCCAACTCCAAATCGTCAGGATAGGTAATTTTAATATTATCTGAACGCCCCATCACGACTTTGACAATCTGATTACTGTGTTCTAAAGCACTCGCCTCATCTGTAATCAAGACCCCATCTTCCAGTGCTTTTTCAATGGCAGTTTTTAAGATTGAAAATGTGGATATTTGAGGTGTTTGTGCTTGCCATAATTGATCACGGCTCACTGTTTTGACAATTTTTTGTTGCTGATCAACAAACTTTAAAGTATCTCTTACTGGAATCGCAAGAATCGCATTGCTATTCGAATGGATTGCTGTATTGAATAGATCAACAAGACACTCCTGTGTCACACATGGACGTGCAGCATCATGTACAAATACAAAATCATCCGCCTGCGCAAACTGTTCTAAATACATTAAAGCATTTAATACAGAGTCAACACGCTCGTTGCCACCCAAACAAAAATGACTTAAATGTTTATTTTTTAGAGCCAGGGTTTGGGCATAATGGTCTTGCTCACCAATTGCAAGCACATAACCTGCAAGTGGCAACGCATTTAAACGGTCAATTGTATGCTCTAAGACTGTTTTATTTTGAATTATTTGATATTGCTTGAGTTGTGTTTTTGAAAAACGACGACCTGAGCCAGCAGCAGGAACAATTGCCCAAATTTTACGGTTGGTCTGGCACAGGTTCGTTTTCGTCTTCATTGGTTCTTAAGTCTGCATTTGGATCTGTATAAATCTGCTTGTAATGGGTACTGATGGTACTCATTTGTACAAATGTTTCATGTGGCTTCACTAGACCGAGGTCTAAACGTGCATGCTCTTCTATGGCTTCAGAACCATTTTTCAAATCATACACTTCAGCAGCAAGGATACGGTTACGTTCTTTTAGATCAGCATTGACTTCAGCTTGCTGTTCAATTTGCTGCACTAAAGCCTGGTGAGGAAAATGACCTCCCTCACCAAACCAGAAGCGATATTGCAATACTGCAACGATTAAAATCGCCAGTACTGCAATCACTTTACTTGAAGTTGTTTTAAAGACTTCTAACATTTCAAAGAGATTAATTCAGACCTTTGAATTCAGCTTTACCGCGATAAGCTGCATGAGTCAACTCTTCAATACGAAGTAATTGGTTATATTTTGCAACACGGTCAGAACGGCAAAGTGAACCTGTCTTGATTTGACCGGCAGCAGTACCTACAGCCAAGTCAGCAATCGTAGAGTCTTCAGTTTCACCTGAACGATGTGAAATGACTGTGCTATAGCCATTGGCTTTAGCAAGATAAATTGCATCCAGAGTTTCTGACAGAGTACCAATTTGGTTGTATTTGATTAAGATTGAGTTACCTACTTTCTCATCAATACCGCGTTGTAAGATTTTCGGATTGGTTACGAATAAATCATCACCAACCAATTGGATTTTATCACCAAGGATAGACGTCAAGTAGCTCCAGCCTTCCCAATCAGACTCATCCAAACCATCTTCGATTGAGATAATTGGATATTGCTTTACAAGACCTGCTAAATAATCAGCAAATTGGTTGCTTGTAAATGCTTTATTGCCTTCACCCGCAAGCACATACTGACCATTCTTGTAGAATTCAGAAGATGCACAGTCAAGCGCCAACATGATGTCAGAACCTGCTTTATAGCCCGTTGTTTCAATGGCAGAAAGGATGACTGTAATCGCTTCTTCATTTGAACGCAGGTTTGGTGCAAAACCACCTTCATCGCCCACAGCAGTGTTTAAACCTTGCTTTTTCAAAACAGATTTCAACGCATGGAAAATTTCTGCACCAGCACGTAAAGATTCAGCAAATGAAGTGAAACCTACAGGCTCAATCATGAACTCTTGGATATCAACAGTGTTATCTGCGTGAGCACCGCCATTCAAGATATTCATCATCGGAACAGGCATGCTCAACGTTGTTTGACCACGTAAATCTGCAATGTATTGGAACAATTCTGTTTTTTTCTCAGTTGCAGCAGCACGTGCAGCAGCCAAAGATACAGCCAAAGTTGCATTTGCACCTAATTTTTCTTTATTTTCAGTACCATCAAGCGCAATCATTTTGTCATCAAGCGCTTTTTGTTCAAATACGTTTTGACCTTTTAATAAGTCTTTGATTTGACCATTTACGTTTTGAACTGCAGTGCGAACACCTTTACCTAAGTAACGTGATTTGTCACCGTCACGAAGTTCCAAAGCTTCACGAGAACCAGTTGAAGCACCAGATGGTGCACATGCACGGCCAACAACGCCAGAGTCTAGGATTACGTCTGCTTCGATGGTTGGGTTACCACGAGAGTCCAAAATTTCACGTGCACGAATGTCAACGATTTGGCTCATGAATAATTCCTCAGTTGATTAAAAATAAGATGCTTTTTAAGGGCATCAATGAGTATCTAACTTTTTGAAACCTTTAACTAAGGTATCCAATTCTTTTAATTGTGCTAAGAATGGCTCAAGTTGAGACATCCGCAATGCACAAGGTCCATCACATTTTGCTTTTTCAGGGTCAGGATGTGCTTCCAAGAACAATCCAGCCAATCCTGTTGCCATACCTGCACGCGCTAAAGTAGTAATCTGCGCACGGCGTCCGCCCGCTGAATCTGCTCGACCGCCTGGTGTTTGTAAAGCATGGGTAACATCAAAAAATACTGGAACATTCATTTCTTTCATGGTATCAAAACCAAGCATGTCAACAACCAAGTTGTTGTAGCCAAATGATGTACCGCGCTCACACAGGATGAGCTTATCATTACCTGCTTCTAGACACTTATTCAGGATATGGCTCATTTCACGCGGAGAAAGGAACTGTGCTTTTTTGATATTGATAATGGCTTGTGTTTTTGCCATTGCTTCAACCAAATCAGTCTGACGGCTTAAAAATGCAGGAAGCTGAATGATGTCTGCCACTTCAGCGACAGGTGCAGCCTGGTAAGGTTCATGAACATCCGTAATAATCGGCACATTAAAATGCTTTTTAATGTCGGCTAACCATTCAATTCCCTTTTCCAAACCCGGACCACGAAATGAATGTAAACTTGAGCGATTGGCTTTATCGAAACTGGCTTTAAATACATAGGGGATATTTAAGCGTGTACAAATATCGACATAAGTCTCTGCAATTTCAAAAGCCAAGTCTTTAGACTCAAGTACGTTCATTCCGCCGAATAGTACAAATGGCAAGTGATTTGCCATTTGTATATCGCCTAAACGTACAATTTCTTGTGGTTTTAATTGTGACATTTAAACTTCCTAGTTTGTTTTACACTTACTTACTGTTTTGGTGCTGCTTTTTTGCAGCGTCAATAAAACTAGCAAATAATGGATGCCCATCACGTGGCGAACTTGTAAATTCTGGATGGAATTGTACAGCAATAAACCAAGGATGGTCAGGAATTTCTACTGTTTCAACGAGATGCTGCGCAGTTGAATAACCTGAAATTTTCATGCCCGCTTGTTCAATGGCAGGAATAAAACGATCATTCATTTCATAACGGTGGCGATGGCGCTCGGTAATTTCTGCTTTTGCATAAACTTCACGAGTTTTCGTACCTTCCACTAACTCTGATGTCTGCGCACCCAAACGCATGGTTCCACCAAGATTTGACTCAGTGCTACGATGCTGAATTTCACCTCGCTCATCCAACCATTCCGTAATTAAACCAATCAATGGGAATTTTGTTGAACGATTAAATTCTGTAGATGTCGCTTCTGGCATACCTGCCACATGGCGTGCAAATTCAATCACAGCCAATTGCATACCTAAACAAATACCCAAGAATGGTACTTTGTTTTCACGTGCATATTGAATAGCTTGCATTTTGCCTTCAGTACCACGCTCACCAAAACCACCAGGCACCAAGATTGCATCGGCATCTTTTAAGATTTCAGCAGGGTTCTGGCTTTCCAGTTCTTCTGCATTGATATAATCAATCTGAACTTTAACGCGATTTTGAATACCTGCATGTAAAAGTGCCTCATTGACAGATTTATAAGCATCTGGCAATTCAACATATTTACCCACCATGGCAACACGGATGGTATATTCAGGATTAAGCAAAGCTTCTACAACGTGATCCCAATCAGAAAGATCTGCTTCTGGCAAATTGATATAACCAAAACGTTCACAGATTAAATCATCAACATTTTGCTCATAGAATGTACGTGGGATTTGATAAATCGAACGTGCATCTTTACATACCACAACCGCGCGCGCTTCAACGTTGGTAAACAGTGCAATTTTACGCGTAGTATCCGCATCAACATCATGCTCAGTACGGCAAATCAAAATGTCAGGTTGGATACCAATTGACAATAACTCTTTAACTGAGTGTTGAGTTGGTTTGGTTTTAAGTTCAGCAGCGGACTTGATATAAGGTAATAAAGTCAAATGCATCAACATGGTACGCTTATGACCAAGTTCAACCATTAACTGACGTACAGATTCCATGAATGGGAGAGATTCAATATCACCAACCGTACCACCGATTTCAACGATAGCAACGTCATAACCTTCGCCTGCACGAAGTACACGTTCTTTAATATTATCCGTAATATGAGGAATAACTTGGACTGTACCACCAAGATAATCACCACGACGTTCTTTATTTAAAACATCTTGATATACACGACCAGAAGTAAAGTTATTCAATTTGGTCATTTTGGCACGACGTAAGAAACGTTCGTAATAACCCAAATCTAAATCAGTTTCAGCACCATCTTCTGTGACAAATACTTCACCGTGCTGGAATGGGCTCATCGTCCCAGGATCGACATTAATGTATGGATCCATTTTGACCATGGTTACTTTTAAACCACGGGCTTCTAAAAGTGCAGCAACTGAAGCAGCTGAAATACCTTTACCTAGTGATGATACAACACCACCAGTTACGAATATAAAATGGGTCATCAAGTTTCTCGTACAATGGAGCCTAAATTGGCCTACAATGTTGTGCGATTTTACTTTACCTTGTACCAAGAAAGCAAAGTCAATTCACATCAATTCATAGAACAATAAACAATTGGCTATTCTATCAGCATTTCCAATAAAAAATTAGCACTTGAGAAGATGATTTTTAAATATCATTTTACTGTTATACTAGGTAACATCTCTCTAATCTGTTTTGTTTTGAGTAATTATGAATAAGAAATTTTTAATTTGTGGCGCAATTGCGACAGCACTACTTGTATCTGCTTGTGTAAAAAAAGAAGAGCCGAAAGAGACTGAGCAAGAGAAAGTTGAAACTGCTCAAACAGCAACATCTGAACCAGCTCAGTTCGAAAGCTTGCCAAGTGCTGAACAAAATACTCAACAAGCCGAAATTCCTGCACATGTTGAAGTTGAACGCACTGAAACAGCGAATACAACTACAGAAATTCGCCGTGAACCAACACATGAAGCGCTTGCAACAACACAGGCAACTGAAAATAAACCTGCTGCAACAGAAGCTAAACCAGCAAAAGCAGAAGCAGTAAAAAATGAAACCGTTCAAACAGCACCAAAGACTCAGACTGCACCAAAAGCAAGTGCTGGCACTGCACAATCTGAAGATGATGCAGTTGCAGCTGCAATTGCTGCGGCTACACCTGCACTGAAAAACTAAAACACCACTTTTCTGCACAGAAATAATGTTTTAACCCGAAAAAACCAGTCATTCATGACTGGTTTTTTGATACTTATAATTTTCATAGCAAATATAATATTAAGATATGGTAAAACCACCTAATTATTCATACAAGCAATTTTGATATATCATTGATATCCAATGAACCTTATGCTTTTATGAGATTTTGATGATTCATTTATTTTATCCTTTTGAATCATATATGGTGCTATCGTGAGTTGACATAGATGTCGCCATGTTGAGCGGGGGTATATGAGCATAAACAAAGCACTGCTTTGTTTGCAGTGCAAGAACCCTGTTAAACGAAAGACTCTTGTCACTTTTCATCTCTGAAAAGTGAGTCATCGCCTGCACAAAACGATTTAAACTTTAGATGTAAAGCATGGCATTGCAAGCTTTACATCATCAAACAATATATTGATCGCATTCATTTTAGTGATTAAGAGAAAAGATATTTTACAGTATGGTTTTTTCAACAGATTGACTATACTGAATACTGTTTTAAAAAGTCTGCCATTAAACGTGAAGCCCAAGATTTGGTATTCAAGCCCTCATAGAAACCGCAATGACTGCCCTTTTTGGTTGTCACCACTACCACATTCTCCATATTCTGAATGGTTTCTTTATAGGGTTCCAAGTTTTTAATTGAACACACAGGATCATCTTCTGCATTCAAAATCATCAATGGAATTTTGACATTTTCAAAAACATAGATCGGATTGGTGGCTTTTGAATAACTGTCATAATCTGAAAAACCCGCCATTTCAAAATATTCACTCTGAAACTCTTGTAAGGTTTTTGTTTTCAATACATTTTGTACTGAATGTACTGGTGTCCATGTTTGTGTATAAGGCGTGATAAATGCTTTAAACAGTTTTTTGGTCATCACCTTGGTATAAAAAGGATGTACATTTTCAAACCCAATTTCAGTATCGTATCCCGGACACATTGCAAATGCTGCTTTAAAAGGTGTGTCTAGACCTTGCTCACCCAGATAACGTACCAATAATCCTGTACCCGCTGATGAACCCACTGCATACAAATCACTCAGTGGAAATAAATCCTGTATATACGCCAATTGCTCTTTTAAATCAGATGTTGAACCAAAAATTGACATTAAAGGCACAGGCATAGGTAAACCTGCATGCCCACGGCGTAAACAGAGTGCAATTCGCCAACCTGTATACTCATGTAAATCTTTAACCAATTCACGCATGCTCTCTGGCGTTCCAGTAATGGTATGCATGATGACGATAGTTGGCGTATCTTTAGGCAAATCATAACCATACCATGCAATGGCAGTTATACCACCATCTTGCATGGTGATTTGATCAATTCGATCATATTGCAGCTTAACAGTCTTCTTTTTGATTAAATCAAAATATAAAAGATGCGCATGCGTATTGGTTAGCCACGGTGTTGGACGATACTTATCTTGTAATTGAGGTAGCTTCTCTAAGATTTCAGACATTTTTCCATGCTGGTTAAAATACAGCTTTGGCTGTTCAGCACCTGTCACTTGATCCAACAAACCTTGGGTAATCTCAGTAAACTTATGCAGTACAGACATTTTCCACCTCAACTTTTATTGATGACAATCACATTGAAAATAAGGGAGTCAAGCCCCCTCGATTTATTTATACTATTACGCTTGCGGGATAAATGCAGCCATACGTTGCCCCATTTGAGCAGCCAAAGCCTCCAATCCACTTTTTGGTCGAATCATCACTTCAAAATCTATAATTTTCCCATCCTCATTAAAACGAATCATATCAATCCCTTTTAACCTTTTCTCACCAACATTGGCTGAAAACTCCAAAACGACACTTTGTTCATCGTCTGTATAAAACTCTCGATGATAAGTAAAATTCTCAAAAATCTGGATGACATTGCTTAGAATAAAATAAACAACTTGCTTTCCTTCATAAGGGTGATAAGCCACAGGTGAGCGAAATACCACTTCGTCCGCAAGTAATTCATTTAGTATATTCATATCACCACTTGCAAGCATATGATGCCATTTTTGAATTGCCGATTTGGTTTGTGTAAAACTCATTTTTTCATCCTGAATATAGGGTCTATTGACATTTCATAAATGGCTTGCGTTGTAGGTTAAAACTGAGCAGGTAAGGCATGAAACGAAGAGAATAGCGAGACTATTTTCAAGTTTCATAACGTAGCCTGAGAAAATTTTAGCCACAACCCTGAGCAAGAACAAAACACTGCTTTGTTTGCAGCGCAAGGCGCAGCGGGGGACTAGTGTGTTTTCTGTCGCTTCTTCGTTACCTTACGAAACGATTTTCTCATCATTTAGAATGACTAAATTTCGTATTTCGTGCCTAGAATCATCAAAAAAAAAACACTTAGTCGCAAACATGGACGAATGATCAACAGCCCCTAATCCTCTCTTGAAAATTTTCAGAGACCACTGAACCAAGAAAGGATTTTGACTAAGTTTTTAAGTTGGATTAAATCACTGCAGCTAATTCTGCACCTTGGCGAATGGCACGTTTCGCATCCAATTCGCCAGCTTCTTTGGCACCACCAATTAAGTGTACTGACTTTCCATCTGCCTGAAGTTGTTCAAACATTGCTGTAAATGGCTCTTGACCTGCACAGATCACTACATGATCGACATCTAAAACCATAACTTTATCACCGACAGTAATATGTAAGCCTTGATCATCAATCTTGTCATAGCTCGCACCAGGGATCATATTGACATGACGGTGTTTTAAACCTGTACGATGAATCCATCCTGTTGTTTTTCCTAAACCTGCACCAACAGAATTGGTTTTACGTTGCAGCAAATAAATTTCACGAGGCGACTGTTCAACTTCTGGCTGCTTTAAACCACCCACATGTGCATAAGATGTATCTATTCCCCATTCATCATAGAATTTCTGAGGATTTAAACTACCACTTTCACCTTCATGTGAAAGATATTCAGCAGTATCAAAGCCAATACCACCTGCGCCGATGATTGCAACTTTCTTCCCAACAGGTTTACGATCACGTAAAACCTCGATATAGGACAATACTTTGGGATGATCAATGCCTTGAATATTTAAATGACGTGGTGTCACCCCTGTAGCCACAACAATCTCATCAAATTTTGCAGCACTTAACCCCTCATAGGTCGCAGTATGGTTGAGTACCAGTTTAATGTTGGGCTGTAATTCAATCTTACGTTTGAAGTAACGTAGAGTTTCGTAAAACTCTTCTTTGCCGGGAATGGTTTTGGCAATGTTGAACTGACCACCAATCTGATTGGACGATTCAAAAACTGTAACTTTATGTCCACGATCTGCTGCATAGGTTGCAAAGCTTAAACCCGCAGGTCCAGCACCAATCACGGCAATATTTTTAACAGCATCGGATTGCTTAAAAATCAGTTCGGTTTCATAACATGCACGCGGATTGACCAGACAAGTGGCAATTTTCATTGAGAAAATATGATCTAGGCATGCCTGATTACATCCAATACAGGTATTGATTTCATCTGCTCGCCCTTGTTCTGCTTTTTGCACAAAATGAGAATCTGCCAGCATTGGACGCGCCATAGAAATCATATCTGCATCCCCTTGAGCCAACACATGCTCTGCCATTTCTGGGGTATTGATACGGTTCGATGTGATTAAAGGGATTTTAACTGAACCTTTTAATTTTTTGGTCACCCAAGTAAACGCTGCGCGAGGTACTTTGGTTGCAATGGTCGGAATACGGGCTTCATGCCAACCGATTCCTGTATTGATAATGGTTGCACCTGCTTTTTCGATTTCTTTCGCCAACTGAATGACTTCTTCAAGCGTTGATCCACCTTCAACCAAATCCAACATAGACAAGCGATAAATAATGATAAAGTTTTCACCCACTTCTTGGCGGGTTCTCTTTACGATCTCGATCGGAAAACGGATACGGTTTTCATAACTGCCACCCCATTCATCATCACGATGATTGGTTCTGGCGGCGATAAATTCGTTGATCAGATAACCTTCTGATCCCATAATTTCTACACCGTCATAGCCAGCACTCTGTGACAATCTGGCACAATTGGCAAAGTCTGCAATGGTTTGATGAACTTCTGCTGAGGTAAGTGCATGTGGCTTGGTTGGATTAATTGGGGCTTGAATCGCAGAAGGTGCAACGTTTTCAGGCTGATAGGAATAACGTCCAGTATGTAAAATTTGCAGTGCAATTTTACCCCCAGCATCATGAACTGCTTGGGTAATCACTTTATGTTTTTCTGCTTCTTCTAAATGATCTAACTTTGAACCGCCAAAAAAAGTTACACCATGATCATTGGGTGAAATACCACCTGTAACAATCAGTCCTACACCACCTGCAGCACGTTCTGCATAGAATGCAGCCATGCGCTCATATCCACCTTGAACTTCTTCCAGTCCAACGTGCATAGAACCCATCAACACTCTATTTTTTAATGTAGTAAAGCCTAAATCTAAAGGCGCAAGTAGATGCGGATAATTAGACATGTAAACTCCTTGGCGTGCATTCGCTAGCTATCAATCTGATGAAAAAGTCTAATATTTTTTAATGCAACAAGTTGCATAGTTTGGGTATTTATAATCGAGATTTGATTTTTATGCAACATGTTGCATAATGACTTTATATTCATTTTATTGATCTCATATTACACAATGTCATTAGCCCATGTTTTATTGACCAGTCTGATTGAAAAACCAAGCACAGGTTTTGAGTTGGCTCGACGCTTTGACCGATCGATGGGATTCTTTTGGAATGCGACCCATCAGCAAATTTACCGTGAACTCAACGGCATGCAAAAAAAAGGCTGGATTTCGACTTTAGAAGACCAAGCAGATCAAGGTCGTAAAAAAACCTATCAGGTTGAACAACTTGGCCGTGTCGAGTTGGCCGACTGGATGATCAAGCAAGGGCAACCTGCTCAACTGCGTGAAGAGCTGATGGTACGTTTACGTGCTGAAGCACAATTTGGTGGAAATACTGTTTTACCTGAATTAGAGCGTCATTTAAAATTGCATCAAGAAAACCTAAAACTCTATCTTCAAATCTTTTCCAAAGATTTTGGACACACAGAGGTACTTGATCGTACTTTATATATCCATAAAATGATTTTACAATTGGGAATAGACTTGGAAACGGGCTGGATCAACTGGCTCAATGAAGTAATTCCACAACTAAAAGCCTTTGAGAATAAAGACAATCCGTAGGAATATGCATGCCACACTATACAATGCCTGATGGCGAAAAATTATTTGTTCGTGAAATTGGTCAAGGCGAACCTGTGCTTGTTTTGTCAGGTTTAGGCATGCATAGCTGGCAATGGCTCCCTTTCCTATTACCCAACATCAAACAATATAAATTTTATATCCCCGACTGGCGTGGTTTTGGTGGCTCAAGAACGTGTAATATTCCACAGGATATTGACGCGATATCCAATCACTGGCGTGACCTTGACAGTTTAATTGCGCAACTGAATTTAAATGATTTTATTCTCATGGGGTATTCTATGGGTGCAACCACTGCAATGCATGGTATGCAGTATGGGAATTTGGCTGGCAAATTAAAAGCCTATTTGCATATCGATCAAACCCCTAAAATTTCAACAGACGAAACTTGGGAATTTGGTTTATTTGGCAAAAAATATTTTAAAATAAAGCGATTACTCAAAGATTTTTCAGACTTTTTACATCAGTATTCTGACTATCGTTTTGTCGATGAATTGCCACTTGAACCTCGAACAGAACTGATGCAAATTTGGCTGAACTTCATTAAGATTCAAGGCAGTAACAAATTAAGTCCATTTATGTTTAATTTAGCCTTAAAACATCCGCAACTGCAAAAACACCTCTTGCCAATCCGTCGTATGGACTATTTAACTTGGTATATCGATAATTATCTCCATCATAATGAAGATTATCGTGATGCCATTGCTCAATTGGCTTGCCCAACCACCTTTTTCATTGGTGAAAAGTCCTCACTTTATCCAGCTGAAGGACAAAGGCAAATTTCCAATCGCTTAGCCAATGCGAAGAATATTATTTTTAAACGTTCTGGACATACCCCACTCATCACAGAACCAGTCAAGTTTAGTCAAGAAATTCGTTCTTTTTTAAAACAGTCTGCCTAAGCGATATTTACAAAAAAACCTCGTTTAATTCACTTTAAACGAGGTTTTTAAAACCCCTTTTTAAAATCTTGCTTTAAAAATTATACATTGCCACTGCATTAAATCGATTATCTTCCCCTGTATCTTGCCCATTTGCACCCGCTGCAAAAGCTTGACGCTCACCATAGACATATTCCAATCCAAAACTTAATGGTTTTTTCGGACTGTAAAATACATTTGCCCAAGCCTGCCACAAATGCTTATTGGCTTTCGTTGGATCGCTCAAGTACTGAATATATTTCTGATTTTCATCCGCTTTCATATAACCATATCCCAAGGTTGAGCGCCATTGCGGATTAAACTGCTGAGTCACACCCAGAGTGATAGAATCAAATTCATTCAATGCCATGATTTTTTTGTTGGCATCCACAGAAAATCCGGCATTGGTCCATGACACTAAACTAGAATCTCCTTTTACATGATAATAATCAGCTTTTAATGTGGTCTTTGTACTCAGTTCATATTTTGTTCCGATACCCACACCCCACGCCAATTCATCATCTGTCGCAGTACGCTTTTGACTCATCATTGCCCTTAAACTCAAGGTACCTGCACGATCTGCAAAGCTATGATTCAAACGTGTGGAAAATACAGGCAAACGCATACTCGTTAGTGCATCTTTTGAATCTTCCACAGCACTGACCCATTGTGTTTCCGCATTAAATTTATGCGTATAACGGACTTGTGCATCACGCTTTACTGCCCCGCCCACGTACCCCAAAGCATCAATCGTTTCAGGCATATAATCTGGAACTGCGAAATTTGACCAAGTTTGACCAACCAACCATGAACCATAATTGAAATAAGCATGACGGATCCTCAATGAATCATTTGCTCCCAAGAAATCAACTTCTATTTTTGCATTTATATCCTGATCCGCGGTTTTAAAATCTAGACCTATGCGTGTTGCTGCCAGGGTTGATTTTAGTACATCACTGCTCTCGTTGTTGCCTTTCAATGGTACGGTATTGATTTGATTATAAAGTCGATCAGCACCTCCACCTTCTGCCTGATATAACAAATCTGCACGGACATTACCATATAGGTTGACATCAGCGCCAGCTTTAGAACGCATTATTAACGGTGAGGTTGAGGAATTTGCGACTGGCAGTTGAATGGTCTGTGGCTGATTTTGTATCAGTTGAACAGCTTGATTTTGCTGTTTCTGATGCTGCTCAATCATTTCACGCAACTGTTTGACTTCACTCCTTAATTGTTCAACTTCAGAAAGTGAACTTGCATGAGTCATACCTAGACTAGATAAGCCAATTGAAACCAAAATAATGTTGTAATTCATTTTTTTCATTGTAGAAAGCATCCTATTCTCTACGATTGATTATTTTAAACCAGCCTTAATCTCCATGATTCAGGCTGAGAAAAAGATTAGTTTGTTGTATTTCCAACAATATTTTGTTGCGTTGAGGCTGAAGAAAGCACTGGATTTTTTTCTACAGAAGCCTTTAGGTTAACGAGAAAGATTGCCAATGCAGCGATTACGCCCGGAATTGCAATCACCAGAAAATTCATTTGATGAGGAAGTTCAAACGTGAGCAATGCACCCGTGAGGACTGGACCTACAATTGCACCGATACGTCCAATACCAGACGCCCATCCCATCCCCGTTGAACGTACAGCGGCAGGATAAAATTGAGCAACAAAGGTATAAAGTAGGATTTGCGAACCGATTGTTGCTGCACCTGCAATTGCAATCAGGGTATAAAGCACGGCCTGTGGACTTTTAAAACCAAGTAAAATGAGTGCCATAGCACCAACAGCAAACATGATGGTTAATACAGGTTTAATGTGAAATTTATCTGCCAATGCACCTCCGCCAATCGCACCGACCATCCCGCCAATATTCAATGCAAATAAGAAAATCATACTTGCACCTAAAGAATAACCTGCCTGAATCATCAGCTTTGGTAACCAGCTCCCCAGTGCATAAACCATCAATAGACACATGAAAAATGCAGCCCAAAACATGAGGGTGCTAAAAGTACGACCTTGTTGAAATAAAGCACGTAACGGCGCTTCATCTCCAGCAGTGACTTCATTCAACACAAACTGAGTGGATGCTGTTAAATCTTGTTGTGGTGCTATTTTTTGTACAATTTCACGGACTTGGTCAGTTTTTTCTTGTTGAGTCAAATACATCAAAGATTCAGGTAAAAATTTCCAGATCAAAGGCAGTGCTAAAAAAGGAATAATGGCGATGTAAAACATAATTTTCCAGCCATAATCCACTACCAACCACGCACCTAATAATGCTGAAGCCATGCCTCCAATGGCATATCCACTAAACATCACTGCAACCAAAGTACTGCGAATACGTTTAGGTGCATATTCAGTCATCAGGGCCACCACATTTGGCATCACACCACCGATTCCAAGACCTGCTAGAAAACGTAAACTTCCAAATTCAACAGGTGTGCTTGCAAAAGCACCCAAGAAAGTAAAGCCACTGAAAATTGCCACACAAATCATAATGGTTTTTTTACGACCTAGTTTGTCCGATAAAGTCCCGAAACTCATTGCACCAAACATCATGCCAAATAGTGCTGTACTGGCAAGCATTCCAGCTTGAACAGCAGTGAGCCCCCACTCCTGCATCAGCAACGGTAAAGCTACGCCATAAATGACTAAATCATAACCGTCAAAAATAATGATAGATAAACACCATAATAAAACCCCCCAATGAAATGGGGTAAATTTTGCCTCGTCCACAATCTGATTGATATTTAATTGCATATTCAGCCTCCTGCTGAGAAACGTCATCTAAGTTTTCTCAGACAATGGAGTAAGCGCTATTTTTTGTCCAAAACCGATTGAATATATATCCATACCTAAAAAGTCGGTTTAATATTTTTGTTTGAATAAACAATAGATTAAAAAGTATGATTAAAATAATACAGCCTTATATTTTTGATCATTTATTTTTTTATTTTAACTTTTAATTGGCTATTTTTAGATTTTCAAAGCAAATCAAACGACTTATTCTGATTTTTCAATACATTACTTTTCACGTAATATAGCAACAATAATGGATATCATAATTAAAAGAATTAAATATCCTTAATCATTGGCATTAATATTTTGGACAATGCATGTAATTAAAATAATATAAAGAAAGAAACCCAAGTGTCAGTCTGCATTATGAACTTTTAAATGAAGTATCTGATCTCATGCTTGTTTCATTGCAATAAATCTACATCCTTAATTTTAGTCCATAATGCCAACCATTTATGATGGGTTACCGCCTCTAATATATTGTGCTAAAACTTGCACGATCATATTGAAAACCTTCCAAATCATAAACCTGATAAATACAATCAAACAAAGATCGAATATCCTCGCTTTCATCCATACAACGAATTGCCATAAAGATAGGACTTTTTGCAGAACTGTCCAACATGGGGATATAGATTAAATTCGGTAATTGAATGGTTTTTGCACTTTCAGGCACAACACACATACCTTCACCTGCTGCAACCAAGCCCAAGGCTAATTGAATTTCCCGAACCTCTTTTAAATTTTTAGGATCTAAACCATGTTCAGAGAACAGATGACGGACCTGTGTAGAAAAGTTGGGCTTCGGATGGCTTGGGTAGAGGAATAAATTCTCGTCTTCTATATCCGCAAAATAGGTCCCTTTTGAATCAGCCAAAGGGTGACTGATATGAACAGCCAGCATTAAGGGTTCTTCTCGTAATAAAACTCGTCGAACAGCGGGATCAGAAATCCTTAAACGCCCAAATCCAACATCGATACGCCCCTCTTTTAAAGCTTGAATTTGATCTTTGGTACTCATTTCAACCAATTCAATTTTGAGATGGGGTTGTTGTTGTCGAAACATATAAACAATTTTGGGCAGTAAACCGTACAATAGTGAGCCGACAAAACCCATGGTGACTGTTTTTTCAATCAAACCAATCCGTTTGGTCATCGACTTTACTTCTTCAGCATTAGACAAAAGTTTAACGGCGTGTTGATAAAAAAATTGCCCCGCTTCTGTAGTTTTTAATGGACGACTTCCTCGTTCAAAAAGTGAGATACCCAATTCACTTTCAAGGTTTTGAATCTGTCTGCTCAACGGGGGCTGAGCAATATAAAGCTTTTCAGCCGCTTTGGTAAAACTCTGTTCTTCTACAACAGCAACAAAATAGCGTAAATGCCTGAGTTCCATCTCAAACTCCATACCTTTAAGATATAAAAAAATGCAAATTTGATCTTAGACAGCGATCATTCATTCTTTTAAGGTATATCAAAAGCAAGATGTAAAGCAATACTGAAAATTTAAGTGATTCAAAGCCAACCCAAGAATGACATTCTGTTAGCCAAATGAATTTACAAACCAGTCTAAGCTAGAAATCTTGTTGCCAAGAACATGGAAAGTGGCCAGCAAAGTTGCGAGCAAATTTATTCAGCATGCGATGCCAAACCACTCATACTTAAGGAGCTTAGTATGAATCGTCAAGAAATCGATGCCTTAGTCAAGCAAATGAATATCGATACAGCAACAGGGAATGTTAATCCTCGTATTCAACAAATTGTGGTTCGCCTAGTCGCTGATCTTTTTCAAGCCATCGATGATCTCGATATTTCCCAGACTGAACTCTGGAAAGGACTGGAATATTTTACCGATGCAGGTCAAGCTAATGAACTGGGGCTCTTGGCCGCAGGTTTAGGAGTTGAGCATTTTTTAGATCTGCGTGCTGATGAAGCCGATGTCAAAGCAGGGATTACAGGTGGAACACCACGTACTATCGAAGGTCCACTTTATGTTTCTGGCGCACCAGAATCAGTCGGTTTTGCCCGTATGGATGATGGTTCTGAAGTTGATCTGATTGATACCCTGTTGATTGAAGGGACTGTTACAGATCTCCAAGGCAATCTCATCCCCAATGCCAAAGTTGAGATTTGGCATGCCAATCGCCTAGGCGCATATTCCTTTTTCGACAAATCGCAAGCTGATTTTAATTTACGCCGCACCATTTTGACCGATGTAAATGGAAAATATGTCGCTCAAACCACGATGCCTGTGGGTTATGGATGCCCACCTCAAGGGACAACTCAAGCTCTTTTAAATCAATTGGGGCGTCATGGCAATCGTCCTTCGCATGTACATTATTTTGTTTCAGCACCAGGTTATCGAAAACTGACCACCCAATTCAATATTGAAGGTGATCAATACCTTTGGGATGACTTTGCTTTTGCTACACGTGAAGGTCTGGTCGCAGTTGCCATAGACGTCACCGATGAAGTTGAAATTGCCCGTTATGGTTTGAACAAAGCCTTTAAAAAGATTGAATTCAATATTCAACTGATCCAGACACAAGTTCAAACCCCATCGACAGAAGTCGATCGTCGACGTGCTCACGCTTAAACATACGCATTGAACCGAAAAAAATTCATTTCGATATTTCGGTTCCGCAATCTTATTTGGAAATCCGGAGAAACAACATGCCACGTATTCCAGTGATAAACACCAGCCATCTTGATCGTATTGATGAACTTTTGGTCGATAACTTTGAAACAGGTGAATTTAAACTTCATCGCTCAGTATTTACAGATCAAAGTCTATTTGATCTTGAAATGAAATATATTTTTGAAGGTAATTGGGTGTATTTGGCACATGAAAGTCAAATCCCCAACAATAATGATTATTACACCACGCATATTGGTCGCCAGCCGATCATCATTGCACGTAATCGCAATGGTGAATTAAATGCAATGATCAATGCATGTTCCCATCGTGGCGCACAGTTATGCCGTCATAAACGTGGCAATAAGGCGACTTATACCTGTCCTTTTCACGGTTGGACATTTAATAACTCAGGTAAATTACTCAAAGTTAAAGATCCAAGCGAAGCAGGTTATTCAGATTGCTTTAACCAAGAAGGGTCTCATGATCTCAAAAAAGTTACGCGTTTTGAAAGTTATAAAGGTTTTCTTTTCGGAAGCTTAAATCCTGATGTACCTAGTCTGGTTTCATTCCTTGGTGAAACCACCAAAATCATTGACATGATTGTAGACCAGTCTGATCAAGGTTTAGAGGTTTTACGTGGCGCATCGACTTATACCTACGATGGAAACTGGAAACTTACCGCTGAAAATGGTGCTGATGGCTATCATGTTTCGGCTGTACATTGGAACTACGCTGCAACCACCCAACAACGAAAAGAAAAACAACAGGAAAATGATAATGTTCGTGCCATGAGCGCAGGCGCCTGGGGTAAACAAGGTGGCGGCTCTTATGGGTTTGAGCATGGTCACATGCTGTTATGGACCCAATGGGCAAATCCTGAAGATCGTCCGAACTATCCAAAAGCCGCAGAATATACTGAAAAATTCGGCGCACCCATGTCGAAGTGGATGATCGAACGCTCTCGTAATTTATGTCTATATCCGAATGTTTATTTTATGGATCAATTCGGATCACAAATACGTGTACTTCGCCCGATTTCAGTCAATAAAACTGAAGTCACGATTTACTGTATTGCACCTATAGGTGAAGCACCAGAGGCACGTGCACGCCGTATCCGCCAATATGAAGATTTCTTTAATGCATCGGGTATGGCGACTCCTGACGACCTCGAAGAGTTCCGTGCCTGCCAAGCGGGTTATGCGGGTATTGAACTGGAATGGAATGATATGTGCCGCGGTTCAAAGCATTGGATCCAAGGTCCAGACGATGCTGCCAATGAAATCGGTTTAAAGCCAAAACTCAGTGGCATTAAAACAGAAGATGAAGGTTTATACCTTGCACAGCATCAATACTGGTTAGAGGTCATGAAACATGCCATCCAATCAGAAAAACAATTGGCTCAACAGGAAACGAGCATGCAAGGAGAAATCGCATGAATGCAACAGCACATATTGAACAAGTGTCTTTAGAAAATATTGCTCAATTTCTCTATCGTGAAGCTCGCTTCTTAGATGATGAAGAATGGGATCAATGGTTGGCATGTTATGCACCCACTGCGTCTTTTTGGATGCCTGCTTGGGATGATGATGATCGTCTTACAGAAGACCCGCAAGCAGAAATTTCATTGATCTACTATCCAGATCGCCAAGGATTGGAAGATCGCATCTTCCGTATAAAAACCGAACGTTCTTCAGCAACGATGCCTGATACACGTACCAGTCACAATATCAATAATATTGAAGTGGTTGCGACTGATGGGCTTAAAGTCACGGTTCGTTTTAATTGGAACACTTTAAGTTTCCGCTATAAAACCAGTTATAGCTACTTTGGAATGTCACGCTACGAAATCGACTTTTCAGGTCCTCAACCCCAGATTTTAAATAAATATGTGGTGTTGAAAAATGACTACATCAATCAAGTGATTGATATCTATCACCTCTAATTGTGCAGACACCATAAGCTGATCTTTGCTCTAGCTCAAACATCGTTGGGCTAAGTGCGATCCAATGTTTAAAGATTTTTATAGGACCACCAGCCATGTCAAACCATAATGTTGCACTTCAATTTGAAGATGGCGTAACTCGTTTTATCTCAGTTGCACAAGGTGAAACTTTATCTGATGCAGCCTACCGTCAAAAAATTAATATTCCATTAGACTGCCGTGATGGCGCTTGTGGAACCTGTCGAGCTTTTTGTGAATCAGGTACATTCGATATGCCTGAAGAAAACTATATTGAAGATGCGTTAACAGCAGAAGAAGCAGAACAAGGTTATATTTTAGCTTGCCAATGCAGACCCAATTCAGATGCTGTTTTTCAAATTCAAGCCTCATCTGAGGTATGTAAAACCGAAATTCATGCCTTTCAAGGTACGCTGTCACGTGTAGAAAACCTCTCTGATTCAACCATCACATTTGATATTCAATTGGATGAGGGACAGCCTGATATTCATTTCCTCGCAGGACAGTATGTCAATGTTGCTATTCCGGGAACCAGTGAAACACGCTCCTACTCGTTTAGTTCCAAACCAGGACATCGTTTAACAGGCTTTGTGGTTCGCAATGTTCCCAATGGAAAAATGAGTGATTTTTTAAGTGCCAATGCTAAAGCAGGTGACAAAATGACATTTACAGGTCCATTTGGAAGTTTTTACCTTAGAAATGTTGTTCGCCCTGTTCTTATGCTCGCAGGCGGTACGGGTATTGCGCCGTTTATGTCCATGTTACAGGTGCTTGAAGAAAAAGGCTCAACACAACCGGTTCGTTTGGTTTTCGGTGTCACCAATGACTTTGATCTTGTGGCATTAGACAAGCTCAATGAACTCCAAAATAAGTTACCGTGGTTTGAATTTCGAACAGTCGTTGCCCATCCAGAATCGACACATGAACGTAAAGGTTATGTGACGGGTCATATTGAAAATGACTGGTTAAATCAAGGTGATGTCGATGTTTATCTCTGTGGTCCCGTACCTATGGTGGAAGCCGTTCGTACATGGTTAAATCAAGAAGGGATTCAACCTGCAAATTTCTTATTTGAAAAATTCTCAGCCAATTAATTTGGTCTGATTTTGGAGCTGAGAACATGTTAAACAGACAAAGATTTGAAAATAAAGTGGTGATTGTTACAGGTGCCGCTCAAGGTATTGGCCGTGGCGTTGCCTTACAAATGGCTGTCGAAGGTGCGCAAGTAGTCATGGCAGATCGTTCTGCATATGTAGACGAGGTCTTGCTTGAAATCATACAGCTTGGTGGTAAAGGCGTCACCATTCATGCAGATTTAGAAACTTTTGTAGGTGCTGAATCCGTCGTCAGCAAAGCGATTACATGCTACGGGCGAGTCGATATTTTGGTCAATAATGTCGGTGGCGCGATCTGGATGAAACCATTTCAGGAATTTTCTGAAGCGGAAATTATCAAAGAAGTGAATCGTTCATTGTTCCCGACGTTATGGTGTTGTCGTGCAGTTTTACCTGAGATGATTAAAAACCAACAAGGCACGATCGTCAATGTTTCTTCGATCGCAACTTGTGGTATTCACCGTGTACCCTATTCTGCATCCAAAGGTGGCGTCAATGGTTTAACGACTGGACTCGCCTTTGAACATGCAAAAGATGGAATACGCGTCAATGCTGTGGCGACAGGGGGAACAGAAGCGCCACCACGTAAAGTACCACGCAATAGCACAGCATTGACTGAAAATGAACAACAATGGATGCAGGATGTTGTTGATCAAACCATAGATCGTACTTTTATGGGACGTTATGGCACGATCCAAGAACAGGTCAATGCCATTTTATTTTTGGCATCAGATGAATCTTCATATATGACAGGTACGATTGTTCCTGTCGGTGGTGGTGATCAGGGATAAACTGATCGCCCATTTTATGCAACAGGAACATTGAATTCATCGCATGGAGGCTTTGCCCAATGGCAACCCTGTTAAAAACACTTAAGCAAGATTGGTCTATTTCCGCAACAGTCGCTGGGTTCTTAGCTGTACTGATCTCTTATGCGGGGCCCATGATTATCTTTTTTCAAGCTGCTCAACAAGCCAACGTTTCTTCTTCCATGATGGCATCATGGATTTGGGGTAGTTCGATTGGCGCAGCAATTGCGGGTATTATTTTATCCATCAAGTTTAAAACCCCAATTATTACAGCATGGTCTGCGCCCGGAACAGCATTGCTTGTGGCATTGTTCCCACATATTTCTTTAAATGAAGTCGTCGCTGCTTATATCACATCAGCAGTGATTATTTTTATAATTGGTATCACTGGGTCATTTGATAAACTTTTAAAATGGATTCCTCAAGGACTGGCTGCCGGTATGATGGCTGGCATTCTTTTTCAGTTTGGTCTGGGACTTTTTAAAGCCACGGATCACATGCCTTACCTTGTCTTTGGTATGCTGATCTGTTTTTTATTGGCAAAACGGTTTTCTCCCCGTTATGCCATTATCTGGGTACTGATTGCAGGTGTCGTACTGAGTTTCAGTCTAGGGCAAATCCAACCTGTTGCAATGGATTTTGCTCTTGCGATTCCACATATGATTTACCCTGAATGGACATGGTCTTCTACACTAAACCTTGCGATTCCACTCACCATTGTCAGCTTAACCGGGCAATTTTTACCTGGTATGGCTATTTTAAAACTCAGTGGTTATCAAACTCCTGCCAAACCTATTTTAACTGTCGCAAGTATCACCTCGATTGCAGTTGCGTTTACAGGAGGAATCACCATTGTACTTGCTGCAATTACTGCCGCACTGTGCACAGGTAAAGATGCTCATGAGCGTAAAGAAAAACGCTATATTGCAGGTATCGCCAATGGTATTTTTTATATTCTGGGCGGTTTATTTGCAGGTAGCCTCGTCATGCTCTTTAGTATTTTACCTAAAGAACTGATTGCAGCACTTGCGGGTTTGGCATTGTTAGGGGCAATTGCAACCAATATGAGTGTTGCTATGAAAGATGATTCTCAGCGAGATGCCGCCTTAATTACATTTCTTGCCACGGTTTCTGGAATGCACTTTTTAGGGTTTAGTTCGGTTTTTTGGGGTATTTGTATTGGAATGATCAGTCATTTGTTATTAACCCCAAAGCAGTCAAAAGTTCAGAATCCAACGCCAGTTCACGACTCTACACCGAGTCAGTAAAGTAAAAACTCATTTATCCTTGTTATAAAACCTCATTGATTAAATGGGGTTTTATTATATTTTTCCAACAGCAGAACATTAGTTTAAATCCAATATAATAATTTAACACTTATTTAAAGTAACTTTATTAAATAATCTAAAATATTTAATAAAATCATTTTTTAAAATTTTCAAATTATCATTATCATCAATAAATTCCATATAATTTGGCTTATCTGATTTTTTTACACCCTCCTCATTTAAGAATATGTAACTATAATTTAGACTATATCCTGATAAAAACTTAGAACCATTAAAGTATAAAATATCCTCACTCCCATACCCACCAGAATCGCCATCAATCCTTGAAACAATCACACATTGATTCTTGTTAACTTTATAAATAGTTACTTTATTATCTAATATAGGACCTCCATTTTCAATCTCATAGTCAGCAATAAAACTTTGTAACATTTTATATCTATTACCAATCTCGTAACCAGTATATTTAATATCAGTTTTTGCTTGTACATTACAAACGCTAAATATAAAAATAGTTGCAATTAAAAATCTCATCAAACACCCTCCACTAAAATATATTACTTTTACTAATTTCTTCACCAGTAAGTAAATTCTCTTTTGCTTTGACATTTGTAGTTATAAAAAACACTATGACTATGCAAATTCTTAGAATCATAATAAAATAGATAAAAAACCACTTAGCTTAAGACTTAATTAATAGGTATTAATGATTTAGAGTTGAGTAAAAATTATTTATAAAAGAATTATATTAATTAGAACACTCACTTAAAGTATTTTTACCAATATCATTTATATACTTACTAAATTCTTTTTCCAACTCAATCAGTGAGTTTCCAATTTCAGGGTTTTCATAATTTACCTCATTTAACTTAATAGAACCCTCACCATTTAAAAATCTATAGTTGTAATTCACATAGTATCCATATAAAACTTCTGAGTTATAAAAATATAAAATGGTTTCTGTACCATATACTCCAGAATCACCATCAATTTTTGAAACAAGAACACATTGTTTTTTATTTATTTTATAGATACTTACATCACTATCAAAGACAGGGCCGCCATTTTCCAATTCATATTCCATAGTAAATTCCTGTAATTTTTTAAATCTACTATCAATTTCACTACTTACATATTTATGGAGAAAATTATTTTTAACAAGACAACCAGTAGATAATAATGTTATAGATATTAGTATAAAAAAAATCCTCATATGTATTCCTAATTTTAAAATTTTAGTTTTTTATAATTGCTTACACCAAGTTGTAAAAGTTGCGGTTTTAAATCACGCCATGTTTTACCATTAGGATGTAATTCTAATTGTAATTTAACATCTTCCAAAATGGGAATATGTCAACGGAAAAATTTTTAATTAATTAGAACACTTTCTTAAAGTAACTTCATCCATTTTCTTTAAATATCCTTGAAATTTTTTCTCAAGTATAGATTTAACGTCTTTATTTGGAAAAGGTTCTTCATAATTAACTCGCTTCGGGTCATTAGTCTTTACATTATTATCTTTAATATTTGATATTATAAATGGTCTCAAAGTAGCTGATAGCAATTCCTTGTTTTTAAATAAAATTAAATCTTCACTCCCTCCATAACCTGAATCCCCATAAGTTCTACCTAAAATTACACATTTTTTATTATTAATTTTATAAACATTTACATATGTTTCTGTTATTGCTCCATCTAATTCTTCGTTCTCAAAACTATAAATAAAACTCTCAATGTTTTTATATTTATACTTTAAATCCTGTCCTGTTAAATTTTTCGAAAATAGATTTGTACTATTAGAACCTGCTAAAATTGCCAGCAAACAAATAGAAAACATGTATTTTTTTTTCATAATGATACCTAAAAAGTTAGTTCCTTATAGTTTTTTACGCCAATTTTTAAAAGTTGAGGTTTCAAAACTCTCCATGTTTTCCCATTTGGAATTAATTGAAAATGCGGACGATCTATTTTACTTTTCCATCGACCACCCCAGACTAAACCTAAAGATTCTCCAATAGGTCCTAAAGCGTTATGATCAATGCTTGAAATCTTTTCAGCGTTACTTCCAATTTTTTTATTATATGCAACTATTTCGCCATCTCTTACCGACCAAATATCTATAGCTAAGCCATATTGATGATAGCTTTGTAAAGCTTTTGCATTTGTATTTGCACTTGGTAGCGCATCTTGTGCAGACGGGCTTCTATATCCATCTGTGATTGTCCAACATATAGCTAATTGTTGATAGCCTGTATTGATTAATTTCACTACATATGGCTGATATACTGGATGAAGTTCAGCAATTCGAGCTAATGCCCTTTTGTAATGCTTTTCTCCACCACATGCTTCAGGCAACAAACCATTTGCATTAACGGACTCAGGCGACTCCACTGTCGCCACAGGCGTTGACTCCTTATTTTTTGACGCGTCTTGTTTTACTTTTGGAGTTACAGGCTTTTTCTCCTCTGTTTTCTTCATTGTAGCTGATTTTACTTGACGGTCATAAACTCTTAACTTTTGATTAGGACTCAATTGATCACGACTTAGACCACTTAGTCTTTTAATTTCATCAACTGTATTTCCTGTGAGTTTGGCGATCAAAGCTAAAGTATCAGTTTGCTGAACAACAATAATCTTCGTTTTTTCTTGCTGACTTGGCTTTGCTTCTTGTGGTTTTGGTTTATTTTCTGGAGAAAACGTTAGATTTGTTTGTTTAACGGGAAGCTTTAATACTTGCCCGGGATGAATATCAGTATCACTTTTTAGACTGTTCATCCTGATTAATTCAGCTGTTGTGGTATTATTATCCACTGCTATTCGAGATAAATAATCCCCCTCTGCAACGACATATGTTGATCTTATATACGCCCCAGTAGCGACATCTTTTGCAGAAAGATTTAAACCTTTCAACAGTACTTTTGGGCTACGTATAATAAAAGTAGTTTTTTCTCCAATTAACTGTATTTTTACTTTTGACTCATATTTTCCTGAAGTTATATTTCTTACTCGAATATCTATGATTGTACCTATTGGACGTTTGATCCACACTGATTCACCGTTTGTAGTAGTGACAAAGTCTGATATAAGCAATGTGCCCACCCAAAGTTGATGAACTAAACCATTAATAGGTTGATCTAAGGCATCTAAAAACCGAATATTTGCTAAACAATCCATAATTATATCTCTTGCTCATGTGAATCACAGTTACAGTGATACTCAAAATCATCATTTTCATTGCCATCATCAATAGATACAGTCCATGCCTCATCTGTACCTATAAGAATTTCATAGTCTTGATTTTCATCTGTATTTACATGTTGAGTTCGACCATGTGCATCTAAAGTTCCTGAAATGTAGGTGCTATTTTTGGTATTGATTAACTTATATTTAACTTCTGAAAAATTATTTTCATAAAATAAGTTATAAAAATCCCATTTATTCGTAAAAGATTTAATATTATTCATAATTGGAAGTAATGGAATTTCGGTTTTAACTTTAGTCCCGCTCTGAAACTTTTGTTGTCCAGACTTTACTTCAAACATTCGATCTGTTTCGCATAAAATGCCAGAACCGTTCAAGGTAATCCTTGAAGATTTGCCTGTAATCTGAACTTCTTTCGAACTATTGATTTCAACACGGTCTTCTGTCGAAGATATCGTGATCCCCAGTTTGGCAAATAGTTCTAAAGCATTTGCCTGCGCGTGAATATTAAATTTTCCCTGTGCTGCAATAAGGTTGATGCCATTCATCACAGAAAATAAACTTATTTTATTTTTTGCATGCACAATCCAGTTCTTTTGCGCACTAAAGTTAATGCTGTCACCAGCAATTTGATTGATTTGGGCATCCGCAGATAAATGGATATTGTCAGGCGTGCTTAAAGCAATCCCATCCTGGGAACTGAGTAAAAGCACAGCCTGATTAAATTTGGCAATTTGTTGTTGGAGCTGTTGAGCAAATACTTTAAGTTGATCAACTGATTCTATCTCATCGGTTTTTTGGTTCTTGGCGATATCACTGAGTGCTTTACTTTTGATTTGACTGCCTTCAAGTTGTTTCTTGGCAGGCGCTGCGTCAAGATGATCGCCTTTGGCATGTTCTTGTTGATAGGTCGACAGTAATAAGCCTCTCCCGGCACGTACTGCACCCCATTGATCCGTTCTTAACTCAAAGCCTTCACCTCTCCCTTCGCTGGTCTCGGTTTCTTTTGGATGGCTTAAATTCCCTAGATTCAATTGGCTTGTCGCATGACTGCTGTGTAACTGAGTACTGATCTGGTTGGTGGTATCGTCAAAACGCAGTTGGTTATATCCACCACCCTGATATTCCTTAGTTTTAATCCCTGCTAATTTTTTGGTATCTGGCAACTTGCCTTGGTCATCAAACTTGGTCGGATAGCGATACCCTTCATGAATTCGTCCCACTACAAATGGTCTATCAATGTCACCATCACTGAACGAGATCATGACGATCTCTCCGATCCTCGGTAAGAATCGTACTCCATAGCCTTCTCCTGCCCATGGCGTCAGTACATCCACCCAAGCCGAGTCAGTATCATTATTGTTCGCGCCTGCGCCACCATCATGTTGGTGGTCTTCGTGACGGGTAAACAAGAAATTTACCTTGATCTGACCTCGTTCATTGACATATATTTCCTCCCCACTCGGTCCGACTACTCTCGCTCGCATTGGATATGTAGTGGGTCGATGTTTCAGCGGATTGTATTCAGGGACAACGGCTATATTGCGTCGTTGTAGGATGAGTTGATTCGCATGGCGTTGTTCGCTGTTGTTTGTGGTGATATGCGTGAGTCGCCATTGGCTTTGTTTCAATAACATTTCAACTTGATGAGACAAATCTTTCGGTAAATTATTTTGGTTATAGAAGGTCTTGGAGATGATCAAGAACTGCCGATCAGCAATATCTTTTTGATCCAGTGTGGGATGTTGGTGAAGTTCGAAGTAATAGCCGACCTGTGCATCTCTTACTGTCGAAACAGCTGTAAATTGTTTGGCTTGAGCGTCATAGTAATCGCTGAGGTTTTGGTTAAAACGTTCTACTTGAATGTTGCCTGATGGGGTTACACCATCTTCTCCATTTAGGTCTTGGACCCATGCAGGGCTAAACTGCCATACCTGTTCTAAACCTAAACTGGCATTGTCATAGTTTTCACTCTGCTGATGCTTACTTAAAACATTGCCTGCGCCTTCTTCTATGTCTAATATATCAGCTTGCCATCGTTGAATATGTACAGACGTCGGTTGAAGTGAACGTAAACCTGTCAATGCTGTGATGGTGTCTTGCTGTTCGACAGCCGAACTTCGATGAAAACGGATAATGCGACGTTCTAAACTTTTATATTGAGTATTGTCATCAATTAAACGAAGCTTTTGAGGTTGGATTTGTTCATTAAAATAAGACACTTTAAGCTGTGTCTCATCAATTAAAGTCGTCACGCCTTCCGATGCTAGAAGTCTTTGAATAAGATCTATATCTCGTTCATTATTCTGCATAATGAATGGTCGAATATCATAGTCTTTGGTTAGACCACTTTTATCCAAAGTCAAACTTGAAGCAAACAGTGGAGATCTTTCTCGCCATTCATTAAATATGACTTCTACTGCCTGTAAAGCAGACATATTCATAAATACTCGCGAGTTTCTTCGATACTTCCAAAGCGCAGTTGGGTCTTCTACAGAAAGGCGATAAATTGTCAACGCACCATCCGAGGAACCCAGCTCAGCTTTAGTCACAATTCCTGAAATACGATGCAGCTCAGAGCGATCATTGACCATATCAACGGCTACACGACACCCAATAAAGCTTTTTAAGGCGATGTTGTTTCGTGTAGATAAACAAATAAGTTGTAAATTCAAGCCATCATTGATGGTATGTGTCCCATCGATATGTTGCAAAAATACATGGGCAGCCAAATTGGGATTGCTAAATTGAATATGTAAAGCCCGTTTTTGAGCAGAAAGTCCCATTTTTTCCAAAACAAAATTAATATTATTAAACATGATCTATTGTGTATTTTTTCTAAATTCACCATCACCATATAATAAAATATCATGATTTGTCTACCATAAAGTATTTTTCACATGAATACCAAATCATTGATTTATTGATAGTTTTCACAGTATTTTATAAATTGCAGGACATATTATGAAATTCAATTTATTGTATGATTGCCTATCAATTCTCTGAGTTATTATATAATTTATAGTTATTTTTATATAAACCTGATAAATAAAAACTCAATTCACCATTCCCATTAAAATTCTCATTTTATCCGATCAGTTTAAATATGTTTTTAACAAAGGAAATTTAAAAATTATAAAACTTGTAAGTACACTAAACATGTCTGGTTAGTAATATTGTATATTTATTTTATAGCATGCTATTAATCTATAAATTCTCATATTATGCAAATAAAAACAACAGTATTCATGCATTAATTTATAGATAGGCATGTAGTAAGCTGTGTATTTTTTGTTCCAATGACGCATTTCGTTCATGATTTAAATCTAAAATCATTCACAGAATTTGGAAGTTAAAAGCCTAATTTTCTCATTTTTAAACATAAATTATTGCAGCACTAGAATAAGGATGTTTTATGACTGAAACACATACCTATGCGCCTCATGAAAAACGTAATCGTGTTATGGCAATTGTCGGCGCTGCATCTGGTAACTTAGTAGAATGGTTTGACTTTTATATATATGCCGCTTTTGCCACTTATTTTACCCACGCATTGACTGCTCCTGATATGAATGACTCCACCAAAGCGATTTATGTATGGGGAGTTTTTGCTGCCAGTTTTTTTATGCGCCCGATTGGCAGTTGGCTGTTTGGTTGGATTGGAGATACTTTTGGACGTAAAAAGTCAATGATCATTTCCATTAGTTTAATGGCAGTCAGCTCATTTTTATTTGCAGCACTTCCAACCTATGAACAAGTCGGTATGGCTGCGCCGTTTTTATTGTTAGCTGTCAGGTTATTACAAGGGCTTTCAGTAGGTGGTGAATATGGCACCGTAGCCACCTACATGAGTGAGGTTGCTTTAAAAGGTCAACGTGGTTTTTACTCATCGTTCCAGTACGTGACACTATCGGGCGGACAGCTCTTGGCGAGTTTACTTGGGGTGATCATGTTGGCACTGATGTCAAAAGAACAGCTCATGGATGGTGGATGGCGCATTCCATTTATCATTGGTGGTGTGGTTGCGATTCTGTCCTTTTTTGCACGTCGCCATCTCAAAGAGACTTTGTCTGAAGATGATGGGCGTAAAGAAGGCTCAGGTAGTTTAAAAGAGTTGCTGACTAAAAATTGGAGCACCTTTTTACTGGTGGTGGGTTATACCTCTGCGGGTTCTCTATGTTTTTATATCATCACGGTATATTCCAAAACCTATATTACCAGTTTAGGATTTTCTGATAAAACAGTAGGTTACATGATGACCATTGCACTGTTTATCTTTATGTGTGCTCAACCCTTGTTTGGCATGCTGGCAGACCGCATTGGCAGACGCTCATCCATGATGCTATTCAGTATCACCTGTGGTATTTTTATCTATCCAGTGATGGTGATTGCAATGCCTTATTTCAGTGGTTCAGCTGTTATTGTAACTTTGCTACTGGTCTTCCTTATGATGTTGCTGAGTTTTTACACCTCGATTAGTGGGTTGGTAAAAGCCGAAATGTTTCCACCGCATATCCGTGCACTTGGTGTAGGTTTTGCCTATGCCGTTGGTAATGCTATTTTTGGCGGATCAGCTCCGGCGGTTGCATTAAAACTGAAAGATTTAGGGCATGAAAATACATTCTTCATTTATGTCATTGTCATGCTAGTTATTTGTTTATTCTGTAGCATGCAGTTGCCCAAACAACCCAAATATTTACACCACGACCATTAATACCCTGCAATGATTTAAGGTCTGTTGATACAGACCTTAAATTTTCTGTAAAAAACCAATAAATCATAAGACTATAGAATATTTTGAGCACATAATAAAAAGACTGTTGCTTATACCCGCCTTTCTAATGATGAGCTTGAGTGCCTATGCCAGAAACAAAACTATCTTTTGGTGGATGGTGGTGGCGCAGATGACCTTTCATTGATGTTGAAAAATATGCAGGGCAAGACGATCCATGCCTATTGCAATCAGAAATGTGGAAAATGGTTCGATCCAGATGAAGAAATAGATGGACAAACATTAAAAAAGCAATATATCGATAAAAAAGTTCAGGCAGAGATCAAATTTGAAAAAAATGCAGGACAGGTGGCAGGTCCTAGTCATGATGAATCATTTTACTTTATCAAATTCATTAAATTATTCGAATAATCGTCCTCCACACTTTGCAATGATATAAACGCATCTTGAATATTTCTTTATTTAAAATAAATCAAAGTGTTGATGAAAAATTTCATACAACACTTTGACCATAAACTGTTAATTAAAACAATACGTCTTGTCGTCCCGGCATATCTTCAACAGGGATTTTGTCGACAGTGAATTGATATTTTAAAATCTTTTTCATCGAATCTGTTTCAACCACCGCAATTGCATTCAGCACATCATCATTTTCAGGTTCTTGTATGCGAGCCGCTTCACACCATTTTACTGCGGTCGTATAGTCAAAGTAGTGCGGACGATTGGCTTGATCTGCATAAAGCCTTGCTAAAGCACTCATTGCCTTAATATGTCGATTCCAGCCATGTGAAATCAATTGAGGAAGAATAATATCTCCAAGTTCTGGATAATAACTGTAGTGATATAGGCGATCCGCATATAGGTCTATGATGTCATCTTCAAGTTCTTGATATTCATAAGTCCCCTCCGTGCGTGATTTTTCAAGCCCAATTCTTGCCTGTTCAAAATAGTTTAAACTTTGCTGTAATAACGGAAAGGGATTGCTTTCATCATCTTTAATACCCCGATTGAGGTAATTTACCCCCATATTGTACATGGCAATATAATGCCCTTGTTCAGCGGCCTTATTTGAATATTTTTTTGCTATATCTACATCATATAAACTTGAGTCTTCTCTTGAATGAATATATCCACAAGTGAAGCTAGGATTGACATAACCGAGCTCTGATGCGGCATGCAGCATATCAATCACATCTGGATAGCTTTCCAGTTCATCAAAACTTTTATAGACACGATAGAAGCAACAGTATTCACCTTCAGGAAAGGCTTTCGGCTTTTCTAAACTTTTGGCAAACTCAAACCAAGACTGAGCGACCAATGGATTTTTTTCTACACCAGACCAACCATGTTGAGTAAGTAATCCATAGAGAACCGCAGCACTGGCTAATGTTTTTCGGTTTGAAATCGCAATATGACCTAAAAAATCATGATCTTTTGCATATTTAAACCAATAATAAATAGCACGTTGCAAATCATATTCATCAAATACATCATGCCCAATCGTGTGTAAATAACAATCTAGAATTTTTGCATCAGACTCATTCAACAAGGTATAAAAATAGGCCAAACGCAGATAGATTTTAGCGCGATTTTTTTCACTCAAAGGACGTTTTAATAAATCCAACGCGATTTGAATATGTTTTTTGATCTCCCCAGTTTGATCATCTGAGTAGCTGTCCTCTACAGCGTCATACCACATTACAAAGTGAAGTTCATTTTTTTCTATTTCAGTAAAATGATCACACCAATCAGATTGTATAAACTCAATAATTGCCTGATAGTTATAACCCCAACGCGGCAATAAATACCAACAATAATCAATTGCAGCAACAAGACCATACTGAGACTGATCAAGAAAAACTTTTAACCAAAATGCTGCTTCATTTTGCGGTAAATCCAAATCAGCTTTTAAATCCAGATAAGGTTTCAGCATGTCTGGAATCTGCTGAGGCAATGTCAAAGCTAAATCTGTTGATAATCCACTTAACTTTGCAATTTTCTGCAATTTGGGCTGAATGACATGTTTTAAATTTTGAGGTTGTTTCTGTTTAAATAGCCACTTATCAAACCACTTTGGTTCATCCAGTTTTGCTGCTGCATTCAGTAAGTGAATCACAACAGTCCATGCGTTTGGAGAAAAAACGATTGCCTGCATTGCAGTGACATAAATTTGCTTTTGCGCTTCACGAGCACAATCCCACATATCTTCTGAGACTTGGTTTGCCCAAGATCCCCCACGATATTCTGAAGCCCAAAATGCCCAATAGCGCACTTTGATCACATAAGGAAAAAAACTTTCAGGATATGTTTTCGACCACTCTTGAAGGTGCTGAAGTGCCTGGGGTCCTTGGTTTAAAAACATCTCAGAAAACATCTGATAAGGATAAGCAAACCACTCACTTTCCCATTCAAATGCACTTTTCTCAGTTCGGCTATTCCAGAGTTCAGTAAAATATTGCTCTAAGGCTTCATATTGTTTATTTTCCAATAAACCAAGGGGATACTGTCCCTCTTTTCTTAAAGTTTCATGGACATACTCGGCTTTAATCATGATGAAGCTTCCCTACTGTAATTGGAGGATGTCCGGGTTGAATCAAGTGCGATGGGCTGTATTTTTAAGTCGGTAAGTTCTGGCAGGAGTGTCAAATTCCAGTCTAAAGATTTCCAATTACACAAGCTTTTTTCAAGATATTGCTGGATTTCAAAACGTGCTGATTTATCATAATTGTTATAGTCTGAATGGCGTATGATCAAGTCAATTTCTCGACCTTGCGCATAGTATTGCCCCATTTCCTGCCAACTTGTACAACACTCTTGAATGATTTGGGCTGAAGCCAAGATATATTGCCAAGCTTCATCTTCTCCGACATATTCAAACTGATGCAACAAACGCATCATGATAATTTTTTGGATGTGGGCATAGACCAAAACATCACGGTAATAGGGTCTGGCTTCTTGATTTAAATCATACCAACCATATAAGTCACCAACATAAAAATACTCTTTTAAAAAGAATTCAATTTTTTGCAAACGTTCGATTTGGCTATTCTGTTCCAATTTCAAAAGTTGGTCTAAATGTGTTCTATATTTTGCTTCGTGATTTTTAAAATCATCCAGCATGAGTGTATCAATGTCATCACAAGAAATTTTATTGCGTACATAAATCAAATCACCTGTTGCCAAAGCCCATTTTTTTCTTTGATTTGCCCTGCTTTTTAAAAGTGGCATTGCAGGAATTGCAAACATAAACATTAAAATTTTAAATATCCAGCCAATCCAAGGAATCTGGCTGAGTAAACCCAATACTAAAAAAATGAGATAAAAAGGGAGTAAGATCAAATGTAAAATAAGCGGAAGTGTTTTCTTCTTTTCAAATTTAAGTGAAATATTTAGTTTTCTTTGATCAAAATCTGTTTGATTAAATTGCATGACTTGTTGAATCAAAGTATTTTGTGGATTTTGAATATATTCCTCTTTATTTGTTGCCAACATCATCCATTGTAAAACTGGACTTTGCTGTGTACAAAGTTCCATTAAATCTGGATTTTGCATCACTATTCCTTCGACAACCAATGGATCAGTTAATTCATAAAAGTAAAAATATGGCAGTTGTTCACTGTGCAATAAGCCATTTTTTTGTTGCTCAATTGAACCGTCAATTTGCTGTGAGTCTAAAAGTTCAGGCCGGTATATAATTCCAAGATTCGAACAATCTGAATTGTGGTTATTTTTGGGTTGAATATGATTTAAAAACAATAAAACATCATCAACATATTTTTTAACAGGAACTTGGTTCTGTTTCCCCTTAATTTGCTCAATACACCACGCATCTCCATCCCACTCTAAACTGATCGTGACATGTGGCTTATTGGAAGCATCTCTTAGGCTAAAATAACGCAATAGACCATATTCTTTCTGGGTTACATAATGCTCACCATAACCATCTTTAAGTTCAGTCAGGTTGGCGAACTGTCCCAGACAGTGCTGCATATAACGTGACTCAAAAGCCATCTCTTTACGCAGTAACATTCCTGTTGCTGTAATTTCAATAAAACGTCCCGTATCTACTGTTAATAGCTCAGTAATCGCGTGTTCAGAACTGTCCCATTGCCCCTTTTCTAAACGCTTTTTCATCGCTTCATGATCTTTATGCCAAGCATCTAAGACTTGGTCATAAGTCATTTTCATGAATTTACCTTTTAGATTGGTTTTGAGTCTAGAGTTAAAAAATTCTAAGAGTGGTTTCTCTAGCGCTAAAATCTGTTCATGCAAAGAATCAATATACAACATCTGACTATCTGGCTGTTGTTCAAGTTTTTTCAAAAACCATGCAGGAATCGGCTGAGGTAACTGGCAGATTTTCCAAGCAGCAACTGAGTTGACATGAAAGACTGGATTAAAATGCTTAATCACATATTCAAAGAATTTTTTTTCTAACCATTGGGTAATTTCAGGGTCATCTTTACGGCGTTGGCTACGTTCTACTATTGTTCTTTTAAGTTCAGGTGCATTGACAATATCTCGTGTTTCCATGCTATTCCATTTAATGTATTTCTACTATATTACAATCTGATTTTTATAAAAGTATTCCAAATATCGGAATATTTAATGTGAATAGTCTATAACAAAATACTGTCCAGAAAATAGAATTCCCTAAAAATTAACTGCATTTATGTTAATATCTTAAAAATTTTCAAATGCTTATATCATGAAAAAAATGGTGATTTTCTCAGGTGCTGGAATGAGCGCGGAAAGTGGTATTGATACCTTCCGTGATCGTGGAGGATTATGGGAAAATTACAATATTCAAGAAGTTGCCACTCCAGAAGCATGGCAACGTAATCCTGAGTTGGTTCAGCGTTTCTATAATGAACGTCGCAGGAATATACTTGAAGCGAAGCCCAATCTTGCACATAGGATCATTGCTAAGCTTGAAGAATACTTTGATGTAGATGTCATTACTCAAAATATAGATGACCTTCATGAACGTGCCGGGAGCCAAAATGTCATCCATTTACATGGCAATATCAGGTTGGCCAAAAGCTCAAAACCACATGCGCAATACAGTAACGAATTTTATCCCATTATTGGATGGGAGTTGGATGTAGAAAAGCATCAATGCCCTGAAGGTTATCCACTCCGCCCACACGTAGTCTGGTTTGGAGAAGCAGTACCCGTTTATGAACAGGCAATCCATACTGTTCAAGATGCTGATATATTTATTGTAATTGGTTCAACATTAAGCGTATACCCTGTTGCAGGGTTGATTCATGAAATTCCACAGGGTTGTGAAGCATATTATATTGACCCGCAGGCCAGTCATGCGCGTGTACCTGCACAATACGAGTGTCTAAAAATGAACGCAACTGAAGGTATGCAGCAACTTTTTGAAAAACTTACCACGCATTAAAAAACCAGTGTAATTACACTGGCTTGGCATTTATTTAAAAAGCTTCACAGCCTTATTCGTGTTCATCTGTTGACTTAATTTGGTCTTTTTTTCCACTTTTTGAAGGTTGAGCAGAAAGTGAATCATTGAATAACTTATTCAACAAAGGTTTCGTCAATCGATAAATAACCAGACCAATAAATAGCAATAGATACAGTGGCCAAATGGTTATTAGAATAACCAATAAGTCCAAAATAAATTGCCAACCATATTGAATACCTTCCCAAGCACGTTTCCAGAAACCGTCGCCATTTAAACGTGCTACTGCATCTACATCAACATCCAAACTTTCACGAACCATAGCGGGCTGTTTAATACTGATGCTGATGGTACTGAAACGCACACGGTCTTGCACTTCAAGCTGTGTTAAACGAGAAATTTCATTCAATTGGGATTGTTTGGTATCGCTAGGTACGGTCTGAGTTTGTGCCATTTTTTCTTCTAATAGCTTTAACTCAAAACGTTTTGCAGAATACTGTTGTTGGTTTAAAAAGTACATTAAAGGCAACAATTGATTTACATACACAGCAGCCTTATCACTTGGCACTCGTACAATAATTTCTGCATGTGGATCAACTTTTTCAAAAACGCGAATTTTACCATCACCGATTTTTTGCGTTTGTGTATCTAACACATCAAAGCTGATATTTTTCTGCTCAATAAAACCACCTGCCTGAAAAGTAAGCTTATCGATTTCTAAAGCAGTTTTCACCACATCCTTAGCAGTAAAATTAACTTGTGCTTCTCGCACCATACGACGCGCTTTTTCTGCTTGACTGACATCTGTGCTTAAAATGGTTTCAGGTTTTTGTTCAGTCACAGGTGTGGTGTCAATACTATTTTCAGTAGCTTGTTCATTACTTTTTTCAGCAGCATCCGCGGCTTGAGCAGCATCTTGCGCAACCACTTGTGAATCTTGTGCAGATGCACTTTCAGCAGCTTCTTCCGCTTTTTTTGCACATCCGGAAATTAGAACGAGACTAAGCACGAGGATTAAATGTTTATTATTCATAAATTATTGACTTTAGTTAATGATTTTTAAGTTTTTGGGATTATAAAGATATTTTTTGTTTTTTACCATGCATAAAAATACAGCACCGAAATGCTGTATTGTGAACTGATCTATTTTGTTGATTTAATGCCGGTTTAACCTGTATGCCCCATTTCATCATAAGACTGTACCGCAATTTCAGAAATCATATTTTCAAATGAGAAAATTTCATCCAGCTGTTGTTGTGTTAACAAACCTTGTTCCAATACAACCTCTTGAATGGTTTTATTTTCAGCGATGCACAGTTTCCCGATTTCATCACATTTTGTATGCCCTAAAATTGGATCAAGTAAAGTAATGATGCCCACACTGCGCATTACAGCGTCATAGCATGTTTTTTCATTGGCAATAATGCCCTGAATACATTTCTCATCCAAAGTTTGAATCCCATGAATCAATAACTCAATGGATTCATTCATCGAGAGTGCAATCACAGGCTCCATCACATTCAACTGTAATTGCCCTGCATCAGCAGCAAAAGTAATCGTTAAATCATTGCCGATCACTTTGAAAGCAATTTGGTTGACCACCTCTGGAATAACAGGATTAACTTTTGCAGGCATGATTGATGAACCTGCCTGTAATTCGGGCAAGCGTATTTCCCATAACCCTGTACGAGGTCCAGAACTCAATAAACGTAGATCATTACAAATTTTAGAAAGTTTGACAGCCAAACGTTTCAATGCACTGGAAAGAATGATAAAAACACCACAATCACTGGTTGCTTCAACATAATCTTCAGCGCCAATCAACTTTAAACCTGTTAAAGCGGTTAAATTATGATTGACTTGTGCTGCATAACCATGGGGTGTATTTATACCTGTCCCGATTGCAGTCGCACCTAAATTAATTTCCAATAAAAGTTCTCGTGTTTTTTGAATTAAACGCACATCTTCTTTTAATAGGGTAGCAAAGGCATGAAATTCTTGTCCCAGTGTCATTGGTACAGCATCTTGCAATTGAGTTCGTCCCATTTTCAGTACAAATTGAAACTCTGATGATTTTAAAATGAGTGAACTGATCAAATTGTTGATTTTTTCAAATAACAGATCTAAAGAATAATATGTTGCCAGACGTAATGCCGTTGGATAAACATCATTGGTGGATTGTGATTTATTGACATGATCATTGGGATGAATAATATCGTACCGGCCTTTTGCATAGCCAAGCGACTCTAAAGCAATATTTGCAATCACTTCATTGGTATTCATGTTGATGGATGTACCAGCACCGCCTTGGTAAACATCCGATGGAAATGAGTCTTTCCAGTCTTGAGGATTTTCAATCAACTTATCACAGGCTTGTTGAATGGCTAGACTCATCTCTTCAGATATTTTATTAAATTGAAAGTTGGTCTGTGCTGAAGCTTTTTTAACTTGAGCTAATGCACGTATAAAAAAGCTTTGTTCACCTATGGTATGTTTAGAAATATTAAAATTTTCTAGAGCTCTGACAGTATGGATGCCATAGTAACTATTTATAGGTACTTCTTTGCTTCCCAATAAATCTTTTTCTATTCTTGTAATTTCTGCAGCAAGTTGGACTGTTTCCATGGGATATTCTCGTTATTTATGCATTCGAATTATGCATTTACCATAATATTCGCTCTATAAAAGTTTAGTAGTAGCAAAATATGTCATTTCTCTCTGGAATTTTTAAATAGTATAAAGACATTATTGCTCATGTAACTTTATGTAACCACGGTCATTGATATTTTTTCAATCTGAAATTGCGCTGAGTTTTATTTAAATTTACTTTATAATTACTGATTTCCACTTTTGTATCTAAATGTACAATTGGATACAAAAAGCTTGCATAATCACCTTATAAAAATTACAGCGATATTTTTTATTTATGTGAAAGAATCCGCTCGTGAAACTCATGTGAAAAAAATAAAACTTGGAGATCTACTCCACAAGGAATGAATTAGATATGGACTCAATCAACCCCACAGTTGTGACCTTTATTTTCTATATTATTGCAATGGTCTGTATCGGCTTATATGCCTACAGAAAGACCACTGATTTTTCAGACTATATTCTGGGTGGTCGAAGTTTAGGTAGTTTTGTCACCGCGCTGTCGGCAGGTGCATCAGATATGAGTGGTTGGTTGCTCATGGGTCTGCCAGGCGCAATCTATCTCACGGGTTTATCAGAGTCATGGATTGCGATCGGCTTAATTATCGGTGCATGGTTAAACTGGTATTTGGTCGCAGGCCGTTTACGTGTTCACACTGAAGTACAGAATAATGCCCTGACATTGCCCGATTATTTTACCAGTCGTTTTGGCGATAAGAAAAAAGTCCTACGTATTATTTCAGCATTGGTCATTTTGATTTTCTTCGGTATTTATTGCGCATCAGGTATGGTCGCAGGCGCACGTTTGTTCGAAAGTATTTTTGCAATGAACTATACCACTGCACTTTGGGTCAGTGCGATTGCAACCATCAGTTATGTTTGTATTGGTGGTTTCCTTGCAATCTCTTGGACAGATACATTCCAAGCAGGTTTAATGATTTTTGCGTTATTGCTGGCACCAATCATGACTTTTTTAGCAGTGGGAGATATGCAACACGTCACCCAACTCATTGAAACTGCCCGCCCACATGCAACAAATATGTTTCAAGGGGTGAGTTTTATTGCCATCATATCGTCAATGGCATGGGGCTTAGGCTATTTTGGTCAACCCCATATTCTCGTCCGTTTTATGGCAGCTGATTCCGTCAAATCTATTCCGAATGCACGCCGTATCGGTATGGCTTGGATGATTCTTTGTTTAGCAGGTGCTGTTGCTGTAGGTTATGTCGGTATAGCTTATTTTCAAGCACATTCAGATATACCCGCAGCAGCAATTGTAGCAAAAAATCCTGAAACGGTATTTATGGAACTCACCAAAATATTATTCAATCCCTGGGTTGCAGGTGTTATTTTGGCAGCAATCCTAGCTGCTGTTATGAGTACCCTAAGCTGCCAACTTTTGGTATGTTCAAGTACATTAACTGAAGATTTATATAAGTCATTTATCCGTAAAAAAGCGTCACAGACTGAATTGGTTTGGGTTGGCCGTTTGATGGTACTTGCAATTTCAGTATTGGCCATTATTTTAGCCTTCAATCCTGAAAGTAAAGTACTCGGCTTAGTTGCTTACGCCTGGGCAGGTTTCGGTGCAGCATTTGGACCCTTGATTTTACTTTCAGTATTCTGGAAGCGTATGACCTTGAACGGCGCTTTAGTCGGGATTATTGTCGGTGCTGTAACTGTTATTGTTTGGAAAAATACCATGGCTGCGACTGGTCTCTATGAAATTATTCCAGGTTTTATCTTCTCATTTATCGGTATTGTTGTAGTGAGCCTATTGGGTAAAGCACCTGAAAAAGAAGTCATTGAACGTTTTGATCATGCTGAACAAATATATACACGCGAAATGAAAAATTTATAATCGTCGAATATGCAATCATAAAGGGGCTGATGCCCCTTTATGATTTTTTAGCTTTTGCTCTGGATTTAAAATTAAGATGTAATTGTGAACTGTCTTTTATTACTTCCATGACTGGATAGCTCCGTGTTTCCTTTACGCCAGGCAGTTGCCACAATACTTGTCCAGAAATATGGCGAAACGCTTCCATATTGGCACAGCGAATTTTCACTAAAAAATCAAAGCCTCCACTAATCATATGACAAGCCATGATTTCTGGATATTGAAGTACAGCCTCTGAAAATGCATCCAAGACATTGGGCGTCGTTTTATCTAATAAAATTTCAACAAATACCACAAAATTTGCCCCCAGCATCTTGGGGTTAAGTTTAGCCTCATAGCCAAGAATATACCCTTCTGCAGAGAGTTTCTGTACACGCGCTAAAGCTGCTGTTGGAGACAAGTTCACTTCTTCTGCAAGTTTAATATTGGAAATTTTTCCATCTTTCTGCAAAATTTCTAAAATCCGAATATCTATACGATCCAGAGTTAAATAAGCACTTTCCATAGAATAATTCTCTAAATATTCTTAAAATTATAGTGAGTTATTCACCAAATATTCTGTAATCATAAATTATATAAACCACACAGCTCAACAAAAATATTTGCGAGTCACAGGATGTTGACAATGAATATGAATTCACCCCAAATTTTAGACCCTAAACTTGCACCTTGTTTAGATTACATCACTGAATTCAAAGAAAAAACTAGTTTTGAAGAGGCAATTAACTCAGCATGGCGTCGAGCTGAACCAGAATGTGTCGAAAATCTAATTGAACACAGTCAACTGTCTGAAGAAATGAGTCAAAAGATTTATGACACCGCATTTAATTTGGCGCATAGCTTAAGAGATCGTAAAAGTTCATCAGGCAAAGCGGGTATTGTGCAAGGCTTGCTTCAAGAGTTCTCATTATCTTCACAAGAAGGAATCGCCTTGATGTGTCTGGCAGAGGCATTGCTGCGTATTCCAGACAGTGCCACGCGTGATTTGCTGATTCGCGATAAAATCAATCAAGGCAACTGGAAAGATCACTTAGGTCAAAGTAACCTGATGTTTGTCAATGCCGCAGCATGGGGATTAATGCTGACAGGTAAATTAATGGAAACACCGAAACAGTCTAGTCTTTCAGGTGTGCTCACTTCACTCCTGGCACGTACAGGTAAAGGTATCATCCGTAAGGCTGTTGATGTTGCCATGCGTATGATGGGGGAACAGTTTGTAACTGGAGAAACCATTGAAGAAGCATTGGACAATGCCCAAACACTTGAACATAAAGGTTTTCGTTATTCCTACGATATGCTGGGTGAAGCCGCACTCACTGAACATGATGCAGATCGCTATTTTGATGATTATACTCAAGCAATTCATGCGATTGGCAAAGCATCCGATGGCAAAGACGTTTATACTGGTCCAGGGATTTCCATCAAGCTTTCTGCCCTCCATCCACGTTATCAACGCTCACAAACAGAACGTGTTCATCACGAACTTTATCCACGTATTTTAAATTTAGCCTTATTGGCAAAAAGCTATGATATCGGTCTAAATATTGATGCTGAAGAAGCTGATCGTTTAGAACTTTCGTTGGAGTTGCTGGAACGCTTATGTTTTGAGCCACAACTTGCTGATTGGAAAGGCATCGGCTTTGTCATACAAGCCTATCAGAAACGTTGTTTCTTTGTCGTAGATTATATTATCGACCTCGCCAAACGAAGTCATAAACGCTTAATGATCCGTTTGGTTAAAGGTGCTTACTGGGACAGTGAAATTAAAAAAGCACAAATCGACGGCTTTTCAGACTATCCTGTCTTTACCCGTAAAGTTCATACCGATTTATCTTATATTGCCTGTGCAAAAAAACTACTTGCAGCACCAGAGCAAGTCTACCCTCAATTTGCTACACATAATGCTCAAACGCTTGCCACAATTTATCAACTGGCAGATCCACAAAAATATTATTTGGGGCAATATGAATTCCAATGCTTACATGGCATGGGTGAGCCTTTATACGAACAAGTGGTAGGAGATATTTCGGCAAAAAAATTGGGCATTCCTTGTCGTATTTATGCACCTGTCGGCAATCATGAAACCTTGCTGGCTTATCTTGTACGTCGTCTTTTGGAAAATGGTGCCAACACTTCTTTTGTCAATCGTATTGCAGATAAAAATATCCCGATAGACGATTTGATTGAAAACCCAGCTCAGGAAATTATTGCAACTGCGCAAAAAGAGCAGCATATCGGTTTGAAACATCCTGCAATACCGCTACCACCTCAGCTATATCAGGGAATTCGTCTAAACTCTCAAGGTTTTGATCTTGCCGATGACAGCCAATTAAAAGCTTTAAATCAAACAGTTCAACATTTTCTAGAGCATCAATGGAACAGTTATAGTTTAGTGGACGAAATTGATATATCGAATTTTGATGCAGCTCATTCACAAAAAATTCTTAATCCATCAGATCATACGGATATTGTTGGTCATGTCATTGAAGCTGAATCTGCACATGTAGATTTGGCTTTGGACAATGCACATCGAGCATTTGACGCATGGAAAAATACCTCAAAGGATTTTCGTGCCAGTTTACTCCTGAAAGCTGCTGATCTGATGGAGGCACGTCTTCAAGAGCTTATGGTGTTACTCTGTCGTGAAAGTGGCAAAACCTACAGCAATGCCATCGCTGAAGTACGTGAAGCTGTTGATTTCCTCCGTTATTATGCTGCACAAATGCAAAGTACAAATGGGGATTTTGCGCCTCTTGGAACAATTTTATGTATCAGTCCGTGGAATTTTCCTCTCGCAATTTTTACTGGACAAATCTCAGCAGCCTTGGTTGCAGGTAATACCGTGATTGCCAAACCCGCAGAACAAACCCCTTTGATCGCAGCACAGGCAATTCAAATCTTTTGGGAGGCGGGTATTCCACGTTCTGTCGTGCAATTACTTCCTGGACGTGGAGAAACAGTCGGTGCAAAACTCAGTCAAGATGAACGCATTCAAGGCATTATGTTCACAGGTTCTACAGAAGTTGCTAAAATTTTGCAAAAAACAGTTGCTCAACGTCTGAGTCCCTCCGGTCAACCCATTCCATTGATCGCTGAAACAGGCGGGCAAAATGCCATGATCGTGGATTCATCTGCACTGACTGAACAGGTGGTGATTGATGCAGTTAACTCAGCTTTTGACAGTGCTGGTCAACGTTGTTCTGCCCTGCGGGTGTTGTGTGTACAGGAAGACAATGCAGCCACTTTAATCAAAATGTTGAAGGGTGCCATGCAGCAATTAAATATCGGACAACCGATTTTACTCAAGACGGATATTGGACCTGTAATCGATCTTGAAGCACAGCAAAATATTGCCAAGCATATTGAAATGATGCGTAGTAAAGGTCATAAAGTACATCAATTGGCTTATGACATACCAAGTTCAGACTTAAATCTGGGTACTTTTATTGTTCCAACACTGATTGAGTTACCAAACCTTGATGACTTGAAACGCGAAGTTTTTGGTCCCGTATTGCATGTGATTACCTATAAATACGGAGAGTTAAAACAACTTTTAGCTCAAATTAATGGCAAAGGTTATGGCTTGACCATGGGTTTGCATACGCGTATTGATGAAACGATTCAAACTACCATTGAACATGCTGAAGTGGGGAATTTATATATCAACCGAAACATTGTGGGTGCAGTTGTAGGGGTTCAACCTTTTGGTGGAGAAGGACTTTCAGGTACAGGTCCCAAAGCAGGTGGTCCTGTTTACTTATATAAACTGATGCAACAAGCAGAGCTAGCGCCAGTTGCCTTTGGCACAGTCAAAAATATTTCTGAGCAATTGAATTTGGCATCTTCCGAAGTGCAAAAGCAATTCCAACTTTGGGCAAAACAAAAATATCCTCAAATTAATCTGCACGCATATACTTCACCACTGGCTTTATACTCACTGCCAGGTCCCACGGGAGAATCAAATCAATATCATATAGTTGCGCGCCATCGCATCGCAGTGATTGCAGCGCAAGAAAATGGTTTATTGAACCAATTCAATGCTGTAATGACTTTAAATAGCAAAGTCGGCATTTTAGCGACAAGTGGGTTGGCTCTAAAAATGATCCAATCGATGCCAAAGAGTTTGCAGCAACAATTTTTTATGATCAACGACTTATCCACTGATGAATTTGACGCTGTACTCCATCAAGGCTCTACACAAGATTTGAAAACCTTACAAACCACAATAGCACAACGTCAAGGCGCTATTGTTGGAATCACACATCTCCATGATGCCAATGATAAGATTCCACTTGTACCTTTACTCATTGAGCGGGCCATCAGTATTAATACTGCTGCTGCGGGTGGAAATGCAAGTTTGATGACCTTAGACCAAGCTTAAAACAGTTCGATCTTTTCCATACCAAGTCAAAGTCATTTGACTTGGTTTTTTCAACATCCAACTCGCGAAAGAAAGTAAATGTTTATAAAAATAAAATCCGCATAATTCATATCATCCAATCCAATATCAACAGCCTATTAAAAAATTTCTTGACGTTCGAGACGGTATATTTTGTTTTGCAATCAGCAATAAAACTCCGCAAGGGCAAGCATCCTGTAGTTTGGCCTCGTTGCTCAGCGAAACCTGCTGGCCACCCAACAACGTATTCCAAGATTCGCTGAAACCATACATTATCAATGAAGCCCTCTCTGTTACAATTGCAGACAAAATCTCCGGAGATTAAGTTTTATCACGAATATTTGTTGAACCCAGATAATAAACAACATCTCGATTGCTTTTCTATCAGTCGGATTTATCTGAAATCGCTATCTTGTTTGATACCATGCATACATTCGCTGATCAGGGGTGACAAAGATATTCCCTTTGATCAACATGAACAAAACAAAGCATGGCTTTTTTCAGCCTAAGTCTTGGTATGAGCCGTGGTGACAATCAGAGTATTGCCTAGTCAATCGATCAAAACTTTTTATAAAATATAGCGCAGTGAAATACTTTATCCATATTATGCAAGTTTTCAAGAATGGTGTAGCGTTCTGGTTGACAAGTGAGTTCGTAGGGATGATGTATTGTCAATAATTTTTTAGCTTAATCGCATGACACATGTTTTATTCAAAATGAACTTTCCGTTCATCTTGCTGATAGGTTCTGGTTAATAATTCTTTTTTTACTTCCATATAATCATCTTGTTTTTTTGGCGCTAGACTTTCAATAAACCAAAGCCCATCTGCGGCATAGCGTAAAATTTTTAATTCAATCGAATGGTCTGTTTCTACATGTTGTAATAATCTTTGTGTTAACCAAAGGTCCCATTTATTGCTAAAGGATTTATCTGTCATCAATGTCATGCTTAAAGCACTCCACAGTGTATCTACCCCAAATGCTGAACTTAATGTAACCTCAATATAAGCGCGAGTAAATCGACCATATTGAATGGTATCCTGCGCCATCACCTCACTGATTTGATCGTCAAGCTGTTGAATTAAAGCCTCAAGCATAGCTTCAATAAGAATCTGTTTGCTGGCAAAATGATGAAACACGCCCCCCTTTGTAATGCCAGATCGAGTTGCAACTGTCTGAATTGAGACCCCAGTTACACCCTTTTCTGAGGCCAAATGCATCGCGTTTTCGATAATACGTTTTTTAACCCGCTCAGGATCTTTCTTGCGCTGATAAGGATTCTGTACATTTTTATCGATATTCACGATATTCTGCCCACTCCTTGCTCAATGCCCTGCAGAAGTTGAAAATAGATTAATCACCAATACGCCTGAAATAATTAATCCAATACCGATAATTGCAGCAATATCCAAACTCTGTTTGAAAATGAAATAACCCACCAAAGCGGTAAGAATGATCCCGACACCCGCCCAAATTGCATAAGCAATACCTAAAGGTATGGTTTTAATTACTTGTGAAAGTAAATAAAAAGAAATGACGTAAAATAGAACCACCAACAAGCTTGGGGCAAGTTTGGTAAAACCTTGTGATTTGACCAAAAAAGTTGAACCTGTAACTTCTGCAATAATCGCAATCGCCAACAACATATAAGCAAACAGAATTGAGTTCATGGCTTGAACCAAAAAGATACCGAATGGTTGGTATGCTATATAATTTTAATTAAAAGTACAAATATCAGAGCATCAAAAAATATTCAAATTGTCTACGGTAATATTCTTCTCTATTTCTTGGTTTCATTATTTTTATAAAAAAAGGTGGGATATCCATTTTCCCACCTTTCTTCTTTCCATTTTGTCAACTTAGATCGGATTGATAAAGTAAAAAAATGAAATGATAAAGATCAAAACCGCTATCGCTAAAATTAGATAAGTATTTAAGGTATTGAAACTTTTTATAAAATTAAGAATTTCCATTTTCCTTCATCACAAAATAAAACACTTTTTTATTTTAATATATTTTGTCACAATTTGTAAGATCATTAAGTATGATTAAAACTCAAAATACATATTTTCTTCATATTTATGTGATTTCGAACAATTTCTATTTGAGAAAGAAAGATTTAAGCCATCTATTTTGAATGATAAAATTTATCATATTATTGTTTTTATTCAATAATCAATGCTTATTTTCAATCTACTGCTTAACTAAGCATATATTTATGCAACATACCGATACAGCATAGACACTTCAATTTAATTTAATAATACTTAACAGTGAATTAAGCCAACAATTTGACCCTACGATAAAAAACAAAATAAATTAAATACTTAATTATATTATATTTTTCAACAATATATATTGGAAAAATTTATTGATCAATAATTTAAGAAAATTTTTATAATAAATCTATGATGATGAAGCGATAAGAGAGCTTCTAATCGTATCCAGATTAAGGTTCACTGCTTCAATTTATTGTTTTAATCTATAAATGAGTTTTTCTCATGAATCTTAACACTCTTCCCTGAGTGTTCAGTCTCTAAAAGCGCTTATTTCACTTCAAAGTGATGCTTTTCAGTGACTAACTTAATCTTTATGTCTTTGTAGTAGCGAATCATTGGATCATTCACATCTTTTTTCAATGCATCGGCAAATTTATCTTCATTCATCAATTTTGCATACGTCTTATATCCAATCTTTAAAGTTTCAGCTTGCTTTCCAGACTGTTGAAATTCTTCAATACGCTTATTAATCTGCTTAACACTAATTTCCATCTTTGATTCCCCCACGAACACTTTAATTTTTTATAACACTGTTTTATGACAGTTCCATTTAAAAAGGGATTTTTTTTAAGTTTATTTCTGTAAATGCGTATTATTCTTTAGAAAATCCAGTGTTTTTAAAAATGTCTGTTGGCTGGCTTGTTTGCCTAAGAAAAATTGATATTCATGAACCAACCATTCTTTTGATTCTGGATAAAACACTGCTTTTACAGGAATCTGCTTTTCTTGTAGCGCTTTTACAAATGGGATTGACTGTGTTTCTGTCAAGAAATCTTTATTGCCACCACTGATAAAAACCGGTGGATAATGGGATGTCAAATAATGAATGGGCGATAACATCTTTAGATAATCAGCATTATTTTTTTGATTTCCGGTATATGCTTCTACAAGGGTATTGACTCCCCATTCAATCAATTTAATTTCGTCTGGCGCTTTATCCACAAACGTATTCATGTCATAAATTCCACAATGCAAAATTAAACCTTTTACTTGGGATGGCTGAATAAGGGGTGTAAATGAAGACTGCTTTGCATAATCAACATTTGTGAGTAGGGCTGCATAATGGCTAGCTAAATTCGCACCTGCAGAATCCCCTGCTAAAAATAATTGGTTTGCATCAATCGCGTATTGCTTGGCATTTAAATGAATAAATTGTAATGCTTGATTAATTTGATTGAGTTGAGTGGGATAAATGGATTCAGGTGCAAATTGATATTGTACTGACACCACATTATAACCTTGAGCTGCAAGTAACTTAAAATAACCTCTAGCATTGTCTTTGGCGCCAGAAATCCAGCCTCCACCATGAATCCAAACAATAGTTGGTCGTTGTGTTGACTGGTTAATACTATCAGGTTGATAGAGATCAAACTTTAATCGCGGCGTGGTTTGATAAGCAATATTTTGATATACAACCACCTGATCAGGTGCATGTTTGTCCATTAAAAATTGTTGAAAATGTGTTGATGTATTAAATACTCGTGCTATAACTCTGCTACTTTTCTGTACATTTTGACAAGCAGAAAGTGTGAGTAAAGATATGGCACAGATCAGAATATTAAATCTAAGCATTTTAAACTCAAAATGGTCACTGCCCCTTTGATTGATGAGTTAAAACATATTGAAGTCAATATAACCTAAAATGAAAAACTTTTTTGCTATTTTGATCCCCGCAATATGAACAAAGTTTGTTGTCAAATTTTGGCAATTTGTTGATGCAAACTCTGCAAAAACAAATCAGCCTCCGCTTTGGTTTGACATTTTTTATGATAAGTTCCATTCGCCTTTTGGCTATGTGGCGTATATTTAATATCTATAGAAAAATCTTGTGTAATCATATTCTTAGAAACATGTACTGCAATAATATGTAAAGAGTTTAGATAAAAACCATCTTCAATTTTAACCAACATTTTACAGCCTCAAATTTTCATATAATCATAAAATGTGAAAAAGCTCATAATGTGATGAGCCAACTATTTAAATAAATTAAAGATAAGTGTATCTCAGTTTAGCCAGGTTTTAAAATTTTGAATCTGTTTTTTATGTAACATAATTTAGACAAGGATGAATCAGATTTAAAACATAAAAGTTATTTTCAGTAAACTGATCTAAATTGTCTGACATTTTTTCAACATGGTTATTTGATCGGTGCTAGATTGAATAAATCGTGATATTTATCACATTACATAATAAAAGTTATTGTTTTGATCTCTTTTATGGAGGTTGTGAATATGAATTATTTAATTATTTTGAATTCTCCACATCAACATCATTTTGAGGAAGTTCATAGACTGATCTGTGACTACGATGCTTCGATTCGTGTCAATCCTTCAACTTGGCTCATACATACCCATTATGATGCAACAATCATTCGCCAGCACTTAGCCAGTATTATTAGTATCCATGATTCGCTTTTAGTATTCAAAATTGATCAAGAACATTCCTTTACCAATGATTTGGATTTAAACGATTGGATGGAGGATATCCACAATGAAAGTGCCATCGGTCTTGAGTAATGGGGGTTATGAATTTAGCTATCTAGCACTTGATTAAAACCAAGCTATCCCCTTGATATCAAAGGGATAGCAATAGTTTAGATAGTGAGTTAAATACTCAACATACTGTTTAATGTCTCACTGACATTTTTTGATTTCACTTGAGATTTCAATGCCTCAAGTGACGCCTTCACTTCACTGCGCTGTGGTTCAGCCAAAGTATACCAACGTGTCAGTACCTGTAGTAAACGAGAGCCTACAATCGGGTTTTTCTCATCTAGATATTTAGCCAAGTCAACAAAATGTTGCACACCGAAACTCCAGGTATTGACAGGATTAGCATTTAAACCGCCACTCACTGAACGTATACGGTTTGGTGTACCCAAATCATAGTCGACATGTGTAGTTAAATACTGGATTGTTTCAGCAGTTGCTTTTGGATGCGCAGCTTGAATCATAAACCATTGATCCAATGACAGATCTTCGTCTTTAAAATGCGTATAAAAGTCCTGCAAAGCCGCTTGGGCTTGAGGGGCATCATTCCAGACTAAAACTTTCAAGGCACCCAAACGTTCCGACATATTCATTGAGTTTTCGTATTGCGCATAAGCCAAATCAAAAACTTCACTGTCGCCTTGTCGTGCCATTAAACTCAGCATAATATTTTTCAAAGCGCGGACACCCATGGCTTGTGAAAATTCATGCTGTGAATCAGGATCAAGTGATAAATAAGTATCTTTGGTAAAACTGCCCAATACTTTCGCCAATTGATTTAAAAGCGCTTCACGTGCTTCATGAACAATCAGTGGATTATAATCTTGGTCAATGCGACTGCCCAAGTAACTTTCTGTAGGAACATCAAATAAACGAGATGCCAATAACGGATCTTTTTCAATCACATTCGGTAAAGTTTGTTGTATTGCATCTACATAGATTTGAGCATCGTGACCATCGAGTAAAATACGCTCAAGTAAAGTTTGTGTCGCTTGCCATTGGTTAAATCCATTGGTTTCATACTGCAATAGGAATGCCAGTTCTGGATCTGAATAATTAAATTCAAGATTGACAGGTGCAGAGAAATTACGCAGCAAAGAAGCGATTGGCTTTTCAGTTATTCCTGTAAACTCAATACTCGCTTCTGCCTGATCAAACAAATACACGCCATCTTTCACCCCATTTTCAAATAGACGATCGGATTTCAGGGTATATTGCGCTCCTGTCTGGGCATTGAACAGTGCCAAAGCAACAGGAATAGGCACAGGTTTTAAATTTGAATATTTAGGATGTGCTTTTAAAGTTTGTTTAAAAGTTAAACGGTAGATTTGAGTGGAGGCATCATATTCACCTTTGGCTTCAAGTTTTGGTGTGCCTGGTTGGTTATACCAAATGAGGAATGCTGACAAATCTACCCCAGAACCCGCTGTTAAAGCAGCAACCCAGTCTTCAACTGTCACAGCTTGTCCATCATGACGGCGGAAATATTCATCTGTGCCTTTACGGAATTTTTCTTTACCCAATAATGTGGACATCATCCGATTGATTTCAGCACCTTTCTCATACACTGTTGCTGTGTAAAAATTGTTAATCTCTACAAAATGATCTGGGCGCGGTGGATGAGACAATGGACCTGCATCTTCTGGGAATTGATGTGCTTTCAGAACAGCAACATCATCAATTCGTTGTACTGCAGCGGATTGGAGATCTTCAGAGAAAGACTGATCACGGAAAACGGTTAAACCTTCTTTAAGACACAACTGGAACCAATCACGACAAGTAATACGGTTACCTGTCCAGTTATGAAAATATTCATGTGCAATTACAGATTGCACACGCATGATCGCTGCATCTGTCGTATATTCTTCATCAGCAAGTACACATGAAGTATTAAAAATATTCAGACCTTTATTTTCCATTGCCCCCATATTGAATTGGCTGGTTGCAACAATCATATAATTGTCTAAGTCATACGCTCGTCCATAATGTTCTTCATCCCAACGCATGGAATGTTTGAGTGCTTCCATCGCAATATGGCATTTTGGAATATCTTTCTCTTCTGCATAGATTTCCAAGGCAACATCCCGACCTTCTGAAGTGGTATAACGATCTTTCAATACCGCGAGATCACCAATCACACAAGCAAATAAGTAAGCAGGCTTTTTAGTGGGGTCCTGCCAAATTGTATAATGACGATCTTCACCTGATTCACCTGCTTCAATCAGATTGCCATTTGCCAATAGTACTGGATATTTTTTATCAGCTTCTACACGTGTCGTAAACACCGATAGTACATCTGGTCGATCGGGATAGAAGGTAATTTTTCGAAAACCTTCAGGTTCGTTTTGGGTCACAAATAAATCACTGCCAGCAAGATACAACCCTTCAAGCTGTGTATTGGTTTCAGGATGAATCAGGACAACCGTTTCAACAATCGCTTGTTCTGGGGCATTACGGATGACAAGCTGTTCTGAATCCAGCTTATACTCACTTTCAGTAAGTTTCTTACCATTGATTTTAATTGATTTTAATTCTAAATCACGCCCCAGTAATACTAAATCGCCATCGGTCTGGCGTTTCATTACTAATTTTGAACTTACATCAGTATGGTCATCATAAACTTGAATATCCAGATGAATAGAATCTACAACATAGGATGGTTTCTGATAATCTTTTAAATATATGGTTTGATTTGCTTCAACGATGGGGTTTGCCGCAATATTCATATGATGTCCTGATCCTATTGTTGAGTTTAGACGTAGTATTGTGAATCTGATCATGCTTAAAATTTCACAATTTGTCTGTATTGTTTATTCATTTATATATGGGTCTGGTTGAAATTAATTTCAATCGTTTCAATGCAAATCAATGCAAAAAACGTGCGAGATGCCCTTTATTTATACAAAAATAGCGCTCTTGAATCACATAGCGCATCAGAAAGTTTAGAAATGATTTCGATATGAAAATACTGAATCCTGATTTTTTACAAAGTTAAGAAGCTTCATGTCTGAGCAAATGAATGATTTAATCAATACCATGGATGCGATTAAAATCCAATCAGACTTTTTAGTTTTCTAGCCTAGCGCACAATTAATACAGGATATAAAGGATTGAATAACACATCTCCTGTCTAGGTATCAGAACCTACAGTCCTATTTAGACAACATCCATTACTGGAAAATTAATGAACAATATCAATATATAGGGAAAAATATAAAATGCTTAGGCTATTTATAATGATGTTATATCTCTTGAATCTATCCACGGATGCACATGCTACAGCATCATACTTTTGCTTTAAAACAGATCTTCAACAAAATATTTTGCTGGTTTCAACTGAGGAGTTTCCTGAAATCAAAACGATTCAGTATTATCCATATCTAAAAAGGATTGATTTGAAGTTCTCTCATTACGACGCAATAGACACCGCACGAGATAGACCAAGTGAATTTCACGACTTTTATAAAGAAATCATCGACAATCAAGTGATGGGAACTTATGAAGTGATTTATCAAGGTGCGATGTTCTCTACCATCAACCATACCGCTAAAAATAGCCATCGCCCAACGAAATTCGAGAGAATTTATCATCTTGATCCAAACACACGGCAAAACTTGAATCGACAAGGTATTGATTGCTTTTAAACGATATTTTTACAAAGAAACACGCAGAATAATGCTTTCTTAATCTGAAATTATGGATAATGGCGTTAAACGAAACAAAGATATGTCATTATGAAGTTGCGAACATTGTTCAGTGTGTGCTGTTTTACTTGGTTAGGACTTAGCACGTTCACCCATGCAAATCCTGAATTTTTATCTCCAGATCAAGCTTTTCAATTTTCAGCAGAATCACTCTCAGAAAACAAAGCTCAATTAAATTGGACGATTGCACCTCATTATTATCTCTATCACGATCAATTCAAGGTCACTGTGAATAATAAAGCAGTACCCTTCAGTTTACCTAAAGGACATATCAAAGATGATCCGACCTTTGGTAAAACTGAGGTTCACTATGAAAACCTGAGCACCACGATTCAGGTTAAACCCAACACGCAATATACGGTAATGTATCAAGGTTGCTCTGCTGATGGTTTATGCTATCCACTGCAAAGAAAAAATATTGCGACAGATGCAGACGGCTTATTGCCCCAAAACAATACTGTATCTAAAAATACGCTGAGCAGTCTGACAAATAAATCTTTGTTGACCCAAGCTGAAACTGCTCCATCTCAAGATAAAAATATTAAAACTGATTCTGATAGAGTAAAAATCTCAACACCGAATGCAGAAAAAACCTCAACGACAGCAAGTGTAACAGACACACAAAAAAGTATAGATGAAGATCAATCCACTGACACAATTACAGATGTTAATCAGGTACTGGGTACAAGCGCTGTCATTACAAATGCATCCGCTTCTTCAAATCCAAATATGGATTCAGCAACGGATGGCAATACAACGTCATTACAATGGAATGATGATCAATCATTTTTTAAACTTTTATCAAAAGATTCCTTGTTTCTGAATTTATTGGTATTTTTTGGTCTGGGGATTTTGCTGGCCTTTTTACCTTGCTCACTGCCCCTCATTCCGATTCTTTCAGGAATCATTATTCAACGTGCAAAAGGCTATAAAGCTGTAGTGATTGCGCTTTGCTTTGTAGTGAGTATGGCAATCATTTACGCCATCATGGGAATCGTGGTTGCTGAGATCGGTTATAGTTTTCAACGCTGGTTCCAAAGCCCTTGGATTGTTTCATTATTTGCCGTGTTATTTGTCATATTGGCACTTAATCTATTTGGTGTATACCAACTCAATTTGCCACAATTCATCACCAACAAACTCAGTCACCTGCAGAACAATCAGAAAGCAGGAACCGTTTTAGGTGCAATCGTAATGGGAGCATTATCCGCACTCATTGTGGGTCCCTGTATGAGTGCTCCACTGGCTGGTGCATTATTATTTGTCTCACAAACCCAAAATGCTGCTTTAGGCGGTCTCTATCTATTCATTCTGGGTCTAGGCATTGGTTTACCTTTATTTATTGCCAGTGTATTCGGTTCTAAATTATTGCCGAAACCCGGCTTATGGATGGACCGCATTAAAGTCAGCTTTGGCTTTGTAATGCTTATGGTTGCATTGTACTTTATCCGTCCAATGCTCGCTTCTACGGTTTATGCTGCAATTTTCGCTCTATTGTGTATCGCACTAGCAATCTACTTATTGATTGCTTTGCGTGACAGTGAAAAAGCTGTCAATAAAGCTATACTTGCCGTCATTGCCATATTAAGTCTATTTGCAGGGCTTTGGAACATTCAGCAAGGCTATGCAGCCTATCAAATTCAAAACAGTCAATCCGAACATTTGATCTGGAAGAAAGTCACTACAGCCGAACAACTTGAAAGTGCATTGGTTCAAGCAAAACAGCAGAATAAACCCATTATTATTGATGTTTATGCGGATTGGTGTGTGGCATGCCAACCTATTGAAAAAGAAGTTTTCCCACGTGTCGACGTGCAGGATGCATTAAAGAGTTTCACGCTGATTCAATTAGATTTAACTGAATATAATGCCTCACAGGACACTATTTTAAAACAACGCGAAATACTTGGTCCACCCACAATGCTGTTCTTGAATCATCATGCAGAAGAAATTCGTCAATTACGCTTCACTGGAACTTTCTCAGCACAACAATTGCTCAAACAGACAGCACAAGTGCAACAAATCTTGAAAACACCATGATCATGATCACTGCACAAGCCATTCATCTCGGTCCATTCATGCTACCTTGGACGCTGACGATTTTGATGGTCGCCATCTTAGTCAGCGTCATCGTAGGAAAGTTGACTTACCGTTACTTTGGGCTGGACGCTTCACAGTGGTCCACCTTTAAAGATTCGATTTGGTCCGGGATTTTGTTGGGTTTGTTATGTGCCCGTATCGGCTTTGTACTATTAAATTTAGAAGTTTACTTAGACCATCCAATTGAAATCATCAAAATTCAAGACAAAGGATTGAATCTTTATTTAGGACTCATTGCAGCTTTTCTCTGGATCATATGGAAAAATCGCTTTCTAAACAAAAGCTTTATCATATTGCTCCTTATAATATTTAGCCTACTGAGTGTTTCAGCTCATTACACCCATCAGCAAATACAACTGCGATATCAGCAATTTCCTGATGTTCAATTACTGAATTTGCAACAGCACCCCATAAAACTCACAAAATATCTAGGTAAACCGACAGTTCTCAATTTATGGGCAAGCTGGTGTCCACCATGCAGACGTGAAATGCCTGTTCTTGATAAGGCACAAAAGAACAATCCTAACATTCAGTTTGTCTTTATTAATCAGAATGAAGATGCAAAAACTGTACAACATTATCTACAACAACATGGATTGCATTTAGATCAAGTCCTCTTAGATGCAGATAGCCTGACTGCTCAAAAAATGGGAATGTTTGGTTTACCCAGTACCCTATTTTTTAATGCTCAAGGTCAATTAGTTGATACGCATATGGGCGAAATTACCCATGCGGCCTTACATCAGAAAATTCAAAACATTGTTTCAGAATAATTGATTTCATAACAATGAAGGAAAAATCATTGTGATTAGATTAACAGAGGAGTCATCTTGATGATTGATTTAAAAACACTGGGTATTTATTCTTTAAGTTTAGTCTTAAGTGGCTCACTTTTTGCCGCAGATGCTGATTTTCTCAAAAATAAACTTGAAAAAGAAGGTTATCACTTCGTTCAAAAAATTGATGCACCTGACGGATTGGAAGGTTGGACAGGTTATAAAGATGAATATCCATCTACCCTGTTTATCTCCAAAGATCAGAAACACTATATTGTAGGTGATCTGTTTGATGCATCTGGAAAAAATTTAACAGAACAAGCAATTGATACACATGTTAAAGGTGCAGTGTTGGATGAAATTTGGAAAAGCTTAGAAAAATCCACATGGATCCAGGATGGTGATACAAATGCCAAAAAAATTGTCTATGTGTTTAATGATCCGAATTGTCCCTACTGTCATACCTTTTGGCAACACGCACGTCCCTTTGTTGCCTCTGGACAAGTGCAATTACGCCATATTATGGTCGGTGTGATTCGCCCAAGTAGTAAAGGACAAGCAGCAACGATTTTAAATAGTGCAAATCCTGCTGAAATTTTTAAACAATATAATTTAAGCAATGGTAAAAACAAACTGGTTGAAATGAAAAATATTCCCAAAACATTAGCTGATCAGTTAGATGCCAATACTCAATTGATGGACAAATATGGATTTTATGCCACACCAGCCATGGTCTGGAAAAATGCATCAGGTGAAATCCAAAGCCAACAAGGTGCACCCAAAGATATTCAAAAATTATTCAATGAATCTTTATAAATATTCGATTTAAAAACGAGAACTTAGCAAAGATCAAAGGAGTGATAAACAATCTTTATCACTTCTTCAGATTGATCTAGCAGACATGACATGGATATTCTGCTTATATCGAATTTTGTGATGGTATCTTGGCTATAAAATGTTCAGTGCGTCAGGTAAAGCTTATTTCGACTTGAACTGTGTAATAGACCCAATATAGTGTGTTCGATCACACTTTGATTTATATCAAATTGAATACTTTTAGGTGAACATACTCAAGTTTTTTCACACCACACCGTTGGTTTTAATCTGATTTCATCGTGTTTTCAATTGGGTTTTATTTTTGATAAATCATGCAGTAACTCCATCAATTGTTGAATTTTTTCAGCACCGTATTGCTCTTTAATATTCTTATAGGAGGCTTCCATTTTTAAAGCTTGGGTTTCAAAATAATTTCGACCTGCTTGGGTAAGTTTGATTAAACTCACCCGTTGATCATGTAAATCCTTACTTTTGATAATTAAGTTCTGCTCAGCCATGCGATTGACAATGCCAGTTAAACTTGGTCTTAAAATACAAGTCAATTCTGCCAAGTGGTTGTTCTCGAGCTCATCGTATTGGTAAAGTGTACAAATCACACGCCATTGTTGCTCAGTCAAGCCCATCTCATTTAAAGCAGGTCGAAAATAGGTTTTAGTGGCTTCACGCGCCTGTAGCAGTGCTAAAGTCAGCGAAGGCGATAATCGAATTGTTTTCATAGAAATCCTTTCATGAAACTCATGTTAATGGATTGATGAATTGAGTTTTCATTCAATAGATCCGAATTGATATACGACAATGATTTAAGTGAACTTTCTTTTTGTTACATCTAAATTTATATCAGATGTGAAATAAAATAAAAAATTAATTTTAATTAACAATAAAGTTTACTTTTTTTAATCCATCGTTTGAATCTGATATTTTTTATTGGTGGAATCAAACAATATTACCTATTTTATTCAACACCTTATAACTATAAACAAATCAATTTTCATATTTAATCCATCTATTTACTGTCAATAATAGCTTTATTTCTTCCATAAAAAAACTCGCAATAAAGCGAGTTTAGGATACATCAATCGCGAAATTGACGATTAAAACAAGATGAAACAAAGACCAGGGAAAATCAAATATCATCATGTTTTAATGCCTTTATTATTCATGATTTCTAAAAAATTTCCTTGTCATTTTCAGCCAAATAAATGTCATTTCCTGACAAAATAAAATTTAAACAACCTTATTGGTTATTTTTCAATCAAACAGAATTTTTCCAGTACCGCCCCTGAAACTTGCATACTCTGCTTTTGTCGATCTAAGAAATCATGGGCAATCATTAACATCATGTTTGCCGTATCCAGTTGCAAATTTTCTTGAGAAATTTGCGCAATCCCTTGATATGCCTCTAAACGAGAACAAAAAGCCTTTCTCTGTTGATTCGGGTCTTGGTCTTCCATTACTTCATCATCTAGAATCTGTTTGGTTGCATTGACTTGAGCAGTATATTTTTGAATACGCTGGTTATATTCATCTTGTGTGAGCTTTTGCTGCTTGTCTTCAGCAAAAACTGAGGTCATTAATCCAATACCGGTCATCATCAATAGCTGCAAAATAAATTTATGCTTCATAAACAGACCTTTGATTTATAAAACATCAGCTTTCCAGACATCCTCATAATCATCTGCATCAATCATAAAACGAAAGCCTTGCTCCAAAGCCAAATAAGGGATTGCATCTGGAAAAACGTCTTCTAACTCTTTTACACTAATGACATCAAAGAAGTCTTCTCCTTCTTCTAACTCCCCGCCGTAAATAAACCATGCAACATTTTCAGCATCGGGTTGTTTACGTAAACCTACAATTGGCTCTTTATTCAAGGTGTGTTTAGCAATTGCAACCAGATCTGTTTCATTGACTTTGATATAACGTGAATCAAATTCTTCACAGACCAATTTTTGTTCTTCTATAAAATCCTGCAACATATCTATTCTCAAACAATCTGATTTTGTGAGATTGTAAGCTGACACTTTGACAATCACAACCAAATTCACATGCTGTTCAAACGATAGACAGCATTGCAAAAAATATATAATTTGCTAAACTTGATTTCGTAACATATTCAAATTTGATTATTCGAGGTCAAACATGATGCAGCAATCTTCACAGACAAAGTCTGAGTTAATTGATCTTGAAGCATATCCTCGACCTAAATCGACTCGCCATGCTTTTTCCTTTAGAAGTACTATTTCATCTGAGGATATATATGCCCTACATCCCCATATCAAAATAGAAATCCCTTATCCATTGGAAACCGTTGCCGCTGGCTTTCCCTCTCCTGCACAGGACTATACTGAAAAGAAAATTGATTTGAATGAACATCTGATTCATAACCCGATTGCAACGTTTATTTTAAAAGTAAATTCTTTATCGATGAAAAATGCGGGAATTGAAATTGGTGATGAAATTCTGATTGATCGTAGTCTAGATGCTGAACATGGAGATGTGGTATTGGCATTAATCAATAATGAATTTACCGTTAAACGTTTTATGCATAAAAAATTATCCACGGGTGCATATGACATCTGGCTTAAAGCGGAAAATCCAGATTTTCCCGATATTCATCCACATAGTGAAGAACAGATTATGATTTGGGGCGTGGTGACCTGTATTTTAAAAAAACTCAAATAAGCTGCAGCATGCAGCTCGCTGGCCATTAAAATCAAAGCTAACCATTGCCTATATAATTAATTTTAAGGGAAATTAAATAATATGACTGAATTATTTAGACGTTTAGCGCTGTCACATCAAGGTTTAATTTCTCCACCTGCATTTGGATTAGGCTTATCTGGAACACTTCAAGCAATCCGACATCTAGGTTATGTTCAAATTGACACTATTTCAGTCGTCGAACGTGCCCATCATCATATCTTATGGAGTCGTGTTCCAGACTATCAATCCCATTATTTGAATCAATTGGTACAACAACAGCATATTTTTGAATACTGGTTCCATGCAGCATCTTATTTACCCATCCAAGACTATCGTTATGCACTTCCTCAGATGACGTCTGTGCGTAATGGTGAACATCGCTACTTTAATCGGGGCGATCAACATTTAATGAATGAAATTTTAGCAAAAACCCGTGCTGAAGGTAGCATTCGTTTACGTCATATCGAGCAAGGCAATCGGTCAAATTCTGGGGGATGGTGGAACTCAAGCTCAGCCCGTCGTTCAATCGATCAATTGTTTATGCAAGGTGATTTGATGATTTGTGAACGAAATGGAATGGAAAAAGTCTATAACCTGACTGAGCGCTGTCTTCCCAACCAACTCGACCTCAGCATGCCAACGCTAGAAGAATATGCACGTTATTTATTCAACACTACACTGAGAGCACATGGCATATTTACCTGGAAACAATTGCTGCATCTTAAAGTCGGCAGTCAAATTCGCGAAGCGATGCGTCAAATAATCAATGAACAACTGGATGCAGGCGTGATCATCACCTTATCCCAGTTAGGTTATACCGATAAAGAAAGTCCAAATATTTATGTCAAAACCGAAGCCTTGGCACAAAAACCGCACCTTGAATTGGAGGTTAAAATCCTCTCTCCTTTTGACAATCTCGTTATCCATCGTGAGCGTCTGCGTACTTTATTCAACTTTGACTATCGTTTGGAATGTTATGTGACACCTGCCAAACGGTCATTTGGATACTTTTGTTTACCTATTTTATATGCAGATCAGATCATAGGACGTATTGACTGTAAAGCACACCGAACCCAGAAACAATTTGAAGTCCTGAGTCTGCATTTAGAAGATCATTGTTTTAAAAATAAAGAGATAGATCATGATCACTTGCTCAATGCACTGAATAATGAATTACATCGTTTTGCGCAATTTAATCAATGCCCTCAAATTAAAAACCAACCTAATCAGCTTTTTAAGCAGGCTGTAAAACAGCTTTCATGACATGGGCAATCATCTCAAATCTGTCATTGAAAGCGAATTGAATGCCATAGTCATAGAGTGACCTAAAATAAGTACAGCGCCTCAATCCTGAATTGAGGCGCTGTACTTATTTTGATCGAATTAATTTAAGTCACAATCCTAATTTCCTACTTTTGCTGAGGTTTGTTCTGACTTTGTTGGTTATGTTGTGCCTGTTGGTTTGACTGCTGATTTTGCTGCTTCTGTTGGTCCTGCTGACTTTGTTGCTTTTGCTGTTGATTGGACTGGTTAGGTTGACCTTGTTGATCATTCTGCTGATTTTGTTGCTGGTTGTGTTGATTAGCCATTTTCATATCCATCCTTTTTAAATATTGGGATATGCCGTACAAATCGACGACAACTGTTAATTTAACGTGCTCAGCAGTGGAAACAAGCGTATAGATGTTTCATTTTTCGACATCGTAAACCATCATCTGAGATTCATGTTTTAAAAGAACAACTTCTAGGTTCGGGTTGTTTACGTGAATTACTTAAACCATGATGAAGCACAACAATCCTTACAAAGCGCTGTATCTATATATGACGTAGTAAAATTTTCATGCTGTGAAATTCAACGTGTCCACCTCTATTTAAATTTGAATTTATTTTAAACTTCTTTTAATATTTCATTTGAATTTGTAACTTTTTCAAGATCATCATGAGTGAACAAATTTTTGCTTTAATCGACATCAACAATTGTTATGTCAGTTGTGAGCGTGTATTTAATCCCAGCCTAAACAACCAACCTGTCGTCGTATTAAGCAATAATGATGGCTGCGTTGTTTCACGCAGCAATGAAGCCAAAGCACTCAATATAGATATGGCTGTACCTTGGCATGAAGTTGAAAAATCAGCGAAAAAGGCAGGTGTTATCGCCTATTCAAGTAACTATGCTTTATATGGTGATTTTTCAGAACGTTTTTTTAAAACACTGAAAACCTTTTTTAAAGAGGATGATCTAGAACCCTACTCAATTGATGAATGTTTTATTAATTTAAGCTCTTATCGAGACCTATTTGATTTAGAAAGCTATTGCCGAAGATTGGTAAAAACCATTCAAAAATGGTTAGGTTTACCCTGCTGTATTGGCATTGGATATAGCAAGACTCAAGCCAAGCTTGCCAACAGTTTTGCCAAAAAGCGGCATGGATTTGAGAGTGTTTGTGATTTGACTGGCTTAGATTTATGCAGCTTTGAAGCTTTACTACTCGAAACCAATGTCGCTGAGGTATGGAGCATTGGACGTAAAACCAGCAAACGTTTGCAAGCGTATAATATTTATAATTGCTATGACTTAACTTTTGCCAATGAACATTACCTCGCACGAGAGTTCTCAGTGGTCATTGCACGTACTATTCGTGAGCTAAAAGGTCAATCCTGCATTGCTCTGGACGATCCTGAAATCCCCTCTAAACGGATTCTTTCTTCTCGAAGTTTTGCCTCCGCATTGAATAATCCCGAAATCATCAAACAGGCGATTATTTTTCATGTCAATCGGGCGCATCAACGTCTCACTCGGCAGCAGCAACTCTGTGCCGTGATACACGTCTCTCTGTATGAAAAAATTGCTCAAGCACCTTATAAAAAAGCACAAAGCAACGTTGCAGGCTTGCAATATGCAACAGATGATTTGATGACTTTAACCAAGGCTGCATTACAGCAAATTGATGTTTTATTTAAAGAAAATATCAGATATGTAAAAGTCGCCGTGATGCTTTCTGCCCTTCATCACAAAAGCCAACACATCAATGACTTATGGCATCCCGTAGACTTTATTCAGCAACGCGATCAACTCATGGATACACTTTCCAATATGAAGCAGCGCTTTGGTTCTGATTGTATTCAAGTCGGCTATCATTCCACCAGTGAAACATGGAAAATGCGTCAACAAAATCGCTCTCCAAGTTATACCACACGCTGGAGTGATATCTTATGTATTGATGATAGTCATATGGCTGTTACACAAATCAAATGAATAGTTTTGGTCACTCAGTTTAGAATGGAAGCACTTAAAAACAATGCATGAAAATGTCATATTTTAACATTGCCATTTAACGACAAAATTTACATTATATATGCCGTACTAGGCACAGCATTTCCGCGACAATTCAAAGAAAATATAAAGTATTTGTGGAAAAACATGCCATAATATGCAAACTTTGCAGACATCTTGCAAAGACTTTTTGCAATTTTTGAATTGGAGCAGTCTCAATGAGTTCGACCATTTTGGTCATTCACGGACCAAACTTAAACTTGCTAGGAAAGCGCGAACCAGAGGTCTATGGTCACCTCACATTGGATGACATTAACCAACAACTCCTAACGCAAGCTCAGCAAGCCAATATTACTTTAGATACTTTTCAAAGCAATTGGGAAGGTGCTGTAGTGGATCGTATCCATCAAGCACAAAGAGACGGCGTTAAAATTATTATCATAAATCCTGCCGCACTTACGCATACTTCCGTTGCCGTACGTGATGCCCTTTTAGGGGTCGCCATCCCTTTTATTGAAGTACATCTTTCTAATGTTCATGCACGTGAACCATTTAGACATCATTCTTATTTATCAGATAAAGCCGTTGGCGTAATTTGCGGTCTTGGTGCTAAAGGCTATTCTTTTGCGCTCGATTACGCTATCGACAAAATTCAATCTTCAACTCAATCATAATTTAGGAATACGAACCCATGGATATTCGCAAAATTAAAAAGCTCATCGATTTGATGATCGAATCTGATCTTCAAGCAATTGAAGTGAAAGAAGGTGATCAATCGATTGCTTTAACTCGTCGTAATCCTGTGGTTGCCGCTGGTGTAGCACCTATTGCACTCCCGGCTGCTGAAGCACCTGTAGTTAAAGCTGCCTCTCGCGGTGCGGTAGAAACCTCACCTATGGTCGGCGTGTTCTATTCTGCACCAAGTCCGGGTGAAGCTCCATTTGTCAATGTCGGTCAAACTGTTTCTGCGGGTGAGACTTTAGGTATCATCGAAGCAATGAAAATTATGAACCCTATTGAAGCAACTCAAAGCGGTGTGGTTGAAGAAATTCTTGTAAAAAATGGTGATGTAATCCAGTTCGGTCAACCTTTATTCCGCTACCGCGCGTAATACCTCGGGGGTTGATATGTTGCAAAAAGTTTTAATTGCAAACCGAGGTGAAATTGCACTACGCATCACTCGCGCCTGCAAAACTTTAGGGATTAAAACGGTCGGAATATATTCTGATGCCGACAAAGATTTAATGCATTTACGTTTTTGTGATGAAGCGGTATGTATTGGTCCAGGTGCAAGTAGTGAAAGTTACTTAAACATTCCTGCGATTATTACAGCCGCAGAAATTACTGGTGCAGATGCAATCCATCCCGGTTATGGTTTTTTGTCTGAAAATGCTGAATTTGCTGAAATTGTAGAAAGTTCAGGTTTTATTTTCATTGGTCCACGTCCTGAACACATTCGCCTAATGGGCAATAAAGTTTCAGCAATTACGGCGATGCGTAAAGCTGGTGTACCGACAGTTCCAGGTTCTGCACATGCAGTAACACCAAACAATGCTTTGGCTGAAGCAAAAGAAATTGGCTTTCCATTGATCGTCAAAGCTGCCTCAGGGGGCGGTGGTCGTGGCATGCGTATTGTTGAACGTGTGGACACTCTACTTGAATCTGTCCAAGCTGCGCAACGTGATGCTGAAATGTGGTTTGGGGACGATACCGTTTATATGGAACGTTTCCTGCAAAAACCTCGGCATGTTGAAGTTCAAGTTTTGGCAGACGGGAATGGTCAAGCAATTCATTTATATGACCGTGATTGTTCATTACAACGTCGACATCAAAAAGTACTTGAAGAAGCGCCTGCACCAGGTCTACCGGAAGAAGCTCGCGCCCACATTTTAGAAGCATGTGTAAACGCTTGTAAATTAATGCAATATCGTGGGGCTGGTACATTTGAATTCTTATTTGAAGATGGCGAATTCTTCTTCATTGAAATGAATACACGTGTTCAGGTTGAACATCCTGTAACTGAACAAGTCACAGGCGTAGATATTATTGAACAGCAGCTGCGTATTGCAGCCGGTCTAGGTCTTAACCTTCAACAAGAAGATATTAAGATCGAAGGTCATGCAATTGAATGTCGTATCAATGCTGAAGATCCGTCGACCTTCTTACCTTCGCCCGGTAAAATTGAATCGTTCTATGCACCAGGTGGCGCAGGTATTCGCTTAGATTCGCATATCTATCAAGGATATAGCATCCCGCCATATTATGATTCAATGATTGCAAAATTGATTTCTTACGGTAAAGATCGCGATACCGCAATTGCACGTATGAAACAAGCTCTAGATGAAATGATTCTGACTGGAATTAAAACCAATATTCCATTACATAAAGATTTGATTCTTGAAGATAAAAACTTCTGTTCACAGGCAATGGATATCCATTACCTTGAAAAACATTTGTTAAAGCAACTTCAAGGTCATGAAAATGACGCTTAAATGATTTTGTTTTACAAAAAAACCTCTGTAAATCAGAGGTTTTTTTGTATCAATAAAATCGACCTATCCCTAACGCAATTACGTATCAGCACAAAATCTTCAAGTATTGACCTCGGTCAAATTAATCATTTAAATCCTAAGGCAATACTTTTCGCAAGGTAGCAAAACATTGATCACCTTGGTCAGACGCACAGAAACTCATGGTATTTTTATTAATCCACTTTACATAATACTGTGAGACATCCCCGGTTTGATCTTCTTTACGACCAGAGCAATCCGTTTCATTATTTTCATAACGGATTTGCATGATCAATGCAGGTGGTTTTTCCAAGGTATTGTCAGGTGATGGTTGATAATCGAAAAGTCCAACCGACCATTCTTTGGCACTGTTGACCACAACCTCATTGGAACCTCGAAAATTATAATATTCGATGCATTTTTTATTCTCAGGAATTTCCATTCCCCATAAGCCTAAAATTTCTGGCCGAGTACTAATTCGAATGGTACTGGTTGTATTTGTCGCCATTACATTATTAGTCGTTGTTGCTTGAGCGCGTGGAGGTGCCTCATCAGCTTTAGTGTAAGAAGAAAAGCCTAGCAGTAAAGAAATTATAAGTGCTGTTTTTTTCATACCCAATCTTGTATGCCAAATTTTATCTTATATAAACTATCATATATTTATAATAAAACATGTAAAATTAACCATATAAGAACAATCTTTATCCAGCGTCCCCTCCAAAATATATGTTTGATATGCTGAATTAAAGGCGATTAAAGCTATTGATTTATCGATATATATAGATATGATGATCATTACTACCTTAAAGACAAAGCCATGTGACTTGGAATTGAAATTAAGTATTCTTCTAAAAATAGGTTAGTCATTTGCCACGAGCGATACCATATTTAAGTCAAACATTTAAGGACAATATTTCTGCATTTTTTCTGATTGCAGTGATCATATTTGCCTGCGCTTTGGCTGGAATATTGGGTAGACCACTCTCTTTCCTCGCTATTTTTTGGCCAGCAAATGCTGTCTTACTTGGACTTTTTTTAAGATTCCATTCCCTTAAAAATATCGGCGGGTGGTTAGGCGCATTTACAGGTTTTATGCTTGCAGACCTGATCACTGGAAATAGCTTTTTAGTGACCTTATTTTTAACTTTAGCCAATCTATCACACGCTTTGGTGACATTGTTACTCATCCATTTTTTTAAACTGGACTATAAACAATACAATAAAGGTTTAACATTTTTATATCTTTTTGGCATCAGTGCATTTGGAGGGTGTCTCGCCGCAGCTACAGTGGCTTGCTTAACGGTTTCTCACTTACCCAATACCTTTATGTCTATGGATCGAATCTGGATTGACTTTGGGATGTGGTGGACTGGAGAAATTCTCAATGTGATTGCATTTTTACCAATTGTCTTGGCGATTCCGAACCGCACAACATTACAGAACTATTTCCAAGAATTTAAGCAACAACCTATTCAAGTTCAACTTTTTTTACCTTTTCTCGGCGTTGTTTTTTCAGTAGCACTCACCCACTTTTTTATCGGTCCTGGCGCAATCATGTTCCCCATTGCGGCACTGATCTGGGCTGCACTCAGTTATAATCTATTTTTTGTCTCAGTCATCAACTGTGGGGTATGTATGCTTTTGTATAATGCATTGACCTCATACTATATCACCCAGTCACCTGATGCTTATTTAGAAACCACACTTTCCGTTCGAATAGGCTTATTCATGCTGGCGCTAGGACCTTTGACGCTGACCATTATCAGCCGTAACCGCCAAAAGCTATATCATCAGATTTTATATCTCGCCAATCATGATGGTTTAACAACCACACTGAATCGACGTTATTTTTATGAGGAAAGTGAACGCACAATCGCCAGAAATACTGAAAAAACTGTACATAGTGTGGCGATATTGCTGCTGGATCTGGATCATTTTAAAAAAATTAATGATCAATACGGACATATGATTGGGGATTATGTATTGCAGACATTTTCTCAACAAGTAAAAACGCAGCTACGTGCCCATGACTTGTTTGGTCGTTTAGGGGGAGAGGAATTTGCAATTTTACTGAAAGATTTAAGCTTAGAACAAAGTATCGCGATTGCTCAACGAATCTGTAATACAACCTTCGATACCCCTATTGATTTAGATGATCAACGCACACTTCATATCAGCGTAAGTATAGGTTTGAGTTATCAAACCTTACCCTACTGTATTCCTTTTCAACAGCTCATCAAACGTGCAGATACAGCACTGTATTTAGCGAAAGAAAGAGGAAGAAATCAACTTTGTTTGGAAACAGATATTCAGCAAGATCAAAAATTATTTGCCCAATAAACTTAAATTGCGAGGGAGTGCAATGAAATATTCAGAATATATTCAATATGATGGCATCGGTTTGGCACAGCTGGTACAAAGCAAACAGATACAAGCACATGAATTACTTGAAATCGCCATTCAACGAGCTGAACAGGTCAATCCCAAAATCAATGCCATCGTTATCCCGATGTATGAACAGGCAATGAAAAATGCAAATAACCACCATGCAGGTCAGTTTTCTGGCGTTCCTTTTTTATTAAAGGACCTCCATCAAGAGTTCGCAGGTGTGGCAACATCTTACGGTTCAAAATCTTTTAAAAATGCCCAGTATATTGCTCAAGAAAACGCAGAAATTGTTACGCGCTGGATTAAATCAGGGGTCGTGACTTTTGGTTTAACCAACTCACCTGAATTTGGCATTAAAGGCATCACTGAACCTGAAGCATGGGGAAGCTGTAAAAACCCATGGAATCTTAAATATAACAGTGGTGGTTCATCAGGGGGAGCAGCCTCGAGTATTGCTGCTGGGATTGTGCCTATTGCTGGTGCCAGTGATGGGGGTGGATCAATCCGTATTCCCGCCTCGTATTGCGGATTGTTTGGACTAAAACCCAGTCGAGGACGCACGCCTTGGGGACCTCAAATTAGTGAAGCCATGCACGGTGCAGCAATGCAGCATGTACTGTGTAAGTCCGTACGAGACAGTGCAGCAATGCTGGATGCAACACAAGGTTCAGATCATAATGCACTTTTTAATATTCAAAATCCCACAGAAAGCTATTTAGAGATTATTCAAAAATCGCCAAAAAAATTACGGATCGGTTTTTCATTCGCATCGCCTATCGGTACTCATGTATCACAAGATGCCGTCAATGCCATTCAAAACACAGTAAATCTATTACAGTCCTTAGGGCATATTGTTGAAGAAGCCTCACCCCAGATAGATGGTATGGCTTTGGCTAAAGATTTTATTACCACATGGTTTAGTCAATGTGCCTATACCGTAAAACAGGTTAAACAACAATTTGGTGCCAAAGATCAAGATTTTGAATTAGATACTTTAGCAATTGCTGCATTTGGTGCTAAAGCATCTGCATTGGATTACATCAATAACCTGAATAACTGGGGAGTTTATGTAACCAAAATGAATCATTTTTTTAGCCAATATGATTTATTTCTTATCCCCTCCACTGCATCTGTTGCACCTAAAAATGGCGAAGTCAAAACACCTGCTTGGCAAATTCCTATTTTAAAGGCTTTACTAAAAGTTGACCAAGCACACTTGTTGGCAAAAGGAAAATTGGTTGAACAATTGATTAAAAATAATTTGCAATGGGTCCCTTTTACACAACTGGCTAATATCACGGGCTTACCAGCCATGTCTGTACCTTTGTACTGGAATAAAGATCATTTACCCTTAGGCTCTCAATTTATTGCCCCATTTGGACAAGAGGATACGCTATTGCAATTGGCAGCACAGCTAGAACAAGCACAGCCGTGGGCAATACGCTATCAATCCATCAAGATATAAATTTTACGCTTGTAAATATTCATGTAAATTTTAATTACTTATATGAATATTTACATTTTTTAATGCCTATATCATTTAGTTAAAGTTTTACATCTCCAGGGCAAAATCAAATGCCTCGACAAACAATTAAGACACCCTGTTGTTGTTTTATTTTTTATAAAATGGCTTGATAATTTAACCCACCCCTTAAAAAATTAAACCTATTTAAGAAAATATGCTTTAGCACTTTTTTGCATAAGCAAATCAACAATCAAGACAACTACTTATACAAAAAAGTCATAAGATATGCCTGTTTTTTGATATCTGGCAATAAGTCATGTTTGGTCCTATTGAGTTTATTTTAGCTGGCGTTTTAGTTGGTTTCTGTGTAGGTATTACGGGTGTAGGTGGTGGATCACTGATGACCCCCATTTTAATTAGTCTATTTCGAATTGAACCACACATCGCCATTGGAACAGACCTTCTCTATGCTGCGATTTCAAAGTTCTGTGGCTCACTTGTACATGCTAAAAAACTCAATATTGTCTGGCCAATCGTACTTTGGCTCGCTTTAGGCAGTGTTCCGGCATCATTTGTGACCCATTGGATTTTAGAAAACTATTTGAGCGGTTCAACGCATTACAAAGCCATCTTAACGATGGTATTAGGATTTATGCTGACTCTAACAGGTCTATCGATCATGTTTCGTGCCAGAATTGAAAAGTTTTTTGCCAAATTTCGTGCAGAGAAACAGGATTTCCATGCGGCAAATCATTTTAATATTGAGGGCAAGCGGCTTTATGTCGTACTCATGGGTATTGTACTCGGTGTATTCGTGACGCTTTCCTCTGTAGGTGCTGGTGCTTTTGGTGTCATGGCATTAATTCTCATGTTTCCCAACTTACCGATGATTCGCATCATTGGTTCAGATGTGGTCCATGCAGTTTTACTCACCTCTGTAGCCGGTTTTGCACATATGACTTCAGGTAATGTGGATTTTCAATTACTTGGTTGGTTATTGGTTGGGTCTATTCCTGCCATTATTGTTGGAACATTAATCAGCTCGAAAATGCCTGAAAAAATGATTCGTAAAATACTTGGAGTCACGCTCTTTGCGTTGGGCGTTAACTTTATCTTAAATCCAGTTAAGTCAAAACCTGTTGAAAAACCACAGGCCGTTATGGTGACTCAAACGGCTCAACAGCAGCAGGTTTAAATTTAATCTGTTATTGATAACTTATCATTATGAATTGGCTATGAAGTTTTAATGATTTATTTATAACAAAACTTGAACCAATTCATGTTATATTCTGACCACTAAAAATACTTTCTGTATGTTCTAATACCCAGTGACGGCAATGAATACATTAAATTCAAATCCAATTATTCAATCAGATATTGATGACGTGAATGTCCAAAGCATTCAAACGCTTGTAACGCCAGCTGAACTTAAAGCTGAACTTCCATTAAATGAAAATGCCTACCAAACCGTACTTCATGGTCGTGAAACCGTACGCAATATTTTAGATGGTAAAGATAAACGTCTCTTTGTTGTGATTGGTCCTTGCTCGATTCATGACCCTGTAGCTGCACATGATTATGCAGATCGCTTAAAAGTACTAAGCGAAAAAGTAAAAGATACCTTGTATATCATCATGCGAGTCTATTTTGAAAAACCTCGTACAACTGTAGGTTGGAAAGGTTTGATCAATGACCCGGATATGAATGATTCTTTTAATATTGAAAAAGGTTTACGCTTAGGACGTAAATTGCTGCTTGAGTTAAATGACAAAGGTTTACCTTGTGCGACTGAAGCCTTGGATCCGAACTCTCCTCAATATTATCAAGATCTTATTTCATGGTCTGCCATTGGCGCACGTACTACCGAAAGCCAAACCCATCGTGAAATGTCATCTGGTTTGTCTTCACCTGTAGGTTTTAAAAACGGCACCGATGGTGGCTTAACTGTTGCAACCAATGCAATGCAATCCGTGAAGCATGGACATAGCTTTTTAGGTCTGAATAACGAAGGGCAAGTTTCAGTGATTCGCACCAGCGGCAACCCTTATGCGCATGTTGTATTACGTGGCGGGAATGGTAAGCCTAACTATGATGCAGGCTCAGTGGCTGAAGCTGAAAATGCCCTCGCCAAAGCTAAAGTCAGTACTAAAATCATGATTGATACCAGTCATGCAAACTCAAACAAAGACCCGTATTTGCAACCATTGGTATTGAAAAATATCACTGAACAAATTCTTGATGGGAACAAATCGATTGTTGGCATCATGGTTGAAAGTCATATCAAAGGCGGTCGCCAAGATATTCCAGAAAATCTAAGCGATTTGGAATACGGTAAATCAGTGACTGATGGCTGTATTGACTGGGAAACGACAGAAAAAGCATTGCTTGAAATGGATGCAGCATTAAAAGATATTTTACCAAATCGTTAATTAGTATAAAAACGCCATCTACATAGATGGCGTTTTTGTTTATGATGTTATTAAAATTTTTCTGTAAGAATGCTATGAACGAACTTGAACAAGAACTCTGTCAAATCGCAAACTTTCAGTTTGTCCATGAACATTTACTGACTTCAGGTCAACCGACGGCTGAACAACTGAAGCAAATTAAAGAATACGGCATAGATACGGTGATCAATCTGGCATTTACAGATGCATCGGTACATTTAGAACATGAAGATAAAATCTGTGCTGAATTAGGCTTAAACTATATCCAAATTCCCATCCATTGGGAGCGACCTGCAGATGACCAATGTTTATTTATTCTAGATTTGATTGCACATTTGGTGCAGGAAAAAATGGTGTGGGTACATTGCGCCAAAAACATGCGTGTCAGTAGCCTGATGTATTTATATCGTCAATATTTTATGGATATAGACATGCCAACGGCACAAGCATTATTGCATCAAGTGTGGCAACCCAATGAGACATGGACGGGCTTAATTCACGCAGTTAGTCTTCAACTTCAAGGACGTAAGGCGACTGAAGACTTACAACATTCATTGATGCACGCTGACCAGTTTTCTTAAAAATATAACATCCATTCCATCTTTGCTCGTTTTGAATGATTTCAATATAAAAGCATTCAATAGGATAAAAACAAGCGCCCTCAGGCGCTTATTTAATGATGATAAAAGCAATATACCGACTTAGTGAATCAATAACTGTTTGATCAATGCTAAGTTCACTGAACTTGTCGCAGCCAAAATCAAACTATTATTGGAGGCTAAACTGGTCCATTTTTGATTCGCACCTGTCCCACAGTTATAACTAATCAAACGAGCACGGTTGTTATTTAAATAACCGTATTCTAAATCAAAACATTTTGAACCTTGTTCAATGCGCTGCAAAGTTGGATTCATCGTCCAAGCCTGCGCTGAACTCTCATTACTACATGATGCAAGATTGATCACACCTGCCTGACTCGCTAAACATTGATCTATATATTTCTTACTATGGATTTTACCCATCGCATCATAAATCCACTGTTCAGAGTCATCACCTGTACATGCACTCTTACCACTGATATAGGCGTTAAGTTTACCATCGGACCGTGTTTCTACCTTTAAACAATTGGTTCCATTCTTTAGACTAGAGACTTCATTAAGATTAAAGTCATTGCTTAACTCCAATTTAGCCACAAATCTATTCAATGCCTCAATTGCTTCAGCATTCGAACTTTCCAAATCAACTCGATAGGCATTCATCCAACGATTTAAGCGGTAGAGTTTAATTTGCTGTTGGGTATAACGTACCATTTCAAACTGTGCATTTGGAGAAAGCTCGGTTTTAAATAGACGGTAAGAGTCAAATAATAACCGTGAATTGGCATCAAGTTTAACCACCGCTTTACCTTGATTATTCAGTAAAGCTTGTTCAAGTTGGGGCATTTCAATTTTTCTTAAAGCAGAATATTCTGCTTCCTTGCCAATGGTCACAAAAGGTGTCATGGGTTCAACTGCAACAGGAATACTGATACTGGATAGCTTGACTGCCTGTTGACCCGCTTTCTGACAATAAAGATCCACGTTTTGAGGTGCATCACTTTGTGCAAGATTGACATGAAACTTATTGGCATTGCTTCCTGCATTTACACGTTGTGGCGCAAGAGCAATATGTTCAACCTTACTGGCATATTGTACATTTAGCCAACAGCTTGCAGCTGTACCAGCGGTATTGGCTTGAGGCAAATTGAATACATTACCCCAGTTGCCACGTGCTGCAGGATAAACAATACCTACCTGATTTACTGGGTCATATCCCCCTAAAATCGTATAAACGGGCACACTAAACAGCCGTGGCTTTAGGAAATTACCATCTGCACTGTTGTACCAAACATTGCCTGAATTCGGCGTTTTGGGTTGGGCATCAACCATTTCTCGTGTGCTTGCATTCCACTTTTTATAACCAGTGGTTGAGTTTGCATCCCAAATATACTTATCAAATGCAGGCTGAATTTTTAACCAAGTGCTATAACCCGTATAGTGGGTATATTTAGAAATCGAACTGGCACTCGCGCCACCACTCATTGCATCCCAGCCATACGCGTATAAATTTTGGAAATTCGGCACCCCGTTACTGCCATCTCCTAAATTGGTACTGCCCCAATTTAAGTTGCCACGCATCTTATTACGGAAGGCAATATAGCCCCAGCCGCTATCCGCATGATGTGCGGACCAGAAATAATTGGTTGGACTACCGCTGGTTTCAACAGAACCAGGATAATGTCCCAATCCATAATGATGTCCAATTTCATGACTGAATTCATTTCCTATAGAATCAATCAAAGTCAAAATTCCATTGCCACCACTCAAGCCATGGTTCGACTCACCATTGGCATATTTACCGCGTGCATGATGAATTACAACACTCTGGGTAACTTGCGGTTGCTCCTGACTCTGCATTGAGGAACTGGTTACACCCCAGTTGGCTAAATTTATACCGACACTAAATGTTGATTTCGCAGTATTCTCACGCATATCACCATCATAAACGCCTCCATTGGTCGCGCTTACTGAATCATAAATTACCCCACTCGCAACCATCACTCGATTAAGCTTCATTTCATCATATTTACTGACAATCATTTTTGCCGCTGGGATGGTTTGCAAATAATCAGTCCCCGCTTTTTCAGGTTCCAACAACATATAGTGCCCATTGGATTTTGGTGCGTCGGTCAGCAAGCCTAAGCGAATACTTTGAACCACAAGCTCTCCAGGTGCCGCAAAGTCAATATCGCTTCCGCCTAGCGTACCGCTACGATTATTGACTGGATCGACAATTCGGATAGAAAGACCAGAACGAACTTCATCCCACTTTAAAGCAACGGACCATGCTTGCTTAGAGTACATCACTCGTGCTCGATCATCCTGATTGGATTGATCAGCAGCAGCAAGACGAGAAGGCTCTTTCAAATTTACCGTACGTATCAGTTGATTTCCCTGATAAATTTCGGCTTGTAATTTGTTGAGTTCCCCCATTGCAACCAAAGGTGTGACCAATAACAAAGCATCTTTTTCAGTGGTCAAACGCGGCATTTTATCCTGTTCGTTATTCTTCGGGTTGACCGCATGACTTTGTACAAACTGCACCATTGCAGCAAAATTACCCGTCAAGTCATTACGCAGCAATCGATTTTCACCCTGTCCATTAAAATCATAGAACCCCAATATCTGATTCGAGATTTTATTTTTAGCAGGTTCAGGATATTTATCGACAACAGGCGGTGTCGTACCTGCATTACCTTCAGAACCCCCTATATCTTCTGACGGCGCTTCTGTGGAACCGCCTGAACCACTTTCTGGTGGGATTACTGTAGAACCATTATTGGAGCCATCCGAACCACTCTCTGGTGGAATCTCTGTAGAACCGCTATTGGAGCCTCCCGAACTACTCTCTGGTGGTGTTTCTGTAGAATCATTACTTGAACCACCCGAACCATTGTTCGGTATTTCTGGCGTTCCATCTCCAGGTAACTCATTTGTACCATCACCTGGGTTTTGTGGCAGGTTTGAAGGCTGATCTTTTACAGAATGGTTATCACTGCCGCCCCCACATGCAATCAGCATTGCTGAAAGCGTACAGATTGTTAAATATTTAAACCTTAATTGCATCACAGAACTTCCCCAATATTTATAACGACTTATCTCTATTCATATTTTTTGAGACTAAATTTAAATAATATTTAATTTCAACAACTTAAATATAACATGCCAATTAAATTTTCATTATTTTTTTCTCATAAACCGACGAAAAAATCTCAGAACAGCAAAATAAGATGGTGTATGCAGACTGGAACAAATGATCAAGATTAGAATGGATCACCAATCTATTAAAAAATTCATACCGCTAAATATAATTTTCTTGATCAATAAAATTAACACTATGAAAATAATTTTGAATGAGATAAAGCTTTCATTGCCACACGTTAATTTTAAAGTTGAAATAAATTTGTTTTGTGTAGGCAAAGACTCACTTTGCTCACTTCATTTTTAGCGTAACCACATTCTTGCGCTTTAAACTAAACAGTTGTTTGCTTTTGCTCACATATCCCTGCTCGATAGGCTAACCTCAATATTGCCTTGGGATAGAAAAACTAACGATGATTTAACAGAACACGATAAATGAATGACTAATTTTTTTAAAATTTGTATAAAACATAAAATTGATTGGATATAAATGATTGAAATCAAATCCCTTGTATGAATCATCAGGTAGCCTGACCTTTGTTAAATTTTTAATTTTAGGCTTACTTCTATCAGCTGTATCACACACTCTATCGACGCCGATTGCGCACTAAAGACATAACATTGTCTTTTTTTATCAAATTATTGTTGGAAATCACGTATCAACAATTCGCCTCGTTCGCCTCTCCAAATCCATTTTAAATGACTGTCCATAAAACGCTCTCCTTCGAACCAAACAAATAATCCTTCCATCATTTCTGGCCAATCACTTTGATCAATTTGAGTACGTTTGGAAATCACAGCAATAATTGCAGCAAGAATCGTATCATGACTCACAGCCAGACTAATACCATGGCTTACTGTAGGATGTGTTTCATAAATCAGTTCAAGCACATCAACCACACCCCTAATCGGATGTTTCATTCCCGGTAGTGCATTATTTACAAAACTATTGATAAAACCCAGCGCACCCTGTTTGCGAAAGTATGGTGCAGCTTGCTTAATATCCAACACAAAGCTTCCTGGCTCAACCAATAAACCTTTTTCGATAATTTCTATATGATGGGTATTTGGATGAGACGAAATACCATCTGCACCCTGAATCATCAGAGCAGCAGTATCGACACAGCGTTGGATTGGACTGGAAATACAATGCTGAATCACACGATCGGTATGATCTATCAAATAAGAGCCCCACGCATGTGCTAAGTCACGCCCCTGAGTCGTTAATTGTAAATCATAGCCAGCCAACCCCTGTCCATTAACAACTTCACGAATTGAATGACGCGTAAATAAAGTCACTGGGGTCTGCGCATCTGGCAATAAATCTATCGCTTTCAGCATGCTTTTCGGCAATAAATCTAACGCCATATCAACTCAAAACTCTTTTCTATACAGGCTTACTATACCATAACTCATAAAGCGTTAAATCATCTATAAAATAGATATCCATATCATCTTAAAAGCGAACATTGCCAAGCGCATCCAAGGCAATCTGCTTGGTTTCTTCATCCCGAAATGCAATAAAACCTTCATTCAATACAGTATGACGCTGGTTATAGGTGAACGGTACTGCTGCCAAACTGACCAGTCCTCCACCAATACTTTCGAGCAAGCCTTGTCCTGCGCTAGTATCCCATTCTGAGGTTGGGTGGAAACGTGGATAAATATCAATTTCACCTTCCAACATCATACAAAATTTATAGGCGCTGCCTGCTTCTCTTTTAATGACGGGTGACTCTTGCTCAATATAATCAATATATTGCTGATATTTAGGATTCTTACTGCTATGACTTAAACCAACTTGGATGGCATCTTCTTCAACTTCTTTAAATTTGCAATAACGCTCCCAAGTTCCTTGAGTAAATGAATATTTATAGGGAAGTTCTGTTAAGTACCCCAAATACATGACTTGTTCTGTCGGTACAGCAATAATAGAAAATATCGTTTGATGATTTTGAATCAGGCTTAAATTGATGGTAAATTCATCACGTTCATGAATAAATTCTTTGGTTCCATCTAAAGGATCTAGCATCCAACACTTAGTCCAAGTATGTCGTTCTGAATAATCACTTTCTTCAGATAATACAGGAATGTCTGGTGTCACTTGCGCCAATTGATCAATAAGATATGCATTGACCCTTAAATCAGCTTGGGTTACTGGAGACTGATCATCCTTTTGATCAATATTAAATGCTCGCCCAGCACAATAGTCTTGATATTCCTCAAGTAAAATTTGACTTGCACGGACCAAAACAGGAACTAATTTCGAAATTTGGTCATCTTGCGGTGCTTGAGTAGTAATAAACATTGATCCGACCTGTAGGATGTCTGATTTTTGTGCTTAAGCCTATCATTTTTTGATGTTGAGTGCATGAAAACAATAGCTTTTAAATAATTAATTGTACTTTAACTGGATAATATGATTTTGAATATCATGGATAGGCTTATAAATTTTTATTCGGTTTACTATACTAAGCGCACTGCAAAGGCTTGGAAAGTTTTATGATCATGAAACCGGTTATCTTTTTTGATATGGACGGTACGCTCCTCGATTTGGCTTTTGATGATTTCATCTGGAACACCAAACTCCCTGAACGTCATGCAGCAACACATCAATGTAGTTTAGAGCAGAGTCATAGCATCCTGAATACATTTTATCAGCAACATCATCATACCCTGTGTTGGTATTCCTCAAAATACTGGTCTGAGAAAGTGGGTGTAGACGTTTTAAAATTACAATGTGAATATAAAGACAAGATTGCAACACGACCGGGTTGCTTTGAACTCCTGAAACAACTGAAAGCACAAGGTTATCGTTGCTGGCTACTGACCAATGCAGATTGTGCAGGTTTACAGCTTAAACTTGAAAATATCGATTTGAGCCCTTATTTTGAAGTAATGATCAGTAGTGAAGAAATTGGTTACTCTAAAGAGTGTGTTGAATTCTGGGAAATTCTTCAACAGAAACATCCTTTTGATCCTCAAAATGCCTGTTTGGTTGACGATACTGCGCCTGTACTCAAAGCTGCTAAAAAATTTGGTATACAGCATTTGATTACAATTACTCAGCCATCAAGTGCTCGCGCCGCGCGCCATCTACTTGAGTTGGAATACCCTGCAATTCACCATTTAACTGAGCTTTTACCTTTACTCACCGAGTTAAACTTAGAAAATAAGGATGTCGATGTCAAAACAGCCTGAGAAACAACAACTTGAAACAATGCGTGTAGACAAGTGGCTTTGGGCTGCACGTTTCTTTAAAACACGCTCAATTGCCAAAGATGCAATTGAAGGTGGCAAAGTTCATCATAACAATGAACGGGTAAAGGTTTCTAAAGAAATCCGTGTGGGCATGGAATTGACCATACAGCAAGGATTTGATCGAAAAACAGTGGTGATCAAAGCCTTGTCTGCTGTTCGTGGCGGTGCGCCAATTGCACAACAACTGTATGAAGAAACAGAAGTCAGTGTGGCACGTAGAGAGTTGATTTCAACCCAAAGAAAATTGCATAATCTAGCGCGGCCTGATCATCGACCGAGTAAAAAAGATCGACGACAAATAAGCAAATTTAAACAAGAAAATGATCAACAATTTGACCAATCATGGTCCTATGATGATGACTGAATTCGTTTAAGTTGAGTACGACAAAATATGTCGCACTACTGTTTTAAAAGATAGAACCATTTTTCATTTTCTGTCACTATTACTCCTGTGGACGAAAGATCAAATTTAATGACATCCACTTAAGATATTAGTGATATTACATCGTTTGAGGTTTACGAGATGGATGATAACAAAAGCAAGGCACTGAATGCAGCACTCAGCCAAATTGAAAAACAATTTGGTAAAAACACAGTGATGCGTTTAGGTGATAATACTGTACAAGCAGTTGAAGCTGTTTCTACAGGCTCTTTAACACTTGATATTGCATTAGGAATTGGGGGCTTACCAAAAGGACGTATTGTTGAAATCTATGGCCCTGAATCTTCTGGTAAAACCACCATGACTTTACAGGCAATCGCGCAATGCCAAAAGGCAGGTGGAACTTGTGCCTTTATTGATGCCGAACATGCTTTAGATCCACAATATGCACGTAAACTTGGGGTCGATATTGATAACCTTTTAGTTTCACAGCCAGATAATGGTGAACAGGCACTTGAAATTGCCGACATGCTTGTGCGCTCAGGTGCAATTGATTTGATTGTTGTCGACTCAGTTGCTGCATTGACCCCGAAAGCCGAAATTGAAGGTGAAATGGGTGACTCTCATATGGGCTTACAAGCACGTTTGATGAGCCAAGCATTGCGTAAAATCACAGGTAATGCAAAGCGTTCCAACTGCATGGTAATTTTCATTAACCAAATCCGTATGAAAATTGGCGTTATGTTTGGTAGCCCTGAAACCACGACAGGTGGTAATGCATTGAAGTTCTATGCTTCAGTACGTTTAGATATCCGCCGTATCGGTCAAGTGAAAGAAGGCGATGAGATCGTTGGTTCTGAAACGAAAGTGAAAGTTGTTAAAAATAAAATGGCTCCTCCTTTCCGTGAAGCGATTTTCCAAATCATGTATGGTAAAGGTGTTAATCATCTGGGTGAGTTGGTTGACCTCGCTGTTGCCCAAGAACTGGTTCAAAAAGCAGGTGCATGGTATTCCTACCAAGGCGATAAAATCGGTCAAGGTAAAAACAATGTCATTCGCCATTTAGAAGAAAATCCACAACTGGCACAAGATCTTGATCGAATGATTCGTGAAAAGCTCTTAACTACAGCAAATGCTGCACCTGTTGAAGAAAAAGAGGAAGAAGAACCTGACTTTTTAGATGTTTAATCTCATCTATGATTTTTCTTCGTTTCCTTATATTTTCTAAGCGCCTTTCGAGGCGCTTTTTATATAAATTATTGAATTGAGCTAAATTTTACTAGCAAATAAATTTCAGTTATAACTGATTTAAAATGATATACACCATCCAACACATGTATTCCTATGCAGACGAAAATCACAAAATTGGCTGAGTTTTTATTTTTTCAGGGCCCAAGAATTGCTCAATCAAAAATAGATCAACATTTTCAAAAAAAGACGATATTGATTACGGGTGCCAGTTTTGGAATTGGTGAAGCATGTGCAAAACGTTTAGCACATACTGAATGCACCTTGGTTTTAGTTGCGCGAAGTACCGACAAACTTTTACAGCTTAAAAATGAATTAGAACTGAATCAATGTCAGGTTAAAATCATAACTACTGACTTATATCAACTGGATGCAGCAGAAAATATTTTTCAACACCTTCAAGTTCAAGACATCCAGGTGGACATCCTGATTCATAATGCTGGTAAATCCATTCAACGTTCCATTTGGAAAAGTTTAAATCGAGCTCAGGATATTGATCGAAGTGTTGCGATTAATTTCATCAATCCCGCTCATCTGACTCGTTTATTATTGCCAGAATTAAAACAGCAATCTGGGCAAATTTTGGTTGTTTCCACTATTAATGCAAAACTATTCGCTCCCCCACTTTGGTCAAGTTATCAAGCATCTAAAGTTGCTATGCAACAATGGATACTGGCCATCCAACCCGAACTTGCAATTCATCAGGTTGATACCTGCTTAGTTTATTTGCCACTGGTACGCACACGTATGATTTTGCCAACCAAACACTATGATCACATGCCTGCAATGCAGGTGCAAAGTGCGGCGAATGCAATTTTAGATAGCCTGATGGGTCATAAACGACAATGGCAACCATGGTGGCTCATCTTGGCACAAATTGTTTCTGGTCTATTGTCAACACCGATTTATTATTTTTATTGCTATATGCTTGGACGGAAAAAATAAAAATGTCATGGCGCTTCATGATCAAATGGTGTCTTAGCCTGTTATTCAGCATCATAAGACATGGTGTTCATCTATACAGTATTTTAGATGCGCAAACTCGAATCAATAAAAATAAAACGGCATTGATTATCGATGGCGTAGCATTTAGTTTTCACGATCTGAAACATCGTACGGATCAACTTATTTGTGAATGGATCAAACCAGAATATCAAAGTCAATTTCCAAGCCAAATTGCGCTCATGCTAGAACAAGATTTAGATAGCCTAGCTGCTTTATTTGCCTTAAGCCGTTTAGGCAAAGATATTGTAATTATTAACCCCAATTTAATCGAACATAAACTTCAAACACTGTTAGACCAGAAAAAGTTTTATTTGATTGGGCATTTTGCACGACTACAAAAATTTAAAATTAAGCATTTTTCAAATATTCCACCATGGCAGCAACAGCGAAATTTTCGCCTCAAAAGCTATTTTTTTAACAAGATTAGTGTCTGTTCCTCTGGGTCTACTGGTATTCCTAAAATTGCAACACGACATTCAAATCCACTGCAATGCCTGCCTTTATTAGATCTCATGCTTAGACAATTAAAGTTCTTTAAAATTCAGCGGATTTTTGTCATGACACCGATCTGTCATGCTGCTGGTTTAACTGCAAGTTTAATGGCTTTAAGCTTTAACAAGACCGTCATCTTACAAAATCGCTTTGATGTACAAGCTGCCTGTTTATGGATTACACAATACCAAATTGATTGTTTAAACGTGGTACCAACAATTCTACATCGCCTAGTTCAGTCTCGCTCAATACTCAGTTCAGTACAGACTATCATTACTGGAAGTGCACCCTTAAGTGCTCATTTGGTTGATCAAGTTCAACAACACTACCCACACATTCAAATATTTAACCTATATGGAAGTTCAGAAACTGGGATTAATCTGCTCGCAACCCCTGCTGATTTAAAAACACATCCAGACAGTATTGGCAAAGCCATTCAAGGTGTAGCACTTAAAATTACAGATTCATCAGGAGAAAGTCTCGCACAGGGCCAAATTGGTACATTATGGAGTAAATGTGCATGGTCGATTACCCCCAATCAATGGATTGAATGTGGAGATTTGGCTGTACGAGATGGGCAAGGCTATTATTTTTTAAAAGGTCGACGTGATGATATGTTAATTTGTGGAGGGATCAATGTTTACCCAATCGATTTAGAAAATATTTTATATCAACATCCATCCATAGAATATGCTCAAGCGTATGCTGTAGATGATTTAGATCTAGGGCAATGTTTAGCCGTTAAAATCATTCTTAAACAATATCTGGATCTAAATCAATTACAAGACTGGATCAGTCAAAAGGCACCACGATATTTACGTCCAAAATCTATTTTTATCATTGAGCAAATTGAATCAGACAGTATTGGCAAACCTATTCATTAAACTGCATGAGAGTTCACCTATTCATCTATCTGTGCAGCTTATACGCTGTTAAAACTAAAAATAGGCGCTACACTATGACCAATACGAACGAAGGTTATTGTTATTAAAGATATGAGCCAAGCTAAATTTCCTAAAGTGCTAGACTACGAAAAGCTAAAGCAGCAATTTGGCGAAGATGAAACTGAAACTCATCCTACAACAAGTAATGAGGTCAATCATGAGCATGCCTTTATTGCCGATCAAGATTGCAGACCTGTACCGCAGGGCTTGACTGGAACACGTTTACGCTCATATGCTTTTGCCGTTTTGACACGCAAAGAATACTCAAAAGCAGATCTGATAGATAAATTAATGACCTTGGCACAAAATCGTGAAGAAGTTCTAGCATTGGTCGATGAATTATCTGCAAACAACTATCAAAGCGATCAGCGTGTAGCTGAAATGACAGTACGTAGCCAAGTCCGTAAAGGCAAAGGACCCAATCGAATTAAGTTGGCTTTGCGAGCTAAACATCTCGATAAAAGCCTAGTACAAGAAGATATAGCTGAAATTGATTGGTATGACCAGGCTTATCAGTTAAAAGTAAAAAAATATGGCACAGAGGTCAGTAAAGACCCCAAAATCAAGGCCAAACAAATTCGCTTTTTACAGTACAGAGGCTTTGAAATGGATGCCATTATGAAAGCTATTTCTAGAAAAGAAAATGAGGATGAATAGGAATGTAAAATGAGTTAAAAATAAAAACAACAGCAATCAAGCAATAAAAGAGAAAATTATATTTTGAATGGTAAGCAGATTTTGAAAACTGGTGGCAACCCTACTAGCAAAATTTCGGCACATCATAGTTCTGATACCGTTGCTACCTTCCGGTCCTGGCGGGGTTTTCAGAGTACAATTGCGAAACCACCAGCAGGGCTACCATTGCAAGAACAGAGTATAGAGATTTTTTATTTTCTTGCAAGACAAACATTGTGATTTTCTCAAGTTATTCATTCGTTTGCTTATTTCCTCATCAATATGATTAATTTTTGCAAAAACCCATACAGAAAATTAAGTGAATTTAACGTGGATGTTATGGCTTGAGGAGTAAACTTAATCATCATTAAAATATATGATGTTCTGCTCATATTTAGGGATTCACCTTCTCTCGTTAAAGCAGCACACAAAGTCACCGGTAGAAGCTACAGAAAAAGATCAGAGCAAAAGATTTACATCTGCTTTAACATGCATTGTTGCTGTTGAAGCATTATTATCACCCAAAGTATCATCGGTCTTATTATCATCAATAATTTGAACCCTATGCCCTGCTCAAATTAAATCATTTTTAACGTCATCATTGAGTTTCATTTAAAAGAAACAATTATACATACAAGGACTGTGACATTCAGCCAGCGATCTTTACTGATTTTTATATGTTTGAAAATTAAGGCGCTTTGACGAAACTAAATCCAAAAGATTTATATTTTAAAATTAAACTGCATGATCCATAGCAAAAATTCAGCTCAAAAAATGATAGATAAAATTTATTAGATCAATAGCGTCTATAGACATTTCATAAGCAATTTAGGTTGTAATTTAAACTTGAGTCAGCATGAGGAGTATACTCTGCAAGCAAACGAAGAAAATAGTGAGGCTATTTTCAAGTTCTATAACCTAGGCTGGAATCATTTTAGCCTTCCCTGAGCAAGAACAAAACATGACTTTATTTGTAGTACAAGGCATAGTGATGACAAATATGTTTTTGCCCATTCCTCGTGATCTTGCGAAACAGTGTTTCTCATCATATAGAGTGACTCAATTTCGTATTTCATATTTATCTTGTGTCTGGTTTATTGAGTGTCCAGTCTCGCCAAAGGACACAGCTCGCTGCAAGCATAGACCAACTGTCAACAGCCCCTAACCATGACTTGGTTGAGAGTCAGCAGCAATAGATAAATTGCTGTAATACGTGATTCATCTTAAAAGCTTCATTTCCCATTCATCAACGGATTTAATACAAAAAGTCTTCATATTTTACTAGAATTATCTGAAGATTGTAAAAGCGCCTTGCAATTCTGCTTCCAGCCGTTTTTAATGATCACCATTAGTGATTTTTAAGCAACTTTATTCCTATTCTGGAAGATTTTGACTTTAATGGATTTTCAATTATGCTAAAAAAGCATGCTCTATTTTCTATTGCTTTACTCAGTTCAGCCTCTTTATACGCGATTCCAATTGAGTCTCGTGGATTAAGTAATGCGTCTTCAGGAAATGATGTCGCAAATTCACCTGCTCCGATTACTGGAAATATGAATTGGGATCTTATTCAAAAGAATCAGCAACTCGAAAATCAGATTCGTGAACTACGTGGCAAAATTGAAGAACAAGATCATGCCATTGATCAGCTCAATAAAGAATTAAGCAATCGCTATACTGACCTCGATCAACGCCTTGAGTTGTTGAATCAAAAGTTAGAGCCAGACAATAATTCCCAAGAGCAACAAGCACCTGCTGAAAATGCGCCAACGACAAATCCTTCTGTAGAAAATCCAGAGCAGACTACGCAGACAGCAGCACCGAATCAAACAGCCACACAGCAGCAAGCTGCAACACAAACTGCTCAAACCTCAGCAACATCTGCAAACAGTAACAATACCAGTGATGCTATCGCGCTTGAAAAAGCCGCTTATACCGTTGCTTTAGATGCTTATAAGAAAGGCGGTGCAAAACAAGCCATTGCACCAATGCAGAATTTTATTAAAAATTATCCAAACAGTATTTATACAGGAAATGCTTATTTTTGGTTGGCTGAATTCCAATTGGCAATTGATCCACCAAACTACAATGAAGCTAAGAAGAACTATGAAATCGTCGCTGCAAAATTCCCCAACTCATCCAAAGCACCACGTGCTTTATACCAGCTTTACAGTATTGCAAAAGATGTCAATAAAAATACGCAAACTGCAAATGTCTACAAGACTAAATTATTAAATACCTACCCTAAATCTGAAGAAGCAGGTTATTTCAAAAAAGGTTAATTTTTAAAATTTAATTCATAAAAAATGCCTCTATCTAGAGGCAATTTTTTTACTTGATTTTTATCTTGCAGTGATTAACGCACGATACCACGTTTAGATTCCAATACAGAATCAATCAGTAATTGTGCTTCCTCAACTTCAGGAAGAATCTCTTGGCGAATGCGTTCAATTGCCTGTTCAGTCGTTAAATTTTCTTTATAGATCAATTTAAAAGACTCTCTTAAGCCTTGAATCACGTTCTTAGACCAGCCTTTACGACGCATGCCCTCAACATTCATACCATATGCATGTGCAGGATTACCAGAAACCATAACGTATGCAGGTACATCTTTTAGGATGAGTGATGCTCCACCAATCATGCTGTAAGAGTCGATCTTACAGAACTGATGAATACCCGAGTTGCCACCAACGATGACAAAGTCACCAATATGAACATGACCAGCAATACCAACATTATTTGCAAAAATATTGTTATTTCCAATCTGACAATCATGTGCAATGTGGGTATTGACCATAAGTAGATTATTGCTCCCTACTTTGGTTAATCCATGATCTTGTACAGTGCCTCGATGAAGGCTGCAATGTTCACGGATCTTATTGTTGTCACCGATTTCCAACCAAGTTTCTTCACCTTGATATTTTAAATCTTGACAAATTTCACCGACACTCGCAAACTGAAAAATTTCGTTGTTTTTTCCAATTCGGGTAAAACCACCAATCACAACATGCGAATGGAGTTTGCTACCAGCACCAATGGTCACTTGAGGTCCAACAATACAGTATGGACCAATTTGAACATCAGGCGCTATCACTGCAGAAGAGTCAATAATAGCGGTTGGGTGTATTAAATCGTTACTGCTCATGCCTGCTCTAATTTCTGATGAGAAATGATAATTTCAGCTGTCGCTGCTACCACGCCGTCAACACTGGCAATACATAAATACTTGTAAATGCCACGTTTTTGCATGAGTAATTCAGATTTTAGCACGAGTTGGTCGCCTGGTACGACTTGTTTTTTAAATCGTATTTTTTCAGCACCAGCGAATAAGAACAAAGAACCAGGGCGAGGTTTTTCATTATTCATGATAAAACCAAGCACACCCGAAACCTGTGCCATCGCCTCAACGATCAAAACACCTGGCATAATTGGATAGCCTGGGAAATGACCCTGCATAAATTCTTCATTAATTGAAACGTTTTTGTATCCTACAATCCCATTCTCTGTAACTTCAGTTACACGATCTACAAGCAAGAACGGATAACGATGCGGAAGATACTCACGAATCGTTTGGGTTTGCATTGGTAATTCAGGAACCGTAAAAGGTAGAGATTTAGACTCAGTCATAATTATTTACGCGACTTTAAAGTTGATTCAATGGACTCGATTTGAGCCTGCATATGATCTATTTGTTTCACCAATTTGGTCAATGGCACATCTGCTAATTGTCTTAAACGAACAACTGTTCTTTTCCAATGATTTGTTTCAAATTGTCCAGTTCCTGAAGAGTAAGAACCTGCTTCAGAAATACTTTTTGTGACCATTGACATTCCAGTAATTGTCACATTATCTGCAATTTTTATGTGACCAACTACACCAACAGCACCGGCAAAGATACAGTTTTTGCCAATAATCGTACTGCCTGCAATACCACACTTCGCTGCGATTGCGGTATTCTCACCAATCTGTACGTTATGTGCGATTTGCACAAGATTATCAATAATGACACCATCATGGATAATCGTATCATCCAAGGCACCACGATCTACACTGCAGTTTGAACCGATCCGCACATCATTTCCGATACGTACCGAACCCAGCTGTGCGATACGATTCCATTTTCCTTGATAGGGCGCAAATCCAAAACCTTCACTGCCAATCACAGTATTGGCATGAATTCGAACACGGTCTGCAATCTTGGTCTGACCAGTCAGTGTGACTTGAGAATCAATAAAGCTATCTTTACCAATTTCAACTCCATCATCAATTCGAGTATTGGATTGGATAATCGTATTTGAACCGATGACACAATCTTCACCGATCACTACATAATGACCAATATAGGCATCATCAGCAATAATCGCAGATGGAGAGATTTGAGCTGTAGACTCAATCCCACGCTTCATTACTTTAATTTCAAATTGATGTGTGAGCATTGCAAAGGCGAGATATGGATTTGCAACCACAATGAAATTTTGATGATTAGCAAGTTGCTCTTTTAACGCAGCCGTTACAATTAAAGCACCTGCTTTAGAATTCTGGGCTTCGGCTAAATATTTATCACCATTGACAAAAGCAATATGATTGGATTGAGCCTGTTCTAAACTGGCAAGTCCGCTGAGCAGCAACTTTGGTTGACCAATTAGCTCACCTTGGACAAGTTGAGCTAATTCATCGAGATGAAATTGATTTGATCGCATTGATTATTTAATTGCATTAACCTTTTGGATCATTTTAGCAGTTAAATCATTCTTTGCGTCATACGCAAGTGCTGAATTTTTATTCAAAATAAAGTCCAAACCTGCTTCTTGGCGCAATTGTTCAGCAGCTTGCTTTACACGTGTTTCAAAAGTTACATTGGTATTTTGAATTGTGCTCTGAACTTTTGCCTGTACACCTTGTTGAATGGTTTGGAATTCATTGACTTTGGCTTGATATTGCGCATTGATTTGCTGAACATTTGCACCTTGCGCTTGAGCTTTTTGCTTTAACGCTTCAATATCTTTGGTGATTTGTTCCAATTTCGTGGTTTGCGGTTTAACAGATTGCTCTAAACTTGCATTTTGCTGTTTTAAGAACGTACTACTCTCTACAACTTTTTCCAAGTCAACCACACCAAAGCCTGCTGCTTGAACTAGCCCAGCAAACCCTAAACCTAAGCCCATCACCATCATTTTCATTGTTTTCATATGTGTTCCTTATCGTCTTTAAATATTAAAGAAAGATCGTACTTAGAAAGTACGACCAATCTCAAATTGGATATTCTTGGTTTGATCGCCTGGTTTATCGTTCAATGGATATGCATAACTCAATGAAAGTGGTCCAATCATGGTGATCCATGTAAAGCCTACACCAGCACTATAACGCATGTTGCTTAAGTCAAAGTCATAGTTGTCTTTACAATATTGTTTTGCAGAGATCGGATCTTTTGAACCATTTAAATACAAGTCACCAGTTGCTGTACTACAATTGGTATCAAATACTTGTGCACCTTCTACAAAAACTACTGGACGAATCTGACGTGCCCAGTCTCCTTTGAATGGTACAGGTAGCGCCAACTCAGTACCGAACTGCACTAAAGCATTACCACCGACTTCTTCTGGGTCATAATCTTTGGTTTTCCGTTCGTTATATGTCACCCCTGGGTAAGTAGGCCCTAAAGTACTGTTGTCATAACCGCGAACTGAACCAAAACCACCCGCATAGAAGTTTTTGTAGAATGGTAAATCATTACCATAACCTAACTTACCATAACCACGTAAAACAAAATCGCGTCCTAATGGGAAATACGCCTGAGTATCATAAGTGATCTTTTGATACTCTACATCACTGCCTGGTAATGCTATTTCAGCATTGACTCGGTGTGCCATACCAGTGGTTGGGAAAATCGGACGGTTTAAGGTATTGTATGACCAACCCAAGTTTAAGTTATATGTTAAGAACTTACCTTCAAAAGCACTTCCATACTCATCTAAGGCCAATGTATCAAATTTGTCATCAACACAGTTAGTTGCTAAATCATAGCCTTCAGGTAGTGGATTTGGTTCTGGCTTACCTTTTGCAGTATCGATATCTTTTTGTGACTTATATGAGCCCGCACAATAGCTACTGGTATCGGTTTGCTTACCACCATGCGCTAACAAATAATCACGTACATAGGTCGAAACATAAGCACCTGTTGTTACCTTGGTTTGGTCAATATTCAAACCTGCACTGATATTTTGATTTTCATCAATTGGATAACCAAAGGTAAGTCCACCACCGATACTGTCAGTCACATAGTTATTGACGTTATAGTTATCATTCAACTTGGTTTTACGGTAGTACATATTATATCCACGACTTACACCATCAATGGTAAAGTATGGGTCTGTCACACTTAAGTTATAATAATCTTGAGTTTCTGAACGGGATAAATCAATAGCTACACGGTTACCTGTACCCATAAAGTTGGTTTGGCTTAAACCTGCTTGGAATGTGATACCACCGTTTTGAGAATAGCCGACTGCCAATGTACTGGTACCTGAATGCTGTTCTTCAACATCAATATTTAAGTCCACTTGGTCTGGTGTATTCGGTACACGAACTGGCTTAATGTCAACTTTGCTAAAGAAACCTGTACGTTCCAAACGCACCTTAGACAAATCAATTTTTTCATTACTTGCCAGTGCACCTTCCATTTGGCGCATTTCACGACGCAGCACTTCGTCAGCAGTTTTAGTATTACCGGTGAAATTAATACGTCGAACCGTGACTTGCTGCCCTGGATTGATATAGTAATTTAAATCAACTGTATGGGTTTCATTGTTGATTTCAGGAACCACGTTCACTTCAGCATAGTAATAACCTGCATTACCATATTTACGAAGTAAGAGTTGTTTCACTGCATTGACTTTTTCTTGAGAATAAGTCGTACCGTCTTTATAAATTTGCAGTGCTTTTAATTCGTCAGGTTTATAAAGTGCATCACCTAAGAATTTAGACTCACCAAATTTAAATTGCTCACCTTCATTGACCGAAACTTCAATAAAAATATGTTTTTTGTCTTCACTCAGATTGAGGTTTGAACTGTTAATATCAAAGTTGATATAACCTCTGTTCAAATACAAAGCACGTAGTGACTCCAAACTCGCAGACATTTTTTCACGAGCATAGCGGTCATTACGGGAAATCACAGAAAGCCAACCACTTTCTTTTACAGCAAATGCTTGCTTGATATCATCATCACTAACTACAGTATTACCAATAATATTGATATCAAAAACTTTAGCCGCCTTTCCTTCATTAAAATTGATATTCAGTTCAACACGGTTGTTTGGTCGCGCAACCTGCTCAACTTTAATGTCGGCATCATAACGCCCCTGTTGTGCGTATTGCTGCTCTAATTCTGTTTCTAAAGTTTGTAAGGCTGATTTCTTGAGAACTTCGCCCTCAGCCAAACCCATTTTCTTTAAGCCGTCTGTTAAAGCTTCTTTCGGAATGAGTTTGTTGCCTTTAAAGTTGATCTTTGAAATAACAGGACGTTCGACAACTTTGAAAACCAACACATTATCTTGATTTGAAGCTTGAATATCATCAAAAAGATTGGATGCATACAAAGCGCGGATAGACTCTGCGATAACTGGATCACTAACACGGTCACCACTATTTATTGGTAAAAGTGCAAGAACATTTGGTTGCGTTAAACGAACCAATCCATCTACACGAATATCACGTGCAATGAACTCATCTGCCGCGTGTACTTGCTGTACAGCTGCCATTGCACTAACGAGTGCCAATGGCATAAATAAATGTGAGTGCTGCATGCCTATTATTTTCCAGTAAGTTAATCCAGTATCGCGTTATAAACGCATAAAATCATTAAATATTGCAAGAAGCATCATGCTTCCGAGCAGTACCATACCAATTTTTAGCCCAACCAATTGTATTTGTTCAGAAACAGGCTTACCACGAATCGCTTCAATAATGTAGTAAACCAAATGTCCTCCATCCAGCATCGGAATAGGCAATAAATTTAAAATCCCCAAACTTACACTCATCAAAGCCATAAAAGAAATGAAAGTTTGCCACCCCATTTCAGCACTTTGACCAGCGACTTTAGCAATGGTAATCGGACCAGATAAATTATCCAATCCAATTAAACCACGTACCATTTTCACCATAGAATTCAAAATCATTGCTGAAAGTTGTCCTGTTTTTTCAACAGCAACAACAAATGCTTCAGCAGGATTATATTGAATGGTCTGCTTATATTCAGCAGGAATAGAAAGTTTATTGGTCTGTGCCTGCACACCCAACATACCTGTCACATTCCCCATGTTGTCACGCTTACCTTGAGGCATAACTTGTAAATGTACAATTTGCCCTTGGCGCAATACATCTACATTGAGTAATTTTTCAGGTGATTTTTGTACCACATCGACCACATCAAACCAATCTTTCATTTTTACTTGATTGATCGAAATGATTTGATCACCCTCTTTCATGCCTTGGCGAATTGCAGCACCATCTGCACTTAACTTATAGACGGTGGCTGGAATATGCGGTCGATAAGGGGTAAAACCAAGCACATCAAATGGTGATTGGCTTTGATCCTTTAAGAAATCTTTGATCGGTAAAGCAAAACTTTGTGCTTGACCATTACGCTCAACTTGTACATCAATATGACCAGTTTCGCCAACGCGATCGACAATTGCGTAATTCAGCTTTTCCCATGTAGTTGCTTGTGTACCATCAATCGCAACAATTTTGTCACCCACCTGCATTTGAGCTGTCGCTGCAGGCGTATTGGGTAAAACAGCACCTACACGTGTATTCAGTTGTTCTTGTGCGGGTAAAAATAACACCCAAAATAATAAAATGGCGAAAATCAGATTAATGAATGGACCTGCTGCAACAATCGCAATCCGCTTCCAAGGAGACTGACGGTTAAATGCAAAAGGCAGATCTTCTGCACTGACATTGCCTTCACGCTCATCCAGCATTTTGACATAACCACCTAGCGGTAAAGCTGACAGTTGATATTGAATACCGGATTTTTTAGAGGTCCATTTCAATAAAGTTGGACCAAATCCAATTGAATAAACAAGGACTTTTACACCCAGTTTACGTGCTACCCAATAATGTCCAAACTCATGAATTGCAATCAAAGGACCTAATAGCAAAATTGCAGCAACAATGATAAATAGAACACTCATGATCAGCTTCCCAATTGTGTAATGCGTTGTGAAGCAACTTGTCGAGCAAGTTGATCTGTCTGCAAAATCGCTTCAATCGAATCTGCTGAACCATTTTGAACGTGATTTAAAGTATGTTCAACCACTTGTGTAATTTCCAAGAATGCAATCTTTTCCTGTAAAAATGCTGCAACAGCTATTTCATTGGCGGCGTTGAGAATTGAAGGTGCCAATCCTCCAGATTGCATGGCTTGACGAGCCAACTTAAGCGCTGGAAAACGAACAATATCTGGTGCTTGAAAATCAAGTTGTGAATGGATGAACAGATCTAATGGTGGCACATGTGTTTGAATCCGTTCAGGCCATGCAAGCGCATGTGCAATCGGGGTACACATATCTGGATTACCCATTTGAGCCAAAGTCGAACCATCCACATACTGAACCATTGAATGAATAATACTTTGTGGATGAACAACAACTGTAACAAATTGTTCTTTAATTGAAAATAAATGACACGCTTCGATTAATTCTAAGCCTTTATTCATCAATGTTGCAGAATCAACGGAAATTTTTTGCCCCATTGACCAATTCGGATGCTTACAGGCTTGCGCTGGTGTTACTGTTTCGAGTTGTTCAAGCGTATGATTCAAAAAAGGACCGCCTGAAGCGGTCAATAAAATTTGTTTTACCCCCAGCAAAGGCTCACCTTGGCGCTCAATCTGTAAATAATTTTGCGGGAGACATTGAAAAATTGCATTATGCTCAGAATCGACAGGCAATAATACAGCACCATGTTCTTGAGCTGCTTGCAGCATGATGTCTCCCGACATCACCAAGGCTTCTTTGTTTGCAAGCAGAACACGCTTACCTGCTTTTACAGCAGCCAATGTAGGGAGTAATCCAGCAGCCCCAACGATTGCAGCCATCACCACATCCACCTCTGGATGTTTAGAGACCTCAATCAAGCCATCTTCATCAGTTAATATCTCAATCTCAGTGATTTGATATGCTTTCAATCGTTGTTGTAGTTCTTCTACCTTTATTGAGGGAACAACCACACATTTTGGCCGATACTGTTTGCATATTTCACTGAGTTCTTCTATTCGAGTATAACCAGTCACAGCAAAAACCGAATACTGATCTGGATGCTGTTCTAAAATTTTTAAAGTACTGCGCCCGATAGAACCTGTAACACCTAATATACAAACAGATTGTGACATCTATAAATCTACACCAATAAGTTTTAAAACATACATTCCTGCTGCAAAAATTGGAGCTGCAGCAAGCAATGAATCAATACGGTCAAGCACTCCACCATGCCCTGGGAGAATACGACCTGAATCTTTAATTCCAGCGCGACGTTTAATCATGGATTCAAACAAATCGCCCAATACTGAACTAAATACCGTCACAATAGACAGAACAAGGAAAAGAATATGTTGTGAAAGCGTTAAATGCAGGTAAATCGATTGAACAATGACAATAACGATAGCAACTGTCACAATCCCGCCAATTAAACCCTCAATGGATTTATTGGGACTAACATCCGGTGCCAGTTTGCGTTTGCCGAATTTACGTCCAACAAAATATGCGCCACTGTCTGCCCCCCAAACCAAAAGAAACAGATACATCAGCCACCACGGTGAACTCTTCCATACTTCGAAAATAGCAGTGACCGCAGCACTGATCAGTACCAGTCCAACGATATTCAATGTAATGTTGTACCAGCCATCATATTCAGGATAGTTTTTAACCCAATACAGACTACACAACCAAGTAAGGATAGATGCACTCCAGAGGATAAGTGCCAAGTCATTAAAATATAATGCTAAACCAGAAAAAATAGCGGTAAGTAAACCAAATCCAGCAGCTTTTAATTTTTTTACAGAGTCAGATTCATGTGGCATGAGTTTAAACCACTCATAGCCTGCCGCCCCAGCTGCGATAATCATTAACACTAACATTGGGTATTGTGATTTTGTTGCAAACATGCAACTCAGCACGACTGCAACCAATACCAATGCGGTTATAATCCGCTCTAACATTCTCAGTTCTCTATATGTTCTTGTTGAATTTGTTCAGATGTTTTTCCGAAACGCCTTTCTCGCCCTGAAAAAATATTAAACGCATAATCCAGTTCTTGCACTGTAAACTCAGGCCACAACGTCTGAGTAAAATACAACTCAGCATAGGCAGCTTGCCACAATAAAAAGTTAGATAATCGGTAATCACCGCCTGTACGAATCAACAAATCTACAGGTGGCAAATCCCCCAAACTTATTTGTTGTGCAAATAATTCAGCATTGATTTGATTCACATCAATTTTTTGATCTTTAACTTGTTGTGCAAGTTTACGTGCAGTATCCGTAATATCCCACATACCGCCATAACTCACCGCAATTGTTAAAGTCATGTTACTGAACTTAGCAGTCCTTTGTTCAGCATGCAACATTAATTCACGTAGCTCTGGAGAAAGCCGACTACGATCACCAATAAATCTCAACGCGATTTCAAATTTTTCCATACGAGGAATTTGCTCATGAATTGTTTCTTCCAACAATTTCATCAACAAATCAACCTCATACTGTGGCCTATTCCAATTTTCACTTGAAAATGCAAACACAGTCAGGGCTTGAACACCCACTTTTCGGCAATGCTCTACAATTGGGTCAAGGACATTTTTACCTTCACGATGTCCATCACCTTTTTGTAGTTGTTTCTTTTTAGCAAAACGATTGTTGCCATCCATAATGATGGCAACATGTTTTGGAAGATGGTTGTCTTCAGATGTGGTCATTATAAATCTTAGACCTTCATCAATTCAGCTTCTTTAGCAGCAAGACGTTTATCTACTTCAGCAACAAACTTGTCTGTAATTTTTTGGATATCATCACCTGCACGGCGCTCATCATCTTCAGAAATTTCTTTATCTTTCAACAATGCCTTAATATCACCCAAAACATCACGGCGAATGTTACGGATCGCAACTTTTGCATTTTCAGCTTCATTACGCGCAACTTTTTGCATGTCTTTACGTGTTTCTTCAGTCAATGCAGCCATCGGTACACGAATTGAATCAGCAGTTACGGGGTTTAAACCCAAGTCAGATTCACGAATCGCTTTATCAATTGCAGATACCATTGAACGCTCAAATGGCTGTACCAGCAAAGTACGTGAATCTTCAACACCAACGTTTGCAACTTGGTTTAATGGCACATCAGAACCATAGTAAGGAACCATAACACCATTGAGGATTGATGGATGCGCACGGCCAGTACGAACCTTTGCGAAACCATGTTCCAAAGACTCTAATGATTTGTTCATACGGTCTTCAGCGTCTTTTTTAAGATCGTTAATCATATGATCTTCCTTACTTATAAATGTGTATAACGTAAAATTGCAGTAGTATAAAGAGCTTTATCCCACACGTACATTAGTTTGTAACATGTGTTCCTTCTTTTTCACCCATTACTACAGAAAGTAGTGCACCTGATTTGTTCATATCAAACACTTGAAGTGGCACATTATGATCACGACACAAACAAATTGCCGTCAAATCCATTACACCAAGTTTCTCATCTAAAACCTGATCAAAGCTTAAATGATCGTATTTAATTGCATCATCGTATTTACTTGGGTCTTTGTTGTAGACACCATCCACTTTTGTTGCTTTTAAGATCAGGTCCGCTTCAATTTCAATACCACGCAAGCACGCTGCTGTATCAGTAGTAAAGAATGGATTACCCGTACCTGCAACAAATACGCAAACTTCACCTTGAGTGAGATGACGAATGGCATCACGGCTTGAATAAGACTCAACCACTGCACCGATTGGAAGCGCAGACATTAATCGAGTTTTAATGTTACGGCGCACCAAAGCATCACGTAATGCCAGACCATTCATGACAGTCGCAAGCATACCCATTTGATCACCAGTTACACGACCAACAAGCCCATCTTTTTGTAATTGACTGCCGCGATATAAATTACCACCACCAACAACAATACCGACTTGCACACCTAAACCCACCAAATGGGCAATAGATAAAGACATTTGATCCAACACAGGTGCATCGATTCCCATGTCTTTATTACCTGCAAGCGCCTCACCTGAAAGTTTGAGCAAAATTCGCTCATAGCGCGGCTTTTTAGAATCTAACATCACAAAACTCCAATACTTATATCTACAATTTTATTCGTATTCAATCAATTTGAAATCAATTACTTTTACGCCGATTTAATTTTGATCAACTTTGCAAATAAATCGTATTCATCTGCATCTGTGATTTCGACTTCAAGTAAGTCACCTGCCTTAATCAATGATTTATCTATATCTTCAACAAATACGTTACCATCAATTTCAGGTGCATCTGCATAAGAACGTGCAACAGCCACAGGAAACTCATCTTCCAACCCATCAACCAACACAGTCATCGTTTGACCGATACGCTGTTGTAATTTGGCAGCGGAAATCGCTTGCTGAACTTCCATAAAGCGTTCATAGCGTTGTTGCTTGATTTCCTCTGGAACGTGATCAGGTAAATCGTTGGCAGTCGCACCCTCTACAGGCGAATAAGTAAAACAACCGACACGATCAAGTTGAGCTTCTTGCAACCAATCAAGTAAAATTTGGAAATCTTCTTCAGTTTCACCAGGGAAACCCACTACAAATGTAGAACGAATCACCAATTCAGGGCATTTCTCACGCCATAATTTTAAGCGCTCTAATGTATTTTCACTGTGGGCTGGTCGCTTCATCAATTTTAAGATGCGCGGACTGGCGTGTTGAAAAGGAATATCTAGATATGGCAGGATTTTACCTTGTGCCATTAAATCAATCACCGCATCAACATGCGGGTATGGATAGACATAATGTAAACGCACCCAAATTCCCAATTGACCTAATGCTTCGCACATGTCATAGAATTTGGTTTTAACAGGCTGGCCATTCCAGAAATCAAGCTTATATTTGGTATCCACACCATAAGCCGAAGTATCTTGTGAAATCACCAAGACTTCTCTCACTCCTGCTTTTTTCAATGCTTGCGCTTCACTCAACACTGAACCGACAGGACGTGATACAAGATCACCACGCATACTTGGAATAATACAGAATGTGCAACGATGGTTACATCCTTCCGATATTTTCAAATAGGCATAATGTTTTGGGGTCAAACGAATTCCTTGCTCTGGGACAAGGTCAATAAAAGGGTTGTGCTTAGGTGGCTCTGGAACATACTGATGTACAGCTTCCATTACTTCCTGATATGCAGCCGCACCGGTAACTTTAAGTACATTGGGGTGCATTTGGCGAATCTTGTCTTCATCTTTACCTAAACAGCCTGTAACAATTACACGACCATTTGCACTCATGGCTTCGCCAATTGCATCTAAAGACTCTTGTACTGCAGATTCAATAAAACCACAGGTGTTCACAACAACTAAATCAGCACCATCATAATCTGATGCAACATCATAACCTTCAGTTTTCAACTGAGTTAAAATTCGTTCAGAATCTACCAATGCCTTAGGACAACCTAAAGATACAAAACCGACTTTGGGGGACTTCATGAATCTGCGCTCCACTATAATCCGCGTATTGTATGACTTTTCCAGAGATAAAAACAGGTGGAAACACGACTCTTTATATAATGCACCAAAATACACCCAATCAAGTGATAAAGATTTCAATATTGCACCATTTTGGGACACAACCATGATAGCTTAATATCATGATGACTGATATACAGGGAATAAAGATCGTTAAATGCGCAATTTTTATTATTCATGTAAGAAAACTGCGCAATAAATAAAAGTTGGCGTGCATCTTGCTTTATATGAGCACGATTTATATCAATTCAATACCCTTGATTGGGATAAATAGAATAGAGGTGCAGATGCCATTGCGCTATTTTAAGACAGGAAAGCTCTGCTAATGGATCAATACCCAACCATTGACTATCGACTGCTTGTGGATAATTTAACCACAGCAATCCTTTTGGTCGATTGTAATCTAAATATTTTTTATCTCAATTCATCTTGCGAAGCCCTGTTTGATATTAGTTTGTTTCGCGCAGCTGGTCAGCCTGTAATCAATATCTTACATGCACCAAACGATAGCTTTAATACTTTGGATGCGCTCAACAACACCATTAAAACAGGTCAAGCCTATACACGTCGTGAGGCGATCATCAATGTTAATTTTAAAGATATGCATGTTGATTACTCGGTATCTCAACTGAATACTGGCAAACCCTATCACCCATTATTGTTAATAGAATTGAATCCGATTGATCGGATGCTGAAAATTTCAAAAGAAGAGAATCTTATTCAGCAGCACCAAGTCGCACGACAGCTCATACGTGGCGTTGCACATGAGATTAAAAACCCCTTGGGCGGTATTCGGGGTGCAACTCAGCTTTTAGCGCGAAGTTTAAACGATCCTCAGTATGCAGAATTCACAGATATTATTATCAGTGAAGTTGATCGCTTAAGAAACTTAGCAGACACCATGCTTGGCTCACGCCAAATTCCAAGTTATGAAGCGGTCAATGTTCACGAACCATTGGAACGCGTTCGTTCACTCATCGTGAATCAAACCAAGAAAAAAATTAAAATTACGCGTGACTACGATCTTTCTTTACCTGACGTAAAAGCTGATCGAGATCAATTGATTCAAGTCATGTTGAATATTAGTGTCAATGCAGTTCAGGCGATGACAGAAAATCGAGAATTCTTCGTTGATCATCAACCTGAATTAATATTGCGTACACGCATCCAACGCCTTGTCACCATTAATGGCGTATTAAACAAATCAGCCATTCGTATTGATATCGAAGATAACGGTCCTGGCGTACCTGAAGAAATTTTGGAATCCGTTTTTTATCCACTTGTCACTGGTCGAGCCAAAGGAACTGGGCTTGGTTTAAGCATTGCACAGAATATCATGCATCAACATAACGGAATGATTGAATGTCAATCTGTTCCTGGAAAAACAGTATTTAGCCTATATTTACCTTGGGAGTCTAACCATGTCGCATAATAAAATTTGGGTGATCGATGACGACCGTGCCATGCGTTGGGTGTTGGAAAAAACATTCAAAGAAGAAGGTTTTGATGTGACCAGCTTTGAAGAAGCACAATCCGCTTTGGACCAGTTACCTACACATGCACCCGATGTTATTTTGACAGATATTCGCATGCCGGGTATTGATGGTCTTACCTTCTTAGGCAAGGTCAAAGGAAGTTATCCCGATCTTCCGGTAATCATCATGACGGCACACTCGGATTTAGAGTCCGCGGTGTCCAGCTATCAAACTGGTGCCTTTGAGTATCTACCAAAACCTTTTGATATTGATGAAGCACTCGCGCTGGTCAACCGCGCCATTTTACACATCAATAAATTACAGCAACAAGAGTCAGCTAAAGCAACACCGATTCAATCAACTGAGATCATTGGTGAATCTCCTGCAATGCAAGAGGTCTTCCGTGCAATTGGACGACTCTCACAATCTCATATTACTGTATTAATCAATGGTGAGTCTGGAACAGGTAAAGAATTAGTTGCACATGCTTTGCATCGCCATTCACCAAGAAGTAGTAAACCTTTCATTGCTTTAAATATGGCCGCCATTCCAAAAGATTTGATTGAAACCGAATTATTTGGACATGAGAAAGGTGCTTTTACAGGGGCAAATACCCAACGTCAAGGACGTTTCGAGCAAGCCAACGGCGGTACGCTGTTTTTAGATGAAATCGGCGATATGCCTTTTGAAACACAAACCCGTTTGCTACGTGTTTTGGCTGATGGTGAGTTCTATCGTGTTGGGGGACACATTCCTGTACGTGTAGATGTACGTATTGTTGCTGCTACGCATCAAGACCTAGAAAAGCTGGTACATGACGGCCGTTTCCGCGAAGACCTTTATCATCGTTTAAATGTTATTCGCATCCATATTCCCAAACTAGCACATCGCTCTGAAGATATTCCGATGCTGGCACAGCACTTTCTAGCACGTGCAGGTAAAGAACTTGGGGTAAGTCCAAAAATCTTGCGCCCTGAAACACAAGAATATATTCAGAAACTTCCTTGGCCAGGTAATGTGCGCCAACTGGAAAATACGTGCCGATGGCTGACTGTCATGATCACGGGTCGTGAAGTGTATCCAGAAGATCTACCATCCGAGTTAAAACAAATCCCAATCAGCAAAACTGATGATCAAGGACAAATTCAAACAGGCGTTGATCGTATAGCACTACACCACTGGGATGAACTTTTAGGGCAATGGGCGATTCAAAAACTCAAAAATGGTGAGATGAAAATCTTAGACATTGCCACACCGATGTTTGAACGGACGTTGATTAATGCAGCACTACAGCAAACACGTGGCCGCAAACGTCATGCAGCTGAGTTACTCGGCTGGGGGCGCAATACACTCACCCGAAAACTCAAAGAACTCGGTATGGATTCCACCGAGGACGATGAAGAGGAAGATAAAACAGCCTTATCAGATTAAAATAAACTTATAAATTCAATTTTTACTCCAACCATATTTGTTAAGAATATGGTTGTTTTTTATCAGATCATCGTTAAAAATAGCCTCGTGAAATTTACACTTTATCGTTTAGGATAAAAATGAATAAAACTGTCGTTGTTATCAGCTTGCTTTCAATCTTGACTGTTGCATGCTCTAAAAACAAATCGCATGACAATACAGTGCATCAAACTGAAAAAACATTCGAAGAAAAACCCATGAAAACTGCAAATTCAGATGATTGTTTTAAGCTTGAGCCCAACAAAAAGTTTACGTTAAACAATAGTGATGAAACTGAAATACAGATTGTTCCGACAATCTTCAACAATCAGAATGCAATTGCGATCGTGAGACAAGGGGCTGGTGTTCGAACAGATTATATCTACGACCTCACGGGTCGCACCATGTTGGCGAATTTAGATTATGGTATTGCTGCGCTTGGTTCAAATCCCAATGATGTATTGGTAAAAACCACCTACCAAGCACCTCTTCCAACCTTCCCATCTAACCTCATGCCTCATCAAAAGTTTCAGATGACTTATAATGCTGTGATTGAATCTCAAGTAGACAACACGGATAAATCTGTAAATAATAAAACTGTTGATATCGAATTTGTTGGGTTTGAAAATCTTAGTTTGATTGACAATGATGACAATACTTTAAAATTCAATAATGCTTGTCATTTTGTTTCACAAATTGGCGATGCTACTTTAGATGAATGGTATGCTGAAGGTTATGGTCAGATCAAATATATTAAAAGGAAAGCCAGCGGAGAAGTGAAAAGCAGCGAAGCCATTGGTGATGATCCTGAACCTCAGTCCAAATAAATCAACAAAAACCAGTCAAGAACATCTTTACTGGCTTTTTTTATTGTAAAATAAGATTTATTTCATAAAACCAGAAACCAGATTCAATACATTTTGAATATCGCCATTGGCTTCATTATGATCCGTTGCTTCACCTTGCGGTGTAAGTGAATCAATGATTTGCGGTAGTACAGTCGAAATTGCCCCATACACCTCATTGGTTGGAACATTGGCCTGCTGCGCAACTTGTTCAACTTGTTGGCTGCCAAATAGACTTTGGATTTGTTCAACATTTACCCCACTATTGCCTTGCGATGGATCAACCCAGCTTTGCACTTGACCACCTAAACCAGCCCCCTGTAATTTAGCCAAAGCGCCTTGTAAACCGCCATTCTGTTGAATCCACCCCAAAACCAATGGAACAACGGCAATCAATAATGAAGATGCATTAAAACCACTCGCCTGCGGAGCTTGTTGCTGCTGACCACCTGTCAAGCCACCAAGCACTGAGCCCAATACGCCACCCAAACCTCCGCCTTGTGACTGTTGTTGACCACCTAGACCGCCAAGCACTGAACCTAAAACACCGCCTAATCCACCACCAAGCCCGCCTTGTGATTGTTGTTGTCCGCCAAGTGCTTGTTTTGCTAAAATTTCAACAATATTTGTTAAATCTGTCATGAAGTTTTCCTTTTTTAAGTTTTATGACACGACTACAGCATACTTGGCTTTAGGATATTCAACAAAATTGGAATTGTTAATTTTTGCAATACCTTAATGTCATTTTAGTCTCATCAAAAAACCAATTACCAACGAAACTTATTCCAGTTTTCAGGATTTGCCCAAAACTTAGCGTTAAACCAATCTGGCACATGTTTATAAGTTAAAATATTAAACTGCCATAACGCAAAATCATTTTCATGGGATGTCTTGTCGATCAATTGTGTAAAGCCCAATGATCGAAGCAGATGCTCATCACTGAGCCGGCAAGCCACTACAATACGTCTTGCCAAGAGATCACGCAACTTCACCAACAATTGCGATTTATGCAGATCCGAAAGCTGTTGCATTTCATCTGTATCTAAAACCACAAATCCTAAATCATATCGCTGGGTAAAAGGCAGATTTAAAAACTCAGATACGTTAAAATAGGACCACTGAATTGAATAATTTTGAGAGTATTGCGCCAAATTTTGCCCAATACACACTGCAGTTTGAATTGGCTGCTGTTGCGATAAATCGTCTAGCATTGAAGTGATGACATTTTGCTCAGCCATAACTGCACCTTTTTTGAAGCGAGTAATTAAATATGGAACTACAAGGCATTTGTCATAAAATGCATGCAGGTCTTAAAGATCTTAGTTTAACTGATCAACAAACACATAAGGCAAATGTTGAATATAAATTTATATTAGATCGCTCAGAAATCGAACTGCCATTTAGCCTGGGGCAAGAAATCGAGATTGAAGCGACTGGGAATATCTATTGTGTTTCATGTGGCGCCAAGACCCCAAAGTCTTATTCCCAAGGTCACTGCTTTAAATGCATGAAAACCAAGGCATCTTGCGACATGTGTATCATGAAGCCTGAAACTTGCCACTACCACTTAGGCACCTGTCGTGAAAATGATTTTGCCCACGAAGTTTGCTTCCAACCACATATTGTTTATCTGGCCAACTCCAGTGCTTTAAAGGTTGGAATTACCCGTTTAGGTCAAATGCCAACACGTTGGTTAGACCAAGGTGCAACCCAAGCTTTACCGATATTGAAAGTGGGTTCTCGTCGCTTATCAGGTCAACTGGAAGTCATGTTTGGCGCACAGGTTGCAGATAAAACGGATTGGCGCAAACTGCTAAAAGGCGAAGCTGATCCAATTGATCTAATTGAAATTCGTAATGAATTGGTACAAGAATTTGCACCTAAAATTCAAACCATCCGTGACGAATTTGCACAGCATCTTGAGTTTAATGAAACGGTTGAATTACTTGAAGATGAACTGCCTCGTGAATTTGTCTACCCTGTCGATATTTATCCTGAAAAGATCAAATCCCATAACCTTGACAAGACTCCGGTTATTCGTGGCAAATTACAAGGAATCAAAGGTCAATATCTAATTATGGATACTGGGGTGATCAATATCCGTAAATATACAGGTTACGAACTGAAAGTGCGGGCAGAGTAGAAATTCATTTGGCCCTGCATTTCATTCACACAAAACTCCTCTTTCATTTAAATATGGAGGAGTTTTTTGATTAAAGCTCTTATAAACGTTCTGTCTATATTAAAACGTGCAATATATTGATAAAGTATTTATTGCCTTATCTTTTCCAGAAAATTTTTGATCAATTTGCGTAGGCTATACTTCGATCTTTAGAAGTGGAAAAACAAAAAACCTCAAATAGATTGCCAATACCCCCTGCAACGCCCCTCGCATATGTAGATTGGGTAATGCCGCCATATCGTTTCGCAATAAAACATCAACATTGTTCTTTAATATTTAAAAGTCATTTTATATTGGATACTGATTTTTTAAACAATGCAAAAGTCTATGCTTGAACACACTTAAATTTAACTAGATAATTCCAATCGTTTAATTAAATCATCAATGATTTTTCAATTATGATTTTAACAGTGCTAAAATTGCTTGCACTGGATCTTCACTATTTCCCGCCAAAAGCTGCTTATGCATCGTAATCAACTGCATAACCTGAATTTGAGAAGCTTCAATATCCATTAACTTTTCTATTTCACGCGCTAATTTTTCGGGTGTCGCATCTTTTTGAATCAACTCTTGAATTGCTTTTTTTCCGGCAATGATATTTGGCAAAGAATAATAAGGAATTTTGACCATCAACTTGGCAATAACATAAGTCAGCCAATTGAGTTTATAAAAAGTGACCATTGGTCGATGCAACAACAATGCTTCTAAAGTCGCTGTACCTGAAGCCAGAGCAACAATATTTGCTGCATTCATGACTTGACGGCCAATTTTTGACTCTTTATCAATATTTTCAAGTAAGTGAATTTTTGCAACCAAATCATTTGGATAGTGTTTTAATAATGCTTCAATCTGTTGTTTTCGCAGCTCATTAATCGCAGGAATGACAAACTGATAATCTGGATATTTGTGGTGAATAATATTTGCCGCATCTAAAACCAGTGGTCCAAGTCGTTCTATTTCACCACGGCGACTGCCTGGTAATAATGCAATATGTTTTTGACTAATATCCAAACCAAGCTCTTGTTTGGCATCCAAAATTGGATTTTGTAAAGGCAACTGACTGGCGAGTGGATGGCCTACAAACGCAGCAGGAACTGCAAATTTTTGATAAAAGCTCTTCTCAAAAGGAAATAAACAAAGTACGAGATCAATACTGGCTTTAATTCCATGTACCCGCCCTTGCCGCCACGCCCATACTGATGGACTCACATATTGCACAGTTTTAATTGGAAGATTTTTTTGCTTTAAACTCTTGGATAAACGCAAATTGAAATCTGGAGCATCAATACCAATAAAAACATCAACAGGATGGGCAGACCACTTTTCAACCAAACCATCGCGTACAGCAAACAACTTCTTTAAATCTTTGAGGACTTCAACAATACCCATCACGGATAAAATATCCATAGGATAAAAACTGTTGAAACCTTCGGCAATCATTTGCGGGCCACCAATCCCCTCAAATTCAGCATCAATGCCTTGTTCACGAAAACTACGAATAAGCTTGGCCCCTAAAGTATCTCCTGACACCTCACCAACGACAATACCAATTTTAAGCTTTCGATTTTGCAAGATATTCTTCCCACTTTGCAGTATGCATGCATCATAGCATAGTCAAACTCGTTTAACCTCAAAGCCTCCATATAATCACCACAAAGCCAGATCTGGATATTCGTGTATATAGCAATTCAATTGGGTGACTATTCACTCAGTTTTCTATCATTAACCTATTTTCAATTTATATTTTCAATTAGCCAACTATTGTCACAAAACCAGACAAACAATAAACTAAGCGATAATTATTATCATTTAAGATAACTCATGCTGAATTCTCTCCCAAACAGATTCAAACTCTCGATCATGAGTTTGACACTATTCACTGCGCAACAAAGTTTTGCTGAAGATTTACAAAGCTTACCCACGATTTCAGTGCAAGCAACTGCTGAACAAAGTGAAATAAGTTCTGAACAAAGCAAATCTTATATCGTTAAAAAATCAACCAGTGCAGCCAAACTGAATATTCCTGTTAAAGAAACGCCTCAAACAGTCAATGTCGTTACACGTCAGCAAATGAATGATTTCGCACTTAATAGCACAAGAGATGCATTGAGTAATACTCCTGGGATTACTGTCAGCAATCAAGAAACTGAGCGTTCGACTTATACAGCACGTGGTTTTGAAATCTCCAATCTTTTGACAGATGGGGTCGGATTCCCTTCAAGCAGTTATAATTATAATAACACCAATCCAGATACCTATTTTTATGATCGAATCGATGTGATTAAGGGTGCAGATGCACTTACCAATGCCTTCGGTGATCCAAGTGCAACCATTGATTATATCCGTAAACGACCAACGCAAGAGTTTCAAGCCAATGCGGGTATCAGCTATGGTTCATGGAATACTCAGCGTTATGAAGCTGATGTATCTAGCGCACTGAATAAGGATGGTCGCATTCGTGGTCGTTTGATGGGCTATGAGCAAACTGGAGATTCCTATCTGGATCGTTACTCATCAGAGAAAAATGGTTTTTCAGGCATCATTGATGCTGATCTTACAGATTCAACCCGACTCACAGTCGGTTATAGTCAACAACAGAATAAACCCAATGCCAATAACTGGGGTGCTCTCCCACTTCTAGGAGCAGATGGAAAACAACTTTCCTATCACCGTAATTACAATCCTAATCCAGATTGGGCATATTGGGACAATAAGACACAAAATGCATTTGTAGAGTTAAAGCAAAAGATCAATGATCAATGGACAGCAAAGCTCAGCTATAATTACAACCAAACCGATCATAACAGTAACTTACTTTATTATTATGGTTATCCTGATCAAAATGGTGGAAATGTTGCCCTTACTGCGTGGGGTGGCAAAGAAAGTTTAAAAAGTCATTTTGCAGACTTGAATCTACAAGGCTCATATTCACTATTTGGTCGTGAGCATGAAGCCACATTAGGTTATAGTTATCTGCAGAATAAGCAGTATGATCAACAAACGTCAGGCACAATTAATGACAGTAATATCAGGAACGATAATTCATTAGGCTACTTACGCCAACTCACTACAGACTGGTCAAGTTGGACGCCCCAATCAGTGACTTGGTCAGCTTTTAGTGATGCTGCGAACTATACACAAAAGCTCAATTCAGTATATGCGGCGACCCGCCTGCACTTAAATGATGATTTAAAACTTTTACTCGGTTTAAACTATGTTCAAGCAAAAAGTGAAGGCGTAAGTTATGGTTCATCGATGGTCTATGATGAAAACAAAGTATCTCCATATGCTGGTATTACTTATAACTTCACTCCAGAATACACAGGCTATCTCAGCTATACCTCTATTTTCCGCCCACAATCTGGGTTAGGAACAGATAATAAAGCGCTTAAACCAGTTGATGGCGAAAGCTACGAAGCAGGGATTAAAAGCGCATGGCTTGATGACAAACTTACTGGAACTCTGGCAGTGTTTCGTACAGAACAAAGTAATTATCCACTACGCAACTCTGATGGAAACCCACTCAATCGAAAAGTGGAAACCAGTGATTTACGCTCTCAAGGTGTAGAAGTCGGTTTGGCTGGACAAATCACAGATCACCTGAATATCGCATTTGGTTATAGTCAATTCAGTTTAAAAGATTTAAAAAACGGTGGCGATGCTCGGACCTATAATCCAAACCAAACCCTTAATCTATTGACCACATACACCATTCCGGCATTACCACAACTTAAAATCGGTGCATCGTTAAAATGGCAAGAAGCCATCAAGCTGTATGATTCTTCGGTCAATAGTACAATTACCCAAGATGCGTACGCTTTATTGAATTTGATGACAAGCTATGATGTAAACAATCATATTTCGCTACAGGCAAATGCCAACAATGTGACAGACAAAAAATATTTATACAGCTTCCCAGATGGTCAGGCATTTTATGGTGCACCAGCCAACTACAGTGTTGCTGTAAAATTTAAATATTAATCTAAACTTGCCTTAATCGCTATGGATTAAGGCATCTTCAATTGCAAGAAAGTCCTTATTATGCAAACTTTGCTTTACCCATTATCAGTGTTATACCGCTTTATACTGGCATTTGGTATAGGCTATGCATGTAGTTATTTATTATCGATCAATTTAATTGATATATTTTACCCCTACTTGGCAAAAGCTGAGTCTATTTATCTCGCTGCATTTATCGCACTGCTCTTTTATATTATTTTTGTGCTGGTCAGTTTTTGTATTCAATCTTTAAAAAAAATGTCAATCATAAGTTTCGTTTTAGTGATTGTTCTCTTACTTTTTTCAAAATTCATAGGTTAACTCATGCATAAATCTGTTCGTCAATCTATGGCATGGTTACACTCTTGGATTGGTCTCATCTTCGGTTGGTTATTGTTTGCAATTTTTTTAACTGGTACGGTGACCTATTATCGCCATGAAGTGAATATGTGGATGCAACCACAATTTGCCAACATGCAAATTCGGCAGCAAACTGCTATTCAATCGGCTTACGACTATTTACAGAAAAATGCGACCAATGCCAAAAGCTGGTATATCGGTATTGCTAATCCCAATAGTCCTGTCAATAAAATTTATTGGCAAAAAGCCGATGGTGGTTACGAAAGTAAAACTTTAGATGCCAATACAGGCAAAGAACTCAGCCTTTCTGCAACACAAGGCGGCGATTTTTTTTATAGTTTTCATTATCAGTTATATGGTCTTCCCTATGCTATTGGTCGTTTAATCGTCACATTTGCAGCACTGATCATGTTTATTATCCTAATATCAGGCATCATTACCCATAAAAAAATATTTACTGAATTCTTTACCTTAAGAGCTTTTAAAGGTCAACGTTCATATTTGGATTTCCACAATATGAGCTCTGTGATTGCATTGCCTTTTTTCTTAACCATCACGTTTACAGGGCTCGCTATCTTTTTCTATCTGCTCTTTCCTGCAGGTATGAAAAAATCATATCCAGACCGTCCATTTCAATATTTCGATGAGATTCGCAATATTTCAACAATGGCACAAGCCCAAACAGCAATACCTGAAAAAATGAAACCGATTCAGTATTTTCTCCAACGAACACAACAACAATGGGGAAAAACCAGTATTGATCATATTGCTGTAGACCAACCAAACACACAATTAGCCAAAGTAACTGTTACCGCATTAGAAGACCACTCGATTACCCGTAATCAAGCCCAAATGAGTTTTAATGGAACCACAGGTGCATTGTTAGGCAATACCCGTAATAACAGTGCAATCGCAACCTTAAATGCAAGTATGTATGGTTTACATATGGCAAATTTTGCCCAGCCTTTACTCCGTCTAGGATTATTTTTTTCTGGACTATTGGGATGTGCCATGATTGCCTCTGGATTATTATTGTGGAGCTTAAAACGACAGCTTCAAAATAAAAATGATCAATTCCATTTTGGCCATTACTTGGTCAATCGGCTAAATACTGCATTGATTCTTGGTTTACCGATTGCCATGTTGGGTTATTTATACGCCAACCGCTTTGTAACGATTAAAGCAGAAGGTCCAAATTATGAGATCTACACATTTTTTAGTTTATGGCTATTCAGCTTGATTGTTGCCCTTGTTTCAAAGCAGCAATATTTGTGGAAAACACAGCTTAAATTAATTATTGTAATGACATTGGTATTGCCTATTTTCAATCTCTATTATCTTGTTTCAAACCACTACATTCATTCAATCCATAATTATTGGTTATTTCTCCGTGTTGATATCATGATTTGGATCTTTGCTTTCCTAAATATATTTTTACATCAAAAAATTACCCCAATTCAAAATAAAGCTGTGGCAAAAATTCAGAAAAAATTAGCTTATAAACAAATTCAGGAATCAGGCCCATGATCATTGCTCTCGCTTCATTGCTGATTTTAATTGCAAGTTATGGTCTTTATCTTGTCAGCACAAAACAGATCAATAAAACACAGAAAAGCCGATTTTCCATACTCACCCGACATGCAAAATGTGTGAAACTGGCTGCAGTCATTTCCATTATTATTGCCTTAATGCTCTATAGCATAGATTATGGCAATAGCATTTCACTGGTTGCTTTGTGTGTATTCAGCACACCGCTACTGTTTGGATTAATCCTATCAATTAATGATCTAAAGCCCAAAATTAAGAAATAAATTTACTACTTTCATCCTGAAATATTTACGTTTTTATCTTTCCAAATGCATGATGAGATAGACAGAAAATGCAGTACTTTTTTTGATTTAACATCTAAAAAATCCCTATAAATAAACAAACAGCCAGTGTTTAAAGGAAAGATTCTTGCATTACACTCAACGAGTAAAATTCAATCATTTAGTTTACTTTTCATCTATTTTTTACTCATTGTTAAAATAATCAATTTAAAATAACCGCCACAACTTATGTCCAATAACAATTTGAATTGCAGTTGCACAATTCATTAAGGAAGTATCATGAATACATTACAAAAAATCACCTGCGTTGCAGATATGCGCGAGATTTATCACCGACGTGTTCCTAAAATGTTTGTTGACTATTGTGATTCAGGTTCATGGACAGAGCAGACATGGCAGCAAAACAGTGAAGATTTTAAAAAATACCTGTTTCGACAAAAAGTTTTGGTGGACATGGACAATCGTTCCGTGAACACTAAAATGTTAGGACAATCAGTATCCATGCCTGTCGCATTGGCGCCTACAGGCTTAATTGGTATGCAACATGCCGATGGTGAAATCCTGGCTGCTAAAGCTGCCGAAAAATTTGGTATTCCCTATATCATGTCAACCATGAGCATTTGTTCAATTGAAGATGTCGCTGCCGCAACCACACAACCATTTTGGTTTCAGCTGTATATGATGAAAGATCGTCATTTTATGCAGCAGCTTATTCAGCGCGCAAAAAATGCTAAATGTTCGGCATTGGTTTTAACGGCTGACTTACAAATCATGGGACAACGTCATAAAGACATTAAAAATGGCTTGTCAGCGCCTCCAAAATTAACCTTGGGCAATCTCATCAATATGTGCACCAAACCCGCTTGGTGCTTCGCTATGCTTGGAACATCAAGAAGAAGTTTTGGTAACATTGTCGGTCATGTCGATGGCATCAGTAATACTGGTTCTTTAGCTGCATGGACAACTGAGCAGTTTGACATGAAGTTAAGTTGGAAAGATGTCGAATGGGTTAAACAACAATGGGGCGGTAAACTAATTATCAAAGGCATTATGGAAGTAGACGATGCAATCGCTGCTGTTAATGCTGGAGCAGACGCAATTGTTGTTTCAAATCATGGTGGTCGTCAATTGGACAGTGCTCCATCGAGCATTTCAGTACTAGAAGAAATTGTGCTTGCTGTAGGCAACCAAACGGAGGTCTATATTGACAGTGGTATTCGCTCTGGACAGGATGTTTTAAAAGCCATTGCTCTAGGTGCTAAAGGCTGTTTAATTGGTCGAGCATTTATTTATGGTTTAGGTGCTTATGGAGAACAAGGCGTATATCGTGTCTTGGAAATAATCCAAAAAGAACTGGATTTAAGTATGGCATTTTGCGGGAAAGTGAATATCCAGCATGTCGATAAAAATATTTTAAGATAAGCCTTCCCTACACACTGAAATGGATATTCAATAATTGAATATCCATTTCAGTGATTCAAATACTTCGATCAAGAGTAGAGTTTACATGATCAATATAGCAAATCGCTTTTTTTCGATATAAAAACTGGTGTAATTCTCACTTAAACGATACAATTAAACTTAGCCGATTTAATCTCCCAATATTGCTGAATTCTGCTTAAACCAATTACAGCAGCTCAGTCAATAACATCATTCCGTCCCTATAATTTAATCAATCTATAAAATTTCCATGAGGATTTTATGTTGCTGCAATGGTTTGAAAAGTTAGTAGATCCATATCCATCGAAAGGTTTAAACGAACCATTACCCACGACATTCTTTGCTTTCGTTTGGCAGGCTGCCACTGGTGTTAAACGCTATTTATTGATCTTAATACTGTTCACTGCTGCAACAGCCAGCTTTGAAGCACTATTTTTTTCACAAATTGGTCATCTCGTGGATTGGTTGACGCAATCAAAACCCGAAGAGTTTTTGACCAATCACCGACAAAATTTGATTGTGCTTTCACTCATCTTGTTCGCGAATATTTTTTTCGCCAATATGCAATCTATTGTCAGACATCAAATTTTGTATAGCAGTTTTCCGATGCGTTTGCGTTGGAGATTCCATAATCTATTGCTTCGTCAAGGTTTGGACTTTTTCCACAATGATTTTGCAGGACGTTTGTCGGCCAAAGTCATGCAAACAGCCCTTGCTGTACGTGAGTTCTGGGTGATCTTGGGTGATATGGTGACTTATGTAGTGATTTACTTCATTACCATCAGTATTGTATTAGGCTCAATTTCTCCAATTTTGCTGATTCCACTGTTGGTTTGGTTAGCACTATTTATCAGCGCAGCAAAATATTTTATTCCAAGATTAGGACGTATTTCCAAAGAACAAGCAGATGCTCGTGCAGTCATGACTGGTCGTGTAACCGATGCCTATACCAACATTCAAACCGTAAAACTATTTGCACATGCAGGACGTGAAAGCCAATATGCAAAAGAATCAATGAAAGAGTTTATGCGCACTGTGTTCAAGCAAATGCGTTTAGGCACTTCCTATGAAATCTGCATTAACCTACTGACTGCAGTTTTATTTTTTGGTGTTTTGGGCACTGCGGTTTGGTTATGGTTACAAGGTCAGGCTGCCATCGGTGTGATTGCCGCAACCACAGCCATGATTCTCAAATTAAACAGTATGGCTGAGTTTATGATGTGGCAAACATCTGCCCTGTTTGAAAATGTAGGTACAATTCAAGATGGTATGCAAACACTCGGTCGCCCTATTAGTATCCAAGATAAAGACGGTGCAAAACCACTTGTGGTGAGCCAAGGTAATATACGTTTCGAGGATGTCACTTTTGCCTATAATAGTAAAAATGTGATTGATCACTTTAATTTAAACATCCAGCCTGGTGAAAAAATTGGTATTGTGGGGCGCTCTGGTGCGGGTAAATCGACACTGATTCAGCTATTACTGCATTTCTACACCATCAATAACGGAAAAATCAGTATTGATGGTCAGAACATTGAAGAAGTTACTCAAGACAGTTTGAGAAAAAATATTGCACTTGTTACACAAGATACATCTCTATTACATCGTACTGTTGCGGAAAATATTAAATATGGTCGCCCTGATGCGACTGACGAAGAAATGTATGAAGCAGTACGTAAAGCCAAAGCAGATGAGTTTATTCCTCAACTTTCGGATTTAAGAGGACGTACAGGTTACGATGCCTATGTGGGAGAGCGTGGTGTCAAACTTTCTGGTGGACAACGTCAACGGATTGCCATTGCTCGTGTATTTTTAAAAGATGCACCCATTTTAATATTAGATGAAGCGACCAGCGCCTTGGACTCTGAGGTGGAAGCTGCGATTCAATCCAGCCTTGATGAATTGATGGAAAATAAAACAGTCATTGCCATTGCGCATCGACTGTCCACCATCGCCCAGATGGATCGCTTGATTGTGTTGGATCAAGGTCATATTGCCGAACAAGGCACACATGAAGAGTTGATTGCTCAAAATGGTATTTATGCACATTTATGGCAACGACAAACAGGAGGTTTTTTAGTTGAACCTGAGCAAAAAGCCATACAGGAAGATATTGAGAAGCAAGCAAGTCTGAACGAGTAAAATGAAAACAAAAGCCATATCAACGAGATGACATGGCTTTTGTTTTAAAGAAAGCGTTTAAGATTTTATAAGCATCACCGCTTTATTCTTGATCTTCAAGCTTTACATTCTGCATTCCTTTATTCAGTTTATTCAAAAAATGTACAAAAGTGACTTTATCATCAAATAAAAAACCCTCCATCGCCTGACGATAAAATTCATAAACTTTTAACTGCAACTGATTCCAAAATACATGCCCCTGTTCCGTTAACATCACTTTTTTTGCACGACGATCAATTTGATCTGCGAAACGAATGACATGTTGGTCACGCTCTAAACGCTTAAGAACACCATCTAGGTTTTGTCGGCTTACCCCAAGATATTCTGTCAAATCAGAAAAAGACATTCCCTCTCTTACCTGCGCTCTTGACAATGCTCCAAGTACAGCCCAGTGCACTGGAGAAACACCAAGTTCTTTACTACTCATACGATCAAGCGTATTGCCGAGTTGAAAGAGTCTAAAGGTTAAACGGTTATTGATGGCATATAAATTAGCATCATGTGCGCTAATCTGTTCATTTGACATTAGACTTGATCCAAACTTGCTTTATCATTTTTAGTCATTAGAGATAGATATCCATATAAGCTACTTCTCTAATATAGCTAAGTAAGTTTTCATTTTTATCATATTTGTACGATGAAAAATACCGCTCAAGTCACTAAAATATTAAAATAGAGTACTGTTTGTTTTCATACAAAGAGATGATTTAAACTGAAATTTAGTCACTAAAAATTTATCAAATTATAATTATACGTTAAAACAAATCTCCAATTACGATAATAGTCCAGTGAATTTGCATAAATCTGGATTTAAAAATATTAATATATTGATACATATAATTCACAATACCTAATTTATTCAAAAACAAACCACATCTTCTTTGTGTAATTTAAAAATATTGTATGTACAATAAAATTCAGACTATTGTTGAATAGATTTTATTAAAATCCACAATTAAAAATATATGCCATTGTTTTTTAAATATTTAATAATTATATATTTAAAATATATATCAACATATTGACATTATTTTATTTTTAAATATATTCGAATAGTCTATTTTGTATTCTAATCTTCAATATAAATAGATAAAGATGAGGAGAATTATGTTTAAAAACTCTTATCAACAACACAAAATATATCAACAATTTGACATAAACTAAGTAAGGAACACTTATGCAGTACATTGATGTACAGAAAACCCTTGACCAAGCAAAACCTAACAAATTTCACTTTAAAATTTTATTTTGGTGCTTTTTAATTATTGTTATTGATGGTTATGACATTGCAGTTGCTGGTGCTGCAATTCCATCCATTATGGAACAAATGCATGTTAATGCATCAACTGCTGGTTTTATGGCAAGCTCTGCACTATTTGGCATGATGTTTGGTGCAATATTTTTTGGGGGATTATCTGAGAAAATTGGACGTCGATGGACGATTTCCATTTGTGTTTTTTTATTTAGCATATTCACTGCAGCTGCCGGTTTTTGTAAAGACCCGGTAAGTTTTAGCCTATTACGCTTTATTGCAGGGCTGGGAATTGGTGGAGTTATGCCAAATATTGTTGCGCATATGACAGAATTTTCACCCAAAAAAATGCGCAGTTTTATGACCACAATGATGTTTTCAGGCTATGCTGTCGGTGGCATTTTAGCGGCTGCATTAGGTAAACAATTTATTCTCGCATATGGCTGGCAGGTTGTCTTTTTTGCAGCTGGAATTCCTATCATCATTATTCCTTTTATTCTCAAGTATTTGCCTGAATCACTGACTTATCTGAATAAAAGCAACCAAAAAGCGCAGCTTCATTCAATTATTCAAAATATTGAACCAAGTCTAACAGTGAACCCAAACACTCTACTTCAGTTTCCCATGGAGCCAAAAACCGAAAATGTTTCGATCACACAGCTATTCAATGATGGTCGCTTGATCAGTTCAGTGATGTTTTGGATCGCATTTTTTACAGGTTTATTTATGATTTATTCACTCAGTACATGGCTCACAAAGCTTATGGCGTTATCAGGCTATAGTTTAGGTTCAGCATTGAGTTTTGTTATTGCTTTAAATCTGGGCGCTGTGGTGGGTTGCGCTGTGGGTGGGTGGCTAGCTGATCGTTTTCATATCAAATGGGTTTTGGTCACGATGTATTTCTTAGGAGGCATATTCTTATATATGATGACTTTTGAACATTCTCAGTCCACACTCTATTTCATTATTGCAGCGGTTGGTGCATGTTCTACAGGCGCGCAGATTGTAGCATATGCATATTGTGGTCAGTTCTATCCAAGTAATATTCGCTCAACAGGTATTGGCATGGCGGGTGGAATTGGACGATTAGGTGCAATACTAGCCCCTCTGATTATTGGATACATCGTGACCCTCAACCTTCCACTTGAACAAAATTTTATGGTCATTGCAGCAGCAGGTATTGTCGGTGCAATTGGACTTGCATTCATCAATCATGATAAAGCAGCCGCTTAATCTCTTCATTGAATTCTAAAAATTAAAGCTGTTGTTACTTGTAACAGCAGCTTTAACTGACATACAAATCAAACAGCGACTTTTTTATTTGGACATCAATAATCACTAGTACCAATTCATCAAAGAAACACCTAAGCCAACATAAGTTGCTCGATGATTATAATCAATCAGGCTCTCACCATAACCATCAAATAACTGAAAATGTCCACGAAGTTTACCTTTGATTGGAAATGCCCAATCAAATTGCATCGCCCCATGTGAATCATCACCACCTTTTAACGAGTGACGCAGCATCAGCGAAAAATCATTATCATTCCAACGGTAGAATGCTGTTAAGTCGCCACGTCCAATATAGTTTTTAATATCTGGATTATTATCGTCTTTGAAGTCTTCTTCGATGCGGTACCATGGGCGAACCATCAATGCAAAATTATCTTTTTCAAAGCCAAGGTTTAAAATCACCCGGTTCCAACTGCGTGAAAGTGGATCAGAACGACCATTTGATTGATGATTTAATGTTAATCCCAGCAAACGACCATTTAGACCCAGTAAATTATAATTGGTTCTAAACATCAGGCTTGCTTCAGGTTCGTAATTGGTCTCTCTGAATGGACGAGATTCCTCGCTATTATATACCTGCCAACGCGATGATTGAGTATAGCCCAGCCAAAGATCACCATTATTTCCGAACAGATTCTCCACTGCCTTGGTTTTTAAGGAAATCTGGAATTTGGCTTCCATTGATTTTAAATTCTGATCTTCATTTACAGTATTCTGTGGATTTGGACTTTGGGGAAATTCATTTTTCTTGCTGGTCCAAAAAGCTGGAAGCAAATAAACGGGTTGATGTGCACGAATATTCCATGTCCCCAGTTTACTGTCTTGAGACAGTTCCCAACGGCGATCCAATAACGAGGTATTTGGATCAATCTTATCGCCATGAATAGCAAATAAATTTTCAGCAGTTTGCCCAATTTTTTCTTTAAGCGTTACAGGTTCCGGCTTTGCTTTCTCGATATCCATCGCTGCACGCTGTTCTGAAACCAGCACTTGAGCAGGAACTGCAGGCGTTTTAAATATCTTATCGTAACACGCCAAACGATCTGCATTTGATTCCAGTGCCACACAAGCTTGAGTGCTTGCAGGATTCACTTGAGCCGCATCATCTGCATAAACAGTGGTCACCAAACTAAAACTGAGCATCATTAAGATGCTCAGGTTCACTGGTGTACGTTCAAAACTTTTGAACGACATAGAATTCTCCAGAAAGAATTTATTTTGAGTTAATTGACTTTTTTAATTTCAAAACCTAATTGTTCCAACACATCTTTTTTAGCAACTGGAGCAACCACCGCGCGTACAGGTTTTTGCTCTCGCAAATAAGTGTGTGTCACACGCTTAAGATCATCAATTGTAACGTTTAATAAACGTTCACGTAATTGCTTTCTAAACGCTGGAGTGCGTCCATGAAGCAAGGCATAACATGCCGTGATTGCTTCACCTGCCGGAGAACCGGGTTTATCCATACTTGAAACCAACCCCAGAATTGCTTCTTCAAGCTGATAAGCATGCTGTTCCTTGTTCAACAGCCAATCTAAACTTGCATCAAAGTCTTGGAAGGTTTCTGCAAGGCGTGGGTCACGATAACTATAAAAGCGGAAAGAACATGCATTGCCATCGTAACTCGCTCCACCACCATAGGCACCACCTTTTTCACGGATCGCACTGTGTAAGAAACCATTACGCAAGTAACCAGCCAGAACCATCAGGGGTGCTGCATCTGGATGTGAAACTTCCACCGCTTGATAAGCAGAGGCGCAGAACTGAACATTGGCTTGAATCAACCAAGCTTGATCGGCATGACTATCATCTTGCTCTACTTTAGACAAATATATCGGTGCTTGATTTACGCGCAGTTTATCCCAGACTGTTTGAACTTCTTCCACCAATCGTTCTGAATGATGCTCCTCACACACCAACAAGAATTGTTTTGGTGCAAGCATTAAACCACGATGTATTGATTTTAATTCTTCAATGAATTCGTTATAAGCATCTACATCATTTTCAATTTTCGCAACCAGATCACCAAGCCAATTTAACGCCCCTAAACCGGTATTATCATAATCACGTTTAGCCAAAGCACTCATATGTCGTGATGCTGTTTGCATTGCATAACTGTGACCTGAACCAGATAAACGTGAAGCCCAACGCGTCTTGCGCTGTTGTAGTAGTTCGATAATACGGTCTTTCTCATCAAAACGTAATTGCTCAAAAGCAAGCTTGAGTAATCCAATCGCATCAAATCTATCCGTCAATGATTTGGTGGTCAGCGTTAACCAAGCACTAATCTGACCTTTATCATCTGTTTTAGAGCGTAACGATGCCCCCATCCCCAAACCACCACTCACAGCAGTTTGTAGCTGTTGCAGCTCTAAATAGTCGTACTCACCTGCACCCACTTCTCCCATTAAAACGGACAATAGGTTGAAATAAGGAGATTTGACAATCTGTTCAGGAATTTGAATCAATACTTGCTGATAATAAATGCCATTGGTACCTGCATGATACAAATTCAAGGGTGTATCAATCCCGTTGCAGATAATTTCGCGTAATTGACCTTGAACAATGGGCAACTCAGCGGGAATATCTTCCAAGCCAACCTTAGGCAACAGGTCTAAATCATCTGGTGTCTCTTGACGAATTTTCAAAGCCTCTGTTTGTGCAATAATTTCAGCTTTATCCGCATCACTTAAAGCGGCACCAATTTTTGCCAAACGTGCTTTTTCTTCTTGTGCTTCACGTGCAGATTTATCTGCATCTGGTACAAGCGTCATTTGTACACGATGTGGATTATCCAATAAATGAACTTGAATTAAGTTCGATAACCACATTGGATCCTTAAGTTCTTCTTTGACTTCAGCAATAACGCTATCCACATCCCATGCATGAATTGGATCGTTGTGATGAATTGCGCTACCTAGACCATTCAAGATCAGGGTTAAACCATAAGGAGTACCATCACCACTGATTTCACGTTGATGTAATTCAATTTGATGTAAAATCGCATCCACCATATTCTTGTCAATCGGTTTTGAAGCAACCTCCTGCAGAATATTCAACACGCCTTGTCTAAAGGTTTCAGCATGTTCAGGATTTGAACCTTGTACACCGCAATAGAAAGTCATCTCATAGTTTGAATCATCTACGCCCATGATTGGACCTGTAGATTGAGCATAACCACAGGTCTCAAGATAATGACGTAATGGTGAAGCAGAGTTCTCCAATAAAACGCCTTCAACCAAACGCATACCTAAACGCAGTTTGACATCACTGGTTTTTGGCAATAACCACGACAGAATATGATATGTTTTATCTTTTAAATCTTCTGCATCAACTGCATAGGTTTCTTGTACGTTAATAGGTGATGTTAAACGTTGCTCTTCTTTTGAATAGATCGTTTCACCTTTTGTAAACTTAGAAAGTGCCAGCTTCTCAAATTGTTCTTGCAAATGATAGGCAGATTGGTCACCAAAAGTCATGAAGATTGCATTACTTGGGTGATAGTGTGATTTATAGAAAGCCACTAATTCTTCATAGCTCAGGTCTGGAATCTCCTTAGGATCGCCTCCAGAATTATAATGATATGTGGTTTTCGGAAATAAATGATGTGCCAATTGGTGATAAAGTTGATCAGAAGGCGAACTCATTGCACCTTTCATTTCATTAAACACCACACCCTTATAAACTGGCTGACCATCTTCCAATTCAATACGAATGCCTTCTTGCGCAAAATCCAAAGGATTTAAATTAGCAGCAAAAGCAGCATCCATATAGACTTCCAACAGGTTTTGGAAGTCTTTTTTGTTTTGAGTCGCAAAAGGATACGCTGTCCAGTCTGCTGCAGTGAACGCATTCATGAATGTATTTAATGAACGGCGAATCATCAAAAAGAATGGGTCGCGTACAGGAAATTTTTCTGAACCACACAAAGCTGTGTGTTCAAGAATATGTGCCTCACCTTTGGAGTCCATCGGTTGAGTACGGAAAGCAACAAGAAACACATTTTCATCGTGATCTGTAGCCAAATGGTAGTGCATTGCACCAGTCACTTTATGTTTATATTCAGACACTAAAATGTCTAAAGCTTCTACATGGTGTTGACGTACCAGCTGAAACGCAGGATGAACAGTTTGAGATAAGGTTTCAGTGACATCTACAGTCATGCGATCTCCAATATTAAATGTTTATCTATGCGTTTAAGTATAACTGAAACTTAAATAAATGCGATTCATTCCTAACACTAATTCTTAGTAAACTGATCAGAATTAATCACGCTTTGCTTTTAAAATATAAAGATTGAGAAATAGGTGAAATAAAAAAGTGATGACTAAAGCTTCAGTCCTCCCTGTAAAATTTAGCTGTCTGAACTGAACATCTTCATAAGTCATGATTTGAGTCGGTTGTTTTATCTGTATCTCAACGCTGAGTAATAAAAATACACAGAAAAATTGCACTTAATAATACAGCCGATGCTGTGAAAAGACTCAGCGCTAATTCTCCATGATCAATCGATTTATCCAGAAAACCGCACACCACGGCGCCTATGGTCAGGTAAGCATAAATACTGCCCCCCAATTAATGTTTATATTATTAATTATTCATTTGTGAATTGTTCAAAATTTAGTCCCGAAGATTAATTTAATGTCAATTCGAAGCAGTTACATCTTTAATTTATTCAAAAGCAATCAACTTAATGAAATTTTGCTGATTTTTATCCTTTTTTAGATCTGTCTGCGGCTCGCCATACTTTTGTTTCAGTCTGAGGAATCAAACTCCACAAAAGCCATCATCTTTCTCATCAATATCGCTGCTCAACGCAAAACTCGCCAGCCACCAGCAATCTATTCAATAAGCTATTTAATAAGTACAGAAACAATACATTATAAAACAAGTCCTGCCTTAAAACAGTTACGGATGATGCTTCCGAGGATCATATTGCATCCAGAATTTTATAATGAATTCAGGTTAATTTAGATCAATCCCCAAAATCACTGTTCTCCAATAGACTCATGCTTACCCATTACTTTGTTTGAGCAGCACTAAAAACCTTTTTGGAGAAAAAATTTTCAATTCATTAAATCAGATATTTGAAATAATTATAATTCGGGTGATTTTCAACAAATACATAATTCTGCTTTTGATAAAATGGTGCTGCATCTTTTTCGCTATTTAAGCACAGTGCAGAAAAATGAGATTTTGCTTTTTTTTCAAGTTCTTGTAATAAACGTTTGCCTAAACCGGTTTTTCGATATTCAGGTAAAACATAGAAACGACGCACACGACCGATTTTATGCTGTGTTTCAGGCTTTTGATTGGTCTCACTATCTTCGCTCATTTGAATATTTAGACCACCACAAGCAACCAGTTTATCTTCATCAAATGCCACCAACAGAAACTCACCTTGACGATTAAATTTATTTTTTCCTTGTTGAAATTCGTCAATCAGCCGTTGAATAAAGTGAAAACCTTCTTTTTCAGCAATAATGGCTAAATCTTGAATTTGTGCAGGCAATTGATCAACCTGCTGAATTAAAATATTCACTCAATCTCCAATGTGTTTAAAAAACGATAGACCATTGACTCAACTTTTATCTATTCTCGATCTATAACCTGATGATATAGCGAACTCAAGATAGAGCTTGTGTTTGAATCTTAGGAACTATTCAATAGCTGTGCAATAGCAGAACTTATAAAAATTGAAGAATGTAGCGCTTTATTCATAAATGATTTTTTCAACAAACTACTGTAAAGCTAAGCATTGGTGTAAACTTTAGTTTTTTAACATTGATGTGATGAAGAACATGGCAACAGTTGATCTTTTTGCAATTGGTAATGCATTAATTGACCAAGAATTTAGAGTTTCAGATGACTTTTTAACTGAACAAAATTTGCAAAAAGGCACCATGCAATTGGCTGATGGTGACACTCAAGCACAACTCTACAACAATTTAAATGCCAGCCAAGTTTATAAAGGGCAAGCCTCAGGGGGTTCTGCTGCCAATACCACAGTTGCATTCAGCGCATTGGGTTCTTCAGCATTTTATGCTTGCCGTGTAGGTAATGATGAATTGGGGCGTATTTATCTTGACGGTTTGAATGATGCGGGAATCATAACTTCACAAAAATCAATCAGCGAAGGTGTAACAGGAACGTGTATGGTACTTGTCAGTGATGACTCGGAACGTACCATGCAGACCTATTTAGGAATTACTGCGGAACTTTCAGCACAGCAAATGGATTTTGAACCTTTGAAAACAGCCCAATGGCTCTATATTGAAGGTTATTTATCCACCAGTGATACTGCACGCTTAGCTGTCAAGCAAGCACGCCAAATTGCACGTGAACATAATGTTAAAATCGCCCTTACCCTTTCCGATCCGGCCATGGTGCAGTACGCTCGTCAAGGTTTAAACGAATTACTTGACGATGGTGTTGATCTGATTTTCTGTAATGAACAAGAAGCTATGCTGTATACGGAAACGGATACTGTCGAAGCGGCTTTGGCGAAGTTAAAAACCTTGAGCCAAGATGTCGTGATTACTTTAAGTGCGAAAGGTGCTTTAGTCTCGAATCAAGATCAACATTTTTATGTCCCTGGTCGTAAAGTCAATGCCGTTGATGCGAATGGTGCTGGCGATGCATTTTCTGGTGCATTCTTATATGCGTTAAATTGTGGTGAAAATTTACAAACAGCTGCACAACTTGCTATTCTTGTTTCTAGTGAGGTGGTGGCTCAATTTGGACCACGTTTGGAAATTAAAGAATACGCAAATCTCCTCGAAACATTCAAAAAGGAATGTGCATAAAATGGCTGAAAAAATTGCAATGACCGATGAAATCGAAGAGCGTAAAGCACGTGCCTTCGACACAATGACAGGTGATACAATTTTTATCACTCAACGGGATGGGGCTTTTTATGCCTATCAAAACGTGTGCCCGCATCTTCAAACAGAACTTGAGTTTCTTGAAAATCAATTTTTAGATCAAGACGGAGAGTATATACAATGTTCAACTCATGGGGCTTTATTTGAAGTCGAAACAGGTGTCTGTATTTCTGGTCCGTGTCTTGGTGATAAGCTGGAAAAAGTTAATATTTCAGTTCATTCGGATGGTGGAATCTACATTGTAGATGAATGATCAAGGATGCTGCCATGCTACAATTCCTATTTGAACATGAATTAATGCCCTTTCATTTCAGTGTATTGGCTTTAATTTTACTGAGCATGGCAGAAACTTTTGGCTATTATCTAGGCATCCGACCGAGTACTTTTCTTAAAAAAGTGTCTCCTGATTGGTTGATTGAATCCCCACTTTTACAAGTAAAATTTTCAAAAGTTCTTATCTTCGTTTTTTTATTGCTCAACTTTAGTTTTGCAGGCTATTTTTTACAATTATCCATATTTGCCACCAAACAAGAATTTGCTGCTTGGTATTATGTGATTTTGCCAGCATTGGTGATCGCAATTTTTTTTACAGTGTTTATGATTCACTGTCTTGATCAAGTGATTAAACCTAAAATTACGACCAATCAAGTGGATTTACTTGGACGCCTTGCAACAGTATCAAGCGGCAATGCGCGTCCCGGTTTTTCTGCGCAAGCGCGTGTACGTGATGAAAATGGTCAACTTCACTATGTCCAAGTTGAACCTGAGTTTGGTGAACTAGAGTTTCAATCCCAAATCATCTTAATCCGTTTCCGAAAATCCCATTACATCGCCAAGAAAATTTCTACATCCAATCAGCTATTTAGTTCAGACTAGGATTAATTCCACATCTTTTTTGTGACTACTTTATGGGTCGATCATCAGCATTCAAGATGCTCAGAAGTTCATCAGTTTGTCCATTTTATAATTTTAGTTTGAAAACGCTTAAGCTATGAATCGATTTGAGCTTGGTTTAACTTTTCAGTTTTGTATATGCATAACACGTACAACTGTGATTTTGATACGCAGATGTCCAATAATGTAATTTTCAATATTCATTTTAAGATGCCATATGATCAGGCGTGCATTCCACCGTAGGGATCAAAGTGAAGCAATCACCAATGTATAGATGAAATGATTCGGTCTATGTTGAAGTTCCTAAACAAATGAATGATCATGAGTAAAATCCGATACCCAAACTCAAACAAATGAGCTTTTGAGTATCACAGAAAACTCAACCATCCCTATACTAAAAGCAATTATTGGAGTCTGTACCAAAACCAACTCTGCACATTGATGTTTCTCTATTCGTGAATCCTATGCGGTTTTGTAAAAAAAATGCTCTTCGTACACTAATATCCGAGCAAAGTCTGTTGCATATCGATCTTTAATACTCCATTCATGAACATGATCAAGTAGAGCCATAATGGGTGTCTCTGCCATGCGGTGACATACACATATCATTGATTAAAGGCCCAATAACAACTAAACATTTCATAAAATTCCCTCTTTTATCCCGTGCCTTCCTATTGATTAGTTAAAATGAATAAAATTTAGACAATACTGTATATTCCAGAACAAAAAAACACAGCTTATATTTCATCACTAAATCAATGACAGTTCTCATTTAATTGATCTTTTTTTGAATTTTTAATCAGGGCGAATAAAGCCTACTAAAAATCTCAGCTATTTTTTGATTCTCTAAATTCTATTTTTAATAAAAATAATACATCGGAATTAAACCAACCATTTCCATCAAGTTTATTCTTGATTAAGAATAAATCAAACCATTTTAGTTGGTTTAATAAAATCTAAACAATACCATTTTAGTTGGTTTTATTTTTATTAATTCTAAGTATTTTGATCAACTTTAAAACCCTTGTTTTTTAGTATATTTTTTAACATACAAAAATAATAAGCCACTGTTTTAATTAAGTTTAATAATATATTTTTATTTTAACTGTTTTATCTATTTATTTCTTGTTGTGTTTTGTTTAATAATATAAGCATATTTAAATAATAGGCTTAACGCATGAGCTTAAAACCTAATGATTTAAACCGTCGGTTAGTTAGAGAAATTGCAATCATATTAATAATTAAGATTGCACTTTTAATGACGATCAAACATATCTGGTTTGATGCGCCGACTATTCCTAAAGATTTTGATAACCAAGTTGCTGAGCGTATTGCTGGCAGTCCTTCCCAAATCAAGGAGACACGTTGATGATTTCTGAAAGCGTGGTCGATCTTTCGCGGTTCCAATTTGCAATGACCGCGATGTATCACTTTATATTTGTACCTCTTACTCTCGGTCTGGCTTTTATTCTTGCCATTATGGAAACCACTTATGTGATTTCTGGTAAAGAAATCTATAAAGACATGACCAAATTCTGGGGCAAACTTTTCGGTATTAACTTTGCTCTAGGCGTAACCACTGGTCTGACTATGGAATTCCAGTTCGGTACAAACTGGGCGTACTATTCTCACTATGTTGGTGATATTTTTGGTGCGCCTCTTGCCATTGAAGGATTGATGGCATTCTTTTTAGAATCAACTTTTATTGGTTTATTCTTCTTTGGCTGGGATCGCCTTTCAAAAGTTCAACATTTAAGTGTGACATGGTTGGTTGCGCTCGGTTCGAATTTATCTGCACTGTGGATTTTAGTTGCCAATGGTTGGATGCAAAATCCTGTCGGTTCAGAATTTAATTTTGAAACCATGCGTATGGAACTTGTAGATTTTGGTGCTTTGATTTTTAACCCTGTTGCTCAGGTAAAATTTGTGCACACTGTTTCAGCAGGTTATGTCACTGGGGCAATCTTTGTTTTAGCCATTTCAAGCTATTACTTATTGAAAAAACGTGATTTACCTTTTGCGCGTCGCTCTTTCGCCATCGCTGCAATTTTTGGTTTAGCATCAACACTTTCTGTTATTTTACTGGGTGACGAATCTGGTTATGAACTGGGTGATGTTCAAAAAACAAAACTGGCTGCAATCGAGTCTGAATGGGAAACTCACCCAGCGCCTGCACCGTTTACTTTATTTGGTATTCCGAACCAAGAAGAACAACGTACTGACTATGCCATAAAAATTCCCTATGCTATGGGGATTATTGCAACACGTTCATTGGATAAAGAAGTAACGGGTCTTAAAGATTTAATGGTTCAACATGAAGCACGTATCCGCAATGGTATGGTGGCTTATAGTGAACTTGAAAAACTTCGTGCCGGTGATCGTTCTCCTGAACTTATGGCATCTTTTAAAGAGAACCAAAAAGATTTAGGTTATGGCTTACTCCTTAAAAAATATACTGAAAATGTCACTGATGCTTCTGAAGCACATATTCAGGCAGCCACCAAAGATACGATTCCTAACGTAACAGCATTGTTCTTTTCTTTCCGTGCAATGGTGGCTTCTGGTTTCTTAATGCTCCTTCTATTTATCCTTGCAACTTTTGCAGTAGCAAAACGAAATGCTGAAAATAAACCATGGTTACTTAAATTTGCACTGTTTGCTTTACCACTTCCTTGGATTGCAGCACAAACTGGCTGGTATGTCGCTGAAGGTGGTCGTCAACCTTGGACCATTGGTGAAGTTCTCCCTACACACCTATCCGCATCAAGTTTAAGCACTGGTGATGTATGGGGTTCAATCATTGCATTAGCAGCGTTCTATACTGTGCTGTTGATTATTGAAATGTATCTCATGATCAAGTTCTCACGTTTAGGACCAAGTTCTTTACATACTGGTAAATATCACTTTGAAAAACTTGAAGCTCAACAAGCTCAAGCTGGGGAGGCTCAATCATGATCGAATATGAACTTCTCAAAATTATCTGGTGGGTTCTGGTTGGTGTCTTACTGATCGGCTTTGCACTCACCGATGGTTTCGATATGGGCTCAATGGCATTGATGCCATTTGTAGGTAAAACAGACGACGAGCGTCGTGCAGCCATTAACACGATTGCTCCACACTGGGAAGGCAACCAAGTCTGGTTTGTCACTGCCGGTGGTGCGCTCTTTGCAGCCTGGCCAATGGTCTATGCCACAGCATTCTCAGGTATGTATTGGGCACTGCTACTGGTCTTATTCGCACTATTCCTCAGACCTGTTGGTTTCGACTACCGTTCTAAACTTGAAAATACCAAATGGCGCAACTCATGGGATTGGGGTTTATGCATAGGTGGCGCGGTACCTGCACTGGTGTTCGGTGTTGCTTTTGGTAATATGTTCTTGGGTGTACCGTTTACCTTGGATGAGACTGTACGATCAACCTATACAGGTAGTTTCTTTGCGCTGCTCAATCCTTTTGCTTTAGTTTGCGGTATTGTCAGTTTATCAATGCTTTGTGCACATGGTGGTGCTTGGTTAATGCTTCGTACTGATGGGGTATTACGTCAACGTTCAGCAAAAGCCACTCAACTCATGGGTACAATATTTTTGGTATGTTTCTTAGCTGTTGGCGCTTGGCTGTATTTTGGTGGAATCGAGGGCTATACCTTAGTCAAACCTTTTGATACCAATGCTGTTGCAAACCCATTGGCAAAAGAAGTTTTGACTACAGGCAACCACGGTTGGATGAATAACTATTCAACTTACCCGATCACGATACTGGCACCAGTTTCAGCAATCTTGGGGGGCATCCTGATCATCTTCGGTGCAGGAAAAAATAAAGCAGGTATGAGCTTTACAGGTTCGACTTTAGCTGTAACAGGTTCAATTTTAACTGCTGGTTTTGCTCTGTTCCCGTTCTTAATGCCGTCGAGTATCAATCCTACTGTAAGCTTAACCATGTGGGACGCTGTTTCGAGTAAAAATACCCTAACGGTAATGACTGTAGTGGCTTCTATATTTGTTCCAGTAATTTTAGCCTACACCACATGGTGTTATTACAAAATGTGGGGCGTCATTACCAACAAACATGTTCAAGAGAACTCACACAGCCTGTACTAAGGCTGTGTCTAAGCAAATAGGAGAATATTATGTGGTATTTCGCTTGGATTTTAGGGATCTTGATGGCATGCTTTGCAGGTGTGTTAAGTGCCCTCTATATCGAACATCATCAAGATTTAGATGAGGAATAAATTATGGCAGAGATCGCAATGACAACAAAAGAAAGGAAGCCGAACAAGTTTGCAATGGCCATTTCATTTTTGATGGCATTGCCACTTGCAGCTGTATTACTCATTCACCCTGGTGCAATGCTTGATGCCAATGGGCACTATAACCATAGTGCTTTGATGATGGTCATGATTGGTATCTCAGGTGGATTTATACATGGTGTAGGATTTCTGCCACAGTTTTGGTTATGGAAATGGCTGTTTAGCCCCTATGTGGCATGGCCACTTATGCTGTGGGGCTATTACACTTGGTTCTTGACCTAATCTAAAAACAAGAAAACCCTGATTTATTCAGGGTTTTTTTGTTTGATATCCGTTCAAATCCTGTCAGCTATATTCTTTTTCATTTCAATTAAATGTAAATCTATAATTGGTGTACCCACATTTGCACTTAAAGGGTAATCATCAATGAGCCCCGTTGGTTGATAACCACAGCGTTCATAATAAGCAATCAACTCCTGACGGACACTGAGTACCCACATGACAAAATACGTTAAATCAGGATAAATGGATCGCATATCATCTCGTACGTAACGCTCTGCAAAATCCAGCACTTCCCTACCTATCCCTTGATTTTGCATTTTAGGTGCTATACAAAATGTACCAATCTCCACAGCCAATGGCTGAAATGTTAGACCTATACACCCCACCATCTCTTCAGCATATTCAGCAACAAATAATTTAAAATGATCAGCTGACAACATTTGTGCCAATTGTTCGGCATTGATTCGAGCACCAGTGACCATTTGTACTTCACTTGTCCAACTATTTCCCTGTTGTTGCCGATAGGCGCAATTGATCAAATCAACCAATTTCTGAATATCTAAAATTTGTGCAGGTCTAAATCTAAGCTGATGTTTCATTGAATTTTAGGTCTATCATTTTATTGTGAACAAATAACTTTATAAAACCTAATGGCTATTTTGAAAAGCGGTTTTGCATAGCAATCTTGAAGAGCGGTTTTTGAATAGAAATATCGAGCTTAAATATTTCCCTCAAACAAAAAACAGAACTTTTAAGCTATAAATCATAAAAAAAGACCATCGAAATGGCCTTTGATCTTGTTTAAGAATCCTGACGTCATACGCATAAACATCTGTAAAGTGCCATCTGATTCTATTGATCAGCCAACCAAGTCATAAACTTTTGACGTTCTGCTTTGCTTGCTTTTTGCCAAATTTGAATCAATTGCTCATCAGCAGCATTGCTATTGGCTACAGCAGATACACTTTTTGGTGCAGTATTTGAAACCGCCGCTTGAGATGACGCGGCATATACCGGTGCAGGTTGATTTACAGGCGTTTTTTTACTTGAAGTTAAATCAATCACACGCCCAAATACGCCAGAACCAAACCATGGTTTGGCTTCAGTATTGACACCTGTTTGTTGAACCACTAATCGATTATTAGTGTCTAAAATTGCAATCGTTGGCTGTTCTGCATATTTTTTTGCATCATCGAAATTCTTTGGCGCACCGACCAAAGCCAATTTATAATTTTGCCCATCTTTTAAATCAGGTGCTGTAATCGTAACCACACCTGATTTTAAAATATCGTGTTCACCGTTTAAATGCTCAAAATACTGTTGGTAACGTACACTTACCGCCGTCTGACCTGGATCAACTTGATATTCGTTCTTCTTGCGAATCAAACCTGAATTGACTTCTTGATCATTTACAGCCAATACAACAATTTCTTCTGGCGCAGATAGCGTGACTGCTGCAAAAACTGACCCACTTAACATTAAACCCAATGCAGCAATGCCGTATTTAAATGCCATGTTACTCTACTCTTATGTCAAAAATATGTAAAATTTATTGCACTATGCAATGTGGTGATGACAGTTTTATGACAGTGACTGTAGTTTTATCCTGAAACCTCATTGATTGGTTCTTTATCTTGATTTAGCGGATTAATTATTTAGCCTCGATCTTGATCAAAAGCAGCTGATTTGACAGAGATTTACTCCAAATTCAAGTCAATACAGAATCCATTTTGGTCAAAACATTGAATCGCTATTTGACTTGCAAAGCAGTCATTTTACCCTTCTGCAATTGACTGTAAATGTTGCAAGGATCATTACAACCAGATTTTTAAAGTGACTACTTTACATTAAATTCATTTAAAACATGGACTCATTATAACAATCAGCTGAGTTTGTATAACATTACACTTTTTTCAAAGCGACTACATTTTGAGCACAATTCTTGCTTGTTTTAATAGGTGCATATCGCACAATAAAAGATACTCAACAGAAAAAGAGGTGCAACATGATTTTTAAAGACCATATTGTCCGTGTTGAAAATATCAAGACCATGCAAATGCTGAGTGATGCAAAAGTAGATCATCAAGTGATTGCATTATTTATGACTTGTGAAGGTATTCCATTATCAACAGAGGATGTCAGCAGTATTTTAAGACACTATGATTGCCTAGGACAGCACAGAGTTTCAGCTCAAAAGGCTAAAGCTTTATTACAGGCTAAAATGGATCATTTTGAGGATTCAAAACTACCTTGTCCTGCTGCTTATTAATTTCTATCAGTACCTAGCTTGTACTTTAAATTCCATGTTTAGTGGCAAATACCATTAGTCTCGTATTTGCCACTTTTACTTATACATGTTGAATGTTTAACAATCTCGACACTGCTATTTGTGTAAAGTGATCGTGAATACATGATTTTCAAATGAGTAATACAATCCAGAGTGCTGTATTTTTTCTTCTCACAGTCTAGAGTGGTCAATACGTTTCAAAGCCACTCGCCGCCCGATATAACGATTTTCAATCGAATCAATTTGAATCTGTCGAAGTGTTGTAAGTCGAAAAATACCATATCGACATTCAATGTAGTTTGGCGTTGGAAAGATTAGAAAATGATCCCATGCTGATACCTCAAACGTATCAATCAGTTGTATTCGATAATTGAGATTCAATCTTTCAATCTCATTGAATAACCGTACGATTGCATCAAACATCATCAGATAACTAGATTTTATAAAACATTCATTTTAAGCAATCAGCTTTCCTCAATATAGATGTGTATAATGAAAAATCATCAATAAATTTGTATTTAACTCCATATGCTTCAAATTCTACAAAAACAGCTCGATGAAAGTGCATTTTGTCCATTGTGTCAGGCAAGTATGTATTATATTGAAGCTGAAGAATTTGAAAAAGAAATTCACTTTCATCAATGCAGCCATTGTCATCATCAGGTTTTTCCAAACCAGCAAGGTAATTGCCATTGTGAAACCTGTCAAAGTAAACGGCGTAAATTAATTAAAGAAACACGTCTGCAAGAAACCAGAAAATTAAAGAAAAAAGATGATTTTGAAATAGGTTTAGATCATCTCAGTTTTTTGCATAAATTATTTTTATTGAGTCTTTTAGACAACCAAGTGCATGAAAATACGCATCATCATGAGTTTATTGACTGGGAAATAATTAAATACCACTCGATTACACCCAACTATTACTTTCAAAGTCAGCTTTTTAATCAATTGATTAAAGAAAATATACTGGTGCCTAAAGACTTTAGTGATGATGCACATCAATACTATATCAATGTTCGTTTAGATGGTTATTCTGAACCCAGTCTATTTAGTATTACTACTCAGCTTCGCCATTGGTTTTATGAAAATTTGAGCCAGGGCATACCATTTAGAAATTCAGAAGAAGTTAAAAATGCACTTTATGTGGTGCTGTATCAGGAGATCGTGCAATTTACCCAACATTATTGCCGTACTTGGGGTATTCAGATTTCAGGAAATAAGAACTTCCAAAGCTTTTGCTATCGACTGCTTGACTCTCTGGCTGTTGGACAGATTTTCTACTTGATTCAAACAGCTCTAGAATACTTGTATCAGAAAAAAGCATTACAAGTGCGTAATGAAAATTTCATCAACACCAATATTCTTAAGAAAACTGTACAGCAATATCGTGAACGTGCCTTAGCAGAAAAATGGGAAACCTCGACACTCCCTCGCCCTCCTAATATTCCATTGAGTAAAATGAGTGAAATTCTGTTTTATCAATTTTTAGGCTACGATGAAGGCATCTTCTTTCAACCCGTTTGGAAATCTTGGAAAAAGATTGAACCACGTTTAAATTTCTATTCACAGAAACGCTGCATGTATTGTGGGTCAAATGAGCTTACCGTTGAATATGATGCTCAGAATTATGTGACATTATTCTGTCGAAACTGTAAACACCAAGACCATTACTTCACTCAGTAAGGACCTTATATGAATCATCCTGAAAATATTAGCCATTCTCAATCGGATCAACTTCATATCCAAACTGATGTTATCTTGCAAAAAGTTGTAGATGCTTGGACCGAATTACAAGCACAACAGCCTTTGGTACATTGTATTACCAACAGTGTTGCAGCAAATTACGCTGCCAATGTGCTATTGGCTGCTGGGGCATCTCCGGCAATGATTGATAATCCTTTTGAGGCAGAAAGCTTTGCATCAATCGCAGCTGCTTTAAGTATCAATGTCGGAACACCAACATCAGAACAAATGCAAGCCATGCAGATTTCAGCACAGACTGTGGCGGCTAAAAATACACCTTGGGTTCTTGATCCTGTAGGATATGGTCCATTTCTAAAATGGCGTAGTGAAATGGTTGATCAACTGGTTTTACTTAATCCGACCATTATTCGTGGCAATGCATCAGAAATCAGCGCACTTGCAGGCAACCAAGTTGAATCCAAGGGGGTTGATAGTGTAGCTTCAAGTCATCAAGTTTATTTGCAGGCTCATGCTCTTTTAAACCATTGTGAATGTGCAGCAATTTCTGGAGAATCAGATTTTATTCTTTCAAAAGAACTTAATCATGTAATTCAAATCAATGGTGGAAGCTTTTTACAACCGAAGATCACAGCAACAGGTTGTGCTCTGGGTGCTTTAATTGCGGCATATAGTGCAGTAACCACACCTACAATTGCTGCCATTTCAGCTCATATTCATTTTGCCATTGCAGGTCAGTTGGCTTATGAAAAAGCGTCATCTGTGGGAAGTTTTAATGTGGCATTCTTAGATGAAATTTATCAAATGAATACGGATAGGATTTGGGAATATAGCGATATTCAGATTTTCAACCTATAGTTTAAAGTAAACTTTTTAGAAGTCATGGTCTTCAAGCAAATCCAGATAGATTTTTAAACCGAATGTTTAGCCAGACAGACTTTATCCTGTAAGTCCTCGACCAGCCAATACAAAATAAGCCTTGTCCAATGGGGTATCGTGGTGGCTATGAAACTTGGGGCTTATATGTTCAGCCCCAGTTGAATCATTTCTGCACAAAGACTTTTTTATAGATTTCTCTTGGCATTTCAGCAAATTCTACACAGAGTTGAATTTCTAAGCCTCGTGCTGAATAGTCCTGAAATGATTGTAGAAATTGTGACAAATTTTCAGTCATTAAATCTTTTTGTTCTTCAGTGCGTCCGCTCAGACCTTGTAAGCGCACAAAGATAAATGCGTGTTGCTTGTCTGCACCATCCTCATCTCCAAAACCAATCAGATAATCAGATACTGACTTAACCCGCGATTTAATATCATGCGCATCGCTCACTAATCCCGTATTGAACAATGCATGGTTTAAGCCCAGCATTAATTTCTTTTTATCTAAATTCTGGATATTGTCAGAATAATCAATAAACATCTGTGGCATTTACTTCACCTTAATTGATAGCGGTTTTATCATAAAATTTGTGATGCAACTGTAGAACTGATGACCAATTCTAGGTTTTCATAATCATCAAATTGTTCAAATTCAAAAACAATTTTGATTTTTGCAATAGCTTTTAAAAAGCCATCACGACTTTCAATAAATTCCAGTTGATAAAGTTCGACTGGATTATGAATACTGTTGATCGTAAAACAGCCATTAAATTGATCGCATTCATCTTGATCAAAGACCAACTTCACGCCACTCAAATCCTTTAAATGATATGAAGGTAATGGCAGTCCCTCAAAAGAAATACTTGAATCAATTAATGTTTGTGCATGATAAAATGGGCATAACTGAAAGCTGAGACTATAATCCTGCATATGCTTATCTTTTGATAACACTGCCATACGCGAATTGAGTAATTTTTTCTCAAACTTATTCATTGTTTCATCACAAGAATGATTTTATTCGACAAACAGCAGTGCTAGACGCACTTGGTCATAACCCATTTTGGGGCTTGTCAGCTCTACGATTGGGCGTAATTTAATCGCCCCATCATCATTGAAATGACTTGGATCCTGACGTTTCATTAATTTTTTATAAATGGTTCGTATTTTCTCGACAACTTCTTCACCGGGATTGGCAACAGAAATATCAAGCCCCTGCTCTTTATGCAGTCTGGCCAAATGATTAATGATGGTTGCTGGCGTTAAACCTCGCTCAATGGCAATGTCTTGAATTTCATAACCACTTTCAAACAACTCTCGGGTTTCGTCCAATGTAGCTGAAGCATAATTGACTTTACCGTTATTACGCGCCAATTTTTTCTCATTACGTTCTATTTCAGTCGCATTCAAGGTTCCACCACAGTGACGAATAAATGCATTGTGCTGCGTGGTCAGATCAGCATCAGCATAGTGCTGTTCTGCTTCATTGGAAAGTTCTTGAAAACGACGATCTGCCTTGATTGCCAAACTATCAAGTTCTAATGCCTGATCATTAAAGCCAAGCAATCTAAGCCCCTCGATTGATTTTAGCCGTGATAAAGCAACGTAACCCTGTCCTTTTTCAAAAGTGTGACTCAAATTAATTTCAGCAGCTTCTAAAGTCATGCCTTGAGATTTATGAATGGTAATTGCCCAAGCCAAACGCAGTGGAACTTGTTGTAAACTTGCAATGGTTTTGCCTCCTTCATTGTCTACTGACCAAGTTTCCGGAGCGACCAATAAAGTTGTCCCATCGGTCATTTTCACCTTTGGCAACATTCCCATTTCATCATCTTCTTCAAAACCAATCACTTCGCCCAAACTGCCATTGATATATCCCATGTCAAAATTATTTTTAACAAACATTACTTTGGCGTGTTTTTTTAGGGTCAGTTCTTCAGGTGCTCGAACTGAAGATTTTAATGTTTCTATCAGCTTTTCATTGCCATCTGTGACTGCAACAAATTGATGATCATCTCCATCAATTGCATTTAAATGCTGAAAATTGATGCTATCCACATCCATATTATGTGTATATAAACGAGTAAATGTATCCCCGATATCTTGATGACGCGTATTCTGTAAGGCTTGGATATGCTGTGGCTGGATATGCTGTGCACGAATTGCATTGAGAATATCATTGAGTGCTGAGTCATCCTGGCGGTGCTGTTCAGTCAAATAACACACCCGAAATTTTGCCTCGACCCATGCATTAGACATAAAACAAAACTTATCACGATTTAGTTCGTTATTTTTTCCTACAGGCGGAAGCTGAAAGAAGTCACCGGCAGCAATTACTTGAATTCCACCAAAGGCATCATCAGATTCTTTAAAATATTTCAAAACCTGATTAACCAAATTCAATTGCTTGGCATGCAACATTGAAATTTCATCAATAATCAATACTTGAGCATTTTCTAAGTGTTCTTTGAGATATTTACGCTCTTTCATCCGCTTTAAATCATCATCTGAAAGCGTGTCTTTAATACCGATACCTGCCCATGTATGAATCGTCATACCATTCATGTGCGTTGCCGCAATCCCAGTAGATGCAGTAATTGCAACAGGGACTTTGCGGACTTTCAAATAATTGATGTATTGATTCAACGTATAGGTTTTTCCTGCACCAGCAGAGCCAGTCAAAAAGACATTTTCACCCGCTTTCATGAGTTTGAGTGCAGTTTCTTGTTTCATAACAGCCTTGAATTACCTAAACAGGATGGGACGGCTATAGCCTAACGATTTTTAATTAAAAAGTTAAGCCAAAAATAGTTTAGAAAACAGAATAAACCCCGTTAACGATGCTTATAAGTTACCGAGTTCCTCATTCGGTTGAATACTGCTTTTCCATTTTAAATGCTGATTTACATTTTCAATAAATGACAGTGCCTTGCTTATGTAATATTGCTCTGGGATATGATTATTGGGCAAACGCAGTTGATCAAAATTCAACTGTCCCAGTTTATAATAACAACCTAAAGTCATGACTTGATTGGGTTCGGTTATATTTGACATATGAAATGCAGCATATTCGCGTTCCACTATTCTTGTGCTGTATGAAACAGCTAGACAATGTTTGAAAACCACAGACTCTTGAGTGATTCCTTGAAGACTGTTGAGCTCCTCATAACACCACCCTTCAAAATAAATCTTTTGCATCGGTGTAATGCGATCCCACGAATCCACTGTGATTTTTTCTTTGAGTTTCGACATTGTTGCAACAAGATCATTGTGCATGTGCCATTTCTTCGCCTGTTGATAAAGACCAGACCAAGTCACATTACGTTCAATTTCATGATGCGTATTAAATAAATGCATTACATAATCAAGCACAAAGCTGTCATAAATACTGTAATGCGGCATTCGATCCGTATTGATATGCTTAAACTTCTTGCGAAAATCATCAACCTGAATATTGTGTTTGCGCATTTGAATAAAAAAATCAGGATGTTGTTGCAACTGAGGGTCTATGAATCTTAGCAATTGTGGAGGTAATTGGTTGGCAATATGCTGAACAAACAACATAAATGCCTGAACAACACGGCTGAGCTTAGCAAATATTTTCTTATAGGATTGAGCTTGATCACCTAGAATCAATGCAGCGAAATCCAACCACTCTTCGATATATAAATAAGAATTTGAAATCAACTTTTGCTTTGATTTATGTTCACTTAGTGATCCACCAAAACAGTAACGAGTATTCTTGGGATGTTTTTGCCATTCATTTGTAATTGCAAACGAATGACACTCTATTAAAAACAAACGTGCGGCACTATTTTTAAAATACTTCAATACAGCCAATATGACTTCAGGAGAGATTTTTGAAGTATCAATCAGGCTTAATACAGTGATTGTCACTCTGACGTTTACATCCACCATATGCCGACTAATCCAATCATTGACCTGTTCGTTTTGTTTGTATAGCCAATTCACTGTACGCTTTAATGTGAATATGGGTAATTTTACAAGCTGATCTAATTCCCAATATTCATCCTCTGCCTGCAAAAAATGCTGTTTACTCAATAAATCCTGATACTGCCAAAAACCTCGTTTCATATGCTTGGTATATGCCAGCATTTGTGGAAACTCTTGTGCATGTTTAGACAATAATCGATAACTTGTGAAATATTGTTCGATCTCACACAAACGTAATGACTCAGGATGAAAAACTTTAAAAATACGGAAAAAGTGTTTAGGCAGGAATTGGTCTAGTGCAAAAATAGCGTGATGGAGTTTTGGAATGAATTGTTGAATAGACAGGAATGTTTGCCCCAAGACAGAATTAATCAACAGTAAATGCTTAATATTAATTTCTACACTCAGCGGAATAGCTTTGCCATATTTAGCAAAATCAGAAACATAAGCACGATCAAAATAATTATAGTGCATTAAGATTCGATCAATCTGCTCAGCATCTGCCTCACGAATATTATATAAATACTGCTCTACTCTATTTTCACCCTCAATCCAATCAAAAATCTGCTCAATCAATGTTTGACGGAGGATTTGTGCTTTCGTTTTTAGATCAGTAGGGTGAATTTCATCATAAGATCGGGTATAAAAAGATATCTCTTGCGAGACGTATTCGATCAGTCGCTTGGGATAACACGGTGCCTCAGATAAATGTACCAGCTTGTCCTGATGAAACTCAAAAGACAGCCCTGCTGTCTCATCAAATTTAATCTGCAATAATTGATTGGCTATACCAAGTTTTTGTTGCACATGATCAAATTGAAAAAAGTTATCAGCATTCACCTCTTTTAAATAGTGCAACTGATCAAGATAAATACGCTCTAAGCTTGCTGAAACTTGAATTAATTCTTGTGCAGCAAGTTGGTGCCTGTTTGGCAGTTGATCTTGAACTGTCTGCACCATAATCTGCTTAATCCATCTCTTTTAGATTGTATAGAGTTGAATATTCTATGCGAATCATTTAACAAAACAAATCGCATTAGATTATCTTTTGCAAAAGTTTGTTAAGTCTCTGTGGAGATTTCATATCCGATTTACATGGCAGATTAAAATGAGAAAAATGGTTCTGCTGTTTTAAACAGCAGAACCATTTTCAAGCAACGATGACTATTCTGACCAAAATCAAGTTGGATGTTTTAGTGTTCAATTAAGAATGAACGGGTTTTATTCCCATACGATCCTCGATCAAATCGTAGCACCATTGGAAAATAAAGGTATAGATTAAAATACATGTGGTCATTCCTAAATCCAATAGGACTGCCTGCCACAATGTCATATCCATTGCATAAGCAACCATTGGAATGGTCGCCAACATCAAACCACCTTCGAAACCAATAGCATGCAGAACTCGCACTCCAATCGTACGCTTAAGCTTTCTTTTATGCTCGAACTTCTCGAAAAAATGGTTAAAAATCATATTCCATATAACAGATGTTACAGCCATAGCCACACCTAACACACCCGTAACTTCCATAGGAACTTCAAAAATAAAACTTAACGCAATCGCTATGATCACCAATAGGATGATTTCATAGCTCAATGCATGAATAATCCTTCTTTTGGAAACCATCATTTAAAACTACTCTTTTTGTTTCGATAATGGCATTATATTTTTATAATATTGATCAATCGAGTTAGATTCTTTCAATTTTATTGAAAGATCAGCTTCATTCTTTTTTCTATATTTCTTTCATTTTCACATGATTGAAATTACTAATCACGGTTCCACATGAATATCAATCAAGAACAGTTGGTGATTTTTAAAACAGTTATAGAAACAGGGTCTTTTTCTGCTGCCTCAAGACAGCTTGGAAAAGTACCCTCTGCGGTCAGCATGTCTATTGCCAATTTAGAAATTGATTTAAATCTCAAATTATTTAAACGGGTCGGGCGTGAGCCTATACCAACGCCACAGGCACAACTTTTATATGAAAAAACAGAACAACTGCTCATCGAAATGAATCAATGGAAACAACAAGCCATTGCCCTCAGTGAAGGTTTGGAATCGTCACTGAATATAGTGGTGGTTTCAGAGTTGGTACATACCGATTGGACCGAATATATCGCATTGCTTGCCCAACAGTTTCCAAGTTTACAGATCAACATTTTTTCGGCACCACAAGAAGATGCTCTTAAAATGCTCATGAATCAGACAGCACAATTGGCATTGATGTTTGAACGTGAGATGCTAGAAAGCCGCGAACAATTTGTTGAGTTAAAAAAAGAAGCTTTAGTGCCAGTTTCTGCAATCAATCACCCACTATCAGCCCACTCAAAAGTGAGTTTTGAACAAATATTGCAATCCAGACAGATTGTCGTTGCCAGCCGAGACCGCACAATTAAACCAGAGCTACTCTATTCTAAAAACTACTGGCGTACCGACAATCACCACTCGGCATGTTCACTCATTTTAAAGGAATTAGGCTGGGGAGTACTTCCCTTGGAAATGTTTAATGAAAACCCAGAACTAAAACATAAGTTAAAAATATTAGATTTACTCGATTTCACGCCAAAATTTGAATATTTTGTTGATTTGGTTTGGAGCCGTGAAAGTAATTTAGGTTCGGCTGCTCGTTTTTTGATTAATCACATTCGAAATCAAAGAATTCATACAAAATAATATGTCTTTCAGTACATTTTCCTATTTTGCTGAAATCGCATTGTGTTATAACTAAATCACAAATATTTTAACTAAGAAATAACCGGTAATGACTCAATCTGCATTAGACCAATTAAAACGCTTAACCACTATTGTTGCTGATACAGGTGATTTAAATGCTATTCAACAATTTCGCCCATTAGATGCAACAACAAATCCTTCACTGATTACAGCAGCAGCTCAACAGCCTGAAAGTCGTACCTTGATTGAAGATGCTTATACACAAGCTAAACAAGAAGGCTATGTACTTGATGAACTGGTAGAACGCACCATTGATATTCTGACAGTGAAACTGGGTGTAGAGATTTTAAATCTTGTTGAAGGACGAGTTTCAACTGAAGTTGATGCTGCGCTTTCCTACAATACCGAAGAAACGATTGCTAAAGCCAAAGAACTGTTAGCACTGTATCAAGCCTACGGAATCAATCAAGATCGAATTTTGATTAAAATTGCATCGACTTGGGAAGGTATTCAGGCAGCAAAAGCACTGGAAGCAGAAGGGATTCATTGTAACCTGACTTTATTATTCGGTTTACATCAAGCCAAAGCATGTGCCGATGCCAAAGTCACCCTGATCTCTCCTTTTGTTGGGCGTATCCTAGACTGGTATAAAAAAGCTGAAAATGTTGAAAGCTATCCGATTGAAAAAGATCCAGGTGTACTCTCTGTCAAACAGATTTATCATTACTACAAACAGCACCAAATTAAAACAGAAGTTATGGGAGCAAGTTTCCGTAGTGTAGACCAAGTTCTAGGACTGGCAGGTTGTGATTTACTTACTGTTGCTCCTGCACTTCTTGAGAAATTGGAAGATGATCAACGTACTGTAAGCACCCAGTTAAATCCTGACCATGCACCAACACACCAAGATCATCCGCATCAGGAAATTTCTAAAGCTGAATTTAAGCAGCAACTAGAAGCAGACTTGATGGCATTCCAATTGTTGCAAAGTGGAATCGATGGCTTTATTAAAGCCCGTGAACAATTGGCTTTATTATTACGCCAATCTTTTGGACTTGAAGCCGATTTTATTGATTAAATTTCAACCATGTGATGTGCTTTAAATGCACTAAAGTGGCTCACATTCTAAAGCCGAGTTTGCTATCATAAACACTCGGCTTTTTTATTCGCTTTTCTTAACCTGTGAGAATATTGTGTTTGGTATTACGGATGTCGTGACATATATATTAGGGACAATTTTTATCGTCATTCTCCCGGGTCCAAACTCACTTTATGTGATGTCTATTGCATCAAGATTTGGCATTAAAACAGGTTATATTGGTGCTTTGGGTGTTTTTACAGGTGATTTAATCCTGATCCTTTGTACGGTATTGGGTGCTGCATCCTTATTACATGCTTTTCCTTGGTTATTTGTAATACTTAAAGTGGTGGGGGCGACTTATTTGTCCTACCTCGGGATTCGATTATTGATCGCCAGTGTTAAAACCTGGCGTAGTACACCACAGACAATTCAATCAGACTCTCCTCAATCAACTACGACTGAACAGTTTCATCCTTTTCGTACAGCATTGACGATTAGTTTGTTAAACCCGAAAGCCATTTTATTTTATTTATCTTTTTTTGTTCAATTTGTTGATCCCGATTATCCTTATCCTGCATTAAGTTTTGCTGCACTTTCTATAATTTTACAAATCATTAGCATGAGTTACTTAACCATTTTAATTTTTTCTGGAGTAAAACTCGCAGCATTCTTTAATACACGTTATAAAGTTGCAGCGGGATGTGTAGCAGCGGTAGGGTTATTGTTTTGCGCTTTTGGTATAAAGCTTGCAGTTTCAACCATGTAAAAGCAGGAAAGAAATGGGGTAAACTCTAATTCAATGTTTTATTGAAGTTAAAATATTCCAATTTAAGCGCCCAAGTCAGGATCAAGCAATTCTCATGGATACAATCGCTTGATCGCAAAAAGCTTGAATTATCCAACAATGATAATAAATTCAATTTTTCTATTTGCTTTTGATATTAAATACTAATTAACGCTGTCAGCTTTAAAATGATCCATGTATGATGGATGCATTTTCAACCATTCAATCAAATTTAAAAGCAAGGGATCATGCAAAAGCTTCTCCAAGACTTCTCAGTACCTGCTGTATTCGCAGGCTTTATAACTTTTCTTATTGGTATCAGTGTTTCAGCTGTTTTGGTGATTCAAGCTGCTCAATTACTTGGTGCAAATCCAGCACAAATTACCTCATGGTTTTGGGCATTAGGTCTCGGTATTGGTCTTTCAGGCTTAATTCTGTCTTGGAAATTCAAATATCCCGTTGCAACCTCATGGTCGACTGCTGCACTCGCATTAATCATTGCAACAGCAAGTGGTTATTCACTTTATGAAGCCATCGGCGCTTTTTTGGTATCAGGTTTGCTTACAGCAGTTCTTGGGTTTTCAGGTATTTTTGCAAAAATAATCAATTATATTCCACAGAGTTTGACCAGTGCCATGTTGGCAGGGGTATTGCTAAAATTTGGAATCGCCTTATTTGCCAGTATGCAAAATGACTGGGCATTTATCCTCAGTTTATTGGCAGTCTATGTGATTACAAAACGTTTATGGGCACGTTACTGTATCGTGATTACTGTAATTGCAGGAATCATCATCTGTCCTTTCTTTATGGAGTTTCATGTTCCAGTAATGCATTGGGGATTGGCAAAACCTGTATGGATGGCGCCTGAATTCACATGGTCTGCAATTTTGGGACTGGCGCTACCGTTATTTGTGATCAATATGGCATCTCAATACTTACCTGGGATTGCCATGATTAAAAGTTATGGCTATCAACCACATGTCAATCAGTTGATTGGTTGGACAGGTACGGCTCAAACGCTGCTCTCTCCTTTTGGTTGTTATACCGTGAATATTGCAGCAATTAGTGCGGCAGTAAGTCTTGATGATCAGGTCCATCCTGATCCATCTAAACGCTACATTGCAGGTATGAGCTGTGGATTTTTCTATATTTTAATGGGGCTATTTGCAGCTACATTAACAAGTTTATTGATGTCTTTTCCACACTTATTTATCGTTGCTTTGGCGGGTATCGCATTGTTTGGCACCATCAGCCACAACATTGCGATTGCATTTCATGAAGTCAAGGACCGTGAGGCGGCATTACTGACCTTTCTATTTAGTGCCTCTGGGATACAGTTCTTTGGGATTGGTTCTGCATTTTGGGGATTATTATTTGGTTTTGCCGTTTCACTGATTTTAAATTTCGGCGTCAGAAAATAACTGCTCACGATAAGATGAGTGCTTGACTTACCTTATCCAAACTTCAGTTGAATAGATGCATTCATGCTTCTATTGTTTCAAACAATACAGCGCCACAATATGTTTAAAAAGCTGTTGAATTTAAAATTTATACGATAGAGAAAGGCAATTTTAAATAAAAAAAAGCTTATCCTAGGATGGATAAGCTTGAAACTTGTAACAACAATAGAAACTTCAAGAGAATCTGCGGCAGATTATAATGACCAATTAACACGCAAACCAATATATAAAAAAACTAACTCAATAATTTTTTACGCTAGAATAAAATTAAACAGTTCACAACTGTAAAAATTAACGTTGAAAACATCTCATTTTTTTTAATATAAAAATTTATAACAGGCGTCAAACCTGCCAAACATTAGACCAAAGTTTTAGATTTCAGGATAATGACCTGTACCTTCAGGCCAAGGTGTTAACAGTTCAAATCCTGTTTCCGTCACAGCAACCATATGTTCCCACTGGGCAGATAAAGATTTATCTGCGGTCACAACAGTCCAGCCATCTTTTAATTCTTTTACACTGGCTTTACCGGCATTAATCATAGGTTCAATGGTAAATACCATACCTTGTTTCAATACAAGCCCCTGTCCTGGTTTTCCATAATGCAGCACATTAGGCTGTTCGTGATAAATTTTGCCAATTCCATGACCACAATATTCACGAACAATACTATAACCTTCACCTTGACCAACAGTTTGGATGGCGTGACCAATATCACCAAGTGTTGCACCTGGTCTTACGGCATGTATGCCTGCAACCATCGCCTTATATGTAGTTTCTACTAGCTTTTTAGATTCAGGCTTGACAGTACCCACATAATACATACGGCTGGTATCGCCAAAATAACCATCTTTAATGATTGCAACATCAATATTGATAATATCACCATCATTTAAAACAGTATTCTTGGATGGAATACCATGGCATACCACTTCGTTCGGTGAAATACAGGTGGTTTTTGTATAACCATAGTATCCCACATTCGCCGGTATAACCTTGAGGGTATTCACAATATAATCATTACAGATATCATCCAAATATTCAGTTGTTACGCCTGGCTTAACATATGCACCAATCATTTCTAAAACTTGAGCCGCTAGACGCCCTGACACTCTGAGTTTTTCAAGGTCTTGTTCAGTTTTGATGGTGACTGTGGAAGCTTTCATTGGATCTGTCCGCAAAAGTGAATTGATATTATATGCTTTTTCAATTGCTTTAGGGCTTTTTCTTGTAGAGGATATAACTTAAAAATGTGGAGTGGTACTCGTAATGATTAAAATGAGTATTAAACCGCGATGATTTGCTTTTTAAGCACATAAAATTTTCTATAAAAATGTCTTATTCGAATTTAACCAAATTAAGAGCTGAATCATCCACATAAATATAACTCATATGGTTAATTGGTTAAAATTTATAAAAAACAGGAATATTATCCATAAAATAAAATACAAAAAATGTCGCATTTCCACTAAAATCGCTGTTTTGCGTTTTTAACCACACTTTATGACTAATCTCCGTACCAAGGATATTATTGCTTTAGGGTTCATGACTTTTGCCTTATTTATTGGGGCAGGCAATATTATCTTTCCACCCATTGTCGCTCAACAAGCAGGTGAACATGTATGGCTGGCAGCATTAGGTTTTCTAATCACCGCTGTAGGCTTACCTGTAATCACCATTATGGCACTTTCAAAAACTGAAGGTTCTATTGCCATTTTAAGTTCTCCTTTAGGCAAAGTTGCAAGCTTAATTCTGACCGTCGTATGCTACTTATCAGTCGGTCCACTTTTTGCAACGCCACGTACTGCCACAGTTTCGTATGAAATTGGTTTTTCATCATACTTTGGTACAGGTGGTACGCCGCTATTTATTTATAGCGTGATTTACTTTGCTTTTGTAACATTAGTGTCTCTTTATCCAAACAAACTTTTGGATACCGTAGGTCATATTCTTGCTCCACTTAAGATTATTGCACTGGCAATTCTTGGTATTGCAGCCTTTATCATCCCGACGGGTTCAATTTCTCCTGCCATAAATAATTATGCAACCAGCCCTGTTTCTGAAGGCTTTGTAAATGGTTATCTAACCATGGACACTTTAGGTGCATTGGTGTTTGGTATCGTGATTATCCACGCCATTCATTCTCGTGGTGTCACTGATAAAAAACTGGTAACTAAATATGCCATTATTGCAAGTTTAATTTCTGGTGTCGGTTTAACACTGGTTTATATCAGCTTATTTAAACTGGGTTTAGGCAGTCATGATGCAGCACCCAATGCAGCAAACGGTGCAGTGATTTTGCATGCCTATGTTCAGCATGCTTTTGGCGATCTTGGCTCATTATTTCTTACTGCTTTAATTTTTATTGCCTGTATGGTCACTGCAATTGGATTAACCTGTGCATGTGCAGAATACTTCTCCGAACTGACTAAAATTCCTTATAAAGTTTTAGTGATCATTTTAGTTTTATTCTCTTTGGTCATTTCAAATTTAGGTTTGACTAAACTGATTGCATTCTCTGTACCTGTCCTCAGTGCAATTTACCCACCCGCTATTGTGGTTATTCTATTGAGCTTCTTTTGGAGCAAATTTAATCATCCTGCAACAGTAATTGCACCAGTAACTGGCGTTGCATTTTTATTTGGAATTATTGAAGGTATTAAAGTCACGGAATTTAAAGATAGTTTACCCTTAGTGATCCAAAACTTGCCTTTAAATGAACAAAACCTTGCTTGGCTTATTCCATCATTGATTGTTTTAATTGTTTGTGTCGTTATCGATAAAGTTAAGAAATAAAGCGTCTTAACCATCGTCATTAAAATTTGATTTTACCCAAATCCAATTTTAACTGTGATCAATAATTGTCATGTTTACCCAACAGACTGTTATTGTTTGCGACACAACTCAAAACGAATTCAATACTTGCCATCCCATTATTCTTGATTGCTGTAAACTACATTTACACTTTACATCCTGAACATGATTTTCTAAATTAGTTAGACAACAAGAATTTTACCTATATATGATATGCAGGATTACAACCTGCTCAAAATTCAACCACAAATCACAGCAATTTACAATTTACTACAATTAAAATCTGTTTTTTACCCATGATCATAATTTTTTATAAAACTTGCATAAATATTGCATAATTTTCATCGACTTTAGTCAAAATTCTCTTGCACATATTATAAGTTGCTGTATTTTAATTTGATAACCAATTCACACTTATTCAACATTAACTACACTATTTAAGAAAAAAATCACTTATATTTTCATTTTTTATAAAATAAGTCATATTTGTAATAAATATGTCATAATTATTTTGAATAATAGAAGTATTTGCTCTTGAAATAATTATTAAATATGGTACAACTGAATAAACCAATCCAGACTAAAACAATTAGGTTTTTGTCGAGCAGACAGGAGGGATGGAGATGTTATCATTACATTTCAACAAGCAAGTCTTCATTAATTCTTTGAAGGCAAACACAAAACTAGTCACATATTTGAGTACAACGATTGCCCTTTTGGCTACCCTGCTCATCCACGGACTTATTCAGGACAATTTAAAACCTGAATATTTTGCCTATGCATTAGCTGTATCTGCGGCTTTTTATATTTGGGATGTTGTAGATCATAAGTCGCGAAAACTCGCAAAAATCACTGAATGAAAGATGGATGCCAAGCATCCATCTTCATGTATAACAAAAAATTAAAATAATCCTTTGATCATCCCTAAAAGTAATACTCCTGTTGCAAAAATCTCTCCGATCACCAATAAAATCATTGCTAAACGAAGTAACGTTTTCGGTAAATGTATATTGCCTAGTTGATGGGGCTGCTTAAATTGATTCGTCGTATCTTTGAGCCAGCCATGTAAAACATAACTTGCTATAGAAAAACTAAAAAAAAATAAATTCACCATGACACAGAGTAAATTAATTATTTCCTGAAAACTCGAGCAGTACGCCATTACCGCCAAAATTAAGCTTGCAGGTGCATAAAGCAAGCTACTGCGATGTGCTATATCGACATAATAGTGTGCTCTGCCAAGTTCTGAACGGCTAATCTGGACGTACTTCCAAACACCAGTAAGCATTCCTACCCACAAATAGATTCCACTAAAAATCACTGCAAGCTTGACTGACAAGCTGAGATTAACGACTTCCATTTAAACCCTCTATATTTCCTTTTCATTATATACACCTGACTAGATAGTCATATTTTAAACAAGTTTCTTTTTGGAACTTATGTAAAGTAGGTGCTAAGAATCATCTATGGACTGTTATGATGACAATATATGAGAATTTAACCATTTGCTGTGCGGATAGCTATAGCTTAAGTGCACGTTTTTACCCGGCAAAACAACCAACCCACGATTTACCGATTTTGGTTTGTCCAGCAACAGGTATTACACAAGGTTTTTATCATCATTTTATCGAATGGCTGACTCAGCAAGGTGCTGATGTTATGGTCTTTGATTTCCGCGGTATTGGTGACTCGTTGCACGGACCATTGAATCAGTCCAAAGCCAGTATTCAAGATTGGGGGCAGCTAGATATTCCTGCTGCTATTGAATCGCTTTTAAACAAGACCGGTAAAAGTCAACTAACACTCATTGGCCATAGTGCAGGCGGTCAATTGCTCGGTATTGTTCCAAACTATAAGAAAGTCGCACAGGTTATTTCAGTATCTGGTTCTACAGGTCATGTAAAAGGTCTTAAAGGTCGCACTAAACGCTTAGCACCTGTCATGTTTAACTTGGTCTTTCCGATTTCAAATCTCATCAAAGGTTACGGTGCAACTAAAATGTTGGGTATGGGAGAGAATCTACCGCAAAAAGTAGCAAAGCAATGGGCAGAATTCTGTAGTCAACCTGGTTATGTAATGAATGCCGTGGGTAAAACCGTATTTGAAGATTATCATCAAGAGATTGAGTGTCCTATTACCTCCTATTGGTCTTCAGATGATGAGATTGCAACCTCAACCAACGTAAAAGACCTACTTCGCCTTTATCCTAAAGCTGCAACAGATATGATCGAGCTTAACCCACAACAACATGGTCATAAAATGATTGGGCATATGCTGATGTTTAAAAAAAGCCATCAAAATCTTTGGCCAATCATGACGCAGAAAATATTTAATCCAACACTTTAGTTTCCAGCACTTAAATACGTAATCCTGTTTAAGTGCTCTTTTTATTCAAAAAAAATGCCTCATGACTGAGGCATTTTTCTCAAGGATGAATCATTTAAATCAATCTAGGCACTGACACTGATTATGAAAACTGCTCTGGACGGGTAATTTTTACCGTTTTGATTCGATTCTCATCCATTTCTATGACTTCAAACCATATTCCTTCATGTTCAATTTGCGTCCCCAAATGTGCATCACCTTGCGTTTTATCCAGAATTAAGCCAGCTACACTAAAATAGCCAGAATCTTCTTGAACGAGATCAAGCATTCCTAACTCTAACTCAAGCTGATACAAGTCAAGCATACCCGATGCCTTCCAAGTGGTTTCATCGACTTTAATCAGTTCCAACTGTTCATCGGCATCTGGAAACTCACCGGCGATGGCTTCAAACACGTCAAGTGGAGAAATCAAACCTTGAATATTTCCAAACTCATTGCTGACTAAAACCAGTGAACCCTTGGATGTTCTAAGAGTATGAATTGCATCAATAACCTTCATTTTTTCAAAAATAAAGATTGGTCGATTACGTTTCAATAAAGTTTGTAATTGTTCTGGTTCATCCAGAACATCAATAAGCTCTTTGGCGCGAACAACGGTCACCACTTTGTCCAATTGTCCACGACAAACAGGAAATAAACTATGGGGTACAGCTAAAATTTGCTGACGAATACTTTCAGCATCGTCATCAAGATTGATCCATGAAATCTGTGATCTAGGCGTCATAATCGATGCCACTGAGCGTTCAGCAAGAGTAAGTACTCCACCCACCATATAGCGCTCTTCATCACCAAACGCTTTCTGCGCAGCTAAGGCTTCAGGACTTTGTAGTAAATCAGCATCTAATTTACTTCCCATCAACTTTAAAATTGAATCTGCTGTACGATGACGCAATGGAGTTTTGGCTTGATGTTTCTCTGCATTACGGCTTGAGAATTGATTAAATGCCTCAATTAAAATCGCAACACCAATACCTGAATAGATGTAGCCTTTAGGAATATGGAAACCAAAGCCTTCTGCAATTAAACTGACACCAATCAATAGAAGGAAGCTCAGACAGAGAATAACAACTGTAGGATGTTTGTTTACAAACGACGTCAATGGTTTAGAGGCAATTAACATCACAATTACTGCGATAGTAACCGCAGCCATCATGACATATATATTGTCAACCATTCCTATGGCGGTGATTACTGAGTCTAGAGAAAATACTGCATCTAATACAATGATTTGAGCAACAACCGCCCAGAAACTCGCATATACAGCAGCACCTGAACTTTTTACCTCAGGCTTCCCTTCCATTTTTTCATGTAATTCAGTCACTGCTTTATAAACAAGGAAAAGACCACCAAATAATAAAATCAGGTCTCTTCCTGAAAATGAAAATCCTGCAAATGCAATCAGTGGTTTTGTCAAAGTGACCAACCAAGATATGATTGACAATAAGCCTAAACGCATAATCAAGGCTAAAGAAAGACCAATAACACGTGCTTTATCACGTTGTTCAGGAGGAAGTTTATCTGCAAGAATGGCAATAAATACGAGGTTATCAATACCCAGTACAATTTCTAAAACGATGAGGGTTAACAGACCAACCCAAATTCCAGGGTCTAATAAAAATTCCATTATTAGATCTCCTGTTTATTCTTATAACTATATAAATTGGAGAAACACGAACTAAACCTACACGGCGACGGATCCATGAATGAGACCTTTTCAACTAAATTAATTTTATTATGCACAATATCGAAGACTTGTAATTATTTTTCATTAAATTTTTACATTTATTTAATCTTTAGATATTCCGCATTTTTTCAAAGCTTCATCTCCTCGTCAAACATTCCCTTTATTGACCATAAACAGTTGGACAACTCAAGAATATAGCCGCAGATTGCGATAAATTTTACTGATTTTTTATCTATTGATTTTATTGAATTTTTTATATCAAAAAATTGATATATTATGCATTTATATAAAATAAGTGTGAAAATAATAAAGTACAAGCAACAATATTTTTTATAAAGTCAACTTGGTTTTTTTTATTTTTCAGATATAATAACAATTGATGTTAATTTGCTTAACAAATAAACCTATTTTGTGGCAAAACATTGTTGAAATTTATGGCTTGAATCACGGAAAGAAGTGATGAACAAAGTTCATTAAGTTTGTTCTTTATACTGAGGCTAAATCAATCTTTCATTTTGATCATCAAAGATTAAAAGGGGTATCTTTCAATTTGAGTATTTTTTTTAAGACAAACTCATTAATTTAGTTTTTTTAAATAATTTACAATGTATTTTAGAGATTGAAAGACATGAAAGTACTGATCTGCAATTGCATGAAGAAGCAACTTTTTTTCCCTATATGATGTTGTTATCTATTCATATAAAAACAGTTTTTCTATGTATTTATGGAATAGTTTAACTTAAGTTAATTTTCCAGATGGATCTATTTTTCGTCGATTTTTCTTGTTTTTTAGCTTTAAGTTTGACACACATATTGATTCAGATATTCGAAATAAAATATTATTAGTGCTTAACATATGGCAATAATTACAAAAAAACAGGGACATTCAGATGACTAAAAAATATTCAAAATTTCTGCCTTCTGCAGAAAATTTTAATATTGAAAACTTTCCTTATTATTGGATTACACAGGTCCATGCTCAGTATGTCTTGAACTTAGACCAAGTCCTCAAAAAATATGGGGTTGATAATTCACGTCGACGTTTATTGGTTTCACTAGAAGCCAAACCCGATGCCAGTGTATCTGAGCTTTCCGAAATGATTGTCTCTAAAATGTCGACAACCACAAAAATTGTCTATCGTTTAAAAGAAGAAGGACTTGTAGACACGTATTCTTGCAAAAAAGATAAACGGATTACACGCGTCTGTTTAACTGAAGAAGGTAAACAAATAACCCAAAAAATCAATGATTTAATGGGTGTTATTTTAGAACAATCCTTCGAAGGGCTGACCCCACTTCAAATTGAAAAAACCATAGAGAACTTAAAAATTATTTTTAAAAATCTCTCGCATTGATGTTGAAATTATTCCCCAAACATACTTAACTGTGGAGAGTTAATGTCATTACGTTGTTTAGGACAATAAAAGCATTCAAACTCCTCCACGGGAAACCCCTCTATAAAACTCGAAATATCAGGTTGTTTTAAGTTGAGCCACTCATCCAATCTATGATGTGGGATTACGACTACAGAACGCTTATCCGTTCGTGGTTCATGAAACTCACTCATCATGGGATGAAAATGGGCATCCATGCTGATCATTGTTGCTGACCGAATAACTTCACCATTTTTTAACCGTGCAATTTCATATAATGCCGCAATATAAAATGCCTGCCCATCCCTTCTTCTCACTCCCCAACGCTGTGGCTTTCCGTTGATATATTTTGATTCGTAAAACACTGTAACAGGAATCACCCCGAATTGGCACTTGCTGAAAGCTTCTGTAAAACTACGTTTTTCAATCAAGGTTTCATTACGAGCATTATAGGTATGCTTGCCGGCTTCTTTATCTTCTGCCCATTTCGGAATCAATCCAAAATTGACCAAACGCCATTCAAGCCCTGTTTGGGCGTTAAAAAGTAACGGCATTTCAAAACTAGGGAACACTTCTTCTTGATAGGTAAATGAAAAGTCGGGCAAGCCAAGTTGTTTAACTTGTAGAGCTGTGATCGGTTTAAAATTAGCACACATAAAAATATGATGATGGGTTGGTCACATTCATGCTCAGGGTTTTATAAATGTGATCCAACTCAATACTCCTGGTATATTTAGAATTAACCGAAGTCTACCTGAAATAGCTTATCCAAAGATTTTTTTAACTTTTGCGCTTAAACCATGGAAAAATTTATGTTTCGCATTGGCTTTTTCACTGGTTAAAAAGTTGATTTGAATCGATTGACGCTGGCCTTCATAAGGAATATAGCCATGCCAACCATTATCAGTGACTTTAAATGCAACCAGAGAACCTGGGCCTGCCCCAATCTCTGCAACATAGTTATTGATATCTTTGTCGTCATTTAAAATACGTAAACGACCATTTGGTGCATCCCATGATTCATTCAAATAAATCAAAATGGTCAACAGTTTGCTTTTAGAATCACTATGAATACGTCCATCTTTTTGACGAGAATAACCACGTAAGGTAATCATCATCGGATGCTCCATTACATTGACATCAAATTTATCTGTCAGAATTTGACGAAACTCTGGCGTATCCAGGGATTTTAAAAAGCGATCAAAATTAGGTTTAATTTCAACATCTTCGATGTTGAAGCTGCCACCCTGTTCAATTTTTGGAAAATCCTTGATTACTGCTTGAACTTCATTATCTGCCAATGCATTTTCAACCACAAAGAATGGATAAGGTTTCGTTATCACTTCAGCATCTTTCAGCGCATCTAATTTCAGAATTGATGTCATTTATAATTCAACATAATAATTAACTCTTTTAAATTGTAGCAGAGTTTTCGTATTGTTGGCTTTCAGCTAAAACAAATTTTCTGGTCTTTAAACTGTCTTTTTTAACCCTTTAAAAGTAATAAAGCCTCCGAAGAGGCTTTATGTTTAAATTAAAATCTACAGTGTAAAATTAATCACCTGTATAACCTTTTAATTTCAAACGGTATGCGTGCAATAATGGTTCAGTGTAACCTGAAGGTTGCTCACCGCCTTTGAAGACTAAATCGTAAGCAGCTTTATAGGCATAACCATCAAAGCTTGGTGCCATGTTGGTATATTCCGGATCGTTGGCATTTTGCTCATCCACAATTTTTGCCATACGCTGCATAACTTCTTCAACTTGTTGTGGAGTAACGATACCATGACGTAACCAGTTAGCAACATGCTGAGATGAAATACGTAAAGTTGCGCGATCTTCCATCAAACCGACATTATTAATATCCGGCACTTTAGAACAACCTACACCCAAGTCGACCCAACGTACAACATAACCCAAAATACCTTGAAGATTGTTTTCAAGCTCTTTGGTTTTCTCTTCTTCAGACCAGTTTGTATCAGTCGCCAACGGAGGAGTAAGCAAATCATCCAATGGCAAAGCTTCAGTCTTCAATAACTCTTGCTGACGCGCTGAAACGTTGCACTGATGATAATGAATCGCATGAATCACTGCACCCGATGGAGAAGGAACCCAAGCACAGCTTGCGCCAGCTTCAGGATGCTCGATCTTGGTTTTGTACATGTCTAAAAGCATATCTGGTTTTGGCCACATGCCTTTACCAATTTGTGCTTTGCCACGTAGACCAGCTTGAAGACCGACCATCACGTTACGATTTTCATATGCCGGGAACCAAATTTGCGATTTTACTTCACCTTTACGAACAAATGGCCCTGCTTCCATGAATGTATGGATTTCATCACCTGTACGGTCCATAAAGCCTGTATTAATGAAAATCGTACGGTCTTTTGCTTGAGCGATACAGTTTTTCAAGTTTACAGATGTACGGCGTTCCTCATCCATAATTCCGATTTTCAAGGTTTTTGCTGGTAAACCCAATGCTTGTTCAGCGCGTTCAAATAATTCAACAGCGAAAGCAACTTCTTCTGGACCATGCATTTTTGGTTTAACAATATACATAGAACCTTTACGAGAGTTCTTGTTTTCGTTTTGACCTTTAATGTCTGCAAAAGAAAGCAATGGCGTGATCAAAGCATCCATAATACCTTCGTAAATTTCAGCACCATCCACAAGGATTGCTGGATTAGTCATTAAATGACCTACATTACGAAGCAACATCAATGAACGACCATGGAGAGTTGTTTCGCCACCGATTAGATTTTTATGGCTGCGGTCCTTGTTTAATTTACGAGTAACGGTTTTACCATTTTTCTCGATAGACTCTTCAAGCGTACCCTTCATCAAGCCTAACCAATTACGGTAGCCTTCAACTTTTTCTTCCGCATCTACAGCAGCAATCGAATCTTCCAAATCCTGAATCGTTGTTACAGCAGCTTCCAATACAAGATCTTTAACACCAGCTGCATCCGTTTTACCAATCGGACTATTTGCATCAATTTCAATAATGACATGTAAACCATTATTAAGCAGTACGATTTCAACAGGTGCAGCTTCTTCACCATTGAAACCAACAAATTGTGCTTCTTTTGCTAAAGTGGTGGTTGAACCATCTTTTAAGGTGACCACTAATTTTTTATCTTCAACTGCATATCGAGTTGCATCTGCATGTGAGCCATTCGCAAGCGGGAATGTTTCATTTAAGAAGTTCTTTGCAAAAGCAATAACTTTGTCGCCACGTAAAGGATTATAGCCTTTACCTTTTTCTGCGCCACCCTCTTCAGAGATAACGTCAAAACCGTAAAGTGCATCGTATAGAGATCCCCAACGTGCATTTGCTGCATTTAGGCAGTAACGTGCATTACGCACAGGTACAACCAACTGTGCACCAGCCAATAATGCGATTTCTTCATCTACATTTTCTGTGCTGATTTGGAAATCCTCTACTTCTGGTAATAAGTAGCCAATTTCTTTTAGGAAAGCTTTATAAGCTTCAAGTTCAAATTTATTGTTGCGGTGCCATTCATCAATTTTAGCCTGAATCTCGTCACGCTTTGCTAAAAGCGCCTTATTCTTTGGGCTAAGATCGACAACAACTTGCTCAAAGTTTTTCCAGTATGTTTCACTGTCCAAACCAGAACCTGGTAGTGCTTCATTTTCGATGAAATCGTAAAGTTCTTTAGCAATCGCTAACTTGCCTTTTTGAATACGTGCAGTCATTGTCTTTCCTGATATTGCTACTTTTTATAACAAGAGTTTCTAGTATACCGATTTAAACCATACTGAATAGTATTATCACATTCCTAAATAGTGATCATTTCAATTAAAATAAATGCAAACATTAACTTAAAAAATAACGATCAGAAATCCGACAATATCATCAATTTGAATGGCTATTTACAGTGTATAAAGTTTTTAAAATGTCTAAATTAGACCAAAGTGCTGAATCTACGCTAATTTACTCATTTTTAAATACACTTTTTTTCCTTGAGCAAAGATTAAGCCACGAATAAAGCCCAATGTCGATAAAGTAAAGTGATAATTCTATGTAAAGAATTGTTCGAAATATTCTAACTTTGATTGATAGTTCAGTATTTAGACTTAAAACATGACCGATTGCATGCTAAGCAATGATTAAAATTAATTGAATGAGCTTTATGATTGACTTTATTGTTTTGAAAATCGAGGAAATAAAAACCTGCTAAAGATTGGTCTCTTCAGCAGGTTGGATGGGATTAAACAGGATCTGAATCGATGCAACATTCATCCAACATAGATTCAATCTCGTTTAACCTTAATTAAATGTTTTGAAACGCGCAGCATCTTCAATAAATGCTTTTTCACCAGCCGGCGTTTCAATTGAACCAAATACCAATTGTGCACGAAGTTTCCAATCAGCAGGAATTTCAAATGTTTCTGCGACTTCTTCATCAACGATTGGGTTGTAATGCTGTAAAGATGCACCAATACCCGCTTCAGACAAAGCCGTCCAAGTTGCAAACTGGGCAATTGCAGTCGAATGCTCAGCCCAAACTGGGAAGTTGTCTGCGTAAAGTGGGAACTGCTCTTGCAATCCTTTCACTACGCTTAAATCTTCGTAAAATAGTACTGAACCTGCGCCAGCAATAAAGCTGTTAATTTTACCTGCTGTGCCTTCAAATGCTTCAGCAGGAACAATTTTACGTAAAGTTTCTAAAACTATGGTCCAAAATTTTACGTGTGAATCACCAAATAAAATAACTGCACGAGAAGATTGTGAGTTAAATGCAGATGGACTGTGTTTTACTGCATCTTTGATGATTTCTTCGACTTTTGCTTGGTCTAAGCTGATATCTTTACCCAATGCATAAATTGTACGACGATGTTTGATTTGATCTAAAAATGACATGATGGTAATCCTTCTTTGGCACTATATGCCGTTTTCTTTAACATAGACAGAGTTTATTGCATGATTTTGACTGTTTCCATGCATAAATACATAACAATGTGTTCTATATTTAGAACAATATTGAAAATAGCGACATTTATTAGCATTCAAAAACAAGATCAGGGATTAACAGAATTCTCTTTGATCTAGCTACATTTGTGCGTTATCTCAATTAACTTAAAAACCATTTACAGCAACACTTTACTTTTATCATCAGTATCCTCCTCTCTCAGTTGATGCTCACTGCCGGAATTTAAAAAATTACAACGATGATGGTTTTATGCTTGTTAAATCAATCAAAATGCAGAGCTTAGCCCTCTTCCAAAATACATTTGGCGGTCAATTCACTTGGAACAGCAATTGATTTGATTATTACTGATGGAACCATACCAAGCTCTAGAGTTACTCCTGATTCAACCGAGCTATAAATTGCAGGTATGGATAAAGCTATTTATACTGAGCCGAGCATTTTCAATATCTTTTATTTTGTAAAAGATATACATAATAAAAAACTCCGCATTTGGCGGAGTTTTTTTGGCGCTTAATAACGTTTAAGATTATTTATCCGTTTCAAAAAGTGCAGCAACAAATGATTTAGCAGAGAATGGACGCAGGTCATCAATTTTTTCACCAACACCAATAAAACGAATTGGTACATGTGTGCGGCTGGCAATATTAAATAACACCCCACCTTTTGCAGTACCATCCAATTTAGTGATCGTTAAACCAGTAAGACCTACAGCTTCATCAAACATTTCAACTTGATTAATGGCATTTTGCCCAGTACCCGCGTCTACAACCAGCATCACCTCGTGTGGTGCTGTGGCATCAATTTTCTGCATCACGCGTTTTACTTTGGTAAGCTCAGACATCAAGTTACTTTTGTTGTGCAAACGTCCAGCAGTATCTGCGATAAGTACATCCACACCCTTGGCACGCGCACTTTCAAAAGCATCAAAAATCACAGAGGCGCTATCTGCACCATGACCTTGAGCAACAACAGCAATATTATTACGCTCACCCCAGATCTGAAGTTGTTCAGTTGCTGCTGCACGGAATGTATCACCTGCTGCAAGCATGACCTTTTTGCCTTCACCCTGTAAACGTTTTGCCAACTTACCAATAGTGGTTGTTTTACCAACACCGTTTACCCCTACCACTAAAATCACAAATGGATTTTTATTTGGATCGATATGTAACGGTTTTACACGTGGTGCCAGTAATGTGACCAACTCTTCTTGCAAAGCTTTATACAGTGAATGCGAATAGATCAAATCTCCACGTTCAGTACGCTCGGTTAAATTCGCAATAATGGTCTTTGTCGCTTCAACACCAATATCAGCGACTAAAAGCTGTTCTTCAACTTCTTCAAGCAATTCATCATCAATCTCTTTCCCGCCAATCAGAATGTTAACCATCCCATCAGCGAAGCTTTTACGTGATTTTGACAAACCTTCTTTCATACGACTGAAAAAACCGCTTTTGGCTTTTTCTTCAGTCGCCTCAATCTGTTGTTCTTGACTATCGGCTTGAGTAGATTCCGTTTTCGGTGTTTCTACTTTATTATTTTCAATAATAGGCACATTGACGGCTGGTAAACTAGGTAATGTGACATCGTCATCCCCGATATCCGCATCAATCAAGAATTTATTTTGCTGTTCTTGCATGCCGATTCCTTGAAAAGCATAGCGTTAAAAACAATGAGTTTAACATAAATTGAAACATTTTTAGCGTTAAAGCAGCGATAAAACAAGCGAACCAAAATGCAACATTATCGTCTTGCTTTAAATGGTTCATTTTTTGAGAATAGTTATAAATTTAGAATAATTTTTTTAGGTCATCTGTGTATATTTTGAAATCTAAATTCTTACAACTTATGCAACACTCCAAAGTTATTATTGCGCCTTTATTATTCTTATCCACCTATACTTTTAATACTCAGCTTCATTCAGCACTAGAAAGCCAACTTGCACGTACAACTTTTGAAACCACACTTAAGAATGGTCTAAAAGTTATTATTCGCGAAGATCACCGCTCTCCTATTGTTATGACCCAAATTTGGTACGGCGTCGGCAGTAGTGATGAATCTGGCAATGTTTTAGGTATTTCACATGTCCTTGAACATATGATGTTTAAAGGAACCAAGAAAGTACCTGATGATGAATTCGCACGATTGAGTCGCATTTATGGCGGGCGTACAAATGCCGCAACTTATACCAACTACACCAATTACTATCAGCTTTATCCTAAAAAATACTTTCCTTTAGCTTTAGAACTTGAAGCAGATCGAATGACCAATTTGGTATTGAGACAACAGGATTTTGATCCTGAAATTAAAGTCGTTATGGAGGAAAGACGACAAAGAACAGACGATAATCCACGCAATCTTGCCTTTGAACGTTTTAAATGGATTGCCTATCCAACCAGCCATCATCGACAGCCCGTGATTGGATTTATGAAGAATCTGCAAAATATTCGTCTGGATGATCTCAAACATTGGTATCAAACTTGGTATACACCCAATAATGCCACACTCGTCATTGTAGGGGATGTCAATGCAGAACAGGCATTGAAACAGGTCGAAAAATACTTTGCAGCAATTCCCCAAAAAAAACTTCCTGATCGTAATGATGTGCTGGAATTTGATCGTATGGGTTATCGACACATGGAAGTGCACCTCCCTGTACACGTCCCTAATCTATTTATGGCATGGAATGTTAAATCCATTGCCACAGCGAAAAACCCACAGGATGCTTATGCGCTGACAATCATTCAATCACTACTCGATGGAGGAATTTCAGCGCGTTTACAAGATCGTTTGATTCGCGATAAAAAAGTACTCACCGCCATCAGTGTCAGTTATGACCCCTATAATCGAGGGGACAGTTTATTTATGATTTCAGCCATACCGAGCGATGGTGTATCACTCCCGGATGCACAGAAAGCAATTGAAAAAGAAATGAACTTATTTAAAACAGACTTGGTCAATCAAGCCGAACTTGATCGAGTGAAAAATAACTTTGTTTCCAACTTGATCTATAGCCAAGATGATATTGCTGGACAAGCCAACATGATTGGTAATTTAGAAGTAAACGGCTTAAGTTTTCGTTTGATGGATGAGTTACCTAAACACTATGACAAAGTGACACCGCAAGATTTACAACGTATCGCCAATATTTACTTTGTCAAAGACAATCTCAGTAGTTTGTATTTATTACCCGAAGATTCAAAAGAATAAATAAGGACACAGCATGAATCTCAGATCATTCTCTATTTATCCATTCACAACACCATTACTCATCTTCATCACCTTGCTCTATTCAAGCGTCAATCACGCCGAAGTCGAAATCGATAATCATGATGAAAGCGAGAATGTCTTAGATGACGCAGTGTTAAAAGCCAGTTCAAGCTTACAGAGTTTAAAAAATTTAGATAAGCAGCAACAGTATCAGACTCCCTTTGTACAAGATCTAGACAATATCCAAAAAGTAAGGACCTTATTTGTATCGACAACTGACCTCCCTATTGTGGATATTCAGCTCACTTTTAATGCAGGTTCTTCACAAGACCAGGCCCTTGGGCAAGGTCTATTCGGTATGGCAAATATGGCAGCAAAACTCATCACGGAGGGTACAGACCAATTTTCAGCGAAAGAGATTGCATCCACTTTTGAGGGATTGGGCGCTCAGTTTAATGTGACCGCATATCGAGACATGTTTGTTGTAAGATTACGCGTACTGTCAGACCCGGAAAAATTAAATCCAGCAGTCAATATGATGTTACATGTACTCAATCATGCTCAGTTTAATCCATCTGGTCTGAATCTTGTCCTCAACAATACCAAAGTTGGGCAAAAACAAATTCAAGAAAATCCAAGCAGGATGATGAACATCCGTTTTTATCGCGCGTTATATGGACAACATCCTTATGCGGAACCTACTGTTGGGACCAATGGCAGTTTAAAAAAAATTACTCCTGAGTTACTACGCTTGTTTAGACAGAAATTATTGGTTGCCCAAAATATGAATATTGCCATTACGGGTAATCTTAGTGCTGCTGATGCTACTCGACTTGCCAATACGATGAGCCAAAATATTACTCAAGGTGAAGCAGCTGGAGCACTGCCTGAACCACAAGAGCAAAGTGATTTTAATCTCCATTACATTCCATTTAATTCCACCCAAGCCAATGTCATGATGGGGCATCTGGGTATAAAACGCAGTGATCCCGATCGCGTGGCTTTAGAAGTTGCCAACCAAATGTTTGGTGGCAGTGGCTTTAATTCAGTGCTTATGAAAGAACTTCGGGTCAAGCGTGGCTATACCTACGGCGCATATAGCACATTGGCCACCACTTTGGCACAAGGGTTTTTCAGTGTGAATTATGCAACTGAACAAAATCAGTTGATGGACAGTATTCAAGTGGCACATCAAGCATTACGTGATTTTGTCAAAAAACCTGTGCTAAAGAAGCAACTCGAAGAAACCAAAGAAGGAATGTTACGTTCTTTCCCCATGACCTTTAGTTCAAATGCAAATATTAATGCGCAAATTGCATCGATTGGATTTTATCAACTGCCTGCTGATTATTTAGCCCAGTATCAAAAACAACTGAGTCAGATAACTGTCAAACAGGTTCAAGCAGCCATTCAAAAGCATCTTCGTGCAGATCGACTTACGCTGGTCATTGTCGCACCTACACTCGATCAACAGGCACTCAAACAGATGTTAACAGAAGATCTAGGTGAGAATAATCAAAACCAGCCCAATCAAACGCAAAAAACAGCAACAAATCCGATGCCTGATATCCCAGCATTAATCATCAAAAAAACCATCCGTCCTCAGGAATAATCTTCAAAATAACATTTGAAGACTATTTAGGATCGGTAATATCTACAGCGGGATATTCTCTGACACGTTGATTTTCAAAGTGATAAGCTCGCAATAACCGCAGATAATCAGCAACACAGATTTGATCCTGATGTCGTAATTGATTGGCTATATTTTGGGTTTGAGGATACGCTGCTTGTTGTGAATATTGAATAACATATTGATATTGTTCTGGACTAATTGGACGCAACAAAGCCAATGTTGCCAGTACAATCATCAGTGTGATGATCACAACAACAAAAGAATTCAAGATTTTTTCCACAGGAAATAAATAGCATAATTTTTGAAAATAATCTTTGATTTTTTGCATGAACTACCTCTAATTACAGATAGTTTATCATTATGAATATAAAAATATAGCGCTTTCTGAACGATACCTGAACAAGACTACAGCGATAGTTGCTGATGCTTTGATTGAGAGTAACATCGGTGAATCCCAGCACATGCTCATTGAACTTTCCCCGCTCAATTATTGCATGGATTATATACACAAAAGCCCTCGTCTTTAGAAAAGGGCTTCAGATTAAATCCGATAAAGTTTGAATGATCCCAAGCTACATCCATCAAGCAATGGTTGCGCGTAAAAATGCAAAATATAGAATGATTGCAATAATTGCTAAAGCTATGCATACAGCAAAAATACTTACTCCACCTTCAGCATGTGCAGGATGCAAATCGTCGTCATCAGCAAGACGCCTTAATTCCCCATCATAAACATGGTAAAAGTTCTTTTTTTGCGCTGGGTCTAAATTTCTGGTATAATCGTATACACGTTTGCGTTGAGCCAAACAATAATCACCAAGATGAATTTCTTGATGATAAATTGCTTCATCCAACTGCCGACGATGATACTGAGCTAATTCAACAATCTGAGACTCAGCAGCGGGTACTTCAAAAGTAAAGCCATCTATCGTGTTTGTCATTTTTGCTCTCCCTTTGTCTTAATTCTCATATTGATTTTAATAAATATTATTTCTGTTTAATGTTTAATCATGTAATCTTATTTTCGTCAAGTGTAGATTTAAAATTACTTGACAAGTTATGCAAACTGTAATATTAGTTTAATAAAGTTAAGTTAGATTAGTTAAGTATAAGCTCCGATGGGGAGCTATGTTAAAAGATCATAATTACAATAAGGAGTTATCTATGATTCACCAAATCTCTCATCAAGACTTAGAACATGTTTATGCAGACGCTGTAAATACAATTCAATGTGAAATGAACTTTGTAGAAGCAGTAAAAGCATTAGAAGATGCAGCAAAAGCTGGACATGGTAAAGCAGCAATGTTTCTTGCAGAACTTTACTACCAAGGTTTCCGCGTAGAACGTGATTCTTTAAAAGCGCAGTACTGGCAAAAGATGGCCACGATGCAAGCATAAGCAAACGTCACCTAGGTGGCGTTTTTTAATGTCCTTTTTTATTCTATTAATAAATAATTACGCATTTGATACATTTTTTATTGTTTTAATAAATGCTTACGATTCAGCATAAACCACTCACAGTTCTTGAATGTATTTCTATTACAATAACCCTGGTACATAAACAGACTATCGACTATGAAGAAGTATACTCACCTCCAACCTATATCGAACGAATTGTTTATTAAAATTTCTATTCTAAAATCACTGATGTATTGTGGTGTACTTTGGGGACTTTATCACGATGGCTGGGCAATGAAATCAGCCTCAGAAGAAGTCTATTTCCCATTCTGGCTGAATGCCGTTCAAGCACACCAATATGCCAAGATTCATTGGCCTCACTATACACCGCGTAAAATAACCCCAAAAGACTTCCGAGAATCGTTACTACCCACGCTTACCCGTTTGAATATCATGCCTGCATTATTTAACTCTTCATCTCGGAAGTTCAAACTTTCAACCTCTCAAATGGATCATTTCTTTTTTCACAATACCGCGCAATTTCAAACCGCCTAGGGGAACATTACGATATTTTTATGTTTTCAAAATGTTGTAAAAAATAAACTTTATATTTTGTGACTATAGAGTATTTGCAAAGTTAAAAAATACAGTTAATTTAAAGATGTGCAGATTGATCAGCACCAAAGAAAAGGAAGAATAATTATGACGACAGTAGCACAGGTCATTCAAGATAAAATTGGTCATGAAATTTACACGATTTCACCCTCTGCCACCGTATTAGAAGCCATTACGCTTATGGCAAATAAAGGTATTGGGGCTGTTGTGGTCACAGAAGATACAAAAGTTGTCGGCATTCTTTCTGAGCGCGACTACACCCGTAAAATTGCACTGATGCAGCGTACCTCAGATCATACAACTGTTGCTGAAATCATGACTTCCAAAGTTATTTCAGTCACACGCAGTCATACAGTCGAGCAATGTTTAGGTTTAATGACTGATGGTCATTTACGTCACTTACCAGTTATTGAAGCAGAAAAATTAGTTGGTTTTGTATCTATTGGAGATCTTGTTAAAGCCACAATGGAAGATCAAAGAAAATTGATTGAACAGTTACAACAATATATTTCCGGATAAGCAAAAAGATATAGCCCTTCTACTCATAGAGGGCTATATGATTAACAATTTTGCCTCAGGGTGAATATTTCAATCATTTTCTAAATTTCCAGATAATAAAAATAATCACCTGCTCTTAATTCGTGCTCTTCATTTGGTATTGGAATAAAACAATTACATTCTTTAAAGAAATTCAACATATCAGGACGTTCATTTTCGACATTGATTATTTTAATTTCTGGAACTTCTTTGGTCACAATTCTATATCTTTCATCATAAGTCGTAGGTGATACACAAGCCCATAAAAATGTGTATTTGTACTCTTGGTCAATAACAGGACTATAATCATGGCTTAAAACTCCTATTTTCCATTCAGGGAGAACAGGTTCTCGATACATCCGCTGTAATATAGTGGGCTTTACCAATAAATGCATATTTACAATAATGTCAAGGATGTAACCTGAGATATAACCCATCAAGGCTTTATCTTCATAAGTCATCGTTCTTTGGACAATCAAACGCCCTTGTTCATTACAGAACCTCACATCTTCTCGGCACACATCGCTTCGTAAAGCGCCTGAAAATAATCTAAAATGATTGCCAGTCGTTTGGATTTTTTGATTATACTCACCTTGAGAATATAGCCTTCTTAATTCATTTAGAGATCTAAACAAACCCAATTGTTTGAAAAAAAGATCATCTGCTAAACCGCATGCAACAATATAATCATAGTTTTGGGTAAGCTGATGAATATTGTTTAAATAAGTTTCAAAACTAGTCGCGATGCTGTCATCAGTAGTTTCTGTATTTGGTGGGACATTCTTGAATGGTTTTATTTTAATCACTTCAAAATCAAAACCCCAGCTCTGCATGCAATCCTGAATATATTCCATTTCAAAATTTTTATTCAAATTTTCGAGATCATAATCTACGCAAAGCACTGCAAATCTTAACTTTTTATAAACTTCTATTTCACTTACATCCGCCTGTCTTAATAAGGCTTTTTTGGCATTTGTAATAATATCATCTTTTTTTAAAATCAAATCTTTCTCTAGATAGTCAGCCCCAATATTGACAATGCCGGTTCCTTTTTTTATGTCAGCCAGCACATCTCCCTTTTCAGGACTAAGATAAGCCGCTCTAAACCAGGGTAAATGTTGCTCTAAAGATATCACCGTATTTGCTATACCACCTATTTTCATATATGGCGCTATACCGGACAGGTATGGTTTTGCCTCTTTAATTATAAATGGATTTTCACCGTTCATTAAATCTTGAAGGAAATGTATGGTTTCGATTTCTTTATACTGTTCTACAGTAGTAATATCATCTTGAATATTCAAAAATTTCCCAGAAATTGCTGATAATGCTACAGCCGGATACGCTGAATTCGCAAAAATATCTACTGCAAGCTTTCTGCCTAAACAATTTTTTAAGGATATTTTTTCTGTTAAATTTGAAATAGGCATGACTTGAGCAATATGCTCTTGCTGCCATAAATTATAATTTATATATTTACGGTTTCTGATTTCCAATGTAATGACTCAACAATGTTATAAAATTAAGCGGCAATGCTTCAATGTTTTTTATTAAAAATAGAGCATTTGATATCATTTAAATATCAAACAATTTAAACTGACTTTATTGCTTAAATCTCCTTTTCTCAAATTAATCCAAATAATTTCATTATGATAACAGATAAATAAAAAACCCAGCCAAAGCCAGGTTTTAGATTGTTTAGTTTTAAATCAATTAAGATTTAGCTTTCCAGCAACGTAGTCTGCATCTTTATCACCACGCCCAGAAAGATTGACTACAATTTTAACGTCCTTGGGTAATTTCGGTGCTTCACGAATTGCCCAAGCCACAGCATGTGAACTTTCCAAAGCAGGCACAATGCCTTCTACACGAGACAACATCATAAAAGCATCTAAACATTCTTGATCAGTGGCCGTTGAATATTCCACACGTCCCAAATCTTTCAAAAAGCTATGTTGTGGTCCAACACCGGGATAATCCAAACCCGAAGCAATCGAATGGACAGGCAATGGCTCACCCAGCTCATCTTCAAGTACATAACAAGCCATACCATGAATTTGACTCGGTTTACCTAATGTCAATGTTGCTGAATGCTGTTGAGTATCCAAACCATGTCCAGCCGGCTCTACCCCAACCAACTGAACATCTGCATCATTTAAAAATGCTGTAAATGCTCCAATTGCATTTGAACCTCCACCAACACAGGCAACCACATAATCAGGGTGGGCACCAAAACGATCTTGTGCCTGAACTTTAATCTCATTACCGATTATTGACTGAAAGTCACGTACCATTTTTGGAAATGGGTGTGGACCAACAACAGAACCGATTGCATAAATAAAATTTTTAGGATCTTTTAAATACTCATCAAATGCACTGTCTACCGCATCCTTCAATGTTGCAGTGCCTTGCGTTACTGAAACCAATTTAGCGCCTAAAATTTTCATTTTAACGACATTTGGGTGCTCTTTTTCAATATCGACTTGTCCCATATGAATTTCACATGGAATTCCCACCAATGCACAAGCGGTCGCTAAAGCCACACCATGCTGACCCGCACCGGTTTCTGCAATTACTTTGGTTTTACCCATATACTTGGCAAGCAAAGCCTCACCTAAACAATGGTTAATTTTATGTGCACCAGTGTGATTCAAATCTTCACGCTTTAAATAAATTTGTGCGCCACCCAATTGCTCAGAAAGACGTTTTGCATAAAATAAAGGGCTTGGTCGACCAACATAATTGGCAAATAAATCTGCCAATTCGTTCTGAAATTCAGCAGTTTGACGAATTTCTTCATAGGCAACATTAATTTCGTCCATTGCTGCTTTTAAGTGTGGTGGGATAAATTGACCACCATACTCTCCAAAGAACCCGTGTTCATTCGGTAGTGCAATACCATTAATTTGATGATCCATATCTACCCCTCATTAAAATATAAGCCATTGAATTAATATAATTTATTGACAATTCTTCAATATTTTCAACTCAACGTTTAGCGTGACAAATATTTGGTCATATCTTCAATGCCTTTTAAAGTCATTGGAAACATATGGTCCTCAAATATCTGCTTAATCAACGCAATGGTTTGCGTATAATGCCAGTAATTTTGTTCCTCTGGATTGAGCCATGCTGTTTTTTCAAAATGTTGACGTAAGCGGCGCAACCATACATCACCAGCCTCATCATTCATATACTCAACAGAACCACCCACTGATTTTAATTCATAGGGTGCCATACTGGCATCACCGACGACAATAACACGATAGTCTTTACCATAAGTATTAAACAAATCCCAGGTATTCATTCGTGTAGAAGAACGGCGATGATTATCTTTCCAAACATAATCATATAAACAGTTATGAAAATAAAAATATTCTAAAGTTTTAAATTCTGTTTTTGCAGCACTGAAGAGTTTTTCACATTGGGCAATATGGGCGTCCATTGACCCCCCCACATCAAAGAGCATCAGAACTTTAATCCGATTACGCCGCTCAGGCACCATTTGTACATCTAAAATACCCTGCTTCGCAGTTTCATAGATGGTACTATTGATATCTAATTCTTCAGCAGCGCCTTGACGTGCAAACTTACGCAATCGACGCAAAGCCATTTGCATTTGCCGTGTACCTAAAATTTGCTCATCATCCAAATTTTGATATTTACGCTGTTCCCATACTTTTACTGCTGAATTTTTGCGGCTTGGCCCACCAATTCGTACCCCTTCCGGATGGTCGCCATAAGCACCAAATGGAGAAGTACCTCCCGTGCCAACCATGCGATTCCCACCTTGATGCTTTTTATGTTGTTCACGTAAACGTTCTTCCAACATTTTCATCAATTCTTCAAGCGAACCAGCTTTCATCAATTCAGCACGTTGCTCAGGAGTAAGATGTTTTTCAAGTAGTTCTAAATCAAACCAGTCCTTGGGTAGCTTTTGAACTTTATTGAGTAAATCATCAATATCAAAGGTATGAATACCTTCAAAATAATCCTTCATGGCACGGTCATATTTATCAAAGAAGCGTTCATCTTTGACCATGACAGTTTTCACCAATTGATAGAAATCATCTTGATCCGCAAATACCAAGCCCTCACTCACTGCTTGGTTGAGATCAATCAATTCACGAGTAGATACGGGTACACCATATTTTCTGAGGGTATAAAATAATCGCACAAACATATGGCGATCTCCTCATTAACGTCGCGACATAAAGGCTAGGCGTTCAAGCAATTGGACATCCTGCTCATTCTTGATCAATGCGCCATATAATGGTGGAATTGCCTTAGCTTTATCATGATTACGCAACACATCTTCCGGCATATCATCTGCCATAAGTAAGCTCAACCAATCAATCAATTCTGAGGTTGATGGTGGTTTTTTTAAGCCTGGGACCTGACGCAATTTAAAAAACACTTGCAGCGCTTCTGAAACCAAAGTTCCAGAAATATTGGGGAAATGTACCGCAATAATTTCACGCATGGTGGCTTCATCCGGAAACTCAATATAATGAAAGAAACAACGGCGCAAAAACGCATCCGGCAGCTCTTTTTCATTATTTGAAGTGATAATCACGATAGGACGCTGAGTAGCTGTAACTGTCTCGCCCGTTTCATAAACAAAAAAGGACATTTTGTCCAGTTCATGCAACAAGTCATTTGGAAATTCGATGTCTGCCTTGTCAATTTCATCAATCAACAATACACAACGTGATTCACTGGTAAATGCATCCCACAACTTTCCGGGCTTAATATAGTTTTTGATGTCATAGACACGATCATCACCCAACTGACTGTCACGCAAACGTGATACAGCATCATACTCATACAAACCTTGTTGAGCTTTTGTTGTCGATTTAATGTGCCATGTAATCAGCTTAAGCCCTAAGCTTTCAGCAACCTGTTCTGCCAGTAAAGTCTTACCTGTTCCAGGTTCACCTTTAACCAGCAAGGTTTTTTGAAGTCTACGAGCAGCCTTTACAGCTAATTTTAAACTATCAGTTGCGATATACTGTTCAGTACCTGTGAATTGTTGAGCATCAACAGACATACATTACCTTTATTTTTTATTTAAAGTGGTGAAATATTTTTAGCTACAGCATTGGCTTGCGTATTTTTATTGGTTTTGTATTTCGACCAAAAAAATCCAATGATCAATCCCAGCCCCATCACAAATGAAATTAAGGCAATGTTAGACCAAATCAAAGCAGAATCTTTTGTTAAAATACCAAATAGCAATCCAAATATTGCAGGCGCAATTGCTGAATTTGGTCCTTCAGAAATGGTGGGGGTTGCAAGAACTGCAAATACGATAATCCATGTAATTCCACCAAGCGGTGATGGCAGTCGTTTTGAAATTGAATACCAACACCATAAAATCAAGAGCGTCCCAAGAATATAGACAGAAATCGCAATATTATCTTCTGGGATCGAATCCAATAGATCTAAAAAACTTGTCCATATTCCTGATAACTGATCAAGCACCGCGTAATCCCTCTGGTTCAACCGCATTAGGATTAATTAAACCTTCTGGCGGCATTTGAATAAAGAAACCTTTTGTAGTCAACGAATCAATCACATGCAGAACATTGACTCGAGCTAATTTTCTTGATTCGTTAAGTTCAAGGTGCATGACATGCGTTGCACGACCAAAAGCAATACGTACAGGTTCAGATAACACATCTAGAGGATCTGCGCTTTGGTCATGGTCTGGATGATTAGGACGAGCCACATAAAGATACATTTCATCTTTTTTGCTCGATTTATAAATATCACAATGCATTTTAAACAACAGCTTCTATAAAACTTATGTGACAGCATACATGAAAAAAACGAGAGATACATTATCGAAATTTAACGTATCAGTCGTTATTTATGACCATTTTTGAAATCTTTGAGCAAAAATAAAGCATCGCATACCGTGATACCACTTTAACAGATGTTGTTGAAAAACCATGCAAACTGATCTTCAAACAACACTTCAAGTCATTCATTCACTTTCATTTGCATACTTAAATAATGAATATCGGCATGTAGTAACTGAATCAGCGGTTGCGTCAAATGCTCGTAGCGCCAACCTAGTAAATAGCGCGGTAAATCTTGTTCTTTGCCTTGAAACACTACATGATGATATAAAGCATTCAACCATTTTTTACGCATGAGTACTTCTTTAGGGACTTGCATATCCAATGAGATTTGTGAAATTAACTCATCAACTTCAACCGTGATACCTTGTGAGGAGTGTTTGATTGGTCGTGCAATTCGTAATGGCCATTCATCCATCTCAGGTAAAAATTTCAATAGGTCTAAAATAGTTTTACCATGTTCACGAACGATATTCGGCCGAATACCCTTTACATTGGATAATTGAAAATTATTCTTAGGATTGACTTCAACCAAATCAATCATTGTTGCATTTTTAAGAATAAAACTACGGGGTTGATTGAGTGCCTTGACCATTTCTTCACGCCATACACACAACTGTTGTAATTGCATCAATTGTTTTCGCGAGTGGCGATAGTTGCCAATATCACTGTATAACTTTTCTTTTGGCGTTTCTGAAGCAATTTCTAAGGTCAGATTTTGACAATCTTCCAATACTTGTTGATATAAGTTCTTCTGTTTTAACTGAGCTTTAACTTTTTCAGCCAGACTCATAATGTATAGAACATCATTTGCAGCATAATTCATCTGCTCACTTGTTAAAGGGCGAGCCAACCAATCTGAACGTGTCTGATCTTTGTCAATATCAATATCTAAAATCAGCTTCAGAGCATTTTGATAACTGACCTGTAAGCCATGTCCTAGAAATGACAACGCTACTTGGGTATCAAACACATTTTCAAGATTTTTTTTATCCGCATAATGATAGATTAAATCAATATCCTCACCACAGGCATGAAAAATATTTTGCTGTGCATGAAATAGACGATGCCAAAACTGATCTAAATCTAGCGTGGTGCCATCGAGTAAAAACACTTGACCATTGACATTGATTTGAAATACACCGAGTTTAGGCCAAAATGTATCAACCTTAATAAATTCAGTGTCTAGACCATAGATTGATGTGTGTTGCATTAAATTCAACACAGATTCAAGTTCGGTCTGTTGATTAATAAATTGGAACATGTCAGCTTAAGTCAAAATGTTACATTCAAATGAAATATGATTTTACCTTAATATATAAAATTTAAATATAATATTTTTAAACTAATTTGAGATAAATGTCTTATTTTTCAATAAAATTATTTTCAAAATATCCATTTCATATATAGGTTTTAGAACTTAATGAATTGATCCTTTAGAAAAAATAATGAATCATAGACTGACCGTTCTATCTAAGGGAGTTTACCTAATTTTTCTCAAAGTTATGTAAATAATTTTAAATAAAATCGAGTTTGTTTATCTTTTAAACACCGCACATTCTGCATAAAGTGAGCGAAAATAAACAAAACCGTTATTTGATGAAGACAAAAAAGTATTATTTCATCTTCATTCGATTGTGTACTGCTTGACTCAGTGTATGGCTATCCACATATTCCAGTTCACCACCTTGTGGAACTCCTTGAGCAATTCTTGTCATCTGTAAAGAAAGATGTTTGGTTGCTTCAACAAGATAATGTGCTGTTGCTTGACCTTCTACAGTTGCATTGGTTGCCAAAATCACTTCAGTAATTTTGCCATCACTTAAACGTTGCACTAAGTAAGGTATACCAATTTCTTCTGGGCCTATTCCATCTAACGGTGACAAATGACCACCCAGTACATGATATTTTCCACGGAAACTTCCGCTTTGCTCTATTGCCATAACATCAGCAGGAGATTCAACTACACAAAGCAGTTGATCATCCCGATCGTTTGAACAACAAATATCACAAACTTCATTTTCTGTCAGAGAGTGGCAAATACTACATTCATGAATAAAAGAAGTTGCTTCATTTAACGCATGTGCTAAACCAATCGCACCTTCTTTGTTTTTCATAATCAGATGCAATGCCATGCGTTGAGCCGATTTTGGTCCAACACTGGGCAATATCCGTAACGCTTGTACAAGCTGATCAAAACGGTCGCTAAACACCTAAGATTCCTTAGAACAAACCTGAAAGGCCCGGAGGTAGACCCATTCCTGAATTGGCTTCTTTCATGGTTGCTTCTGAAATGGTCTCAGCTTGACGTGCAGCATCATTCATTGCAGCAGCAATCAGATCCTCAATCATTTCCGGATCGTCCTGTAATAAATCTGGGCTGATTTCGATACGTTTAACCACATTGCGGCAGGTCATGGTTACTTTGACTAAACCACCACCAGCTTCTGCTTGAACTTCAGTTTGAGCCAGTTTTTCTTTAGCTTTCTTGACATTACTTTCCATGTCTTTTTGCATGCGTTGCGCTTGTTGCATCAACATATTAATGTTCATAAGGTACTCCGAACAAAGTCTACAAATTAATTTTTACCTAATCTTCTGTCGTGAATGCTTGGTTAAAAGTTCACAAAATGAATCTAAGGCTATATTTACAAATTAGCTTATCTTAAATTAAATCTAATCCGTGAGAAAGGTCACGAATAATATCATTGACGTCTTCTAAACCAACAGACAAACGGATTAAACCTTCACGGATACCCGCTGCAGCTTTTGCTTCAGGCGAAAGTTTACCATGTGTCGTTGTGGCAGGATGAGTTATGGTTGACTTGGCGTCGCCTAAGTTGCCTGTAATTGAAATGAATTGTGTATGATCGATGACTTTCCATGCCCCTTCTCGCTCACCTTTCACCTCAAATGAGACAATCCCACCAAAGCCTGTTTGCTGTTTCGCCGCCAATTCATGACCAACATGCTCTGGTAATCCAGCAAAGTAAACTTTCTCAACTTTCGGATGTTTAACCAACCATTCAGCGATGATCTGCGCACTTTCAGAGTGCGCTTTCATACGCAATCTCAGTGTTTCCAAACCTTTTAAAAATACCCAAGCATTGAAAGGACTCATAGATGGTCCTGTAGTTCTCACATAACCAAAAACGTCTTCAAGAAGTTTGTGATTACCTACGACAGCGCCACCCAATGCTCGACCTTGCCCGTCTAAATATTTAGTTGCTGAATAAATCACGAGGTCCGCACCAAACTGTAATGGGCGTTGCAAGATTGGTGTGCAGAAACTGTTGTCAATTGCCAACAAAGCATCATTTGCATGTGCTAAATCAGATAAGGCTTGAATATCAGCCACTTCTGCCAATGGATTGGATGGTGATTCAACAAAAAGTAATTTGGTTTCAGGACGAACAGCTGCTTGCCATGCACTTAGATCTGTTAAGTCAACAAAAGTCACGGCAACATTAAATTTGGCAACATACTTTTCAAATAACGCAACTGTTGAACCAAAAACAGCACGTGAACAGATCACATGATCGCCAGCTTTTAAGAAAGACATCGCGACAGCCATAATTGCTGCCATACCTGAACTTGTTGCCACAGCACGTTCACCCCCTTCGAGTGCGGCTAAACGTTTTTCAAACATCGTAACCGTCGGATTGGTAAACCGTGAATAAATATTTCCTGGCTCAGCACCTGAGAATTTTGCTGCCGCTTCAGCTGCATTTTCATAAACGAATGATGAAGTCAGAAAAATTGGTTCTCCGTGTTCTCCTTCAAAACTGCGTGTATGACCGGTACGAATTGCTAAGGTGTCAAGTTGGTATTCAATGTCGTCGTGCTGGCTCATTTCAACTGCTCAGTCCTAAAACTGCCTTTGTAAAATATTGCCAACATTTTGAGCGTCCTATGTATTTAAGGTCAAGGTAAAATCGCAAATTATCACATACACTTCGCATAAATCTGTGTAAAAATGAGACAAACATCGCTTATGACCCAAGTATCAGCCAAGTTCCAAGTAAGGAAAGCCAAGTTAAAAAATTTAACGACACGGATATTCAATGGCAAGTCACTGGTTTTATCTCAACGTACACCTTATGAAGTCATTGCAGAGCATCATCAAACCAAAGTACGTTACTATGCTGCGCCAGAAAAAAAGTTTAAAGAACCTTTGGTTTTTACCGCACCATTGTCAATTAATATGGCAATTTATGACCTTTATCCTTATCGCTCATTAATTAAATATTTTACAGAACAAGGCTTTGATGTTTATTTATTGGATTGGGGAAAATTAAGCTATCAAGATCGTGATTTAAACTTTCTTTACTTTATCGATGAATCTATGCCTTTGTGTATCGATAAGATTCGAGAGCATTCACAGAGTGATCAAATATCACTGCATGGCTGGAGTATGGCTGGAATTTTTGTCTTACTGTACAGTGCTTTACACCGACCTAATTATGTGAAAAATCTCATTGTACTTGCCAGCCCTATTGACAGTTATGCATCTGGTGGAATCGGAAAACTGTATCAACGCATCAATAACCTGATCATCAAAAACCAAAAAATTAAAGATACACTTTATAAAGGTGGCTTACCCAGAAAACTGATTCATACTCCAGGTTTGCTCAATGCTATAGGATTTAAAGTTCTTGATCCCAAAGGCTGGTATGAAGGTCACAAACAATTATTACTCAATTTAGATGATCGAGCGCTTTTACATGAACATGCCACTCTTGGAAATTTTCTCAATCATATGGTGGATTATCCCGGAGGTGTCAATCAAGACATGCTGTTTAATGTATGGCTTCAAAATCCACTCAAACATGGCGCCATACAGCTCAGTCGGCACACAATAGAACTTAAAAATATTAATTGTTCTTTAATGGTAGGTGCCGGAAAAAGTGATCAAATGGTCACTGCCGATGCGGTTAAGCCTTTAATCGCATTGACAAATAGTAGCGATGTCACGTTTACTCTAATTCCTGGAGGACATTTAGGACTGATGTCTAGCCAAAAAAGTGCAGAAGAATTTTGGCCGACATTATCCAAATGGTTAGAACAACGATCGACTAAAAGTTAAGAGACAGTTATGAATACTACAGTTGCGTTTATAGGTTTAGGTGCTATGGGCTATCGTATGGCAGCGCATTTACCTCAACATTTTGATACTGTTTATGTATGGAATCGAAATTTTGAAAAAGCCAAACAACATGCAACTGAGTTCGGTACCCAAGCGGTAACATTAGAACAGGCAGTTCAGGCTGATATAATTTTTTCGTGTTTACCCACCAGTCAAGATGTTGATGATTTAATTCAAGGACTAAAAATCAAATCAGGTGCGATTTGGGTAGATTGCACCAGTGGTGTGCCTGATGCAGCACGTCTACAGGCAATACAACTCAAACAACGAGATATTGATTTTTTGGATGCTCCTGTAAGCGGACAAACGATTGGTGCTGAAAATGCCACACTCACGTTCATGGTAGGCGGATCAGCGAATGCATTTCAAGCTGCTTTACCTGCAATGCAGGCGATGGGTAAACTGATTAAACATGTCGGTGATTCTGGCGCTGGATTTGCGGTAAAAGCAGTCAATAACATGATGATGGCCGTTCATCTGTGTGCAGCTGCGGAAGGATTTACGACACTCAAAGCGCATGGCGTAAATTTGCATGAGGCATTAGATTGTATTAATGCTTCAAGCGGCAAAAGTGGTGTAACTGAATCGATCCTCCCACAACGTATTCTCAACAGAAGTTTTCCACTGACCTTTGGACTACCTTTATTGGCAAAAGATACAGGAATTGCCATTGATTTAGTGCGAGAGGCAAAACTCTCTACGCCTATTCTTGGACTCACACAAAGTCTAATCCAGGCAGCAAACAGCATTGCCCTCCCAGACAGCGACTTCTCAACCGCGGTAAAAATGTATGAATCGTGGAGCAAAATTACATTAGATTAATTTTTCGTCATTGAATAATCACAACCAGCCCCTATAATCTAATCAAGTGACACACGAATATGTCAATTTTGAGGCAAACTCATGAACAAATATTTTATTGCAACACTTTCAGCTTTATCCATTTTTGTGGGTACGCAAGCTTTCGCGGATAATGCACAAGAATGCAAAAAATTGCAGGATGACTATAACGTGATCTATGCATCAAAAGGTTTCTGCTTTAAAGATCCTGAAGCGAAAGCAAAATATAATAATGACAATTGTTATACAAGTAAGCCTAAATTTACTGAAAAAGAGCAACAAAAACTTGACTCTATTAAGGAACGTCAGAAAGAATTGAATTGTAAATAATGACATTCATACATTTAAGGAAGTGAATATGGCTTATGATGATCAGAATATTTTTGCTCGAATCTTACGTGGCGAACTTCCAGCACTAAAAGTTTATGAAGATGATCATGTGCTTGCATTTATGGATATTATGCCACAAGCAGATGGTCACACTTTAGTGATTCCCAAAACGAAAGCCATTACATTATTGGATTTAGAACCGGAAGCAGCGGCTTATACAATTAAAATTGTTCAGAAAATTGCTCAAGCAATTGAAAAAGCACTAGATGCGAAAGGTATTGTCTTAATGCAGCTCTCTGGTGCATCTGCTGGGCAAACTGTACCACATGTACACTTTCATCTTATTCCAAGCTCCGTACACGAATTAGGTCGTCATGCTGCACAGATGGGCGATCAAGAAAAAATTAAAGCGTTGGCTGAAAAAATTAAGTCCGCACTCTTGTAAAAGATTATTCTATATAAATGAGGCATTTATTGCCTCATTTTTTTTGTCAAAATTACATCAATATTCAGTTTACGTCATCAAATTGTCATTTATTCTTCACTTATATGTAACAAAGTTTACAGATACTGCATGCAAGTTAGTAAGTAGTTTCAAAACAACACTTACTGAATAAAAAAAGTAACAGCAAACTCGCATTGAACATGTTTTGGAGAAATCTCAATGAAAAAAGTGCTACTCGCTGCAGCAATCGCCACCCTTAGCATCAGCGCAGCTCAAGCAGCGCCAACATTGTATGGTAAGCTCAACGTAACTTTAGATCAAATTGATAATAATGGTTTTAAAGACGAAAGCGTAACGAAAGTAAACTCTAATGCGTCTCGTATTGGTGTTAAAGGGGAAGAAAAATTAACTGATAAATTATCTGCTGTATATTTGGCAGAATGGCAAATCAGTGCTGATGGTGATGGCGATGTTTTCAGTAACCGTAACCGTTTCGTGGGGATCAAATCAGATGGTATCGCAACGTTAAAAGTAGGTCAGTTTGATTCATACTTCAAAAATGCTGCTGGAAACAACCAAGATATCTTTAACGATCACAATGAACTTGACATGACTACTATTTTAGTTGGTGAAGATCGTCTTAAAAACGTGATTGGTTTTGAAACTGATAAAAAATTATTGGCTGGCCTAGCATTCAACATTATGTTCCAACAAGGTGAAGAGTCGTCTGCATTAAACAACTCTGCAAAAGGTCAAAAAGGTAGCCGTGATGGTTTTGGTGATGGCATTTCAACATCATTGACTTATGACAACAAAGACTATGGTTTGGCAGCAGCTGTTGCAGGTAACTTTGGTGTAGCATCAAAATATAACGCATATAGCTCTGAATTAGGTGGTAACACAATATATTCTGATGCAATCCGTGTGACAGGTTCTATCGATTTGAAACCTGCCGGTCTTGATGGTTTAGTTTTAGGTGCATTGTGGCAAACTGCTAAACCAACTGATGATACAGTTTCTACGACTTCTGGCACAACTGTAACATCATTCAAAGGTTTAAAAGAAAATGCGTATGGTGTAACTGCTGCCTACACTATTCCTTCAACTCCAGTTAAATTAAAAGCTGAATATATTTCTGCGACAACTGAGTTAGATGGTCGTGATGATCGTAAACAAGACCTTTATGGTGTTGGTGCAGATTATAACATCAATAAGCAAACACGTTTCTACGGTATTGTCGGTCAACAAAAACGTGATTGGACAGCATCTTCAACTCCAGAGAAGAAGAAAACTGTTATTGGTCTCGGTATGGAATACAACTTCTAATCCACTACCCTATATCAATCAAAAAACGGCAAGTTCTCTTGCCGTTTTTTTAGAATCAAGTATCTAAAAATCTCGAATTTCATCAAACCAAGCATTTATTTTTTCTTGATCTATATCAAATTTCGACGCTTCAACAAGTTGCTGAACAGCGATTCCAGTATCTTCCCTTTCTGATGTTTCTATGTTGGGTAATGTATTGATCTGTGCTATGAATTGATCAATATAAAGTTTTACTTCCGGCTCTGTTTTCGCTTTAATGATTTCTTTTAAAGCAACTTTATATGCTTTTGTCGCGATCTTGGCATTCTTAGTTTCCCAGTTTTCAAAAGGGATACCATATTCTGATGTAAACCAAATTAAACTTCGTAATTTGGAGACTGAAGAATATTCTAATTGTTTTACTTTAGCCAATTGTTTTAATTCAGCATTTAACCTTTTCCCTGTTTTTTCATCAATATTCCATCCGATAAAAGAGATTAAATTTTCCCACGCACCCAAAGCAGGAAATCCCTCCAAATCTGCTGCATAACGTATTCCAATACGTTCAAGTTGGTGAAGCTGTTTTAAACTGGCTGTATTGGTTATATTCCCTGTTAAGTTCAGATTTTTTAAATGAGGAAACTGTAACAGGCTTTCACAATCTAGAGCCTGACCTAAAGGCTTAACAATTAAATCAAGTGAGACAATTTTTTCAAAATCTGGAATAATTGGCAGATGGTAAGTAGATGCTGTTTGATCTTTCTCAGTATTGGGTTCTATTCGAATATGAGGAATTTCTTGTGCCATGATAATTTCAAATAGCTCGATTTTCCCAGATAAATGAAGTGTATGTACGCCAAGAGTATTTTCGATATTCTTCTGATCTAAAATCAATTTTATTGGATCTTCATTGCTTTTTACTGAAAAATTATGAATTTGAGCTCCATTTAAATCAATACATAGTGACCGGGAGGGTTGCCAAAAGAAATCTTCGATTGTTCGTTTCTTTGACCATTCAACGAAGCCAATATCATTACCCCAATAATAAAAAAATCTTGGCCAATTCCCATAAGGATATAGATGTGCATTTTGTTGACCATGGGGCGTATAAAAGCTATTGAAACTATTCCAATTAATTTCTGCATCTTCATCAACAAGGACATCAAACTTTTTCCTGTCCATACCGATTCGGCCAATCGAGAAACTTCCTTGCCCAGCTGGAATTTTGATCTGATGGCTATTTGTAGCTGTTAAAGAAATATGAATCGGTGTATCTCTATCCATGGTTATCCATTTTTTAAATTGTACTATTCATTTTTTAGCGATGATTTGAATACTTATGGTTGTATTATAAGCATAAACACAACGCAGAATATATCAGGCTTAAAAGCTTAGTCGTTATTCCATCTTAGCAAAATTATAAATATGCTCAGTTTAATTCTGTATTACAACCCGCCCAACTTATAAGATGATAATGACCATGATGATCTGTTTTGACCTTATCCAACTGATCGGTTCATTGCTGATAATCCGCGTAAGCAAATACCATAAAATATGTTGTTTCCGTAATCTGTTTAATCGGTAATATTTAATTGCTTAAAAATTACCCCCATTTCTTCAATATGAAAACCCATATAATTCTATCACCCATAAAAAAACACCCCGATCTCGGTAGAGA
>NZ_JAPKMY010000020.1:0-26916 GCF_026344175.1 Acinetobacter nematophilus
CAATCTCTACCGAGATTGGGGTGTTTTTTTATGCGTGATAAAATGTATCTATCATATTTATCAGCTTTCTCTTAAAATGATTGGGAATAATTACACCAGATATGATAAATCAGTAGAGATCGTATGGGATATTCTATTCATATTGAACATATTCATGCAGAGCCTGAAAACAAAATTACATTAAATCAATGGCTAGAATATATAGAGAAAGATCCTGAAATGGAACGTAATGACCATGTTCTGTTTATTACTCCTGAAAATAAGGTTTTAAATATTAAAACTGAAGGATTAACCGTCTGGAAAGGCTACTCTAAATATCCAGAGGGCATAAAAGTTTATTTTTCTCCATCTGAAAATAGTATTAGTGTGAAAAATCCAGATCATGAAGTGTTAATAAAAATGTATAAAATTGCACAGTATTTTAAAGCATGTGTTCGTGGTGATGACGGGGAGATATATGATGAAAATGGTGAAGAAATTGAAAATACAGTGAATAGAGATTTAAAAGGATCACAAGCAGATCAAAATTTAAATAGACAGAAATGGTGGAAATTTTGGTGATTCTGCCAACATAATTTAAATGTTGGATTTTAAAATTTTGAGCTGAATAATTTAGTCAAATAGGATCTTTTTATGAAATTGAACTCATTCTCTCCGATTCCTAAGGATGATGAAGAACTTTATCTTCCTGAACTGGTGTATGCTGCTTCACTCGGTGATATTGAACAGGTCGAGCAGCTTTTGTCACAGGGCATTGATCCCAATCAAACTGATGAAGAAGGTTATAGTGCATTACAAGCCGCTGCTGAAAATGATCATTTAGAGATCGTAAAATGTTTGGTGAATAAAGGTGCGGATACCCACTATAAAGCACAATACACAGCTTTAGAGTTGGCAGAAATGGCTGGAAATGAAAAAATTGTGGTGTATTTAAAAAATTTATAAATTAAACAACCATATTGATATAAAAAAGAAAACCCCATCATCCTGATGGGGTTTTCTTCGTATTGGTTGGTTAGATCTGACTCCTGTCGAATCTCACGTTCCTGATGCTCAGACATTTTATTGTTATTGTTTTGTCTGGGAAACTTCCTGTTCCCTATGACTATAGAATATAAAATAAAGTGCTGATGGCATAGATGACAATAGCGGTGATTGTTGTAAGCATTTTCCTACAAAAATTGTTTCGCTACTAATTCACCTCAATATTATTGGCCATAAGCCCTTTACCTTGTGCTTCTGCAATTAAGCGTTCAGCCGATTCACGGTTTTTACGAAGCCCTGGCATACGGAATTCAGTATGACCATAGTCATGAATCCTTGTCCAGCGACCGCCCCACGTTAACCCAACAGATTCAGCGACAACACCATACAATTGATATCCTTTCCAAGCCCACGGATCACGTTCTGAAATTACAACCTTACCATCTCGTTTAAAGGCAACATCGGCAGCTAAACCAAATTGATGGTAACTCTGATAAGCTTTGGCCAAAGTGGTTGCTGTATTTCCAGATAGGCGTGTTTGACGTTCAGGACTCCGATAACCTTCTAAAAGAACCATTTCATACCCATGACGTTCTTTCATGATCTTAAAGACCATAAGTAGACGTTGCTTATAACTTGGGTGCATTTTGTCCCATTTACGGTCGACCATTGCTGTATCAAAACTACTTCTTTGGTCTCCGACTCCTTCATTGTCAATCGCTGATGAATTCACACTTGGAAATTGATGATTTGGAAGAGGATTTTCTCTTTCAAGGATTTGAGCTTGAACAATTGCAGCATCAATTAAACTTTCATCAACGGCAGGTGGAGGGCTGAGAACCTCTCCATTAAGCAATGCATAGATTTGTGGATCTGTTTGTCTTAAATATTCTGCTTCTACTTTTGTAGGATCAATTGGTCGAGTGAATGCAAAAACTAAAATACTGGACAGCAGAAAAAAACCCGCAATCAAAATCCACCATTGCTGTAAATGCCAATGGGTCTGAGTTTGATTTGCAGAAGCTGCTTGGTTCATTTGCTCTGCAAAATGCTTTGCGGAAGCTAATTTTTTCTTTCCTTGGGGAAGTAATGCTCTTAAATAGTCTAAAGTTTTATTTCTAAGCTCATAAGACATTAAAAAAGTGAGGCCAAGGACCAAAAAGATAAAACAAATAACAACAAACAAAATCATGGTTTGTTTTCAGTCTCTTTTCGTTCAATGGTCATTTTAACCGTTGCTTCAGGCGAAATCTCAGGTGCTTCTTCCTTTTTCGCTGGAAGTTCTTTTTCAGCTGCTTTTGGCTCTACTTTTGGTTTGACTGCAGGTACTACAGGTTTTGCAGGTACGACGGGTGGTTTAGATGCGATTGCAGGAGCGGGCTTGGCTTCCGGTTTCAGCATTTGTTCAAAAGGGGAGTTGCCCTTAGAGCTAGGTTGAGGTGCAGGTTTATTTTCATGTTTAAAAATCTGGTTAAAGTCTTTGTCATTAATATGTTGTTTATAAACACCCGCACTTTCATCATGTTGATTGGTTGCTGTTTCTTCTGTATGGGTTTGCACATCCGCTTCTTGAGCGGCAGCGGCAGCGGCAGCTTCAGTTGTTTCTGTGACAGTTTCAGATTGGTTAAGATTGATAAAAATAAAGAAAAAGATCGCTGAAAGAATGATCCCTGTTAATAAGCCAAGCAAAAAAACTGATGATTTCCCCAAAGTTTTTTTAACCGGCTTACTTTGTAATATACGAATAGAGGTCTGCTTTTCTTGTGTCATAAATTTTACCGTCAAGGCAATAGAATCGTGATATGCGCTTGTTCTGTTGGCGCTGCAATTACATTGTTAAATTTGGCAAGTGACGCATTTTCATTTTTATTCAACATAATTTTTAGTCCTGCAAATGCAAGTACTGCAAACAACAACAGGAAAATTAAAATCCAAACAAACGGTAATTCTCGATGAATTATATTTTTAATTTGATCAGGTAAAGCAGCAAAAGGTGAAAAAGCAGCTTTTTTGCCTTTTAAATAATCAATTTCATCACCTACTCGTGCAACCAGATGATTTAAACTTTCAATAGATTCAATGCGATATTTACCTTGAAAACCCAGCAGTAAGCAATAATGATAAACTTCGAGTGATGCTAATCTTTCTTTACCACGCGCGCGAATCTGTTCTAAAAACTCAAAAAAGCGATAACCTGCCAATTGTGAACCAAAAAGAGTTAATTGTAATGGGCTAATCAACCAGTGGTTTTGTAGATTAAAGAATGAAGGATCTTGTTGCGTGACAATGGTTTCATCAAGTAATGCACAATAAGCATATTTTGCATCTTGAATATCTTCTCCAGAAAATTGGAGCTTTTTTGCTTGATGTTCAAAACGATTGAGTAGATCTAATATTTTCTCTTTAAAACGATCTGCATTCTCAGGAACATACTGATTTCTGATTAAAAATACAATATAAAAACCATCGTGCAGAAGATCAACCAAATTGGTTGCTTGTGTATTTTTTGAAGGTTGAGGTACAGCACCTGCACCAATTTGTCCATCATCGAACAGTGAAGGGGCGATATTATTATTCTGACTCATTGGATCATCCTCTTAACCGTTCATCACTGCGATGAGTTCAATACTGATATCTTGGAAACCTGCCGGTACATAAATACAGATGGTTTCTGAATCAAGCATGCGTTGGTACATTTCATGGTGTGGCTCAATTTCAAAATAGCTCACGCCTGAACGTACTGGAATCGCTGTTGGGATTTGTACCAAATGATGGATTGGAATTGCTGGAAGTGCTGCAACGACACGTTGCTCTACATCCACTGTATTACCAACTTTGAAACGTAAAGGTACGATTTGAATCAATTCATGAGTTTGCATCATGCTGCTTGAAACTGCAATATAAAGTCTTGATTCTTTTGTGATTTTATCTGTTTCTAAGCTACCTACCCAATACGATGGACGAATTTCTTTCAATGCAATACTGATATAACGGCTTGAAATAATCGTATCTAATAATTCGCGTAAGATTTTATCCAGTTGGCTAAAGCTATCTTGCAAGTTATGGTGTTGATATTGTGGCAAATGTTCAACTTCATATGCTGTAGAGAACGTGAGTAATGAACCTGTTAAACGTAGCAGTTCAAAGAATAATTTCTCAGGATGAATTTGAGGATTTTGTAGAAGATGGTTTAATGTTGCATGAGCTGTATTGAGCGCATTCACTAACCAAAAAGACACAATATCACCCGATCTAAATTCGATCAGTTTTTGTTCATTTTCCCGATTATTGGTTTGAATCATTTTGATTTTTGCACGAACGACATTTAAGGTTCGTTTTAAATTCGCCAATAAAGTTTCATTCGACTGGATGTGCAGAATTGGGGGAATATATTTGGAATCAATTTCAAAATTGCCTGAACTATGACGTTTGATCTTGCCAATTGCCAAATATAAGAAGCCATCTAAATCCTGATTTGGATCTGTTTGAATATCAAAAAGTTTGAATTCAGTGCGACGTCTTAAGAACGTAATTTCAGCAGGCGTTGCATCTGTAAAAAGATCATGTGTTTCATTCAAATAAGAATGGTATCGTGCAGGTTGTTTGTCCTGATCATCGGAAATGTTTTTCTTATTCGGTTGTAGAATCGGCAATGCTAAATAAATCAGCATTTCACCACGCAAATTCAATTCATCTAATAAAATCGGTTGTGGTAAAAGATCTTTGGCTGGTGCTTGATAGATTTCACCATCCTGCCAAATCATATCAATATGCTCTAGAGCCAGAACATGAGTACCCAATTGAGTTTCATCAAAGCGAAGATTTTTGATGCCATATGGATAGGGAACTGTAGAACGAATTGTATGATTTAAACGTTGTTCTTGATATGTATCTTGGAGTTGGAAATGCTGTGGTCTTAAAAATAAACCTTCACCCCAAAGAACTTTTTCGGCTTTAAACATATTTGATTACCACTCAGAAGATTCATTATTTTGGTTGACGCCCAGTAATTCTTGAATAGAATCAAGGGGATTGTCATTTTTAATGACTTGAGTTAACCATTCATGTAAAGGCATTTGACTCCATTTAATGGTTTTTTGCAGCATATAACTGACTGGGCTATGAGGCTCATTGGTCTGAAAATAATCAGCAATATCTTGTAAAACACGCATTGCCTGTTCACGATTTTGTAAATGGCTCTGAGGCTGTGGCTGGAAGGTTTGTGCTTGAGCCACGGGCGCTACGTAGGATTCTGTAACGCTTGCTGCAACTGTTTGAGCTTGTTGATCTGTATTTTCCATAGGCGCTGTATTGGTGCTAGTACCAAATGATTCTGCTTTATAGATTTTTTTTAGATTCATTTGAATATTTTCAAGTTGTGAATCTACATGAGCAAAACTTGGTGCTTCCAACTCCATTAGTGAATCAAGCACTTGTTTAATGACATTCCAATGCTGCAAAATTTCCTGAAATTGCTGATAATTTTGATATTGGAAGGTACGGGAAGTATTGAATAAAGCCTGATTGAATTGATCTAACTCTAATGATGCTTCAACACTGTCAGAATCTTCAGCTTGCTTACGACGCACATTTTGTAAATGCAAGAATTTTTCGTATTGGGCAAGGGAGTAAAAGGGTTGAATGTTGATCAGAGGCACATTTTTGATCAAGCCAGGTAACTGTGTGGTAAAGCCTTGGAGTAATCCTAGACGTTGGTCTAGATCATCATCTTCAATTTCAGGATGAAGCTTTAACCAGAATTGTTCTAAGATTCGATGGCTTAATTCTAAGCCTTTAATTAAGCCCTCAAAACCATATAGATTTGTCCAAGCCTCGGTCAGCCAAGTCAGTAAACGGATATCCTTAGTTTTATCTGTTAATAATTGAACAGATTTTTCAGCAACGAATGACCAATCCGCTTGCTTAGGTTCAGAGATCCAGTCCCCTTGATCTAAGAGCGGATCATCATGTATTCGTGCTTTTTTTATTTCATGAAACTCATTGGAAAAAGATAAATCTTCTCCACATGGATGATCCTCTGAAATAGGTTTTAGTAAGGTATCTAAATTAATATCCATTCTCTATACTCGTGAGTTTAAGCTTCCACAACCTTTGGCTTCTTACTCGATTTCTTCTTTGCAGATTTGGCTTGTGGATCTAAAAGGTAAATAATTTCATCATCTTTGGTGTCGATATGAATCAATTTAGGAATTTTTTGTTCTGCTAGCGCAACCAGCATTTCAGTCGCTAATGCAGGTAAGACGGAAGCATTTAAAATATTGTCAACATTACGCGCACCACTATCCACCTCTGTGCAGCGACTGAGAATTAACTCGATCAAATCATCGCTATAGGTCACTTTGGTTTCATATTGTTTTTCAAGTCTTGCAGTGATTTTACCGATTTTATGTTCAATGATTCGGACTAGGAGATCATCATGCAATGGGAAATAAGGCACGATTCGCATACGACCCAAGAATGCCGGTTTAAATTGCTTATATAAACTTGGCTTAAGCTGTTCTGTCAGTTCTTCTGCGCTTGGCCATTCTTCAACAGGTTGATTTAAACAAGCCTGCATAATTGCATTTGAACCTGTATTCGAGGTCAACAAGATCGTCGTATTTTTAAAATCGATGCCCCGACCTTCACCATCCTCAAGTGTTCCTTTGTCAAAAACTTGATAGAACAATTCTTGAACATCGCTATGGGCTTTTTCAATCTCGTCCAGTAAAACAACGCTGTAAGGATTACGTCTAACCGCTTCGGTTAATACACCACCCTGACCATAGCCCACATAACCTGGAGGAGCGCCTTTGAGTGAGGAAACAGTATGTGCTTCTTGGTATTCAGACATATTGATGGTGATTAAGTGTGATTCCCCACCATAAAGTTCATTGGCAAGAGCTAAAGCTGTTTCAGTTTTACCTACACCACTTGGTCCGACCAGCATGAAGACACCTTGTGGTTTATTTGGGTCTTCTAAACGTGCTTTGGATGTTTTAATCCCTTGAACCAGTTGATGTAATGCATAATCTTGTCCCATTACACGTTGTTCAAGTTTTTCTTCCAGGCTGAGAATTTGTTTAATTTCATCATTGACCATTTTCCCAACAGGAATACCTGTCCAATCTGAAATAATTTCATTGATGATTTGTGCATTGACACGCTCAAAAACCAGAGGTTCTTGACCTTGTAGTTCAGCTAACTGATTGCGAAGTTTTAGGATTTCATCTTTATGGCTCGCCAGATCCGCATCTGTATTACTTTCTAATCCCTTGATTTGATGAATCAATGCCAATTCAGCTTGCCATTGCTGTTCGGTTTTTTGAATTTCTTGATCAAGCGTGTCTAAAGCGTGTTTAAGTTGCGTTAAGCGTTCTTCATGGATTGACTGATGTTTATGCTCATTTTCAATGATATTGAATTCTAAGCTTAAATTATGTTGTTGAGCTTTAAGTTGATCCAATTTTACAGGTTGGGCATTTTGTGTGAGTGCAACACGGGCTGCGGCTGTATCCAATACGCTAATGGCTTTATCTGGAAGTTGGCGTCCACTGATATAGCGATGTGATGAATGTACGGCAGTCACGATGGCTTCATCATCAATACGCAAGTTAAAGTGATTCGCCATCACTGGAATCATGGCGCGTAGCATATCAATAGCGACTTCTTCTGTCGGCTCTTCAACTTTCACCACTTGGAAACGACGGCTTAAAGCTGCATCTTTTTCGAAATATTGTTTGTATTCTGCCCAGGTTGTGGCAGCAATGGTTCTTAATTCACCACGTGCCAAAGCTGGTTTTAATAAGTTTGCTGCATCATTTTGTCCCGCTTGACCACCTGCACCAATCATGGTGTGGGCTTCATCTATAAACAAAATAATAGGGTGTGCAGATTGCTGTACTTCTTGAATCACTTGTTTTAGACGATTTTCAAACTCACCTTTGACGCTTGCACCTGCTTGTAACAAGCCCATATCTAAAGAGTGCACTTGAACATTTTTGAGTGCGTCCGGAACTTGGTTTTGTGAAATCTTAAGTGCCAAGCCTTCAACTACAGCAGTTTTACCTACACCAGGCTCACCCGTTAAAATCGGATTATTTTGACGACGACGCATCAGAATATCCAGCATCAAACGAATTTCGTACTCACGTCCAATGACAGGGTCAATTCCACCTTTTTGAGCTTTTTCAGTAAGGTTGATAGTGAACTGATCAAGAGCAGGGGTTTTTTTAAGAGAGGCTGAATGATCACCTGAAACAGCTTCTGATTTGGCTTCTTTTTCCGGGGGATTTACAGGAACATTTTCGTTACTGTTCACGCAAATTTCCAAGAATTTATGCTTCATCGTATCAATCGGAAAAAGATCAAATAAGCTAGAAGCTCGAACTGCAATTTGATACAGGTCTGATGCCGTAAGTAACGCAATGAGTAAGTGTCCGCTGCGGATCACTGAATCCTGTTCAGCTGAAGCAAGCAACCATGCTTGTTCTAAAAGTCGAACAATTGATTTTGAAAAGATTGGGGTTCGGGTATTGCCTTTCGGAAGTTGAGAAATGCATTCTAATAAATCACTTAACAATGCATCTTTTGAAATTTTGCATTTGTTGAGTAATATTTCAAGATCATTGCCATGCTGTTCAAGTAGTTTGACAAAAAAGTGTTCAATTTCAATTTCAAAATTTTGATGATTTACACATAGATTGGCGGATTGTTCTAAAGCTGTACGTGAAGAAGCAGATAACTTTTTAATCAAAACTTTTAAATCGGTCATTTTTGTCTCTCTCAAAAACTTTACTTTGGCTCAAAGTCAGTTTTTAATTTTCTAGCCAATCAAGTTGGCATTTAAATTAGTATATTAAAATCAAATGTTTAATATTTTTTTAAAAATCTCAAGAAATATTTTACAGAAAAAAAAACTTTTGTGAAGATAAGATATTATTGATATTATCCAAACACTTTAAAAAACTTTTTTTATCAATCGTTTGAAATGTCGATACGAAATTTCACTTGACTAAAAGCGTTTTTTTTAGTTTTATTTCTAAGATTTTAAACGAAGTTGCTTTAATTATATATATTTATAAAACATCAAAAGTAAATCTATTGAATAACTGAATCAAGTGAATTGAGGTTAGATTTTGAAGAATTATATCCCGTACATTTTAGTTCTTGGAGCATCATTTGCGAGCACCTTTGTTAGCGCAAACGATGAGATCAAACTAAAAAGATCATGTATCAAAGACTATCCAATGGTTGAAGGCGAGACAAATCCTGAGCTGCTTGGGATTTATGCGCAATTGTGTGATAAGAAGAATAAAGACTATAAAAACAAACTGTTGGTCTCGGCTGCGGAAAAATTCCAACAGCTTGGCAAAAATGAAAAAGCACTTCAGATCGTCAGTTATTTAGACACATTGAATATTCAAAGCAATGAGTTGACTGATGTTAAGTTCCTCGCAGGTCTTGGTTTAGCTTCAGATGCGCTAAACAAGATGCGTACCAGTGAAATGCGCTACTTAACAGAAGCCAAAACTTATCCAGTTGCGAAAAACTTTACTGATGCTGTCCGACAAGCAATGCCAGCTGCTGTTCTGGTTGAAAAAAATCAGGAAAGTGCTCCAGTTGTAGAGCGTGCACGTCCTCAGAAAGTGAGCCGTCCTCAGAAAGTGAACCGTACTTCGCCGACACGTTCTGCCCCGTCTTCATCTAAACCTGCAGCATCTAAACCTGCTGCTACTCCAGCAAAACCGAAGCCGACACCAGCAGCTAGACCGAATTTCCCAACATAATTTATTTGCTCAAATTAATGGATAAAAAAAATGTCAAAACGTGAAAGTGTACAGAAAAAATTACAGCGAATCAGACCACCACGTGTTCAGCTGACTTATGATGTTGAAGTGGGCGATGGTAAGGAAATTAAAGAATTACCATTTGTTGTTGGCGTGCTCGGCGATTTCTCTGCAGCTTCTGAATTAGAAAGAACCAAGTTAAAGGACAAGAAATTTATCAATGTTGATTTAGAAAACATTGATGAAGTGATGGAATCATTGTCTCCACGTGCGGCTTACCAAGTTGAAAATACTTTGACTGAAGAAGGCGGGCGTATGTCGGTTGATTTAACATTTAAGTCAATGGAAGATTTCCGTCCTGAACAAGTTGTGCAGCAAGTTGAACCACTGAAGAAGTTGGTTGAAGCGCGTGAGCGTTTAACAGACTTGAGAAATAAAATTTCTAATAGTGAGCGTTTGGAAGACTTGCTTGATGAGGTTTTACAGAATACGGATCAGATCCGTAAATTAAGTGCTGAGGCGGGTCCAGAAAATGAGTAATTTACAAAGCAATACTGTACAGGATACAGCTGTAGAAGAAGTAAGTTTACTTGATTCTATTGTGGAGCGTAGCCGAATTGCACGTAATGAAGAAGAGCATGATCGTGCGAAAAGCTTAATTAGTGAGTTGGCAAAAGAAGTCATGGCAGGAACAATTACTGTTTCTGAAAACATGTCGCTGTCTATTGATAAGCGTATTGCGGAAATTGATGCACTTATTTCGACTCAACTCAGTAAAATCATGCACAACGAGCAGTTTCAAAAAATTGAATCGACTTGGCGTGGTTTGTACTATTTTTGCCAAGAGTCACCATCTAATCCATTGATCAAAATTCGTATGTTAAACACAACGAAAAAAGAGTTGATCAAAGACTTCCAAGGTGCAACTGATTTCGATCAAAGTACATTGTTCAAAAAAGTGTATGAAGAAGAATATGGTTCATTTGGTGGTGCACCTTATGCCACCTTGATTGGTGATTTCGAATTCGATCGTACACCATCAGATATGTACCTGTTAGAACAGATTTCTCATGTTGCAGCGGCAGCGCATGCACCATTTATTTCGGCTGCGAGTAGTAACATGCTCGGGCTTGAGTCATTTACTGATATTGATCGTCCACGTGACGTTTCAAAAGTGTTTGAAACAGCTGAATATGTACAATGGCGTTCATTCCGTGAAAGTGATGATGCACGTTATGTTGCATTGACCATGCCACGTGTTTTAGGACGTTTGCCTTATGATCCTAAAGAGGGATGGGCAACTGAAGGCTTTAACTTTGTTGAAGAAGTTTCAGGTCAAAATCACGACGAATATTTATGGATGAATGCTGCTTATGCTTTTGGTACGCGTTTGACCAATGCCTTTGACCTGCATGGTTGGTGTGCGGCTATCCGTGGTGTAGAAGGTGGTGGTATGGTAGAAGGATTACCTGTACATACCTTTAAAACCAATGATGGTGAAGTGGTATTTAAGTGCCCAACAGAAATTGCCATCACTGATCGTCGTGAAAAAGAATTGAGTGATTTAGGCTTTATTCCTCTAGTGCATTGTAAGAATACAGACTATGCTGCATTCTTTGGCGCACAGTCTACGCAGAAGCCGAAAAAATATGACAGCGATACTGCGAATGCAAACTCATCACTTTCTAGCCAGATCCAGTACATCATGGCAGTTTCTCGAATTGCACATTATTTAAAAGCAATGATGCGAGATAAAGTCGGAAGTTTTGCATCGGCTGGAAATGTAGAAGCATTTTTAAATGAATGGCTATCACAATATGTATTGCTTGATGATGGCGCGTCTCAAGAAGCAAAAGCACAGTATCCACTGCGTGAAGCTTCTGTAAAAGTTGTAGAGAATCCTGCAGAGCCAGGGCACTACAAGTCTGTGGTCTTTTTAAGACCGCATTTCCAGCTAGATGAGTTGTCAGTTTCTCTGCGACTTGTCACTGAGTTACCTCAGTCCTCGAATTAAAATAGAGCGTGGCTAAATAATAACTTTAAAAAATAAGGGTAAATCCAATGAAAGACATATACGTTCAATTTCAAGGCAAGTACAAAGTTGATGGTGAGTCACGTGATTCTGAGCACAAGAACTGGCTAGAAGTTAATTCTTGGTCTCACAACATCCGTCAACCGAAATCTGCTACTTCTTCAAGCGTTGGTGGTCACACTGCTGAACGTGTAGAACATTCAGACATGCTTTTCGTTAAAGATTTGGATGCGACTAGTCCGAAACTTTGGGAAGCTTGTTCTGCTGGTTATACTTTTGACGAAGTTCAAATTGATTTTTACCGCGCAAACGGTGACAAACGTATCAAGTACCTCCAAATCAAACTTAAGCATGTTCTTGTTTCAAGCGTAACACCGACTGTAAATGAAGAAGGTGTTCCAACTGAAGCATTTGGTTTGAAATATGCTGCAGTTGAGTGGACTTATAATCAACAAGATATTAACGGTTCTGCTAAAGGTGCCGTTACTAAGAAATGGTCTCTTTCTAACAATACAGCATCTTACGCTGCTTAATTGTTGTTTGAGACGGGTAGGGGCTGAAAAGTCCCTACCTGTTTCATATCATTAGAATATCAGTTATGAACTTAGATCAACTTTATCCCTATGGATTTCGATCTACGCTATTTGATCGCTTGATTGTTGAAGATGATTATGTAAAAGGGCTTTCCATACATGAGCTAAGAGAGTCTGTTGCTCATGATTTAGAAGATTTGTTAAATACCCGAATCGCTAAACTGGATTTGGATATTGATGATTATGCTTTAGCCAAAAAATCGATTGTACAGTTTGGGATTATTGATTTTGTTGGACTTTCAACTGCCAACCCCACAGATCGAGATGTTATTTGCCAGTCCATTGAGCAGTCGATCGCTGCGCATGAGCCACGATTAAAACAGATTAAAGTAGAAATGCAGCTAGATGATCAGAATGTTGGTTCTTTATGCTTAAGCATTCAAGCCTATTTAAATATTCATCCGCTTTATGAACCTGTAATTTTTGATGCCTTACTCAAGCCAACAACACAGCAATATGTAATCTCTGCCAGATCTTAAAAATGTAGGTATGTCGTGATAGAAGAACTTTTACCGTATTATGAAAAGCAACTACAAGAATTTGGTCAGCAGTCACGTGTATTTGCAGATAAATATCCTAAAATTGCACAAAGATTATCTTTAAACCAAGAACAAATTGATGATCCACATATTGAGCGCCTGATTCAGGCTTTTTCTTTAATTGCGGCACGTATTGATAAAAAATTAGCTGATAGCTATGACATATTTACCCGCTCATTATTTGAAGTCATGTTTCCGCAGTATCTGCGACATTTTCCTGCCTGCTCCGTGGTGAGCTTTGAAGATTTAAACAAACAAAAACAATTAACGGATGTTCATGTTATTCCAAAAGGAACAACTTTAAAATCAAGAAGTTTTAAGGGTGTCCAATGTGAATTTAATACCAGTACAGCAGTAAAGTTACTGCCAATTCAACTGGAAAGTTTAAGTTTTCAAACGACACCAAGTGCGCATATTCATTTAAACCAGAATGCAACGTTGAGTTTAAAATTTGATTTATTCAACCCGTGTAAAAATTGGTTGAAAAATGAAAAACTGCCCATTTATTTAGATGCTATTTCCAATTTTCCGCTCCAAGTCTTGGACCATATTTTTCACCAGGATACCAGCTTTAGTCTGCGCATCAATCATAAAGTGACAGCGATTAAAAATCCTTTTGAAGTGATGGGATTTCGTGAAGATGAAAGTTTATTGCCGATAGATCAGCATACCCATCATGCCTATCGTTTGTTGATAGAATACTTTTGTTTTCCAGAAAAATTTAGTTATCTGAATTTAAATTTAGATTTTTTAAAATTATTAAAAGATGAAAATTTAACTTTTGAAATTCAGATTCATTTGAAGCTAAATTTAAATGATCAAGCCATTATTCGAAATTATTCAGAATTAAATGTAGCGAACTTTAAATTATTTACCAGTCCAGTGGTAAATTTATTTGAGAAACAGGCTGAACCCCAGAAAATCAATCACAAAAACTTAGAGTATCCACTGATCACAGATGCTCATCACCCTGAATTTTATCAAGTGTATTCAATACTTGAAATGAATTTGATTCGTGAAAAAAGTAATCAAGATCAAGTGGTTTACCCAATTTTACCTTTCTTCGCAATGAGTCATTATCACGGTGAAGATATTCAGTTTTTTTATGCTTTGAATCCGACTGTTTTACAGAATCAATATGTTGAAACAGGATATTCAATTATTTCGAAACAGCTCGAGCCACAGAGTATCAAGTCTGATTTTGTCAGTTGCAGATTACTTTGTTCAAACCGTGAATTGCCGTATGAAGCTTTAGGTCAATCGAATAATGTTTTGAATTTGAATGACAGTACAGTTGCTCGTCGTGCCTTGATATTAAAAAGACCAACAGAGCCTTATCAATTTGAAATGAATAAAAACGAACAATGGCGGATTATTTCACATCTTTCTTTGAATACGCTTGCGCTAATGAAAGGGGATACAGTCAGTCATATCAAAGAGTTACTTGAACTTTATAATTTACCAAAATCGAAAGAAAATCATTTGATTATTGATGCGATCAAACAAATTGAATTTGAGATTACCCATAAACTTGTTGAAGCAAAACCTTTCCCGATGTTTGTGCGAGGGGTGAAGGTGCTGATGGATGTGGATGTTCAGGTTTTCCGTGGACATAGTCTCTATATTTTCAGTGAGTTGATTAGTCACATTTTTAATTTAAAAGTACAGATGAACAGCTTTGTTGATGTTTTTGTGAGAGATTTAAATACAAAACAGGAGTTATACCAATGCGTACAGAACGTTGGTGGCAAGAAGCTTCTGTAGTTGATGAGCTTTTCAAAACTCCTACAGCTTTTGAATTTGTTCAGTCAACCCGATTATTTAGACATGCACCCAGCATCACAACTTTAAAAAGCTGGTCAGATGATTTTCTTTTTGAAAGTTCACTGAATCTAAATTTCCCCAAGCATGAGATCGAGTCTTTAGAACAAGTTGAAGACAGAATTCACATGACCAATTTGGTGGTCGGTTTAACAGGTATGCAGGGTGCGATGCCTTATACCTATACCAATAAAGTCAAGCAGGCGCCTCGTAAACAGCGTGTTGAGGTACAGAAGTTCTTAGGATTATTTAATCATAAACTGACTGCCCAATTTGTGGATGCAAGTCTGAGTTATAATCTGCCAGTACGTTATGAAATTGAAAAGGAAAATAATTACTTAGAAATATTACATGCATTAAATGGCTATATTCGAACCCAGCATCAGCAAAGTGATTTAGATGATTATTTTGCTGAGTTTTCGGGATTGATGCAGGGACAAAACAATACCGCACATGCATTGAAAACGATGTTGACCTGTGTCTTTCATCATCCTGTTGAAGTCAAAGAATATATTACTGAGAAGTTTAAACTAGGGGATGAGCAGAAAACCAAGTTAGGAGGAAAGCAACCCTTTCTTTTGGGAGTCAATACTTTTTGTGGGGAAACCATTCGACAAATTGATGGAAAAATAGAAATTCAAATTGGTCCATTAACGCATGCCCAATATTTAGAGTTTTTACCGAAGAAAAAGTTAAGTCAAAAATTAAAAAAAATACTTCAGAGTTGGTGTAGTCCAACCTTATTGGTTGATTTGCGGTTGGTGCTTGCCAAAGAAGAAGTTCAGCCTTTACAGTTGAGTTCAACAGCACAAGTCGGTTTGGCACAAGGTGCTTTTGTGATGCCGAAGACGCAAAGTGACAATGATGAAACCTGTTATGCGCTGATTGGAGCTTCATAAATGATCAAAATAATTTTAGCAACATTGATCAGTGTCATTCTACTGGTCTCAGCGATCGTGGTATTTTATTGGCGCGACATTAAATATGATCCAAGCGGACAGGATTTTGTTATTTTCTTTGGATTGATTCCTGCTGCGATCACATTGTTGCTTCTAACCCCGATGTTGCTGAAAAAATTCTATCAAAGTCGCCAAGACAAGAAAGAGCAACAAAAACTTGAAGAAGAACAACGCACTGAACAGCAAAATAGTGTTGAAACGCATGATGCAGAAATTGAGTGGGTAAATTTAAAGGTTTATTCGACAACCAGTTTAAGTGCAATGGGGGAAAACGAAGTTCATATTGAGCAACTTCAAGATCCTATCAGCCCAGAACTAGACCAAGGACTCATCAATAGCTATGGTTTGCCCATCTTGTCATTGCGTATTCAATCACTTGAAGAACCAGAACAAGATTCATCAAGTTTATCGAGTCGTCAGAGACGGATCACCGCCTTAATTCAGCAGCAGCTTGAACAAAATACCGACATGCTTCACCAAATCGCGGAGCATTTAAAGAATTCAGCGCTGTTCTATGATGCTAAACTTGCACATGAATATCGTATGCATCCTGCGTGGATTAACCCGCACCAAGAATATGAAGATGAATCTGTAGAACAACAGGTTGCAGAAGCTGTACCACAATTGAATCACCTCAATATTCATCTTATTTTACCTGAAAACTTATTTCACACATGGGATGAAAACTCAGGCGTAGAATTGATGGATCAATATTTTACACAGCTTGGCATCATTGATCAGCAGTTTCATACTGAATATCATTACTGGGGTGAAACAACGGCATATCATGATTGGATGAAGTTGCTGAAAAGAACACAGTCATTGGATGCAGAAGTTTCTTTATTTATTGTGGTTGATTCTGAAATTGATCAGGAAACCATTGATGATCGAACTTGGATGACGGAAAAATATATTCCTTCTGAATATATCAGTACCTGTTGTATGACCAATGCAAAGGTTGAATTGCAAAATTTACAGCCAACCAAGTATATTCGAATTGCACTAAATTCTGATCAGGCATCTCAACCCTTAAAAGAGTTGAATCTGGCTCAAGCAGAACAATTTGAACAAGAGCAACCTTTTGTTTTGGTTTTAGATGATCCTAAAGAGGTCAAGCTTTTAAAAAGATTAGAACAGAATTTTGCAGCAACACCGATTGAAGCTCATCACTATCTTTATTGTAAAAGTAGTTTAGGTCATACCCAGTCTTTAGCCAAAGTTTTTGGTTTTATGTTGAGTCTGCACCTTAAAGATGAGTTGTATGGCTATGTTTATAGTGCTGAACATCAGCAAACCCAAGTAGTTGTTGGGACTGAGTTTGCATAGAGATTACAGACAAATTTAGAAAGAAATCGAGAAAATGATACAAACAATTTTAAGCTATGCATGGCAATACATCACAAATCCAAAGCTTGTGATCGCGCTTTCAATCCTGGTTGCGATAATTTCTTCGTACAGTGTGGTACCGCGTCAGTACTTCTTTATGATGCTCGCTGCGTATATTCTGGGTTTGGTGATTTACGGAATTTACTGGCTGATTCAACGCCGTAAGCATGCAGAGCAAGGTGAAGCTCTGGCTGAAGCAATTGAGCAGGACAACACTGCTGAATACGGAAAACAAAAAGACAAAGAAGAATTAAACCTGATCAACCAGCAGATGAAAGAATCAATCCAACTGATTCGTAAATCTAAATTGGGTGACAAAAGCGGAAATGCTGCGCTTTACGAGTTACCTTGGTATATGGTGATTGGTAATCCTGCTGCGGGAAAAAGTTCTGCAATTTATCATTCGGGCCTAAAATTCCCATTTGAAGAAACCCATCAAAAAGTGGTGTCTTCAGGGCTGAGCGGTACTCGAAACTGTGATTGGTTTTTTTCTACAGAAGGGGTTCTGCTCGATACAGCAGGGCGCTATTCTGTATATTCAGAAGATCATTCAGAATGGTTAGGATTTTTAAGTATTCTAAAAAAGAATCGTTCTAAAGCACCGATCAATGGATTGATTGTGATTGTCAGTGTGGCTGAGTTGGTCAGTCAAAGCCCTGAAAAATCAATTAAATTAGCGAAAAGTTTAAGAGCTCGTATCCAGGACTTGACCGAACGTTTAGAAATCTTTGCACCCGTATATCTGGTTTTTTCTAAAATGGATTTGATTGCAGGGTTTACTGAATTTTTTGAATGCTATGAGGCAGCAGAATTTGATCAAGTTTGGGGCGCGACTTTACCTTATGATCCTGAATCATCACAAAATGCAGCTGAACATTTCGAAAAACATTACAACATTTTATATGATGGCTTAAAAGGGGTAAGTACAACCCATTTAAGTCGCCGTCATGCACAGAATATTTCTCCAAGTGTGATGACTTTCCCGCTTGAATTTAAAACTTTAAAACCGGTATTAAAAACTTTTATCGGGACGTTGTTTGAAGAAAATCCATACCAGTTTAAACCGGTATTCCGTGGTTTCTATTTCACCAGTGCTTTACAGGAGGGTGTAATTGAAAGTCCGATGACAGAACAGATCGTCGATGATTTTCAACTGACCAAGATTCCCAATAGCGAGCATGGTATTCCACAGAATTCAATTTCTCAGAATCATGGTTATTTCTTAAAGGGTTTATTCTCAGAAGTTATTCTGAAAGATAAGAATTTAGTTAAACAGCATATTAATCCCAATACAAAACGTAAGCGCTACTTGGCATTTATTGCATCACTATTAGGTGTTTCGATTATTTTAGGCTTATGGGTTTGGTCTTATCGCAATAACCAGCAATTGATTGCGGATGTACAAGCCGATCTGAATAAAGTGGTTCAAATGGAACAAACCACAGGTCAAGAACTTTCAACCCAAATTGATGCTTTATTGATTTTGCAACAACGTTTGGAACAGTTGGATGACTTTGACCAGCATCGTCCGTTGAAGTTTTCATTTGGTTTATATCAAGGCAATGAATTAAAGGAAAAATTAAAAGCTGAGTATTTAAAAGGAGTGAGACAGATTGTCTTAGCGCCAAGTCAGCAAAACATTGCGCAGTATTTGCAACGTGTTAAAGGTAATGAGCAAACACTCAAACAAAATCATGTCAATGTAGAAATCAAACAAACCTCTTCTACACAGATCGCATCAGAGCCTTCGGATACAAATCCGCAAGATGCTTATAATGCATTGAAAGCTTATCTCATGATGAGCAATCCACAATATATGGATGCAAGTCATTTAAGCGATCAAGTTACTCGTTTCTGGCGTTCATGGTTAGATGCCAATCGTGGACAAATGCCGCGTGGAGAAATGATTCAAAAAGCTGAAAAAATCTTGAGCTATTCAATGACTTTAGCCAACGATAAAAAATTCCCAGTTTTAGAGTCGGATGCTCAGTTGGTTGATCAAACTCGCCAAGTATTGCTCTCGGTTGTTCGCGGTATGCCGGCACGTGATCGTGTATATAATGAAATTAAAATGCGCGCAGCTGTTCGTTATCCTGCCGTGACTGTGGCGCAAATTGTGGGTGAAACCAATCGCAATGTGATGTTGGGTGGTTATGCTTTACCAGGAATATTTACTCAGAAAGCATGGGATGAATATGTTGATAAAGCCATTGAAGAAGCTGCAAACAAACCAACAGATACCAAAGATTGGGTACTAAATAGTACACAGTCTGATGATTTAACATTCAGTGGTAGTCCAGATCAAATCCGTAAACAGCTGACGCAACTGTATAAGCAAGAATATATTGCTGAATGGAAAAAGTTTATTAACGCAACCCATTATGCAAAAGGTCCCGATTTTGTTCAGCAAGCGAAGATCATGGACGTATTGGGTGAACCACAAAACTCTCCAATTCGTACCTATATTGATCGTGTAGCGAAAGAAACCAGTTGGGATAACCCTGTGGTTCAAGCAGAACTGGCTGCCCCGCAAACAGGTTTTATTGCTTGGTTTAAGCGTAAAGTACTCGGTCAGGGTAAATCGGATGAAATCCAACGTGCCTCTAATCAGACTCAAGGGCAAATCTCTCAACAGTTCCAAGTGTTCTATCAACTGGTTCGTAAACGTGATGATCTACAAAATAAATCATTGCTCGATGACTATTTACAGAATATGGCTCAAGTGAGAAGCAAGCTGAATGACCTCCGTAGTGCAGGTGATTTTGGTCCAAGTGCTTTGGCTTTAGCAAAACAAACCATTAATGATCAAAGTTCAGTTTTTAATGCAACCCAAAAGGTTGTTGATGAAAAACTTACAGTAGGTTTAGGTGAGCTAGATCAGCAAATGGTTCAAAAGCTTTTGGTCAGCCCATTGACGCAATCATTCGATAGCTTGTTGACTCCTGCTCAAGATGAGATTAACAAACTCTGGACATTACAAGCGTATCAACCATTTAATCAAACACTTTCGCAAAAAGTTCCGTTTAATTCATCTGGCACAATCCAAGCGACTAGTAATGAAATTAGCCAGATTTTTGGTGATAACGGAAGCATTTCGAAGTTTGTTAAAGAGACACTAGATCCATTCGTGATCCGTCGTGGTTATACCTTATCTTCAAAAACTTGGAAGAATATGGGTGTGGGTTTGAATCCAGAATTTGTCATGAATTTTGAGCAATATACCACACCGATCAATGGTGCATCAGCGGGTGCTGCAGGTGGCGGCGCCCCAGCTGCGAACCAGTCTAACTTCCAATTCTATCCAATTCCAAATAACAAATTGCTGTCGTATACCATTGATATTGATGGACAGCGTTTAGTCTATGAAAACGGTATTCAACAATGGGTAAACTTTATGTGGCCAAACCCTGGCGCAATTCCGGGAGCCCGAATCACAGCAATTGACTTAGATGGTCAAACTCATACGATCTTTGAGGAACCAGGCGAGTACGGTATCAACAAATTAATTGATAGTGCGCAACGTAAGCCACTCAATGGTAGTTTTGAAATGACATGGACCAGCAAACAAAACAGTGATTTGTTTGTAAAACTTCAGTTCCGTTTGATTAGTGGAAATGCTTCTAACCCAATCGGTTCAAATCGTGGTTATGTGGGATTAAAGCTGGTGGATCGAGTGACTAGCCCTAAAGCGGCATTGGTAGTTGCAGCACAGCAAGCACCTGCGACAGGAGCAAATCCGCAAGCGGCATCACCATTTGGAGCAGCAACGCCATCGGCGGCACCAACAGCGCCTAAACCGCAGACACCAGCAACGCCAAATGCAGCAGCTCAAGCTGCAACAACTGGGGGAGCTCAATGATCATTGGGAACGATTTAGTGCGAGGGATGAAAGTATGCAAACGTTAAAGTCTACACCATTGTATTATGGCAAATGCCCTGCGCGCGGTGACTTTTTAAAAACCAAAGGACAATATGCGTTGATCCAAGTGATTGATCAATGGATTACCGAAGCGCTAGAACTGGCGATGCGAGAAGAAAATTTCAATGAAGCCTATCAATCTTTAGCGCCATTAGATTTCTTTATTGCCAATCCGAAAGAAAAGATGTTTCTTGCCGCCAATATGGTGACCAGTGAAGACAGTTCAGGGCGCCAGTTTCCAATGGTTTTGAGCCAATTATTGGAAATTGAAAATCCTTTTCAAAACTTATTGTATGCACCGTTTAAATATAAACCTGTACTGATTGATCTTTTTCAAAAGAACCGCATGTTTAGAACCATAACTGATCCTGAGTTATTGGTGAATAAACTGGGTTTGATTGATCGTGAGGTTCAGGTGCTACCTGAACTGAAAACACAGGACTTCTTTGAACACCATACAATGCATTCATTTGCACAAATGATGAAGATCACGCCTTATGAATTGGCGCAAAGTATGTTGGGCTTAGGTTTATTGCTACAGCCCGTACTGAAACATGGCACCAGTAAATTATCCAAGGTATTAATTTTACCCATCAATAACCAAAGTTATTGCTATGAAATTGCTGCGTTTTGGGTCAATTTAATTGGACGTTTCTTGGAAAAAAACAATACAGAGATTTTGATCGGTATTTTGCACCAAGAGTCACCGATTTTACTGTTTGGTTTCCAAGGTGCTGATATTACTGCATTAAGTAATATTTTTACTCAGAATATGCAAAATGATCATTGGGTTTCTTTGGTTCAACCTTTATGGATTGATGCCTATCTTGAACAGAACGCAGGTCTTGCGGCCCTTGAACAATCTCTCTGCCAGCGTCAATTGAGTTTGACACAAGGTATGAAAATTTTTCGGCAAACCTTTATAGATGAATAATGAAATGAAGAATCAAAAAGTAAAAATATTGAAAAAATTTGCGATGATCTCAAGCTTATTTTATTCATTACAGGTATTTGCCGCTCCTATCGTGGTTGAAGGAGCAGTACCCAATGATATGGCCAAACAAGCAATTCTAGCCAAGTTAAAAGCGGTGTATGGCAATGATCAGGTGGTTGATAAAATTCAAATCCGTCCTGTATCTGCACCGAATGGTTGGAGTGACTCAGTGACTCGAGTCATCACCCCAGATTTGAAAAAAATTAGCCAGGGCAAACTGTCCGTGCGGGGTACACAAGTTGAACTGACGGGTAAGATGGGGGTTCAAACAGATATTCAACCCACGACCACATTATTTCAGTCATTGGTTCAACCGCCGTACCGATTTAACGCTCAGATTAGCGTGAATGCAGCGGAGCAATCCGTAATTGATAATGCCTTAAAAAATCGAATCATTGAATTTGAATCTGGTAAAGCTGTTTTAACCCCAGTAGGCACACAAATCTTAGACGAGATGGTGGTTGCATTAAATAAGGTTCAGGGTAAGAATGTTAAAATTGTTGGGCATACAGATAGTCAGGGTGATCCACAAAAGAACCAAGCATTAAGCTTGCAACGTGCTGAAGCTGTAAAACAATATTTAACCACCAAAGGTATTGCACCCACTCGCTTGAGTACGGCGGGATTAGGTTCGACTAAACCTGTAGCAGACAATGCAACGGATGAGGGTCGTAGAAAGAACCGCCGTATTGAGTTTGATGTTTTATAAAATGCTTTCTGAATAACAATACAATAAGAGGTAGGAATTATGGCACTTCCATATATTACATTAGGATCTCCAACTACAGGCGGTGGAAAAATCATTTCTGCTCAAACTTCTTTCCTGATCGATGGAAAGGCAATAGCCTGCGTTGGTGATAAAGCAACTTGTCCTAAGCATAAGTGTGTTGCCACAATTGTTGCTGGTGATAATCATATGCTGGTGATGGGCAAGGCAGCTGCACAGCACAATTCACCTTTATCATGTGGCTGTAAATGCATTGGAGATCAATCATTAACTGTTGGACAGAATTAATAATTTAATGAATGGTTTAGATGGATTGGTAATGATGAGGAGGGGATTTTTACAGAACTTACTTTGATAATGCAATTAAAGTATTTGAAAGTTTATTTACTCTAAAACTATTTTTAAAGTTTAGAGGTTTCTTTTTATCGAAAAGCGAATGATAAAACCTTTTTTATGATCGCTATGTATCTATGTTCGATTAAATCTGTTGCAAATAATGCAACAGAATAAGGTCATAGAAAAAACGATGTATTGATTTTGATGTTTATATAATGAATCAACTGAATAACAGAACAATAAAAGGTAAAAATTATGGCAAATCCATATATTACACTGGGCTCTCCCACGACAGGTGGCGGGAAAATTATTTCGGGTCAGTCCTCTTTCCTGATTGAAGGGAAAGCGATTGCATGTGTTGGCGATAAAGCAAGTTGCCCTAAGCATAAGTGTGTTGCCACGATTATGGCTGGTGATAATCACATGCTGGTGATGGGCAAGGCAGCTGCACAGCATAATTCTCCATTATCGTGTGGCTGTATGTGTATTGGCGATCAAAATTTAACAATTGGAGATAATGGTGGGGGGTTAGGTTCAGAAACAATCAAGAGTTCAAATATATCTTCAGCAACAAGTCAAAATCAGATAGATTCTTTTGCTGATGAACAAAAAGAAATTCATAAAATTCAATTTCAAATTATAGATGAACATGATCAAAAACCTTTACAGGAATTATTATACGAAATTTACAGTAAGGATTCTGGCGAATTATTAGTTAAAGGTTATACAGACAAAGATGGTTTGACAGCAATTTACGAGAGTGAATATTCATCTGAAGCTATTGAAGTAGTCACTGTTGATTTGTCAAAGCCTTTAGAACCGCTATAAGTGAGATTTTTATGACTAGTTCAAATAGAATAAGTAGTAATGAAGGACGTTTAATTTTTCATACTAACTATGATAAATCTAGAGTGAATTTTGATGCTCAAGATCGTATTAACCTTAAAGAAACTACCAATTTATGCAGAGCGGATGATGGGTATTTAACAGCGTGTAGTGGTTGGGAGAATTTAATAAAAGTTAAGAAGATTGTTCCATATACTTTTTGTATTCCACAGCATTTATGGGATCATATTAAAAATAGGCAACCATTTGAATATGATATGGCTTTGCGCTTCGGTCTTGAATTTGATTTAAAAGAAATAGAAAAAGATAACCCTGGTCTAATTTATACAGAATATTTTCATACAATGATGTATTTGCGGTTTGCTACATACCTATATAAAATCTCTAGGGATAAATCTCTAATTGCTGCAACAGAACTTTTGAAAGATAGTTTTGATATACGAGTAGCTGCGCATTATAAAAACTTAAATGATATTATTAAACTTACTCCGGCCGGTTATGGTATGTTTGATAAAGCAAGATATACTGCATTAGCAGCAGGAAATAGAGATAATAGAGGTCCATTTATGATAGGTCATAGACTTTATCAGATGATATTTAATAAAAAATGGAATAAGCAAGCTTATGAACTATGTCGAATAGAATATGGTTATCAAGTGCCTAAATCAGAAGAGTATGAAAATTTTTAAATTAAGTGATTGGAAAGATTGATGAAACGTATATATTTTTTTTGCTTAACTTATATTCTTTTAGGTTGTAGTCATGCAAATGATACTAACAATAAAGAACAAAGTGAAAAGCTGATAGGTGAAGCTTTAAAATCTAAAGCTTTAACTATAGGCGATGATATTATTAAATCTAAAAGATTATATATTGCTGCATATAATAATATTGACCAGCAGTCAATAGTCAATGATGAATTATTTATCTATTCTGTGAATAAAACTGATTCACTATTTGGTAGTTATGAAATGAATAATATAGCCTTTGAGGCTAACATAAAAAGTAATAAAGAAATAGATGTTGATGTAATTGATGGTCTCTGTGTTATGAATAAATATATGTTAAAATATTCAAAAATAATAGACATGAAAAAATTTCCAGAGAGCCTTCAAGTAGATTTAAATAAGGCAATGTCATTTCAACCAACCTATCTTAATACTCTCAATCAAAGTAAAGACTATTTGGGACAAATAAAATGCTTACAACTAAAATAAAATTATGAATGGTACTATGGGCTAAAATTATTTTCAGAAAGATCTGTAGCTGCTCAAGAGGATGTGGCTAGTCTGATATTTATCTCAGGAATTAGTAAAAAATGAATAAAAACAAAAAATGGATATTTTTAATATCTTTAATTTTATTAATGGGTTGCACACCTAAAGAGTATTATTTGAAACCAGAATTATATGGTCAACTTGTTGATAATATAACTAAAAAGCCTATAGCGAACAAGGACGGTTATATTGGGTATAGTCTTAGTGAAGATAAAACTGTAAAAACCGATCAACAAGGAAGATTCAAGATCACACCTAAGGCTGAATCGTATTATATTTTTAGACCTAATTTGAAAAAATTATCTGCTAGTGCGCCTTACATTTATATATCTTTTGATGGATATGAGTCAAAATCTTTTGATTACTCAAATATTAAGTCTATTAATGAAATAGACTCTAATCTAGGAGCAAGAATTTTGGAAAAGGGAGATGTCGGGATAATTTATTTAGATCCTGAAAAATAGATATTTAAAAATTTTATTGTAGAATTTGAATTAAATGAAATTTTGTTGGAGAGTATTTTAGTATTGTTTTTATTGGAATTTATTATCATCAAGAGCCCAAAAGGTATTAAAATACAAAAATATTTATTTCTAGCCTTTATCTCTCTTTCGTTTCATGTTTCTGCTACTTCATCTCCTTACAGAGGTGGTGAGGTGAGTATTGAATAAAAAATAACAGACCATGCTTTTATATTGATGATACACAGCAAAAAGGGATATTTAACCTCGTCATATTGAATTTATCTCAAGGTAGTACGGAATCTTGGTCATATGAAAATCATTTTGGAGATCGCTATCCTACAAAAACTAATTGTGTTCTTCTTACAGAAAAAAATTTTAATAACTTTAAAAGCTTAAATGAAAATACACCATATAGTGCGACATTGGGTGGGGTGAAATAGGCTTATAGCAAAGATTTTTGCGTAAAGAAAAATTCTGGAAAGCTTGTAATACAAGATTTTCAGGGAACTAGGTGCGTAGATATAAAGCCAAGTTTTTGGGAAAACTTAAAGAGCTTCTTAAAATAGTTTTATGAATAAGCAATATATCTTACTTTTCCTCTTTCTGTTATCAGTTGAAGCAAATGCAAACTTACAAGGAACAAAGCCTTTATTTGCTCAAATGAAAAATAATCAATTATGTATTTTTACTCAGGATGAAAAAGCTTGGCTGGGTTATGAAATGTGATATGAAAATATACATAGGGCTATTGTTGTTATTGTTTACGATGAACTGTTTCGCTACGCCAGAGTCAACTTTGTTTGCTTCAGTAAAGGGAAATAGTATTTGCCTATTTACTAAGGGTAACTATAAAAAAGTTACGGATAATCAAATAGTGTTTTATATGAGAGAAGTTATTCAAGATCAAGAGTTTAAAATCTCATTTGCCCAAACCTATACAAATATGCAAGATATGCCAACTTCCGAAAGTCATTGCATTCTCATCGACTCAGCAAAATTTATACATAAAGTGCCCTATTATTTATATTTAGAATCTGACAAAACTTATTCTCAACGCATCTGTGTAGATCAGCAAAATAATAAAATTATTCTGACAAAAGTGGAAGATGTCTTTAATTGTGGCTCGAAGGAATATGATTATGCAGGTAGAAGTTGGTGGCAAATCATTTTGTCTTGGTTTGGATTAAATTAAAGCTATATCTATTTTTGGATTGTTTTTATCCGTTCGATCATTTTTGATGACAATTGAA
>NZ_JAPKMY010000021.1:0-12654 GCF_026344175.1 Acinetobacter nematophilus
CATCGATGGAAATAAAAAAAACCAATCTTCGGATTGGTTTTAACATTTGACATAGTCAAAAAATCTAAACTGTCGCGCCAAGCTGACTGTCGTTTTATCCATCAATTATTCATCTAATTCCGATGATTGTTCAATTTCAATCTATTTTTAATCAGGGATTCATCTTAAAATTTCGCATCTATTCTTGTTACATATCTGCAATGAAAGCCTTCCTATTATTCAGTGTCATTGTTCTCCTCGCCGGGTGTACACTGGGTACATCTCGTGAAATAAAAACTGCGGAAAAAATTCTCAATCAATTCCAATGTAACAATATAGAAACCGCTGAACTCACTCATAGTGCAATTAATCTTTATCATGAACATTCACTTGCAGTGAGTAAAGAAAAAGCCACAGAATATATAGAACGTTATAAATCAGGAGAGGAATTATTTAAAATTCCTTTAGATGAAGTGGTTCAGCAGCAATATGATATTTATAAAACTGCATGTGAATCACTCGGTGGCGTGCAAACGGAAAAACACCCATAATTTAAGGCAAACAAAAAAATAGGAATAAGCAAAATCATTATTCCCATGTTGAAATTCAATGGACTATATTTATTAGATCACGCAAGTTGTGGATTAAAACTCGGCCTCTGGCATAAATCTGGTATCGACACTAAATAAATCAGGATGTTTGGGATTAATCTGCGCATAAAACGCCATGATTTCAGCCATATCCTGCTGATAATCTCCTGTCGGATATACAATTTTACCGATACCAGTTTTTTTCTTGGCATAATCCATATATGCCAATGCAATGGGTACACCCGCATTCATTGCCACATGGTAGAAACCTGTTTTCCACTGTTCTTGTTTAGAACGCGTTCCCTCTGGCGTGACCAACATCACTAATTTAGAATGAGATTTAAATAAATCACTCATCAACTGAACCATACTTGGTCGAGTTTCACCATTTTTCTTGGGACTACGATCAATGCCAATTCCGCCCATTGCACGAACAAAAGGTCCAAAAGGTAATTTCATATAACTGTCTTTGATGGTAATACGAACGTGAACACCCAAAGCTTTAAGTGCTAAACGTGCATAGAGTGCATCCCAGTTGCTGGTATGTGGTGCAGCGATCATCACACATTGATCAATGTTTAAATCCCAATGGTTATCAATTTGCCAGCCCATCCACCCTAAACTTCGCTCAGCTAATTTTTCGAACACCCTACGCCCCAACAGATAAAAATTTGCGCAGGATTGTAGCAATCATCATCCTAGATAAAAATGCAAATCGCTGATAAAACAAACGATTAATATATAAATGTATAAAAATAATTGAAAGCTAAATTTGTCAGTAAATCTCCAAAATTAAATCAATTTTGCAAAGAATTTGCATATATCAATTTTTAGCTGATTTAAAATACTGAATCCAATGTAATTCACGACAATGATTATCAAAATGAATGTTTTGCGGATGAATCTTTTTATTTGATTGGTGAATGACTTGATATTCAATCCAGCTTTCTAAACATGCTTCCACTTCAAAAAGACGATTGTCCTGTTCTATGGTGTGTTTAAGTTGAGTTCCATCAAGAAAAGTATAAATTTTGGTGGTCTGAGTAAATGTTATATCATCCAAATATGTTTGCTCAGACTGTTCAACCACATGCTCTATTTTGAGTCGGTCATTACCTCTTTCTTGATGGCTTTGCATATCATAAATACACGCAATGTATTCAGCCAAATGAGTCATAACTTTAAATTAATAGCATCACTACAGAATCAATATCGTAGCTCAAGTTGAGTCAATAGACTACATTACACTGCATTTCCTTACATAATTCACATTTTTTATCAGTGAGATAGCTTATATAGTCTCAATTAAATGCTTTATATAAAAACTGATCTATTTAGGTGATACGATGAAAAAAAAACTCTTGGTCATTTCACTGTTAGGGCTTACTTTAAGCGCTTGCTCCAAACCAACTCATCAAGCTTCTGAAGATATTCAAACCACTGTACAAACTCAGGCTGCTGCATCTCATGAGGCAGCAACACCAACGATCGACTCAGAGCATAATGCACAAAATAGTTTAGATTGGGCTGGTGAATACAAAGGTTTGCTCCCCTGTGCTGATTGCTCAGGAATCAAAACCAAACTCATCCTAAAATCTGATCATACATATGAACTGACCGAAGAATATGAAGGCGTTAAAGGTGAAGGCAAAGAATTTAAGACTCAAGGTCGTTTCAGCTTTGATGAATCAGGATCGATTATCGGTCTAGATAAAAATGCGGATGGACGTAAATATTTTGTCGGTGAAAACATTCTTGAAGCGCGTAGCTTTGACACAGGCGAAAAAATTGAAGGTCCACATGCTGAGCTTTATCAACTCACCAAAAAGGCTGAATAACCAATGAATCTCAAGAGATATTGATCCTCTATGTAAATAGTAACATGATAAAAAACCTGCTAAAGCAGGTTTTTTTCAATTGGCGTAAAGATCAATGGTTGCCTATCAAATAAATCCCAAACAATGTAAATATTCCACCAGACACACCATCAATCCATTTTGAGGCATTTTGATAAGCAGCTTTAAAGCTTGGCAATGAAAAGACAAAAGCCACAAAACTGAACCAAATTAAAGTTTCAATTGAAACAATCACAAATAATAATGAATGCAATCCATCTAAATTTGGATTTGCTAAAAAAATAGAAAAAACGCTACCAAAATAAATCACTGCTTTAGGATTGGATAAATTGGTCAAAAAGCCTTTGAGGAAAAAGCGAAAGTTACTTTGTGGAAGTTCAAAATGGTGTTGCGGAGTCAGCACTTTTTTACTCAATGCAGACTTCAACATTTGATAGCCGAGCCAACACAAGTAAATCCCGCCCACCACCAAAATGACATGTCGTAGCCAAGCCATTTTTTCAAAAATAATATTGAGTCCCATGAGTGCGAAGAATGCCCAGAACATCACACCTGCTGTAATTCCAAGCACGACAAAAATGGATTGTTTCCTTGAGCGGCTGATTGCTGTTTGAGAAACAAGGAAAAAATCTGGGCCAGGTGTGATAAGTGCACAAAAATGAATAAAGATTAAAGTGCTTAATGCAATCAACATTTGCTAAATTCCATTTAAAGATGGCTATTTTATATTAGTGTGAAAATTCATGTTTTACCACAGATGTATTTCAGCTTTTTTATAGGAACTCTGATTGGTTTTTTTTATAAAATAAGTTGCAATCGGTCGAAACCAATTGCAACTTGATCGCATCAGACCAGAATATCTCGTTTACCGTTAGGTCCCTGTTCGCTGACAATCCCCTGCTCTTGCATTTGATCGACAATACGCGCAGCACGGTTATAACCTAGGCTAAACTTACGTTGTAACGATGATACTGACACCTTGCGTGTTTCCAATACAAAGGAAACACATTGGTCATAGAGCGCATCACGGTTTGGGTCACCATCACCATCTTCAAAACCACGTGAAGCAGGTTCCTCGTCAAATGGAGTAAGAATTTCATCAATATAGTTTGGTTCACCACGTTCACGCCATGCGTCACAGATCCGATTGACTTCATCATCGGAAATAAATGCCCCATGTACACGTTCAGGGTCAATTTTACCTGGTCCAAGGAAGAGCATGTCACCATGTCCAAGCAAGTCTTCTGCGCCTCCACCATCAAGAATCGTACGCGAGTCAATTTTACTGTTTACGCGTAATGCGACACGGGTTGGAATGTTGGCTTTAATTAAGCCGGTGATCACATCTACAGACGGACGTTGTGTCGCTAGTAGTAAATGAATACCTGCAGCACGTGACTTTTGCGCCAGACGCGTGATCATCTCTTCCGCCTTTTTACCTACCTGCATGATCATGTCTGCAAACTCATCCGCTACGATGACAATAGAAGGTAAGGGTTGCAAACGTGGCGCGCGTTCCTGTGTAGCAGAATCACTGGCTTTCCACGTCGGATCAATGATATCTTCACCATTGGCAATGGCTTCTTCAACTTTACGGTTGTAGTCTGCCAGCTTGCGAATCTTCAAGAATGACATCAGTTTATAACGTCGTTCCATCTCATTTACACACCAGTTCAATGCACTTACAGCATCTTTCATGTCTGTAACAACTGGCGTTAATAAATGAGGAATATCATTATAATTTGCCAATTCCAATTGCTTAGGGTCAATTAAAATCAAACGTAATTGGTCAGGCGTATATTTTAGCAACATCGATAATATCATCGAGTTTACTGCGACCGACTTACCTGAACCGGTTGTCCCTGCAACCAGCATATGTGGGGCTTTACCTAAATCAGCAATCACCGGATTACCTGAAATATCTTTCCCCATGGCCATTGAAAGTAATCCGTTTGGATCTTTGAATGCAGGTGTCTCGAGTAATTCAATCAAACGTACCATTTCACGGCTGCTATTTGGCACTTCAATTCCGATATAAGGTTTACCTGGAATAACTTCAACAACACGCACTGAAGCCATAGACATTGAACGCGCTAGATCTCGTGAAATATTGGTTACTTTAGAAGCTTTGACCCCAGGCGCAAGATCCAACTCAAAACGAGTAACTACAGGTCCAGGCTGCGCTTCAATCACTTTTGCTTTGACATTGAATTCTTGTAGTTTAATTTCTAGCAATTCAGATAAGCGAGAAAGTTGCTCAGCTGTAAAGTTGACCTTTTTATTTGGATCAACTTTATCCAGCAACTCAAAGCCAGGCAAAGTAGGCAGATCACGACGCTTTTGTGCAACCTGCATTGCACGTGACATAGGTCGACCGAACGCATCTGTCAAGGGTGCATCCAAATCGAAATCGTCTTCTAATTCCGCAAATTCACTATCCAGTTCATCTAGAGGTTTACCCGCTGTCTCTTGCCACGCCTCTCTAAAAGCATCTTTATTGGATGAAATCAAAGATTTCTCTTCTTCGCTCACCAAGGTTGATGCGGTTAAATGGGTTTGAATATTGGCACGGGTAAACGGCGAAGATTGGGCATAACTATTGGTGGTTCTTGCCTCAGCTGTTGTTGTGTGTTCAATGGATGCCTGTTCAGGGTGCGTTATTTCATGCGTTTCAGCAAGTTGATCATCGGCAAGTGAAGCAAGCTCATCCAGTTCGCGGGCTAAACTTGATGTCGCCACAACAGTCGGTGCAACCGCACCACCAGCATGGGCAAAACTGCTCGCAGGCTGAACGGTATCTGTTGATTCAACTGGCGTATGTGCTGTATTCACATTAAATGGTGTATGAATATCTGTTGCAGTCTGCCCATTTGGAACCACCGATAACAATTCATCAAACACTTGATCATCGTCCCAGTCTAGTGAAGATTTTTGCTGCATCTGCGGCTTGCTTATCACCTCAGCAGCATGTGAATGGGGCAAATGATCTGAATATTTATTTTCATTTTGATCTTCAGAAGCTCTGAGCAGTGCATCGATATCACGATTGTGATCCTGATCTTGACTCAATGCTTTCCAAACCTCACCTGAGGAAACCGTACGTTGACTGTCCTGCTCTAAACGATGCGCCTTTTCCAACGTGCGTTCCAAGGTTTCATCATCGATAATATCTTGATCAAAGTGAATATCCGGGTGAGCTTTATGCTCTTGTTCAATCATGTCGTCAAACAAACGCTCGGCCGTTTGATTATGTTTAGTATTTTTAACAATTAAATGTTCTTTCGGCTGTTGGTCTTGATCAGCCTCAGTAAACTCTGCCTGTGTGGTAATCGGCTCTGTTTTATGCGAATGCACTTTACTCTTTTGTGGTGAGGTCAAATCATAGGCTGACTCACTTTCAGGTACATTTTTATAAAATAAATCTTGCAGATATGCAGGTGTGGCTTTCAACATTGCCCATGTTTTATTCCACTGGATTCCAAAAGCCAAAGTAAATAATACAATCAGTAAAATCAGGATAAAAACGACTGCACCATAGATGGTCATCAGTTGAGATAGACTTTGACCTAACTCATAACCAATAATCCCACCTGAGGCATTTGCCAATGTATCCGCAGGCACATTCCACAACAAATACAATAAACTCGATGTCGCCAGCAAAATGAAAAATTGAGCAGCATAACGAAATGGACGACTCACAAAGCTGCGTGGCCACCATACCTGTATGGCTTCAATAAACATAAAGACAGGGATAAGTAGACTTGCCCAACCTAAGAAACCAAACAATAAATCAGCAATCCAAGCACCTGCAACACCACTGGCATTTGAAACCTGTTGCGTATCACTGGAAATATGCATCCAACCTGGATCAAATGGGGTATAGGTCACTGTTGCAAGAAACAGATAGATCCCAAATGAAATCAAGAAGATTGTTGTTAAAAAGCGCTGTGCATAAACATTTGACACCGCAGTCATATACGATCCTGTAACCAATTATTCAAATTACTCTTTTCTGAAGCTTTTAAGCTTTTCTTGAGAGAAGAAATTTTTATATTATGCACCTGTTCTTAAAAAAAAGATGCACTATTATTTACTTGTGTTGTAAAGCATTGTTAGAAATTTAAAGTTTTATTTGCATGAAAATGCTCAACAAACTTATTTCATCTTTCTATATAGCTCAATTCGATTTAGATGATCAATATTATCGACATTCAAGCCACACCACTTTGACTAAGTTTCACGTATAATTCGGACAATTGCTATATTTTTTATAAAAGGATGACTTATGAGCGCTCGTCACTCTCGGTTGATTATTCTCGGTTCTGGTCCTGCAGGTTATAGTGCAGCAGTATATGCGGCACGTGCCAACTTAAAACCAACATTGATTGCAGGTATGCAGTTGGGTGGTCAATTAACCACAACGACTGATGTTGAAAACTGGCCGGGGGATGCTGAAGGTTTAACAGGTCCTGCATTGATGGAGCGTATGCAAGCACATGCTGAACGTTTTGGTACTGAAATACTCTACGATCACATCAATGAAGTTGATTTGAAAGTACGTCCATTCGTACTCAAAGGTGACATGGATGAATACACGTGTGATGCTTTAATTATTGCGACTGGTGCAACAGCACAATACTTAGGTTTGGAGTCAGAACAAGCCTATATGGGGCAAGGTGTAAGTGCTTGTGCAACCTGTGATGGTTTCTTCTATAAGAACCAAAAAGTCATGGTTGTGGGCGGAGGTAACACTGCGGTCGAAGAAGCATTGTATCTTTCCAACATTGCTTCACATGTGACGCTTGTTCACCGTCGTGACAAATTACGTTCGGAAAAAATTCTTCAAGACCATCTCAATGAGAAAGTCAAAGAAGGAAAAATTTCGATTATCTGGAATCATCAAGTCGAAGAAGTTCTCGGTGACAGCAACGCAGGTGTTACTTCTGTACGCCTTAAATCAACTCAGGATAACTCAACACAAGATGTTGAGGTTTCTGGTATGTTTGTGGCGATTGGTCATAAACCGAATACTGCAATGTTTGAAGATCAACTTGAGTTGCGCAATGGCTATATTCAAGTCCGCAGTGGTACAGCAGGTAATGCAACAGCAACATCTGTTGCAGGTGTATTTGCTGCAGGTGATGTGGCTGATGATGTGTATCGTCAAGCGATTACTTCAGCGGGTTCAGGCTGTATGGCTGCACTGGACGCAGATCGTTACTTAGATGGTTTAGAATAATTCCCTTATTTTTGTAAAAAGAAACCGCCTACATGGCGGTTTCTTTATTTTTGATTTATAAATAAACAGGATCAATGATTTTAAGTAAACATCAATTACAGGAAAAAAGATGACAACAACGTGGACCGATGGCTACCAGACTGAAGTAAATTACACCTATGGCTATTACAAGGACCTTAGTCCCAATTATCAAAAATTTTGTTTATTGCTGAATGGGGTAGATTGCCCACCTGCCAAAGATGATCATAAACATTGTGAATTAGGTTTTGGTCAAGGGGTCAGCCTGAATATCCACGCTACCTCGAGTTTTGGGTTATTTTTTGGTACTGACTTTAATCCTGCACATGCGGCACATGCCAATGTCTTGGCTGAGCAGACGCAAGTACCACACCATTTTTACGATGCCAGTTTTGAAGAATTACTGAATAAAGACCTCCCCATGTTTGATTCCATCAGTCTACACGGTATTTGGAGTTGGATCAGTCATGAAAATCAACACATTATTCTACAGTTCATTCGGAAATTTCTAAGCCCGAACGGGATTGTCTATATCAGTTATAATTGCTTAACTGGCTGGGCAGCCAATATGCCGATTCGAGAGTTATTTCATAGTCATTTTAAATTTAACAGCACCAGCACCAACCCACTGCAAAAAGTAAATGACTCACTTGAATTCAGTGAAGCCTTGCTCACCCAAAATCCACTGTTTGCACAACGAAATCCCAATGCACTGAATAAAGTCCAAGACTTAAAAAAACAAAATCCGAATTATTTGGTTCATGAATATCTCAATCAAGATTGGCAATGTTTCTCATTTCAGCAAGTGGTTAGAATCCTAGAAGAAATTAAACTGACCTATGCAGGTTCAACGGACTTAAATACCCATTTAGATAATATCAATTTTAGTGATCAGCACCAGCAGTTTTTAACGACCATTGAACATCCGATCTTTAAAGAACAATGTAGAGATTATTTTGCCAATACTCAATTTAGAAAAGATCTCTTCATTCGCGGTAAAAATACCCTTACCCCATTGGAAATCCAACATCGCTTGAGAAATACGGCTTTTGTACTCTTGACTGCACCTGAAAAGCTACCGACCACCATTGCCGGCTATTTAGGTGAGTTCGATTTACTCCAAGAGGTTTACCAACCGCTAGGCGCATATTTTAAAAAGTCTGACTATCAGCCACAAACTCTTGCCCAACTCGAACAAGTCATGCCAGACATTACTTATGCCAAACTGTTAAATGCCTTGGTCATTTTGTGCCACTTGGGTTTAGCTCAACCCTGTCAGCAAGAATTATCTGAGCAACGAACCCATCAGGCCCAGAAATTAAATCACTACTTCCTCGAACAAGCCAGCTATCATACCAATTATCAAGTATTGGCATGTCCACTGACGGGAATAGGCATTCCGAGTGATCAGTTTACCCAACTTTTCTATCGAGCCCATTTTGTGGAAGGCTTAAATTCTGCACCAGAATTTGCTCAATATGTTTGGGATGTCCTCACACAATTAAGATGGTTAGTTCTGGATCAACAAGGTCAGCCTGTTTCTGATACAGAAACCAGCCTCAAAATTATTGAAGAAAAAGCACAGTTTTTTTTAGACAGCGATAAACTCAAAATTGCGAAACAATTGAAACTTTTTGCATAGCATCTATTTAGACATCCCAGCTCAAGATCAGCTAAGATAAAGCTGATCTTTTTTATTGATGATATTCCGTGAACTCATTACCACCTTCACAATTTATTTTCCCAGATCCAATAGAAGCTGATCCAGACGAGCAAGGTTTAATTTGTATAGGTGCAGATTTAGATCCATCAACACTTTACGAAGCTTATACGCATGGTTTGTTTCCATGGTTTTCTGAAGGGGAGCCGATTTGCTGGTGGAGCCCCGAACCACGATGTATTATTCGCCCTCACGAATATAAGCCCAGCAAATCACTGCTGCGCAATATGAAAAAGTTTGATTATCAAATCACCATTAATCATGCTTTTGAACAAGTCATTCGCTCGTGTTCCCTGCCCCGTCAATATGCCGATGAAACTTGGATTTCTGAAGAAATTATTCAAGGCTATTGTCAGCTTTTTCAGGCAGGTTATGCTTATAGTGTTGAAGTGTGGCAGCAAGACAACATTGTGGGTGGACTGTATGGTGTCAGTATTGGGCATGGTTGTTTTGGTGAATCCATGTTCAGCACACAAACCGATGTTTCCAAAATGGCATTTTATACCCTCATGCTCTTAGGTCGCGAAAACAGTTTGCCTTGGATAGACTGTCAGTTGGTCAATGATCACTTAATCAGCTTAGGTGCTTGCACACTTTCTCGCCATGAATATCTTAAATCGTTACAAGATGTAATAAAACAGCCCCCTATAGATTGGAAAAGTTATCAAGAGCGTGTATTTTCAAGTAAAACAATAGCGAATTTTTCGCGCTTAATGGAATGAAAATAAAAGGAGGGGCTGATTTATGAATTCTTATCATCCTAAGTCCCTATTGAATGACTTACAATACTATATTACCCCACCACATGATTGCAGCTATCTGGAAAATAAATCAGCACGCATGGTTTTTCTTGATCCTGTTCATAGCATTGATGTGGTCACGCTTTCAGAACTATCGCGTGTGGGTTTTAGACGCAGTGGGGACTTTGTTTATCGCCCTGAATGCCATCTATGTCGCCAATGTTTATCTTGTCGAGTTCCAGTTTCTGAATTTGAAATGACCAGTGCGCAAAAAAAAGCATGGAAACGCAATCAAGATCTCACGGTCAAAATTATTTCCACCCAAGAGGCGAACCAAACACATTATCTGCTTTATGAACGTTATATTATTGAACGTCATGCTGATGGTGATATGTTTCCGCCCAGTTATGACCAATTTGAAAAATTTTTAATTCACAGTTGTACCAATAGTTTTTTCCTTGAACTATGGAAAGATGACCGTCTAGTTAGTGTATCAACTTGTGATCAACTGGATGATGGCGTATCGGCGGTATATACCTTCTTTGATCCAAGTGAAAGTAAGCGCTCACTCGGGGTCTTTGCGATCCTAAAACAAATTGAATATGTAAAATCGTTGAGCTTGGATTATGTCTACCTGGGCTATTGGGTTCCACATGCCAATAAAATGAATTACAAATCCCAATATGCGCCTTTTGAATTATTATTAGATGGACAATGGCGTCGCATTAATCGACATTTGGATGCCAAGGAGATCCAAGAATTAGGTGATATGCTGATGACCACACTGCCTTCTGAATGGAATGAGCCGATTATTAAATAATCGGCTTGAGCTGTTTGATCTAAATCATTTTATTTAAATAACTTTGAAAAATCATCACTACAGGTTTTGACCATAATGATGGCATGTTCACGATTGCCATCTTTATGAGGATAATAATTTTTCCGTAAATCAATCTGATGAAAGTCTGATTTTTCATACAGTGCAATGGCAGCTTTATTTGACTCACGAACTTCAAGAAAAATTTGTACTGGGTTATTTTTTAACAAAGCAATAGATTCGTCTAAAAGCTGATAGCCTAATCCCTTTCCCTGCTGGCTTGGATGAATGGCCATGAGCAATAAATTCGCTTCATCCAACACAGGTTGTAAAATACAAAACCCAACCACTTGATGATTTCGTTCAATTACCGTACTCACATAGCTGGTAATAGACTCTTCAAACTGACTTTTTTTCCAAGGATGGCTTTGTACTTGGTTTTCAATTTCAACCACTGCTTCTAAATCTGAAGCTTGCATTAAACGAATCATCTTCGTTCATTAACTCAAAATAAAAAAAGAATTATATGAAATTCATGGCATAAGTCGAATAAAAAAGAGCAACAAATGTTGCTCTTAGTTGAATACTGTTAGTGATCCAATCACAAACCTAATTTTGCTTTCCATGTTTCAAGCAAACTGACTGTATCCAAATCATTTGGATGAAATCCAGGTTTAAAATATGCCAACATTTCTTTGGTCATTCCCGTAATAATGCCTTTAGATGGGCTATAGGCATATTTATAAATGATGCCAAGTTCTTTTAGGTTAAGCTTTCCATCATCTTTCAGCAGTCTTACGACAAATGAGGATTGCGCCATAAAGATCAACAGCATTGCAACAACCAGCGCTGTTGTACGTAATCCGTAAGCTTTAATACCTTTACCGAAAACGGCTTCATAAACATCATAAGCCACCGCTTTATGTTCATTTTCCTCTACCGCATGCCAATACCACATATATGACATGGTTGGATCTGTCATCAATTTTTGAATATGTTCATTGACCAATAATTGAGATGCGATCGTTGCAGTAAAGTGTTCCAATGCTGTTGTCGCAGTCAAGTCCACCATTTCTTGAGTCATACCAAACGGTTTAACAGCTCGCGCAAACCATTTACGGGCAGCTTGAATCAGCACGCCTGTTTCGCGCTCATACTTCTCAACATCGTGTCCAAATCGTTTTGCAGATGCATTAAAGTTTTCATGCTCTTTGGTGTGCATGGCTTCTTGACCAATAAAAGCACTGATTTCTTTTTGCAATGCTTCATTGTCTTTAATCGCAGGGTGATAACGAACCGCACGTACGGAATCGATAAACAGCTTTTCACCATCAGGGAACAAAGCAGATAATGCCGTCATGAAATGGGTAATACCTGCCGAATTATCTGCCCAATATTCAGGTACGTTGTCAAAATTAAAATCCATACGACGTACAGGGAACGTTGCACCAGCACGGTTTGAAATATTCACTTTTGCATTCATTGCAGTTACTCCTATTAAGTGAGCTATCACTTAAATTCTTTATGTTTGTTTTTCTCTTTCTTTATCTTACTTTTTTATAATTTTTGGATAATTGCAGATTAGGTCACACAAATATCAGTTAAGGACAGCTTTAGGCTGTAATTGTCTGACAATTTATAAATTTTATTTGTGCCATAAAAAAAGCGCCCCATAGGAGCGCTTTTTTACACAAT
>NZ_JAPKMY010000022.1:0-10849 GCF_026344175.1 Acinetobacter nematophilus
GTATCGCCTTTAAATTTTAGACCTGCGTTATCTACAGCTGTTTTTGCATCCACACCTTTTTGAATATCGGTTTTTGTTGCTGCTGACAGGTCGACTTTATAGTCAGTGACATTGTTTGCATCTTTAGTGCCTGGCGTTACTGTCACTGCTGAAGAACCTGCCGATGCAGTGGTACCGTTGGCATTTACTGTATAAATATCTTGACCATTACCACCTGAAGTTTTAACTACACTGGATACATTACTTCCAGCTGCAACTTCTGTCTTAGAGGCTGCTGCTTTTGAATCAACATAGGTTTTATTGGTCGCATCTGTGCCTGCAGTTGGCGCAGCAACATTACTGATTACAGTATTAGCTGCATTGATACCACCAGTTGTCACACTTGGACCACCAGTAATTGTTAAACCCGTATTATCTAATTTACTATTCCCTGTAGTAACTGTTGTAAATGTTGGATTATCAGAAATAGAAACTTTAATTTGATTTGTAGTAACCGCAGTAGAAATATTTTTACTATCACCAATGACTGCAATAGATGAACCTAATTTCTGGCTGGTCGTTCCTGTGGTTCCGTTGAAAGTAATTGCTTTAACCACTTCATTGTTTAAAGCATTCACCGCAGCGCCAACATTGTTGACAGTTGTAGTGCTTGCATCTGTTTTTGTGATTGTATAACTTGGAGCTGTTATACCACCTGCAGTAGTACCTGCAGTTGCACCACCACCTAAAGCCGCAGCAGTATCTGTTGCAACCTTAGCTAACTCAGTATTTGTATTGAATAATTGGCTACCATTCACTGCATCTGTGCTAGAGGCTGTGACTTGACCCGCTGCAACATTTTGAATTTGTCGCTTTATTGAAGCAGAACCAACACTTACAACACCAGTACTTGCAGTACCAGTTGCTGTATAAGATTTACCATTGATTGTTTGTGCTGTACTGTTTACTGATGCAGAAGTCGTTGTACTTGCTCCTAAAGCAATACTACTTGCAATTGATGCATTTGCCCCATCACCTATAGCCACAGCAGTAGCTGCTGAAGCATTACTTCTCGCACCCAAAGCCACTGCACCAGTGCCAGCCGTTGAAACAGTAGATTGAGCCCCTATCGCAACAGCATCTGTTCCAGCAGACTGAGCTCCTCGCGTTGCGTTTCCGCCAATTGCAACTGCACCACTACCCGAAGCTGTAACAGCATTTGCAACAGATAGTACATTTCCTGCAGCAGTCCCTGTAGCAGTACCACCCAATGCTACAGCATTTTGCCCAGTTGACTGACTGCCTTCACCAATTGCTGTACTCCCTGCAGCAGTAGCACGACTCTCCACACCTACAGCTGTACCAAAAGCATTGGCTTGGCTGTTATGACCTAGAGCTGTTCCTCCAGTACCAGTAACTTCTGAAAACGCTCCATATGCAGTTGCTGCAAGATTATTATTTCCTTTAGCATTACATCCTGAAATCAAAGAAAAAGTGCCTGAACCATCCGTCGCCTGTGAATTAGTCGTTCCTGGATTTATATTTCCAACAATTCCAGTAGCTCCAGTTGTACAGTTATTTGAATCTGTGTTTATAACATTTGCGGTTACATTAGGGGAAAAGGTTACCATCAAGCTAACTGTCGCAGCCCCAACAATTCCCGTTACTTTTGAAGATTTGGTTTTCCCTTTTGCCAATTCAGATACTGCAACCCATGCCAACAAAGTCGCATTCCAAATCACTTTGTAGATTTTATTCATATCACTTTTCCTTAGGAGATGCATTTTTGGCAGTAGGTTCTGCTTTAACAATGCATATAAAATGTACAATTTTTTTTATTTAACAATTTACATACAATTAAAGCAATCAAAAAAATGAGATATATTTCACTTTTTTTAACTTTTAAACCAATTGGTTTAATTTTTTTTAAATTAAGCTATATTATTTTACATTTTTAATATTTTACATTTAAAAAACATATAGTTATATTTATCTTCAGTATTGTAAAGTTTTACTAAAATCACATTATTGTTAATGAATAATGTGACAAATTTTGTCACATTTGTTAAAAATAAGTGTGATGCAATTAAAAAAATAATATTTTATTAAGTTTTCATTCTTTCTGCTTACATTTTTTCTAAAAAGATTTTTATTTTTATTTTTCATTACTCTGTGTTTTTTTGAATGATATTTATTGTTTTATTTAGAAAAACTTTATAATTTAAAATGATCGTTATTTAAATAGGTAACAACTGTACATACAACAGTGATTCTAATTTTCATAAAGCACAGTCTAAAAATGTGACTTAAGTCACATTTTTAATATTGATCTATATAATAATTAAAATATCATTCCGTTTATTCATTAAAAGAACAATCGCGGATTGATGGATGATCGCTCCGTTAAAAATCATCAATAGATGGCTTTCTTGCAAAATGATATTTTGAATTTTTACATTTACAGCAAATCAAATTTTCATTTGAAAATCCCACCGCAGAACCATGTTTGCTATAATTGGTTTTAAAATTTAATCTGAGCACAACCTTTGAAGATCATTTTTGCAGGCACACCCGAATTTGCAGCTTCAGCATTGGCAGCACTTATTCAAACTGACCACGAAATCGTCGCTGTGTATACTCAACCAGACCGTAAGTCAGGTCGTGGACAAAAAATGACTGCTTCAGCCGTGAAACAACTTGCACTAGAAAACAATTTACCTGTTTATCAACCGCTTCACTTCAAATCCTCTACTGAAGAAGGTTTACTCGCCCAACAAGAACTTGCTGCATTGGGTGCAGATGTGATGGTGGTCGCTGCTTATGGTTTAATCTTGCCTCTAACTGTTTTAGATACGCCTAAATATGGCTGTTTAAATATTCATGGTTCATTATTGCCTCGTTGGCGTGGGGCTGCACCCATTCAGCGTGCAATCGCTACAGGGGATACTGAAACAGGCGTTACGATTATGAAAATGGCGGCAGGTTTAGATACAGGTGATATGCTGTATAAAACCCACTGCCCAATCACGGCAGAAGACACGTCGGCAAGTCTATATAATAAACTTGCCAGCCAAGGTGCAGAAGCAATCTGCACAGTGCTTGAATCAGAACAAAAATTACAACAATACTTAGACACCCGTGAAGTTCAAGATGAGCAGTTTACGGTATATGCCCATAAGCTTACAAAAACTGAAGCACAAATTGATTGGACTCAGTCCGCGATTGAAATTGACCGTAATATTCGCGCATTTAATCCTTGGCCTGTCGCATTTACCCCGATCGATGAAAACAATAACTTGCGTGTGTGGAACTCGCAACTGTCCAATGTCATTGGCAATGGAGAAGCGGTTGGAACTATTATCCAGATGGATAAACAAGGCGTACATGTTGTCTGTGGTGAAGGGGTCGTTTGTTTAACCAGCCTACAGTGGCCCGGTGGTAAGGCTGTTAACCCGATACAAATTATACAAGGTCATAAACTTTCAGTAGGACATCTATTCGCATGAGCAAAATTCAATCTACAGCAAAAAATTTGAATTTGCGTGCGCAAGTCATTAAAACCCTTATTGCCGTGCAAAATGGTCAGTCTTTGGCTTCAGTATTGAATCAACATATCAATACTGTTTCTGAACGTGATCGTGCGTTGTATCATGAGCTCACCTTGGGGTGTTTACGCCAATGGTATTCATTAAAAGCAGTTACTTTACCCTTACTGACCAAACCATTAGACAATGAAGCGCTCGAAAGTTGCCTGTACCTCGGGTTGTATCAAATCTTATGTACACGTATCCCTGCACATGCAGCCATTTCGGAAACAGTCAATGCCGCTAAACAGCTAGGTTTTGAGCCGATGAGTGGATTGGTTAATGCTATTCTTCGTCGTGTTTCACGTGAAACATCTGAATTTCAAACTGCACTGAATCAAACGCATGGTTTACCAAGCTGGTTGTTTAAACGTCTTAAAAAGGATTGGCCGAGTCAACTGGATGAAATCTGTCAAAATTTAAAACAAGTTGCTCCACTCACCTTGCGTGTCAATGAGCGTCAAATCAGCCGTGATGAATATCTGGAAATCTTAGAGGAAGAACAGATTGATGCCCAACCTTGTGAACTTTCAGATGTCGGTATTGTCCTGGAACAAACTGGTAATATTACTCACTTACCTGGCTTTGAAGAAGGTGGGTTTTCTGTTCAAGATGAACATGCTCAACTCTGTGCAACCTTATTACCAAACTTAGATGACCAAGTTGTTATTGATGCTTGTGCAGCCCCAGGGGGTAAAGCCGCGCATATTTTAGAACGGTTTAATCCTCAAAAATTAATCGCGCTTGATCATGATGCGAAACGTCTATTACGTGTTTCAGAAAACTTGGAGCGCCTTGATTTAAATGCTTATGCAGATGTAGACATCGTTACAGCTGATGCCACAACTTGGGTCAGTCAAGTGCCTGCGGATTGTATTGTTCTCGATGCACCTTGTTCTGCAATTGGTGTGATGCGCCGTCATCCAGATATCCGTTTATTGCGTCAATCAACGGACATTCAACAGACTGTAGATCTGCAAAAGCAAATTTTAAATCAAATGTGGCAACAGCTTAAGGTCGGTGGAACACTGCTTTACATTACCTGCTCTATTTTGAAAGCTGAAAATGAACAACAGATGATTGATTTTTTTGCCGAGCATGCAGATGCTAAAGAGATTAAGATTGAAGCTGATTGGGGAATTGAACAAATTCATGGTCGTCAATTGCTTCCAGAAACGAATCATGGCGATGGTTTTTATTACTGTCGAATCAAAAAAGTCGCTTAAAACGTTGAAATAAAAAAAAGCAGGTCTAGTGCCTGCTTTTTGATATTGAAATTTTAAAGCGTATGATGATCTTTGACTTCTTCCAAAACATCATCTAATTCTTCTGGGTTTTTCATCAAATGCAGGATAGATAAAACTAATCCTCCCCATAAAAACACCATTGAAATAATCATCATGATAATTGCCGATGTATTCATTTTGCCGCTCCTATCGATCTTTCATTTTGCTGAGGACTAAAGCCACCACAGCACAGAAAATGACACTGCCCCAACCAAACAACATCAACATACTTGTACTATACGTATCATAGCCATTCTTAATCAAACTAAAAATGGTCATGCACAAGGTGACGAGTAAGATTAAAGAGGTGATGACGGTTAAAGTGAAATCCCAACCTTTACCGAGCTGAACAGTTGAAATACGATTCACATGATCACGCAACTCAATCAATGCTGAACGTTTAAACCACGCTACGGCAATAATTGACAATAGTGCACCACCAATGATGCCAATATTATTGATAAAGTGATCGACAATATCTACCAGCTTAATTGCATTCACACTCGAAAATAAGAAAATTGAAACGACAGCACTACCACCACCAATAATTGTAACGGCCTTTTTACGTCCCCATTTTAACTTGTCCTGCATGGCTGCAATAGGCACTTCAAGGATACTCACCATTGAAGAAATCCCGGCCACAAACAAAGACGAGAAGAACAATAAGCCAAATAAATCAGCACCCGCACCCAGGCTTGAAATGATTTTAGGGAAAGCAATAAATGCCAAACCAATACCACCACTGACCACTTGATCAACAGGCTTGCCTGCTGCAAATGCCATGAAACCAAGTGCAGCGAAAATACCAATCCCTGCCAAGATTTCGGTAGAAGCATTGGCAAAGCCAACAATTAGACCAGAACCTGTCAAATTGGTTTTCGGTTTAAGGTACGATGCATAGGTTACCATGATCCCAAAACCGACAGAGAGTGAAAAGAATGTATGACCAAATGCCGCCAACCAAACTTTATAATCCCACATTGCAGACCAGTTTGGCGTAAAGAATGCATTTAGACCTTGTACCGCACCTGGCAAACGTAATGCCTGAATTACAAGAATAGTAAATAGAATAAACAGCAAGGGCATGAAAATTTTATTGGAAAATTCAACACCCTTTTTGACACCGCCAAAGAGAATGATCAATGTCAGCGCCCAAATTCCCACGATAGGCCAAAACAGATGCCCTACAAACTGAAAATCAAAACTAGTTGCTTTTGATGTTTGTAAGTAGGTATTGAAGAAGAAGTTTTCAGGATCACTTCCCCATAATTGACCAATCGAGAAGTACACATAACTGCCGGCCCATGTCAGTACACTGGCATAATATAAGCCAATAATGATACACACACAGACTTGCCACCAGCCTAAAGTTTCACCTCCTTTAAACAAAGCACGGTAAGCTTTAGGCGGTGAATTATTACTTTTATGTCCTGTCGCATAATCTAAAAATAACAACGGTAAACCAGCGGTAATCAACGCAATCAAATAAGGAATTAAAAACGCACCGCCACCGTTTTCATAAGCGACATATGGAAAACGCCAAATATTTCCTAAACCAACAGCTGATCCAACCGCCGCAATAATAAAACCTGATCGTGATGTCCAGTTTTCACGAGATTCTGTCATAAAACACCTAATTCTGTAGATGTCCTCTAATGCTGCTTTTTTTCATTGTCATCTGCGAGCAAAAGAAGTACCAATTTTAAAATTTTGTTGTTCGAATAAAACAGCACCTTTTGAGCACTTTGTTGTTATTCCAAACCAGTTGCTATGTAGAATTTTCTTGGTTAAAGCACTTCAACAAAACAACTGTTTAATGGAACCACAATACCCGTTTTGCTTGGCTTTTTCTGTAATTTGTGAATATTTTGTTTAATTTTTTATACCGTTTATCACCCATGGCTATTTTTTATCAAATTTCATGAGTGATCGTCTTATGCACAATTGACTCGTTTGATCATTTCAATCTATTCGGCTTCATATAGGATTAAAAAAATAAGCCATCATAATCACGGCATATGTTGATCCTCATGTAAACTCGCCCACGTTTTATATTCATAAGTCATCGATGAGCTTTCTATGATGAGCTGTAGGGATATTCGGCAATACAAGTTACAGGTCTCAATGAACTGTTTTTTAGTGTTTTTCCATCTGCGTATGTACAAAATTTTGTTTTGTTTGCAGTGAAGGATCGTTTATCACCTGCGCCAATCAAAATTTATAAATTTAAACCGCACTCAGATATACCGAAACTACTTTGTGAAAATGATCTACTATGGGCTTAGGTTTTTGGGTAAACGATAATGCCCAATGATTTTATAGCTAAATAAAATATCATTTTCACGTGTTCCATAGCCGATGTTATGAATCACCAAAGGTGTTTTGGATAGCATCGTTGTTTTATCTGAAATGATACCAATGTGGGTTAACCCCTTCCCCAAATCCCAAGTAACAATATCTCCAGCCTGATATTTCTGATCGCTGACTTGATAACCTTGTCGCTGAAAATAGGTCATAATATTGGGTACACGCCGATGATCAATATTTCTATCTGTGGTTTTTAGACCCCATTTTTGCGGATATTTTTTAAAATTGCTGCGCATATCTTCATGAATTTGTTTTTGCAGATCAATCCCTTGATGGCGTAAAGCGCGAATAACTACATCAGTACACACGCCTTTGACCAATGGTACATCACCCATTGGGTATTTGAGTTGGGTATAACTTGGATCGTAATATAAGGTTTTCCAGATTTGTGAACGTGCATCATTCACCAATTTTTCAGCCTGAAATGCCCAAGTTTGTAGACTCAGTAATGCAAGAAAAAACCATAAAATGAACTGATGGAAAACTTTTATTATCATTTTTAACTCTTTTAAAATTAACAAAACAAGGAGCCGAAGCCCCTTTTAATATGGCTTATTGTTTGATCACAAGCAACCGTTCTTCCTGCATATCACGAATTGCATATTGAATACCTTCACGCCCTAGACCTGAATCTTTAACACCGCCATACGGCATATTATCAACTCTAAACGTTGGTATATCATTGATGATCACTCCACCTACTTCTAAATGATCCCATGCGTAAAGCATTTTATTAAGATTTTGGGTATACACCCCTGCCTGTAAACCAAAACGGCTTTTATTGATCGTTTCTACACCTTTCTCAAAATTTTTATATTTTTCTAAAATTGCCACAGGACCGAAAGCCTCATTTTGGTAAATCTCGAGTGAATCATCAACATTTTCAATTAATGTGGGTTCGAATAAAACGCCTGTTAAGGTACCACCAAGTAAAATTTTTGCACCTTTTTTCTCCGCTTTATCAAGCCATTTCTTTAATCGAACTGCTTCTGATTCTTTAATCATTGGTCCCACTATGGTGCTTTCTAAGCGTGGATCTGCTGCATGGATCTTTTTCAGTTTCGCTACGAATTTTTTCTTAAATTCTGTATAAATATCAGTATGAACAAGGATACGTTGCACACTAATACAGACTTGACCTGCATGGCTATATGCACCACTTATTACACGATCGATCAACACATCATTTATTTCTGTGTCTGGTTCAATCAGAACTGCAGCATTTCCACCCAACTCTAAGGTAACTTTTTTATGACCTGCCCGCGCTTTCATATCCCACCCCACTTGATCAGAACCAGTAAAGCTTAATAATTTAAAGCGATCATCGGTCACCAATACATCGGCATGTTCGCGTGGACATGGCAAAACTGAAAATGCACCTTTAGGTAAATCCGTTTCTGCCAAAACTTCTGCAATCTTCAATGCTGAAATGGGTGTCAAACTTGCAGGTTTAAGTACAAATGGACAACCTGCGGCAATCGCAGGGGCAATTTTATGTGCCGTTAAATTCAACGGAAAATTAAAAGGGCTAATCAAAGATATTGCACCAATTGGAACATGTTGTACCATTCCGCGATAATGAGATGCAGTAGGCGTTACAGCCAAGGGGATTAAATGTCCATCACTGATACTTGATACAGCATCTGCCGCAATCTGAAAAGTATTAATCAACCTTTCAACTTCTGCTGCGGCAGCCTGCTTCGGCTTTCCACCTTCAATTATTAGAAGTTGCGTTAATTGCTCACGAAGTTGTTTAAATCGGCTGACACAATGTAGGAGAATGTTCTGCTTTTGAAAGGGCTTAAGTGCTGCCATTTCCTTCTCAGCTTTCACAGCAGCACTGATCGATTTTTCTAAAATTTTTGCATCAGCCAATGCAACTTTTGCATATATATTTCCAGAAAATTTGTCATAAACTTCAAGCCATTGCCCTGATTTTACTGCTTTATTTGCGACATAAAGTGGTAGTTCACTCACTGTATCATCAATAGTCTCACTCATGTTACATCCTCGATTTCATCTTTTTTAATAATGCAAAATTTGATAAACCCCTATATCATGCCCACAGTTTATGTTGTATTGAATCCTATTTAAGTAACAAAAATATCAGATGAAAAATTATTTCATCAAGAAGGAAATATGAAATCTATTCAATTGCCATTATTTATTGCAGCGCTGGGGTTAAGCTCATTGGCCCAAGCTGATTTTATCGGTTTAACAGGTGATGTTAGTTACTGGTCTTACGATGGAAAAATTGAAAATACCAAACCATTAAGCGGTAATAATGATATTGATCGGGATAATGGCATTCAAGCTTCACTCGCATTTGAACATCCTGTCCCATTTTTACCCAATGTAAAAATTAAATATACCAATATAGACAGTACCACGGACAATCATGCGGGTGCATTTAGTTCTGATAAAGTTGAATTCACCAACACTGATTATATTTTATACTATGAGATACTTGATAATATTGTGAGTGCTGATATAGGTTTTGGTCTCGCAAACATCAATAGCGATATTAAACAATATGATGCACTTCAATACGTGAATTATACTATGTCTGGTAATTTACCTATTGCCTATGCGTCTATAGGCGGAAAACTACCGTTTACAGGTTTAAGCACCAAAGGGGAAATGATCCTTGGGCGTAATGGGGATAGTAAATTAACAGACGTACAAGCTGAACTTCAATATAACTTTGTACAAAGTTTACTTTTAGATGTCGGTGCTAAAGTCGGATATCGCTATATGAATATTGATGCAGATAAAGATGATATTAAGTACAAGTTAGATTTTAAAGGTCCATATATTGGCTTAAATGCACACTTTTAATGAACGAGAACAAAACTTTGAATGCTGAGCCAGCATTCTCCATATACTTTGTACATGTCAATTTTTATAAAATTTACGTATAAAATAAAACAGGAAGTTTTCATTAAAATAAGAAAAAAAACTTTAGATGCAGGATTGCAGAAGGTATATCAGGACTTATACCCTATAGCCAATATAAAAAACCTCAGGCAAGGATGTCTGAGGTTTTTTAGTTTTCTACCGAACTGTTGAATTAAATTATCAGTTAAATATTTACCATTTCATAAAAGTCATGTCTTCAATGGCATCAACTTGGATGAGTTGAGTCTGTTGCTGCACGACCTTAATGGCTTCTTCTAAACTTAATCTTTTTGTATAAGATCCTTTTTGATCAGGTATAGGAATATCTGCGTCTAATGAATAGTCAGAGTTCACAATAAACTGCAAGGTTCGATCATTTTTATCAACAATTCCTAAAAAATTTTCTGGCCGAATTAAAACCGATTGCATAAGTTCGATGATTTCATCTATAGATGCATATTGTGTTTGAGCAGGTAAAACCTCTTCACCGTCATAATCGGTAAAGAAAAATTGAAAAATGAGCATATCCATTATTTTCTTATCATTACTGTTTCTTTTTTAGCACAAAGTATAGCGTGCCTCAATGATGTAGAATAATTCCATCACATCCGCTTCAATAAATATGTTCTTAAAACAGTGATGTTATATATCTTGTTCTTTGCTTTTTATCTTTTATTTCATCTTTTTATTTTCCATCATGCATAAAATAAAAAACACCCCGATCTCGGTAGAGAC
>NZ_JAPKMY010000023.1:0-3179 GCF_026344175.1 Acinetobacter nematophilus
CCTAAAAAATTAACGCTCTCTTAATGCTTCCTTGGCTTTATTGAAAGGTTTCAACAAGTATTCAATAATGGTTTTCTGACCGGTACGAATATCAACAGTTGCCACCATACCCGGGGTAATCGAAAAAGACTTACCCGCTTTGTTCACCAATTTATCTGTATTGGTTCGAATATAGACACGATAATAAAACTGATCCTGTTTCACTTCATCACGGATGGTATCGGGTGAAATCACCGTCACTTTACCTTCCAAGCCACCATAAATGGAATAGTCATAGGCCGTGATTTTCACTAAAGCCGGTTGTCCCGGATGAATAAACGCAATATCCCGTGGCGAGATCCGCGCTTCAATCAATAACTGTTCATCAATCGGTACAATGGTCATCAACTTTCCATTCTGTGGTACAACCCCACCGATGGTGGTTACGGCAATCTCTTTCACCACACCGCGAACAGGCGCTTTAAAGGTTGAACGTTTGACCGAGTCGTTTCGTCCTGCCACGATTTGCTGTAAAGACTGAATATCCGCATTGGCTTTTGCCAACTCTTCACGTGACTTTACATAGTAGTCATTCCGCTTATCATTGATCTGGTTTTCAAAGTTATTGATATCACGTTTCAGACGCAACACTTCAACTTCAGATGCCGCACCTTTGACCACCAACGGTTGAGTCATTTGCAATTCATTTTGTACCAAGGACAAGGCATGTTTTAGCCCGGTGATGGACTCATCCAGATTGGCACGACGAGAGGTATACAGTGCCGTTTCCTCTCGAACCAAGGCAGGTATGGCCAGCACCTCTTTGGGGAAGCGTAGCGGTGTACCATTCACTTCTGCTTCCAAACGTGCCGCGGTGGCCTGGGTTGCCAGTAATTTGCTCTGGCTTTCTCCGACCTGTGACTCGAATCGGGTGGGGTCAATCTGGGCAAGGGTTTGCCCTTTTTGTACAATATCGCCTTCTTTGACATCCAAACTGGTGAGTACTCCACCATCTAAGGATTGAATGATTTGCTCTTTGGAGGAAGGAATCACCTTACCTGTGCCCGTTGAGACTTCTTCTAATTTAAAAACACATGCCCAAATCAGAAAGGCCAGTAAGCCCGCAGCCACGATCCAAATAATAAAACTGGCTTTAGGCAAAGGCGGTTCTGAAAACTTTAATGCGGATGGATTGCTGGGACGCTTGAGCAGATCGCTTGTCTCATGATCATGGGGGGCAGCCGATGCAGTGCTTTGCAGTTCAATCTTTTGTTGATTGTGTTGTTGGCTCATGCTGAAGCACCTCCCGCATTCGGCTGATGTTGGGGATTTAAAATGGCATCTCGTGGTCCATCTTTAATAATCTTTCCTTCATGTACCACAATGATCCGATCCACCAGTTGCAGAACTGCAGGGCGGTGGGTTGCCACCACCAAGGTGCGATGACCCAGCCATTGTTTTAGATGTTGAATCAGGACTTTTTCAGAGACATCATCAATCGACGCCGTAGGTTCATCCAGCAAGACAATATTCGGGTTTCTCAACAATAAGCGGGTCAGCAGTAATGCCTGTTTCTGTCCGCCTGAAAAGCCCACACCGCCTTCAAGAATGGTATGGTCCAAGCCCTCTTTTTTCTGCTCAACAATGTCCAGTGCATTGGTGATTTGCAAAGCGCGCACAATTTCTTCATCGGTTGCCAATGGCGCACCCAAGGTTAGATTTTCACGGATGGTCCCAAAGAATAAATGGGCATTTTGATTGAGCAGTGCCATATCCCGGCGAATATCATCAGGATCCAGCAAGGATTGATCGACACCATCCAGACTAATTTTGCCCTGTACAGGCAATTGCATCCCGGCCAGTAATTGTAAAAGACTGGATTTCCCTGCGCCATTGCGTCCCAGAATTGCCACCTTTTCACCGACTGCGATTTTGAGTTGGGGAATGACCAAGGTCGGACGTGGATCATCTTCAGTATATTTAAATACAACCCCTTTAAAATCATAATCGCCTAATAGCACTTTACGCTGAATCAATTGGGCACGTTCAGGGCGATCAACCGGTTTTTGCATCAATTCATCTAGGCCGTTTTTCGCCACTTTGGCTTGTTGCCAACGTCCCAGCACGCCCGTCACTTGAGAAATAGGGGCCAGCATCCGTGAGGAGAGAATTGAACACGCCACCAAGGCACCCGTGGTCATGTCGCCTTTCATCACCGCGAAACACCCCACCAAGACCACGATGGCATAGGTCAAACCTTGAATCTTTTGTGTCCATGCATTTAACCACCCGACAATTTTTCGTTGGCGCATGCTGACATCAGCAGAAACTTCATTCATGTGGTTCCATTGATTTTGGAATCTGGCTTCAGCACGCAGTAGTTTGATATCTTCAATGCCCTGTACGGCTTCAACCAAAATCGCATTACGAATTGCGGATTCACGCATCCCTTCCGTCGCCAATTGTGCCAATTTCTTTTGTACCAAGAAGCCCGGAACAATCATCAACGGTACCACCAGCAACATCACCCAGAAAATATTGCCGCCAATCAGCCAAAAGATCACCAGAAACAGGAAGAAAAACGGTAGATCCGCAATCGCACTGATGGTGGTTGAGGTGACCAATTCACGAACCCCTTCAAGTTCGCGAATCTGGGAAATAAAAGAGCCTGTTGAACGTGCCCGATCTTTATTGCGAATGCGCAATGCATGACCAAATACCCGGTCTGAAATCTTTAAGTCGGCACGTTTACCGATAATGTCGGATAGATAGACTCGTGCGATTCGCAGAATGAATTCAAAGACTGCTGCGATCAGTACCCCGCCTGCAAGAACCCACAAAGTGGGAATGGACTGAGAAGGTACCACACGATCATAGACTTGCATGGAGAAGATGATGGTCGCCAAGGCCAAAATATTGGCAATCATGGAAGCCACCATGATATCGGTATAACGCTTCCAGTCTTTTAGAACAATGTCCCAGAACCAACTTTTCTCATAAGGCTTGATGTATTCATCAACACGTGCATCAGGCACGGAGGTTTCGGGTCTAAAAATATAGACACGCTTGGCATGGGCTTGCAGCTGCTGCACACTGAAGCTTTGTGACAGCCCTTGATCACCACTGAGCTGCAGACTGACATTGCCAGTCGTGTCGACTTTCTCAATCACCGCCACCTGACCATCATTGAGTTCAACCAC
>NZ_JAPKMY010000024.1:0-2893 GCF_026344175.1 Acinetobacter nematophilus
TCAAGTAATTAAGTGCATGTGGTGGATGCCTTGGCAGTCAGAGGCGAAGAAAGACGTAATAGCCTGCGATAAGCTTCGGGGAGGCGGCAAATATCCTGTGATCCGGAGATTTCTGAATGGGGAAACCCACTTACCATAAGGTAGGTATCGCATGATGAATACATAGTCATGCGAGGCGAACGAGGGGAAGTGAAACATCTCAGTACCCTTAGGAAAAGAAATCAATTGAGATTCCCTCAGTAGCGGCGAGCGAACGGGGATCAGCCCATTAAGTTATATGTGTATTAGCGGAAAGCTCTGGGAAGTGCTACCGTAGAGGGTGATAGTCCCGTACACGAAAGTGCACATATAATGATGACGAGTAGGGCGAGGCACGTGAAACCTTGTCTGAATATGGGGGGACCATCCTCCAAGGCTAAATACTCCTGACTGACCGATAGTGAACCAGTACCGTGAGGGAAAGGCGAAAAGAACCCCTGTGAGGGGAGTGAAATAGATCCTGAAACCGCATGCATACAAGCAGTGGGAGCCAACATGTTTGGTGACTGCGTACCTTTTGTATAATGGGTCAGCGACTTATATTCAGTAGCAAGGTTAACCGTATAGGGGAGCCGTAGAGAAATCGAGTCTTAATAGGGCGTATAGTTGCTGGGTATAGACCCGAAACCGGGTGATCTATCCATGAGCAGGTTGAAGGTTGGGTAACACTAACTGGAGGACCGAACCCACTGTCGTTGAAAAGCCAGGGGATGACTTGTGGATAGGGGTGAAAGGCTAATCAAACTCGGTGATAGCTGGTTCTCCCCGAAAGCTATTTAGGTAGCGCCTCGGACGAATACCATAGGGGGTAGAGCACTGTTTCGGCTAGGGGGTCATCCCGACTTACCAAACCGATGCAAACTCCGAATACCTATGAGTACTATCCGGGAGACAGACTGCGGGTGCTAACGTCCGTAGTCAAGAGGAAAACAATCCAGACCGCCAGCTAAGGCCCCAAAATTATAGTTAAGTGGGAAACGATGTGGGAAGGCATAGACAGCTAGGAGGTTGGCTTAGAAGCAGCCACCCTTTAAAGAAAGCGTAATAGCTCACTAGTCGAGTCGGCCTGCGCGGAAGATGTAACGGGGCTAAAACTATATGCCGAAGCTGCGGATGTATACGTAAGTATACGTGGTAGGGGAGCGTTCTGTAAGCCGATGAAGGTGTATTGAGAAGTATGCTGGAGGTATCAGAAGTGCGAATGCTGACGTGAGTAACGACAAAACGGGTGAAAAACCCGTTCGCTGAAAGACCAAGGGTTCCAGTCCAACGTTAATCGGGGCTGGGTGAGTCGACCCCTAAGGCGAGGCCGAGAGGCGTAGTCGATGGGAAATTGGTTAATATTCCAATACTTCTGTGTAATGCGATGAGAGGACGGAGAAAGTTAAGTCAGCCTGGCGTTGGTTGTCCAGGTGGAAGGTTGTAGGCATGCATCTTAGGCAAATCCGGGGTGCTCTATGCTGAGAACTGATAGCAAGCGAGTTTACTCGTGAAGTGGCTGATACTATGCTTCCAGGAAAAGTCTCTAAGCTTCAGTTACACAGGAATCGTACCCGAAACCGACACAGGTGGTCAGGTCGAGTAGACCAAAGCGCTTGAGAGAACTCTGCTGAAGGAACTAGGCAAAATGGTACCGTAACTTCGGGAGAAGGTACGCTGCTGACGGTGATAGGACTTGCTCCTTGAGCTATTGGCAGCCACAGAAACCAGGCCCCTGCAACTGTTTATTAAAAACATAGCACTCTGCAAACACGAAAGTGGACGTATAGGGTGTGATGCCTGCCCGGTGCTGGAAGGTTAATTGATGGGGTTAGCGTAAGCGAAGCTCTTGATCGAAGCCCCAGTAAACGGCGGCCGTAACTATAACGGTCCTAAGGTAGCGAAATTCCTTGTCGGGTAAGTTCCGACCTGCACGAATGGCATAATGATGGGGGCGCTGTCTCCAGCAGAGGCTCAGTGAAATCGAAATCGCCGTGAAGATGCGGTGTACCCGCGGCTAGACGGAAAGACCCCGTGAACCTTTACTGCAGCTTGACATTGAACTTTGATCTTACTTGTGTAGGATAGGTGGGAGGCTTTGAAGTAGTGACGCCAGTTACTATGGAGCCATCCTTGAAATACCACCCTGGTAATATTGAGGTTCTAACTCTGTCCCGTTATCCGGGACGAGGACCATGTCTGGTGGGTAGTTTGACTGGGGCGGTCTCCTCCTAAAGAGTAACGGAGGAGTACGAAGGTGCGCTCAGCGTGGTCGGAAATCACGCGTAGAGTATAAAGGCAAAAGCGCGCTTAACTGCGAGACCCACAAGTCGAGCAGGTACGAAAGTAGGTCTTAGTGATCCGGTGGTTCTGTATGGAAGGGCCATCGCTCAACGGATAAAAGGTACTCTGGGGATAACAGGCTGATACCGCCCAAGAGTTCATATCGACGGCGGTGTTTGGCACCTCGATGTCGGCTCATCTCATCCTGGGGCTGAAGCAGGTCCCAAGGGTATGGCTGTTCGCCATTTAAAGAGGTACGCGAGCTGGGTTTAGAACGTCGTGAGACAGTTCGGTCCCTATCTACCGTGGGCGTTGGAAATTTGAGAGGATCTGCTCCTAGTACGAGAGGACCAGAGTGGACGAACCTCTGGTGTACCGGTTGTGACGCCAGTCGCATCGCCGGGTAGCTATGTTCGGAAGGGATAACCGCTGAAAGCATCTAAGCGGGAAGCCTACCTCAAGATTAGATTTCCCTTGGAGTTTATCTCCACTAAAGAGCCGTTGAAGACTACGACGTTGATAGGTTGGATGTGGAAGTGCGGTGACGCATGAAGCTGACCAATACTAATTGCTCGTGAGGCTTGACTATACA
>NZ_JAPKMY010000025.1:0-2716 GCF_026344175.1 Acinetobacter nematophilus
AAACGTTCTGTATTGACATATTCAGCATAGTACTCGCCTGACCACTCACCATCAGGTGCAGTGACCTCAAGATTCCATGGATATTTGGTCTGCAACATTTTGTACCAGTCTGCACTGACTTTAAAACTGCCCTCCATCCAGCGCTTATACAGCTCGGGATTTCGTCGTTTAAAGCCTTCAAATGCTGTTTTTACATCGTCTGCACGAACATCATGCGTTTTAAGATATTCTAAATTTCCAGTCTGTGTTAAACCCACAGTCTGGGTATAATCACCCTCGATTTTCTTGGCTTGCCATGAACCAATTTCTTCTCGGATCCCAGGACCTACTGCAAATAAAATAATCCAGCCTTTGGGCGCAAAACCAATATCAAAAGTATCATATACTTTAGGTGGGCTATCCTCTTGCTCATCCCCCATACCTTTATATATTGTGGTAAATAAGCGTTGAATCTTGTCTTTTGGTAAGGGTTGGATCAGCTGATAAAACTGGTTATCAATACTGTCAAAAAAAGTCAAATGTAATACTTCAGGTAAGGGCTGTTTAAAGGAGTTTCCACCCAATGGTGTCCCCCCAACTCCCCATCGACCACTAGAACCATCCAGCGTTCTTAGCCATGTCCCATCGGCCAAATAAAACGCAGTGCGCATATTTTCATCTACGGGAGATTTTACAATATGTGAATTAATATAAACTTCTCGTCGTGAATCTTTATGACTCGTTAAATACGCAGAAGATGTACTTACACCCCATTTATTTCTTGTACTTTATTCATATCATATACTCGATAAACATAGGCTGCCAAAGTCAGTAAAATGATCAGCAATAGGCTGGCAAGTAAAAAATTAAACTTTTTTGTTTTAACCATTATGGATTTTCCGATACGGCAGTCCGTTCTTTAAACGTATACTGTAGCCTAAATCTTCGGTCATCCCACCCTCATAGGTTTTTCTAGCAGACCAGTGCAAGTATTGATTGCGTAAGTTTCGGATTTGTCCTTGGTCTTTTAAACGTAGATCCAGAACGCTGCCCCACACCACATTGTTGAGTACAGTCTTAGGATGGCTATTGATCAGGTTTTTGACAAGACCTGTTAAACCTTTATTTTCATAAGTAACAATGTCGTCTTTAAATTGAATCTGTCCATATTTTTGGGTCATTAGACGCATGGTTTTTAACGCAATCTTATGGTAATCATTGGGAATATTCTGTCGTGATGCCACATATTCTTGTTTCTGAATATGCTTGATTTGCTGTGCAGTATAAAAACCTTGCTCAATAAACCAACTTTTTAATGCGTCTGTTGTTATATGATAGCTATCACTTATTCCACTCGGGTAACTGCCACCAATATCAGAGTGTGCCCCATCCATCACTACTTCATAACCATATTTCTCCCGCCGTGCAGCCATAATATTGGTCAGTGAGAAATACTCGCGATATTCATCGCCCGCGGCAATATGGAACACTTTGCTGATTTTTTTATCATCCGCATCAAAGTCTTTAAAATTTAAACTCAACTCTTTAACATCATTATCAAAGTCAGGTTTTGCTGCAGTTGTTGCTGCACCAATAATCGGTCCAAATGGACCCAAGAGTGCACCTGCACCAGTTTTTACAACAGCTTTAGTATCGATAGTTTGAAATGAAGATACTGTATCGAAAATCCCGACAAAACGAAAACGCACTTGTTTTGGAGAAAATCCCCAGCCTTTAAACAGTTTCGGTTTGGACTTTGCCAAATGCACAAAATGTCGCGCAGTAGCAGCACCACGACTAAAACCAAATACATTGATCATGATACATGTTGGTTTAGGCGCACTTTCTTCGCCATTGAACTTGTTATAGGCTTTTTGAATTTCTGTAAACGCTGATTCTGCACGTGCCTTTACCCCTGTCGGTCCACTGCCATAGGCAAAACCTGCCTTACTGTCTGCTTCATCTTTGGTCGAGCCCATACCTTGAATATAGATCCAAATATTATTTTTGTCTTCACCATCTCTTTGACTAAACAAATGGGCGACATTGGAGTAAGCATTGGTATAACTTTCATAGGCATCTTTGTCTTTTGCGATTTGTTTTGCGTACTTGGCTTTATTGTCAATGTTATACATATTGTTTTTGGTTCCATCAAAAAACACATTGACCACTACAGGCTTTACCACAACAGTCACCGAAGAGTTTTCAATCTTATTGGTTTGCGCTGTCTTTAAGGGGATTGGCTTATTTTTTCCGGCACCATCACCTAAATTGGATACTTTTTTGCTTGGAAGTCCCATGATTTGATTCCTCGTTATTGTTTACTTCTCTTTTTTTTCATTTCTATTCTTCTTCACCATCAGCAGAAATTTCAAGCTGTGAGGCATCATAACTAGAATTCAAATGTATGGTTTTGCATTAATTTCATGACAAAGACTTAAATGATTTAAAAATAATTGATGATTCAATTCATCATTTGAAAATTTAGCTGTAATTGTACGATGCTGTACATTCAATCCCATTCTTTCTAAAGCATGATTTATATTTGGCATATTAAATTTAGTATTATTAATAATAATCATTAGCAATAGTAAATATTTTTAAATTTTAATACTTTGCATTTTATACCTTTGTACAAGGCAATTTTAAAATTTTCTATTAATATCAAAGCATAAGAGATGCTAAAAGCTTTTCTTTTTTTAAAGACATAAAAAAAACACCCCGATCTCGGTAGAGA
>NZ_JAPKMY010000026.1:0-2432 GCF_026344175.1 Acinetobacter nematophilus
GTGTTATCAATGTGAATGTCTATGTTACTGTCTACACGATCAAGCCCAGCACTTTTGTCCTCTGGAGTATTTGGATCATCAGTCGCATTTTTACCTAACTGATCTTCCGCTTGAACAGTATTGCCATTACGATCAACAACTTCTGAACTTACAGTCAAATCACCATCCACAAATTCTTCTGGAACTTCAGCTGTATAGCTGCCATCTGGCTGAACAGTAACTTCGATATCTTTGCTTAATGTATTTCCGTTCTTGTCTTGTCCTGTAATGGTAATAACAACTTTCGTTCCTTCAGGAATATTTTCTGTTTTACCAATGATTGAGCCATCCGTTTTTACTTCAACACTATTTTTCCCATTGGGAATATTTTCTTTATTTTTATCATTATCATGTGTTGCTGCGATGACACCACCGACTACACCTGTCCCAATCAGCCAAGGAAGCATTCCAGTCAAATGACTACTTGCTTCAGGTAACAATACTTCAAGCCCTGTAATTTCTTTAAAACCTGAAACTCCATCAAACCAATATAAGATACAACCATCTTCATCTTCAAAGACTAAATCTGAAGTTACTTCTTGGTGAACTACAAAGAAGTTTTCAATAACAATCACTTCACCATTTTTAAGCTTTAATAATAAATGATCCCCATCTCGAATATATTCAACCACATCATCTCTATTCATTTTAGTATGAATGATTGATGCTTCTGACAAAGTGATATGGTTGGTATCTACCGTTGATTTACTTAAAGAATCTTTTTCAATTACAACAAAATTAGCCATTTTTTACCTAAGGAGATTATGTACATTTATCTTTTTAAAAAACCAATTACTTAAAAATATGCATGCAGAAACCCTACAAAAATGAAATTTTTGATGAGGGTTAGGAGATATTTATGAGTAAAAAATAAATCGATAATTAAGTATGATTACATTTGAGGTACGACAGTTTGAGTGGATTCACTTTTGTTAGAACATTGAAGCGTCTGACCGTCATTTAAAATAAACGGTTTTCCCTCTCCATCTACTGAAAGTAAAAAATTATGACTATTCAACTTTTGCACATCTACATCAACATCACAGCTAAAACATGATTCAGTATTGCAATTTTTTACTTTAAAATTATAGACTTCAGGCTTTAAGTGATACTTTGCCGTATTATTTATATAAAAGTTCCCTGCTTGTATACGATCAATATAGAAATCAATTGCACACTTCTGATGTGTTGCGGTATCCCCAGAACAAAGCTTTTCATCTCTTTTCACAAGAACAATTTGATTGTTCGTCAAACTTTTCTCTTGAAACCTTAAATTTGATGGTTTTTGATACTGATTGCTTACACAGGCTGTCATACCTATTGCAGCAGTCACTACCATCAAAATAACTTTTGACATCACCGTACTCCGACATTAAAAATAATCGATAAAATCACAACATTAAAATAAGCAGGTTTAGATGAAAAAATAGATCATTTATATCTCGTATTATCTTTATATGATATTCAATTAAATCTATATTCCATCCAGTACAAATCAATAAAGCACAAGGATTAAAATAATTACAAAAATAGAAAACCCATTAATTTAAAATCAAAAATAGACTAAATAAACCTCAACAAAAAAAATGCAAAACAACACCCTTACCGAAATATTTTATAAAAATAAATCAGCAAAATTTATGTATATTTTTTACACTAAAATTGGGAGATAACTTCAGCCTAAATAGATTAAATATTATTCAATACAGGTATTTTTCATTCATGTGTTCGCATAAATTAAGTCCTTTAAATTTAACTTTATGAGATTTAACTCACACAATCCTAGCATAAAAATGATACAAATCATTATCTTTTTTTTATTTGATGATAAATTTTTTATAATTTTTTAGGTTTTCTTTATAAAAAAACAATTATCATATCAATGGGTTAAAAAAAGTATTTTTTTATAAAGAATATATTTATAATTTTATTTTATTTTTATATTTTTTATCCAGAAAATGCTCAGCATATAATCTCTTATCTCCCACATAATCTCTAAAATACAAACGTATATATTATAATTCCATAAACATTAAATTAAATGTTATATCCTTTTCAAAACCACAATCCATAATCGTTTATTAACAATCAGTACACTATCATTCATTGTTTAATTAACAATCAAAACAATAGCTAAATTTATATTAAATTTAAATCATTCTGCTAAAATCAAATCATTACTGTGTAAAATAAAATAATATTTACGAGAAACTTGAAATAAACCAATGCCGATAATTACAAGCATGTTTAGGTGCCGTTCAGGAATGTTAATCACTAAAAAGCCAGCAATTTTTTTAAAAAGCTTGGGTGCGATCAGTGTATGTGTTCTGATTCAGAACCATGGTCATGCACAAGACACCACCTATTTAAAAGGCTTCAAGGAAAGTGTATCG
>NZ_JAPKMY010000027.1:0-2260 GCF_026344175.1 Acinetobacter nematophilus
GTGGTTGAACTCAATGATGGTCAGGTGGCGGTGATTGAGAAAGTCGACACGACCGGCAATGTCAGTCTGCAGCTCAGTGGTGATCAAGGGCTGTCACAAAGCTTCAGTGTGCAGCAGCTGCAAGCCCATGCCAAGCGTGTCTATATTTTTAGACCCGAAACCTCCGTGCCTGATGCACGTGTTGATGAATACATCAAGCCTTATGAGAAAAGTTGGTTCTGGGACATTGTTCTAAAAGACTGGAAGCGTTATACCGACATTATGGTGGCTTCCATGATTGCCAATATTTTGGCCTTGGCGACCATCATCTTCTCCATGCAAGTCTATGATCGTGTGGTACCTTCTCAGTCTATTCCCACCTTGTGGGTTCTTGCAGGCGGGGTACTGATCGCAGCAGTCTTTGAATTCATTCTGCGAATCGCACGGGTCTATCTATCCGACATTATCGGTAAACGTGCCGACTTAAAGATTTCAGACCGGGTATTTGGTCATGCATTGCGCATTCGCAATAAAGATCGGGCACGTTCAACAGGCTCTTTTATTTCCCAGATTCGTGAACTTGAAGGGGTTCGTGAATTGGTCACCTCAACCACCATCAGTGCGATTGCAGATCTACCGTTTTTCTTCCTGTTTCTGGTGATCTTTTGGCTGATTGGCGGCAATATTTTCTGGGTGATGTTGCTGGTGGTACCGTTGATGATTGTTCCGGGCTTCTTGGTACAAAAGAAATTGGCACAATTGGCAACTGAAGGGATGCGTGAATCGGCAATTCGTAATGCGATTTTGGTTGAAGCCGTGCAGGGCATTGAAGATATCAAACTACTGCGTGCTGAAGCCAGATTCCAAAATCAATGGAACCACATGAATGAAGTTTCTGCTGATGTCAGCATGCGCCAACGAAAAATTGTCGGTTGGTTAAATGCATGGACACAAAAGATTCAAGGTTTGACCTATGCCATCGTGGTCTTGGTGGGGTGTTTCGCGGTGATGAAAGGCGACATGACCACGGGTGCCTTGGTGGCGTGTTCAATTCTCTCCTCACGGATGCTGGCCCCCATTTCTCAAGTGACGGGCGTGCTGGGACGTTGGCAACAAGCCAAAGTGGCGAAAAACGGCCTAGATGAATTGATGCAAAAACCGGTTGATCGCCCTGAACGTGCCCAATTGATTCAGCGTAAAGTGCTGTTAGGCGATTATGATTTTAAAGGGGTGGTATTTAAATATACTGAAGATGATCCACGTCCGACCTTGGTCATTCCCCAACTCAAAATCGCGATCGGTGAAAAGGTGGCGATTCTGGGACGCAATGGCGCAGGAAAATCCAGCCTTTTACAATTACTGGCCGGGATGCAACTGCCTGTACAGGGCAAAATTAGTCTGGATGGTGTCGATCAATCCTTGCTGGATCCTGATGATATTCGCCGGGATATGGCACTGCTCAATCAAAATGCCCATTTATTCTTTGGGACCATCCGTGAAAATCTAACCTTGGGTGCGCCATTGGCAACCGATGAAGAAATTGTACGTGCTTTGCAAATCACCAATGCACTGGACATTGTTGAGCAGAAAAAAGAGGGCTTGGACCATACCATTCTTGAAGGCGGTGTGGGCTTTTCAGGCGGACAGAAACAGGCATTACTGCTGACCCGCTTATTGTTGAGAAACCCGAATATTGTCTTGCTGGATGAACCTACGGCGTCGATTGATGATGTCTCTGAAAAAGTCCTGATTCAACATCTAAAACAATGGCTGGGTCATCGCACCTTGGTGGTGGCAACCCACCGCCCTGCAGTCCTGCAACTGGTGGATCGGATCATTGTGATACATGAAGGAAAGATTATTAAAGATGGACCACGAGATGCCATTTTAAATCCCCAACATCAGCCGAATGCGGGAGGTGCTTCAGCATGAGCCAACAACACAATCAACAAAAGATTGAACTGCAAAGCACTGCACCGGCTGCCCCCCATGATCATGAGACAAGCGATTTGCTCAAGCGTCCCAGCAATCCATCCGCATTAAAGTTTTCAGAACCGCCTTTGCCTAAAGCCAGTTTTATTATTTGGATCGTGGCTGTGGGCTTACTGGCCTTTCTGATTTGGGCATGTGTTTTTAAATTAGAAGAAGTCTCAACGGGCACAGGTAAGGTGATTCCTTCCTCCAAAGAGCAAATCATTCAATCCTTAGATGGTGGGGTACTCACCAGTTTGGATGTCAAAGAAGGCGATATTGTACAAAAAGGGCAAACCCTTGCCCAGAT
>NZ_JAPKMY010000028.1:0-1602 GCF_026344175.1 Acinetobacter nematophilus
ACTCATCCTTCCGTACCGTACAACTTAAGCAACTCGCTGACTTTGAATACCAACCCGAGCAAAGCACAGCCAACACTTTGCCTATGGTCAAACCCTATCTAGGGCAAAAAGCATCTTTGAATAATCTTTATCTGGAAAATACCTCACCAGCCCAGCAATATGCAGTACCCACACGTACCTTGAATCTTGAAGAAGCCGTGCAAATCGCCGTTAAACGCAATCCCAATATTGCCCAAACCATTTCTACTCTGGCTTCCCAAAATGCCAATATCGATGTCGCCAAGGCACAATACTATCCGCAATTAAAAGCCGGTATGAATACTGGTGACTTCACCTCAAATGATAAAGGGCGGCAGCTGTATTCTGTTGAAGCCAATCAATTGCTCTATGATTTTGGCAAAGTCAAAAGCAGTGTCACCACACAACAGAATAAATTGGCGGTTGAACAAGCCAATGTCTTGATCAGTATTGATGAAATCTCCACGCAAACGGTGCGAGATATTTTAGCTTTACTGAGATATCGTCATATTATAAAAATCGCCCAGGATCAATTTGATGGGGTCAGCCGTTTACATGAGATTGCACGATTAAGAGCCGAGGCAGGCATCAGCAGCCATGCAGATCCGGTACAGGCACAAAGTTATGTTGAGTATTCCCGATCCTACCTGATTACCCAACAGAATTTCCTCAGACAACAAGAACAAAAGCTACGCACCTTATTGGGTTTTGATGTCAGTCAAACCGAGTTCAATATTCCTGATGAATTCGTTAAGCAATCAGGTTTATATGACGACCCTGAAGTGAATACCATTCCCAGCATGATTGCAGCAAAGGCCCAAATTGATGTGGCACAGAGTCAAAAGAAACAGACCCAACTCAGTGTTTATCCCACCATTTCATTGGTCGGTGCGGTGACCAAGGCCTTGCATGGTCAAAACCCCAATACCGGGATTGAAAACGATACCGACAGTTCAATTGGGGTGCAGATGTCGAGTAATTTCTATCAAGGCGGTGCTGTTGGTTCACAAGTCAAAGCGGCAAATTATGCTGAACAGGCCGCACGCGCCAAATTGAATGCCACCTATCTCAATATTATGGATCAGGCCCAGATTGCCCGTGAAAGTATAGAAAACACCGATAAACAAATTTGGGTATTGATGGACCGAGAACGCTCAACCGCCAAAACCCGTGAGTTGTATGAAGAGCAATACAAACTCGGCAAACGTTCGATTTTAGATTTACTCAGTTCCGAACAATCATATCAAAGCTCAAGGATTGAAAGAGAAGCTGCACGATTTGATATCTATGACACCATTGCACAGTTTATCAATGTAACCGGTAAGAGCAGACATGCTTATCATTTAAATAATATGCAAATTCAGGGGTTTGAAGTTCAGCCATGAATAATAATACACTCAACTATCAACCCTGGTTACAAGCCATTGTCGCGGTTGCACAGCATTACCGTATTCAACCCTCAGAAGAACAAATACGTCTGCAACTGGATTGGAATAAATATCAGCATATTGATGACATGCTGGCCTTGATTACCCGTCAGGTCGGCTTAAATGTACGTCAGGCTGACTTTAGTACCGATGTCCT
>NZ_JAPKMY010000029.1:0-1321 GCF_026344175.1 Acinetobacter nematophilus
GTGAGTAATACTTAGGAATCTGCCTATTAATGGGGGACAACATCTCGAAAGGGATGCTAATACCGCATACGCCCTACGGGGGAAAGCAGGGGATCACTTGTGACCTTGCGTTAATAGATGAGCCTAAGTCGGATTAGCTAGTTGGTGGGGTAAAGGCCTACCAAGGCGACGATCTGTAGCGGGTCTGAGAGGATGATCCGCCACACTGGGACTGAGACACGGCCCAGACTCCTACGGGAGGCAGCAGTGGGGAATATTGGACAATGGGGGGAACCCTGATCCAGCCATGCCGCGTGTGTGAAGAAGGCCTTATGGTTGTAAAGCACTTTAAGCGAGGAGGAGGCTCTTCTAGTTAATACCTAGGATGAGTGGACGTTACTCGCAGAATAAGCACCGGCTAACTCTGTGCCAGCAGCCGCGGTAATACAGAGGGTGCGAGCGTTAATCGGATTTACTGGGCGTAAAGCGTGCGTAGGCGGCTTTTTAAGTCGGATGTGAAATCCCCGAGCTTAACTTGGGAATTGCATTCGATACTGGGAAGCTAGAGTATGGGAGAGGATGGTAGAATTCCAGGTGTAGCGGTGAAATGCGTAGAGATCTGGAGGAATACCGATGGCGAAGGCAGCCATCTGGCCTAATACTGACGCTGAGGTACGAAAGCATGGGGAGCAAACAGGATTAGATACCCTGGTAGTCCATGCCGTAAACGATGTCTACTAGCCGTTGGGGCCTTTGAGGCTTTAGTGGCGCAGCTAACGCGATAAGTAGACCGCCTGGGGAGTACGGTCGCAAGACTAAAACTCAAATGAATTGACGGGGGCCCGCACAAGCGGTGGAGCATGTGGTTTAATTCGATGCAACGCGAAGAACCTTACCTGGTCTTGACATAGTAAGAACTTTCCAGAGATGGATTGGTGCCTTCGGGAACTTACATACAGGTGCTGCATGGCTGTCGTCAGCTCGTGTCGTGAGATGTTGGGTTAAGTCCCGCAACGAGCGCAACCCTTTTCCTTACTTGCCAGCATTTCGGATGGGAACTTTAAGGATACTGCCAGTGACAAACTGGAGGAAGGCGGGGACGACGTCAAGTCATCATGGCCCTTACGACCAGGGCTACACACGTGCTACAATGGTCGGTACAAAGGGTTGCTACCTAGCGATAGGATGCTAATCTCAAAAAGCCGATCGTAGTCCGGATTGGAGTCTGCAACTCGACTCCATGAAGTCGGAATCGCTAGTAATCGCGGATCAGAATGCCGCGGTGAATACGTTCCCGGGCCTTGTACACACCGCCCGTCACACCATGGGAGTTTGTTGCACC